>NZ_JBIVID010000002.1:0-750342 GCF_044749525.1 Pseudomonas sp. NPDC089395
CAAGATGAAACTCGGCGGCCTGAGCCCTGTGGCTTACAGAGCCCAGGCCGCGTAGCCTTACACACTCAGCGTCCAACTTTTGGGGTGCAGCTCAAACGCCACTGGCTTTGAGCTGTGGGAGTGGTTGACTACAGTCAGGCGCGCTGGCGCGCCAGGGTCATCGCGGTGTCTTCGATCATGTCTTCCTGGCCACCGACCATGCCGCGCCGGCCCATCTCCACCAGGATCTCCCGCGCCGACACGCCATACTTCTGCTCGGCGCGCTTGGCGAACAGCAAGAACGACCCGTACACCCCGGCATAGCCCATGGTCAGCGCATCACGATCACTGCGGATGGGAAAGTCCATGATCGGCACCACCAGGTCCTCGGCAACATCCTGGATGGCGAACACATCCACCCCGGTCTCGATGCCCATGCGCTTGCACACCGCCACCAGCACTTCCATCGGCGTATTCCCGGCGCCCGCGCCCAACCCCGCGCAAGCGGCGTCGATGCGGCTGGCACCGGCGGCGATCGCAGCTATCGAGTTGGCCACGCCCATCGACAGGTTGTGGTGCCCGTGGAAACCGATCTCGGTCTCCGGCCGCAGCGCGGCGCGCATCGCGGCTACACGCTCGCTGACCTGATGCGGCAGCAGATAGCCGGCGGAATCGGTCAGGTAGATGCAGTTGGCGCCGTAGCTCTCCATCAGCTTGCCCTGGGTGACCAGGCCTTCGGCGCTGTTCATGTGCGCCATCATCAGAAAGCCCACGGTGTCCATGCCCAGGTGGCGGGCATGGGCGATGTGTTGCTCGCTGACGTCGGCCTCGGTGCAGTGCGTGGCCACGCGCAAGGTGCTGACCCCCAGCTCATGGGCCATCTTCAGGTGCTCGACAGTGCCAATGCCCGGCAGCAGCAACGCCGAAACCTTGGCCTGTTTCATCAGCGGGATCACCGCCGACAGGTACTGCTCGTCGCTGTGCGCGGGAAAGCCGTAGTTCACCGAGCTGCCGCCCAGCCCATCGCCGTGGGTCACCTCGATCAGCGGTACCCCGGCGGCATCCAGGCCGCAGGCGATGCGCTGCATTTCATCCAGGCTGATCTGGTGGCGCTTGGGGTGCATGCCGTCGCGCAGGCACATGTCATGTACGGTGATGCGTTTGCCAGTGAGATCCATGGTCGCTCCTTAGGCCAGTGCAGTGGGGGCAGGGCGCAGCACCAGCTCGCCCTTGAGGATTTCCTCGGCGAACAGCTCGGCGGTGCGCGCCGCTGCCGCGGTCATGATGTCGAGGTTGCCGGCGTAGCGCGGCAGGTAGTCGCCCAGGCCCTCGACCTCCATGAAGATCGACACCCGGTTGCCATCAAACACCGGGCCGTTGACCAGCCGGTAGCCCGGCACGTAGCGCTGTACCTGGAGGATCATGGCGTCGATCGCGGCGCGGATCGCCGGTTCATCGGGCGTGTCTTCGGTCAGGCAATGCACGGTGTCGCGCATGATCAGCGGCGGCTCGGCGGGGTTGATGATGATGATCGCCTTGCCGCGCCGGGCACCGCCCACCTGTTCCACCGCGTTGGCAGTGGTGCGGGTGAACTCGTCGATGTTCTTGCGGGTGCCGGGCCCCACTGATTTCGAGGCGGCGGTGGCGATGATCTCGGCATACGCCACCGGCTGCACGCTGGACACCGCGGCCACCAGCGGGATGGTCGCCTGGCCACCGCAGGTGACCATGTTGACGTTCATCACGCCCAGGCCAAGGTTGGCCTTGAGGTTGACCGGGGGCACGCAGTACGGGCCGATGGCCGCTGGGGTCAGGTCGATCATCAGCACGCCCAGGGCGTTGAGCTTGCGCGAGTTCTCGGCATGCACATAGGCCGAGGTGGCATCGAAGGCGATCTGGATGCGGTCTTCGAGCACATGCGGGAGCAGGCCGTCGACGCCATCGGCGGTGGTCTTCAGGCCCAGCTCGCGGGCACGCGCCAGGCCTTCGGAGCCGGCCTCGATGCCGACCATCCAGACCGGCTCCAGCACCTCGCTACGTTTGAGTTTGTACAACAGGTCGGTGCCGATGTTGCCTGGCCCGATCAACGCACAGCGGATCTTCTTGCTCATGTCTAAGGCTCCAGGGGAGGGGTGTCAGGGCACGAAGTGCAGGCTGGACTGGCCCAGCCCGCTCATGCTCAGGCTGATGCGGTCGCCGGCCACGACCGGTACCAGGGGCGCCAGGGCGCCGGAAAGGATGACTTCGCCGCGCCGGAACGGGATGCCCAGCTCGCCCAGGGTGTTGGCCAGCCAGGCCACCGCCGCGCAAGGGTGGCCCTGCACCGCCGAGCCCAGGCCGTTGCCGGCCGGCTGGCCATTTTTCAGCAGCTGCATCTCGACCCGGGCCAGGTCCAGCGTGCGCGGGTCGATGCGCTGGCTGCCGAGGGCGAACACGCCGCAGGAGGCGTTGTCGGCCACGGTGTCCTGGATGCGGATCTGCCAAGCGTCGATGCGCGAATCGACGATCTCGAAGCAGGGCATGACCCACTGGGTCGCGGCCAGCACGTCGTCGGCGCTGATGCCCGGCCCGTGCAGGTCTTCACCGAGCACGAAGGCGATCTCGCCTTCGGCGCGCGGCTGGATCAGCCGGTGCTGGGCCAGGCTCACGTCGCTGCCGTCTTCGACCTGCATGGCGTCGGTCAGGAAACCGAAGTCAGGCTGGTGGACATCGAGCATTTCCTGCACGGCACGGCTGGTCACCCCGATCTTCTTGCCGATCACCTGCTCACCCAGCGCTTCACGGCGCTGCAGGAATGCAAGGGAAATACGGTAGGCCTGGTCGAGGGTGATGGCCGGGTAGCGGCGGGTCAGGGGGGCCAAGGTGGTGCGGCCACGAAGGGCGTTGAACAGCTCGTCACCGAGCGCTGTGATCAGATGGGCGTCCATGACGGGGCTCTCTGCGGTAAGGAATAAAAAGGGCCGGTCCGAGCGTGGTGTACCGGCCTGAGAAAAGGGGTTCAGCCCACCCAGACGCTGGAATCGGCGCCACCGTCGACGTCGATGATCTTGCCGGTGACCCAGGCGGACGCGGGGCTGGCCAGGTACAGGGCGGCGGCGGCGATGTCTTCGGGCGTGCCCAGGCACTTGAGCGGGGTGTTGGCCTCCATGCTCTGGCGCATCGCTGCCGGCATCACGCCGGCGAGCGCGGCGGTCAGGGTTGGGCCGGGGGCCACGGCATTGACCCGCACCTGCGGCGCGAAGTCCTGGGCCAGCAGGCGGGTCAGGTGGCTGAGCGCCGCCTTGGCCGTGCCGTAGGCGCTGAAATGGCGCTGAGCGTAGCGCGCCGCCACCGAGCTTATGTTGACGATGTTGCCGCCACCGGCCTCGCGCATCAGCGGCACGCACAACTGGCAGAACGCGTAGGCGCTGGAGACGTTGAAACGCATGATCTCGTCGAATTGCTCCGGGCTCAGGCCCAGCGGGTCGTTGGGGCCGCCACCGCCGACGTTGTTGACCAGGTGGGTGATGCGGCCCAGGTGCTCATGGCTCTGGCTGACCAGCGCCTGACGCTGCTCCGGGTCGTTGACGTCGCAGGCGAACGCCAGGGCGTTGCGGCCCAGGGCGCGGATTGCTTCGGCCACCGCCTGCACGTCGTCCAGGGAACGGGCGGCGCAGACGACATCAGCGCCGGCTTCGGCATAGGCCAGGGCAATGGCGCGGCCAATGCCACGGCCACTGCCGGTGACGATGGCGACGCTGCCGTCGAGGCGAAATCGCTGCAGGATACTCATGGCTGTGCTTCCTCAGGGCTGTGGATGACGAAGACTATCGCGGCGCAGGCGGCGCGCGGCATCGTCTCAACGGACTAGCGCAGGCGCGGCCCGCAGCGCGGTCAAGCCCTAGTCCGCTTTGACGATGAATCCTGCCTTGAGCAACCCGATCATCGACCTCAACTCGCGCAGTGGCGCAGCGAGATCGGGAGAAACCAGTGATGCACAGTTTGCGAGAAAAGACCCAGGAAGAAGTCGAGCTGATCGAACGCGCACGGCGCCTGGTGCCGCTGCTCAAGGCACGTACCGCGCAGGCCGACCGTGACCTGCGGATCCCTGACCAGACCATCGAGGAGCTGCAGTCGGCCGGCTTGCTGCGGGCCTTGCAACCGCGCGCCTTCGGCGGCTATGAAGTCGACCCGCGGACCTTCTTCGAAATCCAGATGATCCTCGCCGAGGGCTGCATGTCGACCGCCTGGGTGTACGGTGTGATGGGCGTGCACCCCTGGCAGGTGGCGCGCTACCCGGTCGAGGCGCAGCGCGAAGTGTGGGAGCAGGACCACAATGCCCTGATTTCCTCGACCTACATGCCGTCGGCCAAGGTCACCGTGGTGCCGGGCGGCTACCGCATCAGCGGGCGCTGGGGCTTCTCCAGTGGCAGCGAGCACTGCCAGTGGGTGCTGCTGGGCGGCATTCTCCCGGCCGATGGTGATTTTTCCAGCGAACACGGCACCTTCCTGTTGCCACGGGCCGACTACCGCATCGAGCCGAACTGGGACGTGCTCGGCCTGCGCGGCACCGGCAGCCATGACATCGTGGTCGAGGATGCCTTCGTGCCGGCCCACCGCGTGCAGCGCACCAACAACTGGACCCTCGAGGCCACCCCGGGGCGTCTGGTCAATACCAACCCGATCTATGCGATCCCGTTCGCCCAGGTGTTCTCTCGCGCGGTGTCGACCTCGGCCATCGGCGCCCTGCAAGGCGCGATCAATACCTTCCGCGAAAACGCGGCGCAGCATATCGGCAAGCACGGTGCGCGCACGGCCGATGATCCCGTGGCCCAGACGGCCGTAGCGGAAGCGGTGATCACCGTCGATTGCCTGAAGCTTGTGCTCGAGCGCAACTACGAGCACCTGATGGGCCTGGCCCGTGCCGGCGACTACCCGGACACCGAAACGCGCCTGCTGTACCGCTACCAGTCCTCCTACGTCACCAACATCTGTGCCGAGCGGGTCAGCGACCTGCTGCGCAGCATGGCGGCGTCGGGCTTGTACAACACCAACCCGGTGGCGCGTCTGTTCCGCGACCTGCACCAGGCCCGCGGGCACATCGCCAACAACTTCATGGCTTACGGGCGAAGCTTCGGCGCGGTGCAACTGGGCCTGCCCAACCCGGACCCGTTCGTATGAGTGAATACCTAGCCCTGCGAGTGGCGCGGGTGGTCGAGGAGACCGCCGACGCCCGCTCCCTGGAGTTCGAGGTGCCGGAGGCGCTTGTGCAGCGCTTCCGCTACCAACCGGGCCAGTTCTTGACGCTGCGGGTGCCTTTCGAGGGGGGCTGGCTGCCGCGCTGCTACTCGCTGTCCAGCACCCCGCTGCTGGACGAGCCGCTGCGGGTGACCGTCAAGCGCGTGCGCGACGGCCGTGCCTCGAACTGGCTGTGCGAAAGCCTGCAGGAAGGCCAGACCCTGGACGTGTTGCCGCCGGCCGGGGTGTTCGTGCCGCGCGACCTGGACGGCGACCTGGTGTTGTTCGGCGGCGGCAGCGGCATCACGCCGGTGCTGTCGATCCTGCGCTCGGCGCTGCTGGTCGGGTCCGGGCGCATCCTGCTGATCTATGCCAACCGCGACGCGCAGTCGGTGATCTTTCGCGATGAGTTGCGCCTGCTGGCCTCGGTGCACCCGCAACGGCTGCAGGTGGTGCACTGGCTCGACGCGTTGCAGGGCATTCCAGTGGCGGCGCAGCTGGCTGAACTGGCGCGGCCGTTCATCGACGCCCAGGCCTTCATCTGCGGGCCAGGGCCGTTCATGGACACCGCCGTCGAAGCCCTTCGGCAGCTTGGCGTGCCGCCGGCGCGGGTGCATGTGGAGCGCTTCGTGTCGCTGCCCGGCGAGGGCGAGGCGCCACTGGCCACCGCGAGCGACGCCGCCGTGGCCGCGCAACTGGCCGTGCGCCTGGACGGCCAGGAGCACCAACTGGCCTGCGACAGCGGCGAGACCGTACTGGCCGCCATGGAACGCGCCGGCCTCAACCCGCCCAGTGCCTGCCGGGTAGGGGGCTGCGCCTCCTGCATGTGCACCCTGGAGCAGGGCGAGATCGAATTGCTGCACAACGATGCCCTGGATGCCGGCGAACTGGCCGAAGGCTGGATTCTGGCCTGCCAGGCCGTGCCGACCAGCCCCCACCTGCGTATCCGTTTTCCCGAGTGACGCCTATGAACCAGAGCCTGAATTCGACCCTGACCCCGCCCGCCACCATCGCCCGGCTGCTGTTCGACAGCGCCCAGCGTTATGCAGGCGTTGCCGCCATCGAGGAAAACGGCATGCGCCTGGATTACGCCGACCTGCCGGAGCAGGCCTTGCAGGTGACCCGTGGCCTGATGGCCCTGGGCATCCAGCCGGGCGACCGGGTCGGCCTGTGGGCGCCGAACAGCCGCGAGTGGATTCTCGCGGCCCTGGGCATCCACTGCGCCGGCGCCGTGCTGGTGCCGATCAATACCCGCATGAAGGGTGCCGAGGCCGCCGACGTGCTGGCGCGCAGCGGCTGTCGGGTGCTGTTCGTGCAGCAGCGGTTCCTCGATGTCGACTACCCGGCGCTGCTCGCCCCCCAGCGTCCGGCGACCCTGGAGCACCAGGTGGTGTTCGCTTGCGACCAGGTGCTGCCGGCGCACGACCTGAGCTACGCGCAGTTCCTGGCCGGGGCCGCGACCATCGAGAAGCTCACCGCCGAGCGGCGCGCGCTGTGCATCGCCCCCGAGGCGGTCTGCGACCTGCTGTTCACCTCGGGCACCACCGGCAAGCCCAAGGGTGTGATGAGTGCCCACGGGCAGAACCTGCGCGCCTTTACCGAGTATGTGCGGGTGCTGGGGCTGGGGCCGGGTGACCGTTACCTGATCGTCAACCCGTTCTTCCATGCCTTCGGCTACAAGGCGGGCTGGCTGACGTGCCTGATCGCCGGGGCGACCATCCTGCCCCATGCCGTGTTCGACGCCGAAGTGGTGTTCGAGCGCATTGCCCGCGATCGGGTCACGGTGCTACCGGGCGCGCCGACCTTGTACCTGTCGCTGCTGGCCCACCCACGCCTGGCCGAAACCGACCTGTCGAGCCTGCGGGTTGCCGTGACCGGTTCGGCGAGCATCCCGCCCAGCCTGATCGAGCGCATGCGCAGCGAGCTGGGGTTCAGCGTGGTGACCACCGCGTACGGCCTGACCGAATGCGGCGGCCTGGCGACCCTGTGCGACCCGCAGGCCTCGGCCGAGGTGATCGCCGGTACCAGCGGCCAGCCGTTGCCGGGCACCGAAGTGAGCATCCGCGGCCCCGACAACGGCAGCCTGGCCCAGGGCCAGACCGGGGAAATCTGCCTGCGCGGCTTCCACATCATGCAGGGCTACTTCCAGGACCCGGCTGCCACCGCCGAGGCCATCGATGCCGAGGGCTGGCTGCACACCGGCGATGTCGGTTGCCTGGACCCCGCCGGCAACCTGGTCATCACCGACCGCCTCAAGGACATGTACATCGTCGGCGGCTTCAACTGCTACCCGGCCGAGATCGAGGCGGCGTTGCTCGGCCACCCGGCCATCGCCCAGGTGGCGGTGGTCGGCATTGCCGATGCGCGCATGGGCGAGGTGGGCTGCGCCTGCGTGGTGCTGCGCCAAGGGCAGCAGCTGGGCGAGCAGGAGCTGATCGGCTGGAGCCGCGAACGCATGGCCAACTACAAGGTGCCGCGCCAGGTGCGCTTCTTCTCAGCGTTGCCGCTGAACCCTTCGAACAAGGTGGCCAAGAACGACCTGCGGGCGGCGCTGGCCCAGGCCTGAGGGCGGCCGTGGCGGTTTCACCAAACGGACGATGTGCGCCAGCCAGCGGTGTTCCAGTCTGCTTCGGCACACCGCAACAATAACAAGAGAAGGAGAGCAGCATGTCTATGTCGAAGTGGCCGGCGCAAGGCGCAGCCAAAGGGTTCGGGCGGCGCAGCTGGTTGGCCATGGCCATTGGCGTTGCCAGTGGCAACGTCAGCGCTGGGCCGACCCTGGAGCTGGGCGAGGACACCACCCTGGAGTCGTCGCTCACGGTCAACTACACAGCCTCCGTGCGTACCGCCAAGCAGGCCCAGCAGTACCTCGACGACATCAACAATGACGACGGCACGCGCAACTTCAAGCGCGGCGGGCTGATCACCAACCGGGTCAGCCTGTTCGGCGAATTGCGCCTGCGCCACGACAACGTCGGCGCGGTGCTGCGCGGCAGCCACTTCTACGATGACGTCTACCACCAGCGCAACGACAACGACTCGCCCCTGACGGTGAACAAGATCGGCCGCGCCGATGGCTTCGTCGAGGACACCCGGCGCTTGAGCGGCAGCAAGGCGCGGCTGCTGGACGCCTACGTGTACGGCAACTACCAGCTGGGCGACACCCAGTACCTGTCGGTCAAGGCCGGGCGCCACCTGGTGGCCTGGGGCGAGAGCCTGTTCTGGGCCAACATCAGCCAGGGCCAGGCGCCGGTGGATGCGACCAAGTTCAACGTGCCGGGCACCGAGGCCAAGGATGCCTACCTGCCGGTGGGCCAGGTGTCGGCGTCCTGGTCGCTGAACGAGGACCTGGCGCTGGTTGGCTTCTACCAGTACGAGTGGGAGAAGACCCAGCTCAACCCGGTGGGCGACTACTTTGGCAGTGACACCTTCGGCCCGGGTGCAGAGTTCTTCCGGCTCAGCCCCGGGGTGATCGAAAGCCTGCCGGACAAGAGCTTCACCGGGGTCAACTATGCCGGCGAGGTCAAGCCGCGCGACAGCGGCCAGTGGGGCGTGGGGGTGCGCTACCGGATCACCGAGAACACCGAGGTGGGGCTGTTCCATTACCGCTACCACGAGCGGGTCGGCTCGCTGTTCTTCGACTTCACCGGGCAGACCCGCTACTCGTCGAATTCACGCATCAGCCAGCGTTCCAACCCCGGCGCGGCGCCGGCCTACCGCATGGGCTACTTCGAGGATGTCGAACTGACCGGGGTCAGTTTCAGCTCCAAGATTGGTGACGCGGTGCAATATGCCGGCGACCTCAGCTACCGCGACGGGGCATCGGTGTACCTGAACAACGGCGCGCCCACCACCGGGCAGATCTGGCAGGGCAACCTCAACGCCTCGTACATCCTCGGCCCGAGCTGGCTGGCCCAGCAAACCACCTTCATGGGGGAGGTGGTGCACCAGCACATCGCCGGGGTCGACACCCTGGTGGTATCGGGCGGCGGCCCGGGCGTGGACGGCAGTTTCGACGACTTCGAATCGGCCACCCAGACCCGCGGCTCGACGCTGCTAGGCGTGGGTGCCTACATGGACTACCCGTCCATCGCCAACGGCCTGGACCTGACCACCCGGGTGGTCTGGCAGCAGAGTGTCGACGGCAGCGCCTACCAGGGCCTGGGCCGCGATGAAAAACGCCTGACCGTGGGCGGCGACTTCAAGTACCTGGGCAACTTCCAGGTGGGCCTGACCTACGTCGCCTACCTGAGCTCCCCGGATGTCGCCCAGGGTCGCCTGCTGGCCGACCGCGACTACGTGTCGCTCAACGCCAAGTACACCTTCTGAGCCACACCTTGCCCCGGCGAAGGTCCGCCTGCGGTGGACCTGGCCGGGTTTCCTATCATTCACCGAGGACTCGGCCTGCCATGAACCCGACTACGCCAGCATCCCCGTTCAGCCCCGTCAGCATCGGCCCGCTGACGCTCCACAACCGCTTCATCAAGGCCGCCACCAACGAAGGCATGAGTGCCGGTGGCGTGCCGTCCCGGCAGCTGGCCCAGCTGCACGCCAACCTGGCCAAGGGCGGCGTGGCGTTGACCACCGTGGCCTACTGCGCGGTCAGCCGCGACGGCCGCACGCTGCCCAACCAGCTGATTCTGGAGCGCGAAAGCCTGCCGCACTTCAAGGCCCTGACCGAGGCCGTGCACCGCGAGGGCGGCCTGGCCAGCGCGCAGATCACCCATGGCGGTTGCTTCACCTTCATCCGCGAGCGCTCCACCGCACGGCCGCTGTCGGCCAGCGGGGGGTTCAACAAGATCGGCATGATGAGCGGCATGTTCCTCAAGCAGGCGATGAACGAAGCGGACATGCAGCAGGTGGTACGGGATTTTGCCCAGGGCGCGCGCCTGGCCCGCGAAGCCGGGTTCGATGCCGTTGAAATCCACATGGGCCACGGCTACCTGCTCAGCCAGTTCATTTCGCCGCTGTACAACAAGCGCCGCGACCAGTACGGCGGCAGCCTGGAAAACCGCCTGCGCTTTCCGCGCCGGGTGCTGCGCGCGGTGCTCGACGCGGTGGGGCAGGATCTGGCGGTGGTGTGCAAGTACAGCATCACCGAGGGCGTGCGTGCCGGTAACAGCGCCGACGACGGCGCCAGGATCGCGCGCATGCTGGAGGAGGAAGGCGCGCACCTGCTGGTGCTCAGTGCCGGGATGAACGCCGAGTCGATCACTACCATGTTTGGTTCGTCCTTCCCCAAGGAGAACCGGGTGCAGCAGAAGAACCCGGTGATTGCGCTGGCCATGGCGATCCAGCGGCGCATGGACCCGGTGGTGGAGTTTCGCGAGTTGTACCTGCTGGAGCATGCGCGCAAGGTGCGTGCGGCGGTGAAGATGCCGCTGGCGTACCTGGGCGGGGCCAAGAGCCTGGCGAGCATCGAGCAGGTGATGGCCGAAGGGTTTGATCTGGTGGCGATGGGGCGGGTGCTGATTGCCGAGCCTGATTATGTGAACAAGCTGGGCAGTGGGGCGAGCCGCAATTCGATCTGCACGGCGTGCAACCGGTGTGTGGCGATGATGTATACGCCGGGGGGGACTTCGTGTGTGCTGGGGCGGCCGGGGGATGCGCTGTTGAACAGTCAGCGAGCTGGGGGGTGACCTTCAGGGCCCTTCGCGGATGAATCCGCTCCTACAGGTTCAGCGCCTGGCCTGTAGGAGCGGATTCATCCGCGATGAGCCCCCAGATCACCCGTGCTGCAGGAAGTCCAGGCAGCTGCGGTTGAACAGCTCGCGGTGCTCCACCTGCACCCAATGCCCGCAGCGGTTGAGCACGATGAACCGCGCCTGCCGCGCGCCGTCAATGATGTACTGGGCACCACTGACCGGGTTGAAATGGTCGTTGCTGCCCCAGAAGCCGAAAATCGGGCACTCGATCTCACCCAGCCGCGCGCGCATGTTCGGCACCAGCATGGTGCTGAACAGGTTCTTCGGCTGCGTCACCGCCACCGCCACCCGCTCCAGCAGCAGCTCCTCCGGCAGGATCGAGTCGTCGAACAGCTGCAGGCTCATCATGCTGCGCATCTCTTCAAGGCCGATGGGGCCTGCGCTGAACAGGCCGACCATGCGCACAATGCCCGGCATCTGGAAGTAGGTCTCACGCTCTTCGACGCCACCCGGTGCCAGTAGCACCAGCCGCTCCGCCAGCTGCGGGCAGCGCAGCGCCAGGCCCAGGGCAATGGCGCCACCCAACGAGTTGCCCAGAATGGTGCAGCGGGTAACGCCAATCCGGGCGAGAAATTCGGCGACGCAATCGACGAAGAAATCCAGTTCGTAACGCACATCCTCGGGTTTGTCCGAACGGCCGAAGCCGGGCAGGTCGAGCAGGATATTGCGGTAGCCGGCATCAGCCAGCGCGGGGTAATTGCCCTTGAAGTTGCTGTAGCCGCTGGCACCGGGGCCGCTGCCGTGCAGCCACAGCACCACCGGCCCGCTGCCTTCGTCCAGGTAGTGCAGGCGCAGGCCATTGGCGAGGGTTGCGTAGTGCCCGGTGGGTAGAGGCAGGTCGACGGGTTGGTTCATGCAGTTTCTCCAGAGTGCACAGGTTGAGGGGCTGCATGTCCGGCATGCAGCCCTTGGATCCTGTGCCGTGCAGCACAAGCTCACATCGTCCGTTCAGACCACGCGGGGCCGGGGCGTTAGTCCTATCGGACGATGCCTGCCGTTCGCCGCGGGCCAATGATGGGGCAGACCTACGCGCTTCAAACCAAGGAGAACGCTATGAAACTGCAGAACAAAGTGGCCTTCGTCACCGGTGCCGGGCAAGGCATGGGCCAGGCCATCGTGCGCCGCTTCGTCGCCGAAGGGGCCAAGGTGGTGGCGGTCGACCTCGACCAGACGGCGCTGGCCGCAGGGCTGGCGGACCTGGGCGAACAGGTGCTCGCCCTGAGCTGCAACGTGGCTGACGCGGCGTCCGTGGCCGATGCCATGGGCGCAGTCGAAGCCCATTTCGGTGGCCTCGACATCGTGGTCAACAACGCCGGCGTCGGTGCGCTGGACAGCTTCCTCGATACACCGGACGACAGCTGGGCGCGGGTGCTCGGGGTGAACCTCGGCGGCACCTTCCTGTGCTGCCGCGAAGGGGCGCGGCTGATGGTCAAGGGCAAGCGCCAGGGCGTGCTGATCAACCTCTCCAGCACCGCCGCGCTGACCGGCGAGGGGCCAAGCCACTACTGCGCGTCGAAAGCCGCGGTCATGGGCCTGACCCGCTCGATCGCCCGCGAGCTCGCGGGGCAGGGGATCCGCGTCAATACCCTGGTGCCCGGCCCGACCAACACCCCGATGATGGCTGGCATCCCCGAGGAACACATGCAGGCGCTGCTCAAGAACGTGCCGCTGGGGCGCATGTGCGAAACCGACGAGATCGCCCGCGTGGCGGTCTTCCTGGCCAGTGAGGACGCCAGTTTCATCACCGGCCAGAACATCGCCGTCAACGGCGGCATGGCCTTTATCTGAGGAGAGCAGTGGATGAGCAAACGTCTGCAAGACAAGGTCGCGTTCGTGACCGGCGCTGGATCGGGAATTGGCGCGGCGACCGCGCTGCGGTTCGCCGAGGAGGGGGCACTGGTGGTGCTGTGCGGGCGCCAGGCGCCACCGCTGGAAGGCGTGAAGGAGCAGATCCTGGCCCAGGGCGGTCGGGCCGAGGTCGCGGTCGCCGATGTCAGTGACGAACAGGCCTACGTCGCCGCCCTGCAAGGCACCGCCCAGCGCCACGGGCGCCTGGACATCCTGGTGAACAACGCCATGGCCTACACCTGGGGCGGCATCGACAGCATGACCACCGCCGACTGGCACGCCAACTTCGCCACCACGGTGGACGGCACCTTCTGGGGTACCCGCACGGCGATGCAGCTGATGCAGGGCAAGGGCGGCTCGATCGTCAACATCGCGTCCATCTGCGGGGTGTTCGGCACGGCCTGGATGGCCGGCTACTCGGCGGCCAAGGCGGCGGTAATCAACTTCAGCCGCGCGGCGGCCAGCGAAGGCGCACCGCACAATATCCGCTGCAACGTGATCATCCCCGGCGTGGTCGATACACCGGCCACCGCTGGCATGCTGGGCGATGCCAAGGCCCGCGCCAATACCGAGAAAGTCATCCCCATGCGCCGCGTCGGCCTGCCGGTCGAGCTGGCCAATGCCATTCTGTTCCTGGCCAGCGACGAGGCCTCCTACGTGACCGGGGCGAGCCTGGCGGTGGACGGCGGGCGCAGCTCCGACCTGTACACGGTGCTGGAATGATGAACAGGGACGAGCCATCGCTGCTGCAGCGCCTCGATCGCCTGGAGTCGCTGGATGCGATCCGCCAGCTGGCCGGCAAGTACGCCCTGGCCCTGGACATGCGCGACATGGACGCCATGGCCAACTGCTTTGCCGAGGATGTGCGGGTCGGCCGGGACAAGCATGGCCGTGCGCATCTGAAGGCGTGGCTGGACGAGACCATGCGCAAGCAGTTTCACGGCACCTCGCATCATTTGGGCCAGCACATCATCGAATTCAGCGACCCGGATCATGCTACCGGGGTGGTGTATTCGAAGAACGAGCATGAGACCGGGCCTGAGTGGGTGATCATGCAGATGCTGTACTGGGACGACTACGAGCGCATCGATGGGCGTTGGTGTTTCAGGCGGCGGTTGCCGTGCTACTGGTACGCCACCGACCTGAACAAGCCGCCGATCGGAGGTTTGAAGATGCGCTGGCCGGGGCGTGAGCCCTATGCCGGGAGTTTCCATGAGCTGTTCCCGTCGTGGGATGCGTTCTGGGCCCAGCGGCCGGACAAGGATGCGCTGCCGCAGGTGGCGGAGCCGGCGCCATTGGAAGGGTTCTTGGCGGGGTTGCGGCGGGGGGCGGGCGACCCGAAGATCCGGGTGCGTTGAATTGGTTCGAGTCAGCAGGCCTGGCCTCATCGCCGGCAAGCCGGCTCCCACAAGGGATTCGTGGTGTTCCAGAGATCCCTGTGGGAGCCGGCTTGCCGGCGATGAGGCCGGGACGAACGCCGCCAGCCCTAGCGCAGCTTCGGCTCGCGAGGCATGCCCAACGCCCGCTCGGCGATCACATTGCGCTGTATCTCGTTACTCCCCCCATAGATGGTGTCCGCCCGGGTAAACAGGAACAGCGCCTGCAACCGGTTCAACCCATAAGGCGCCGACGCCAGCACCTCGCCGGCATCGCCCAGCACATCCATGGCCAGCTTGCCCAGCTCGACATGCCAATTCGACCAGGCCAGCTTGTAAATCATCGCCTCGCGGCACAGGCTGCCATCCTGCGGCCCGGACAGCATGCGCAGCGAGTTGTAGCGCAGCACCTTGAGCCCCGACCAGGCCTGGGCGATGCGCTGGCGCAGCAGCGGATCACGCGCGGCGCCGTTTGCCTGGGCCAGGCGAATCACCTCTTCCAGCTCGTTGTGAAACTGCATCTGCTGGCCCAGCGTCGACACGCCGCGCTCGAAGCCCAGCAAGGCCATGGCGATCTTCCAGCCGTCGCCGGGCTGGCCAACCAGGTTGTCGACCGAGGTGACAGCCTGGTCGAAGAACACTTCGTTGAATTCGCAGGTGCCGGTCAGTTGCTGGATCGGCTGCACGCGGATGCCGGCCTGGTCCATCGGCACCAGCAGGAACGACAGGCCCTGATGGCCAACACTGCCGGGCTCGGTACGGGCCAGCACGAAACACCAGTCGGCCTCGTGGGCCAACGAGGTCCAGACCTTCTGGCCGCTGATCAGCCAGTGCTCGCCACGGGCATCGAGGCGGGCGCGTGTCTGTACATTGGCAAGGTCGGAACCTGCACCCGGTTCGGAATAGCCCTGGCACCAGAACTGGCGACCTTCGCGTATGCCCGGCAACAGGCGTTGCCGTTGTGCAAGGGTGCCGAACGCAGCCAGGGTCGGTCCCACCAGACCTTCGCCAATATGCCCCATGCGCCCGGGCCCGCCAGCGCGGGCATATTCTTCATGGAAGATCACCTGCTGGCTGATGCTCAAACCACGCCCGCCATCCTCGGGTTTCCAGCCCACACCTACCCAGCCTCCGGCGGCCAGTTCGCGTTCCCACGCCTTGCGTTCGGCGGGGAAGCTGTGCTCGTCGCCCGGGCCGCCTCGAAAGCGCAGGGCCGCGAACGCTCCCTGCAGATGGCGGGTCAGCCAGCTGGCGATCTCCTCGCGAAACGCTTCGTCCGCACTGCTGAATCCAATCTTCATGCCTGTTCTCCGAATAACTGCGCCGCCAGGCGCTCACGATGCCAGGCCGGGGTGCCCAGCAATTGTTCGCTGGCCCTGGCGCGTTTGAAATAAAGGTGCGGGTCGTACTCCCAGGTAAAACCGACGCCACCGTGCAGCTGGATCGACTCGGCCGCGCAGTGGAAGAACGCTTCGCTGGCATGGGCCTTGGCCGTGGCCGCGGCCGCCAGCAGCTCGCCGGCAACGGCGCGGTCGCCATCCTCGGCGAGGCACTCGCGGGCCACGCAGGCCGCATACCACACTGCCGAGCGTGCGCATTCCACCTGCAGCATCATGTCGGCGCAGCGGTGCTTGATCGCCTGGAAACTGGCGATGGCGCGGCCGAACTGGCGGCGCTCGTTGATGTACGCCAGGGTCAGGTCCAGCGCCTGCTGGGCGCCGCCGAGCTGCTCGGCGGCCAGGCCGATGGCGCCGATGCGCATGGCATCGCGCAGCACGGGCCAGGCCTGGCCTGCGCTGCACAGCAGCTGCGCCTCGCCGAGGTGAACCTGGTGCAGCTCCAGGCGCGCCAGGCGGCGGGTCTGGTCGAGGGTTGGCAGGGGGCTGCGCAGCAGACCCGGGGTGTCGGCGGGCAGGGCGAACAGGCTGATGCCCTGTTCGCCCGCAGTGCCTGGGGCGCGTGCGGGCACCAGCAGCAGGTCGGCCTGGGCGCCATCGATCACCTGGGCATGCGTGCCGCTGAGCGTGTAGCCACCGGCATGGGCCACGGCCTCCAGCTGCACCTGCGCAGGGTCCAACGCGCAGGCCAGGGTGGCGCTGGCCTCACCACTGGCGATGGCACCCAGCCAGTGCGCCTGCAGCGCCGGGTTGTCGGCCAGCAACAGCGCCGGGGTGGCCAGGCAGGTGGTGGCGAACAGCGGCGATCCGAGCAGAAAGCGCCCGCATTGCTCCATCAATACCGCCAGCTCGACGAAGCCCAGGCCCATCCCGCCCCAGGCCTCGGGGACCAGCAAGGCGGGCCAGTACAACTCCTGGCCGATCCGCCGGCACAGTGCGGCGTCGTACCCGTCGGCATGGCCCATGGCTGTGCGCACCGCATGCGAGTCGCTGGCCTGGGCGAGGAAGCGCTCGGCGCTGTCGCGAATCATCAACTGTTCGGGGGTAAAGGCAAACTCCATGGGGGCATCTCTTGCAGGACGGAGGGATGCCCGAGTCTAGGAGGCTGGTTTTTGTCGGCGAATCATTGAAACGGACTAGTAGGAGCGGATTCATCCGCGATCCGGGGCAACGCCCCGGCCATGCACCGTGGTGCATTCATCGCGGATAAATCCGCTCCTGCAACCGTCGCCGCAGCGTACGGGCTGCGTAGTCTCAACGGACGATGAGCACTACCGCGTCACTTTGCACAATGTTCCCCAGGCAACGACTTGAGCCAGGAGGAACCCGGGCATGATCGACATTCGCGGTTTGAGCTACTTCGTCTCGCAGATCGAGAACCTCAGCCAGTGGCAACGCTACGCCGAAGATGTGCTGGGCATGCAGGTGCAACCGGCACCCGGTGGCGGCCTGTACGTGAAGATGGACGAGCGCCCGTTCCGCATGCTGGTCGTCGAAGGCGACAGCCCGCGCTACCTGGCCAGCGGCTGGGAACTGGCCTCGGAGCACGCGTTCGAGCAAGCGCTGCAGCATCTGGAACGCTGTGGCGTGCAATGGCAGGCCGGCACGGCGCAGGCCCTCGAGCAGCGCGGTGTGCAGGCCCTGGTGACGGTCACCGACCCGTCCGGCAACCACCATGAACTGAGCTGGGGCCACCGCTCCGACTGCCTGCCATTCGTGTCCCCGCAAGGTGTGCCGCGTTTCATCACCGGTGACATGGGCCTGGGCCACACCGTGCTGCCGGCGCCGGAATTCGACGCCACGCTGGCGTTCGCCAAGGACGTGCTCGGCTTCGGCCTGTCGGACATCTTCAACTTCCGCCCCGACCCGGCAGCGCCGCCGGTGCGTATCCACTTCCTGCATTGCCGCAATGCCCGCCACCACAGCCTGGCCCTGGCCGAGTACCCGGTACCGTCCGGCTGCGTGCACGTGATGGTCGAGGTGGACTCGATGACCGAGGTCGGCCGTGCCCACGACCGCCTGCAGGCCAATGGTGGGCAGTTGTCGGCGACCCTCGGCCAGCACCTGAACGACCGCATGACCAGTTTCTACATGAAGACGCCGTCCGGTTTCGACCTGGAATACGGCTTTGGCGGACTGCAGGTCGACTGGGCCGAACACTCGGCCTTCGAATTCACCCGCGTGAGCATCTGGGGCCACGACTTCTCGGTCGGCCGCCAGTAAGGAGCAATGACATGAACAAACAACTCACGGCAGCCGACGCGGTCGCCCAGTTGCGCGACGGCATGACCCTCGGCTTCGGTGGCTGGGGGCCGCGACGCAAGCCGATGGCGATCGTGCGCGAGATCTTGCGCTCGCCGGTCAAGGACCTGACCGTGGTCGCCTATGGCGGCCCCGAGGTGGGCATGCTGTGCGCTGCCGGCAAGGTGCGCAAGCTGGTGTTCGGCTTCGTCACCCTCGACGCCATCCCCCTCGAACCTTATTACCGCAAGGCCCGCGAAGCCGGCGAGATGGCGCTGCTGGAGCTGGACGAGGGCATGTTCCAGTGGGGGCTGCGGGCGGCGGGCATGCGCTTGCCGTTCCTGCCCACCCGCTGCGGCCTGGCCACCGACGTGACGCGGCTCAACCCAACGCTCAAGACCGTGCGTTCGCCCTATGACGATGGCGAGGTGTTGCTGGCCATGCCGGCGCTGAACCTGGATGTGGCCTTCCTCCACGTCAACGACGCCGACCGCCTGGGCAACTGCCTGGTGACCGGCCCGGACCCGTACTTCGACCACCTGTTCGCCCGCGCCGCCCAGCAGTGCTTCGTCTCCTGCGAGCGCTTGCACGAGCGCCTGTCGCTGGATGCCGAGCAGGCCCGCGCCAACACCTTCGAGCGCTACCTGGTCACCGGTGTGGTGCATGCCCCGCTGGGCGCGCACCCGACTTCGTGCCCGTCGGACTACGGCTGGGACCTGGACCACCTCAAGCGCTACGTCGCCAGCGCCCAGGAGGAAAACGGCTGGCAGCAGTACGTCGAGGCCTGCGTGGCCGGCGGCGAGCAGGCCTATCAAGCGCAAAACGGCGGTGCCGCGCGCATGGGCGCCTTGCCCTTACCTGTGTTCTGAGGAGTCCAAGCATGTCTGCTACCTGTGATTTCACCCTGGCCGAGCTGATGATCGTGGCCGCCTCCGAAGCCTGGCGCGGCAACGGCGAGGTCATTGCCTCGGGCCTGGGCGTGATTCCGCGTCTGGGCGCGAGTCTGGCCAAGCTCAGCCACAGCCCGGAACTGCTGATGACCGACAGCGAGGCGTTTCTGGTCGAGGAGCCGTTGCCCCTGGGGCCGCGCGGCGAGCATGTGGCGCGCTACAGCGGCTACCTGTCGTTCGAGCGGGTATTCGAGTGCGTCTGGGGCGGCCGGCGCCACGCGATGATCGGGCCGACCCAGATCGACCGTTGGGGCCAGACCAACCTGTCCTGCGTCGGCGACTACCACAAGCCCAAGGCTGCCATGCTCGGCGTGCGCGGGCTGCCGGGCAACAGCATCAACCACATCAACTCGTTCTTCGTGCCCAACCACAACACCCGGGTGTTCGTCAGTGGCGAGGTGGACATGGTCTCGGGCGTGGGCTTCAAGGCCGAACGCTGGCCGGAAGGTGCCCGCCGTGACCTGATGGACATCCGCCAGGTCATCACCGACCTCTGCACCCTGGACTTCGAGGGCCCGCAGCGCGCCGCGCAGGTGCGCACCCTGCACCCTGGGGTGAGTTTCGACGAAGTGCAGGACAAGACCGGCTTCCCGTTGCTCAAGTCGGCGCAGCTGCGCGAAACCGCGCCCCCAACCGCTGAGCAACTGGCGCTGATCCGCCGCCTGGACCCCCATGGCCTGCGCGCCACGGCCGTCAAGGGCAACCCGCCCGGCATCCGCCCGGCCTGAGGAGGCGACCATGCACAGCAGCGACAGCCAGTTCGTCAGCCGCGAAGACAACGCGGTCTATGAAACCCAACAGCCGGTGCTGTACGCGGTGGCCGACGGCATAGCCACGGTCACCCTCAACCGCCCAGGCTTCAACAACGCGCAGAACTCGCAGATGACCTACGCCCTGGACGCCGCGTTGCGCCAGGCGGTGGACGACGACAGCGTCAAGGTCATCGTGCTGCGCGGCAACGGCCGGCACTTTTCCGCCGGCCACGACATCGGCACCCCGGGGCGCGACATCGACAAACCATTCGAGCGCGCGCACCTGTGGTGGGACCACACCAACAAGCCCGGTGGCGAGCAGCTGTATGCCCGTGAGCAGGAGGTGTACCTGGGCATGTGCCGGCGCTGGCGCGAGCTGCCCAAGCCGACCATCGCCATGGTACATGGGGCCTGTGTGGCGGGTGGGCTGATGCTGGCCTGGGTGTGCGACCTGATCGTCGCCAGCGACGATGCGTTCTTCCAGGACCCGGTGGTGCGCATGGGCATTCCGGGGGTCGAGTACTTCGCCCACCCCTATGAGTTGCACCCGCGCATCGCCAAGGAGTTCCTGTTCTGTGGCGAGCGCATGAGCGCCGAGCGTGCTTACCAGATGGGCATGGTCAACCGCGTGCTGCCCCGCGACCAGTTGGAGGCCGCCACCTATGCACTGGCCGCCAACATCGCCCGCCAGCCGCGCATGGGCCTGGCGCTCACCAAGCAGGCGATCAACCACGTCGAAGACCTGCAGGGCAAGCGCACGGCCATGGATGCGGCGTTCGCCTGGCACCACTTCGCCCATGCCCACAACGAACTGCTGTCCGGCGACAAGCTCGGCGGCTTCGACGCCAAGGGCATGGCCCAGGCCAACAAACAGGCGGCGCAGCCTGAAGGGGGGCGTTCGTGAGCCGCTGGATGAGCACGCCACTGACCGAGGCGCTGGGCTGTCGCTACCCGATCGTGCAGACGGCCATGGGCTGGGTCTCCGACGCCAAGCTGGTGACCGCGACCACCCAGGCCGGTGGCTTCGGTTTCCTGGCCGGGGCGACCATCGCCGCCGATGCGCTGGAAGGCGAGGTGCGCAAGGTGATCGATGCCACCGGCGGCAGCAACTTCGGCCTCAACTTCCACATGTTCCAGGACAACGCGGCGCAGTGCGTCGACCTGGCCATCCGGTATCGCCTGCGCGCCGTCAGTTACGGACGTGGGCCAGATGCCCAGACCATCGCCCGCTTCAAGGCGGCCGGCGTGCTGTGCATTCCCACCGTCGGTGCCCTCAAGCATGCGCTCAAGGCCCAGGAACTGGGCGCCGACCTGATCACCCTGCAAGCCGGCGAGGGCGGCGGTCATACCGGTGGTGTGCCGGGTACGATCCTGCTGCCGCAGGTGCTGGCGGCGGTACGCGTGCCGGTGATCGCTGCTGGCGGGCACTCCACTGGGCGCGGCCTGGCGGCGGTACTGGCGGCCGGTGGCAGCGGTATCGCCATGGGCACACGGTTCCTGATGACCCGCGAATCGCCCACGCCGCAGGCCACCCTGGCGCGCTACCTGAAGGTCAACGACCCGCAGCAGGTACGGGTCACCACCGCCGTGGACGGCATGCGCCACCGCATGATCGAGAACCGCTTCATCAACCGCCTGGAGCAGGCCGGGCCGTTCGGCCGCCTGCGCATCGCCCTGGGCAGTGCCTGGCACTGGAAACAGCAGACCGGCATGAGCCTGGCGCACATGGGCGCGGTGTTCCTGCGGGCCCTGCGTGAAGACCCTGCGGCCCTGTCCCAGGTGGTCATGGCCGCCAACCAGCCGGTGCTGCTGCAGCGCTCGATGGTCGACGGCCTGCCGGACGACGGCATCTTGCCCAGTGGCCAGGTGGCGGCGGCCATCGGCGAAGTGCTGAGCTGCCGCGAGGTGATCGAAGGCATCGCCACCGAGGCTGCGCAGTGCCTGGACGCCTTGCTTGCACGCTGCCCGGAACAGAACCCGGCAGCTATCAACGACCGATTGGCCTTAAGTGGAGAACGTTCATGACCTCGGCCTTTACCACCCAGATCGACCAGGGCATTGCCGAACTGGTGATCGACAAACCCCCGGTCAACGCCCTGGACAGCCAGCAATGGCTTGCCCTGGCGGCGCAGATCAATGCCCTGGGCAGCAACCCCGAGGTGCGGGTGATCGTGATCCGCGCCGAGGGGCGCGGGTTCTGCGCCGGTGTCGACATCAAGGAGCTGGACGCCTATCCCGAACGCATTGTCGCGGTCAACGCGGGCAACTACGAGACCTTCAAGGCCGTGCACCGCAGCCCGGTGCCGGTGATCGTCGCGGTGCATGGCTTCGTGCTCGGCGGTGGCATTGGCATCACCGGCGCGGCCGACATCGTCGTCGCCGCCGACTGCGCGACCTTCGCCTTGCCCGAGGTCGACCGCGGCGCCATGGGCGGCGGTGCGCACCTGCAGCGCCTGTTCCCGGTGCAGAAGGTGCGTTACCTGTTCTTCACCGGCGCCAGCATCGGCGCCCAGGAGGCCCAGGCCTACGGCTTCATCGAGCAAGTGGTGCCCAAGGCGCAACTGCGCGAAACCGCGCTTGAAATCGCTGCCCGCATCGCCGCCAAGAGCCCGGCCATGATCCGCCTGGCCAAGGAAGCCTTGAACGGCATCGAGGACGGCAACCTGGAAGACAAGTACCGCTGGGAGCAGGGCTTCACCCTGCAGGCCTACACCAGCCCGGACTCGGCCGAGACCCGCCGGGCCTTCGTCGAAAAACGCGACGTGAAGTTCTGAGGGGAGCGCCATGCAACTGACCTACACCCCCAAACAGCAAGCCTTCCGCGCCGAAGTGCGCGCCTGGCTTGCGCACAACCTGCCGCGCGAGCCGCTGGCCAGCTACGACACCCGCGAGGGCTTCGAGCAGCACCGTGCCTGGGAGGCCAAGCTGTTCGAAAGCCGCTGGTCGATGGTGATGTGGCCGGCCGAACTCGGCGGGCGCGGCTGCGACCTCACCGAATGGCTGATTTTCGAAGAGGAATACTACGGCGCCGGGGCGCCGATGCGGGTCAACCAGAACGGCCAACTGCTGCTGGGCCCGACCCTGATGGAGTTCGGCACCGCCGAGCAGAAGCGCAGGTTCCTGCCACGCATGGCCGCCAGCCTGGACATGTGGGCGCAGGGCTGGTCCGAGCCAAATGCCGGCTCCGACATGGCCGCGATCTCCAGCAAGGCGCTGCTCGACGGTGACCACTATGTGCTCAACGGCCAGAAGACCTGGTCGACCCGGGCGATCTTCGCCGATTGGCTGTTCGGCCTGTTCCGCAGCGAGCCGGGCTCCACTCGCCACCATGGCCTGTCGTTCCTGATGGTGCCGCTGGACGCGCCGGGGGTGACGATTCGCCCGATCAAGGCACTCAACGGCAAGGACGCCTTCGCCGAAGTGTTCTTCGACGACGTCAGGGTGCCAGTGGCCAACCGCATCGGCGCCGAAGGGCAGGGCTGGCACGTGGCGATGGCCACCGCCGGCTTCGAGCGCGGGCTGTTGCTGCGCTCGCCGGCACGCTTCCAGCACACCGCGCGCAAGCTGGTGGAGCTGTTCAAGGCCAACCCGCAGGCTGCAGAACGCGACCCGGCGCTGGGCGATGCGGTGCTCGACTGCTGGATGGGCGCCGAGGCCTACGCCTTGTCGGCGTACCACACCGTCGGCCGGCTGGGCCGCGGCGAGCAGATCGGTGCGGAATCGAGCATCAACAAGATCATCTGGTCGGAGCTCGACCTGAAGATGCACGAAACCGCCATGCGCCTGCTCGGCGCGCGTGCCGAGCTGCTGACCAGCGCGGCAGCGGGGGACGACGCGGCGGGCTGGCTGGACGGCTTCCTGTTCGCCCAGTCCGGGCCGATCTATGCCGGTACCAACGAGATCCAGCGCAACATCATCGCCGAGCGCATGCTCGGCCTGCCCAAGTAAGGAACAGGCCATGGACTTCACCTTTACCGATGACCAGCTGTCGTTTCGCGAAGCCATCAGCCGGTTCCTGATGACCGAAGCGGCGCCGGAAATGCTCCGGGAAATCTGGGAAACCGACGCCGGGCGCTCGCCGGACCTGCGCAACCGCATTGCCGCCCAGGGACTCACCGCGCTGTCGGTACCCGAGGCCGAGGGCGGGCTGGGCATGGACGATGTGGCCTGGGCCCTGATGACCCAGGAGCTGGGCTACTACGCCATCCCCGATTCGCTGGCCGACACCGCCTACGTGGCCGCCGGCCTGCTGGCTGGGCTCGATGCGCAACACCCGGCCCGCGCCGCGCTGCTGCCGCGCATCGCCGAAGGCAGCCTGCGCCTGGCGATCAACCACCCGATCAACCCGCGGGTCACTGATGCCCAGCTGGCCGAGGTGCTGATCCTGCCCGATGGCGACGACTTGCACCTGGTGCCGCGAGCAGCCGTGGATGTGCAGGCGCAACCCAGCATCGATGCGTCGCGGCGCCTCGGCGCGGTCAGCTGGCACCCGACCCCGGCCACGCTGCTGGCCAGCGGCGAACAGGGCCGCCGCCTGCAGGCGCAACTGCTGGACCGCGGCGCGCTGTCGGTCGCGGGGCAACTGCTGGGCCTGGCCCAGCGCATGCTCGACCTGTCGGTGGACTACGTGGCCCAGCGCAAGCAGTTCGGCAAGCCGATCGGCAGCTTCCAGGCGGTCAAGCACCACCTGGCCGATGTGGCGCGGCAGATCGAGCAGGCCAAGCCGGTGCTGTACCGCGCCGCCCACGGCCTGGCCCAGGGTCAGCCAGGTGCCTCGCTGTGGGTGTCGCAGGCCCGCCTGGCCTGCTGCGAGGCCAGCTGGCTGGCGGCGCGCAAGGGCATCCAGGTGCACGGCGCGATGGGGTACACCTGGGAGGTCGACTTGCAGATGTTCATGAAGCGGGCCTGGGCGCTGGATGCGTCCTGGGGTGACCGCGGTTTCCACAAATCCCGTGTCGGCGCCTACCTGTTCGCCGACGGCGCCCGGCTGGGGCCGGGGCATACCTTCGAGGAGTGAACCATGCCTGAGGCTTATATCGTCGACGCGCTGCGCAGCCCCACGGGCAAGCGCAAGGGCGCGTTGGCCGAGGTCCATGCCATCGACCTGGGGGCGCACGTGCTCAAGGCGCTGGTGACGCGCAACGTCATTCCGGCCGAGGACTACGACGACGTGATTTTTGGCTGCGTCGACACCATCGGCGCCCAGGCCGGCGACATCGCCCGCACCAGCTGGCTCGCCGCCGGGCTGCCGCTGTCGGTACCGGGCACCACCGTCGACCGGCAGTGTGGCTCGTCGCAGCAGGCGCTGCATTTTGCCGCCCAGGCGGTGATGAGCGGCACCCAGGACGTGATCGCCGTGGGCGGCGTGCAGACCATGACGCGCATTCCGATTTCCTCGGCGATGCTGGCGGGGCAGCCGCTGGGCTTCGCCGACCCGTTTTCCGGCAGCGAGGGCTGGCGCCAACGCTTCGGTGCGCAGCCGGTCAACCAGTTCTATGCGGCCCAGCGGATTGCCGATCACTGGCAGATCAGCCGCGAGCAGATGGAGGCGTTCGCCCTGGAAAGCCATCGGCGCGCGCTGGCGGCCATCGACAGCGGGCGCTTTGCCCGCGAGATCGTCGCCTGCCATGGCCTGCACGTTGATGAAACGCCGCGCCAGACGACGCTGGCGAAAATGGCTGAGCTGCAGCCTGTCGACCCGCAGTTCCCGTCGATCACCGCCGCCGTGTCGAGCCAGACCTGCGATGCCTCGGCGGCGCTGCTGGTGGTGTCGGAGGCTGCGCTCAAGCGCTACGACCTGACTCCCAGGGCGCGTATCCATCACCTGACGGTGCTGGGCGATGACCCGATCTGGCACCTCACCGCGCCCATCGCCGCAACGCGCCGCGCGCTGCAGCGAAGCGGGCTGCGCATGGCCGACATCGACCGGGTGGAGATCAACGAAGCCTTCGCTTCGGTGGTCATGGCCTGGAGCAAGGAGCTGGACTACGACCCGGCGCGCACCAACGTCAACGGCGGTGCCATCGCCCTGGGCCACCCGTTGGGGGCCACCGGCACGCGGCTGACCACCACGCTCCTCAACGAGCTGGAGTGCAGCGGCGGGCGCTACGGCCTGCAGACCATGTGCGAAGGCGGCGGCCAGGCCAACGTAACGATCATCGAGCGCCTGTAGCGCGCACCTTTCAAGCAAGCATTCAAAGGAGTCAGACATGGCGATATGTGAAGGCCGCACGGTGATCATCACCGGTGCCGGCGGCGGGCTGGGGCGTGCCTATGCGCAGGCGTTCGCCGCCGAGGGCGCGCGGGTGGTGGTCAATGACATCCGCGCCGAGGCCGCGCAGGACGTGGCCGGCGAGATCCGTGCCAGCGGTGGCCAGGCCATCGCCAACAGCGACGACATCACCACCCTCGACAGTGCCCAGCGCATTGTCGATGCCGCACTGGAGGCGTTCGGCGAGGTGCATGTGCTGGTCAACAACGCCGGCATGCTGCGCGACCGCATGTTCATCAGCCTGACCGAAGAGGACTGGGACCTGGTGATGCGCGTGCACCTGAAGGGACACTACTGCCTGGCCAACATCCTCGGCCGGCGCTGGCGCGACCTGGCCAAGGCGGGCACGCCCGTGGCCGGACGCATCATCAATACCAGTTCCGGGGCCGGCTTGCAGGGTTCGGTCGGCCAGTCCAACTACGCCGCGGCCAAGGGCGGCATTGCCGCGTTGACCCTGGTGCAAGCGACGGAACTGGCCCGTTACGGGATCACCGCCAATGCCCTGGCCCCGGCCGCGCGCACGGCGATGACCGAAAGCGCCATGCCCGATGTGGTCAAGGCGCCGGATGACGGCAGCTTCGATGCCTGGGCGCCGGAAAACGTCGCGCCGCTGGTGGTGTGGCTGGGCAGCGAGGCGTCGGGCCAGGTGACCGGGCAGGTGTTCGAAAGCCAGGGTGGCCGGATATCGCTGGGCGATGGCTGGCGCACCGGCACCACCGAGGACAAGGGTGGCCGTTGGCAGGTGCAGGAAATCGGCCCGGTGATCGAGCAGCTGCTGGCCCAGGCGCCGGCGCCACAGAAGGTCTGGGGCAGCTGAAGCCGCCCCTTGGCCACTACCGCTTTTGAGGAGAACCCCAGGTGAAACAAGCCCCAGCCTATGTACCCGGCCACCAGTTGCTGGCCGGCAAGTCCGTATTGATCACCGCTGCCGCGGGGGCCGGAATCGGTTACGCGGCGGCCCGGCGCAGCGCCGAGGAAGGCTGCCGTGCCTTGATGATTTCCGATGTGCACCCCCGTCGCCTGGAAGAGGCGGTGGAGCGGCTCAAGGCCGAAACCGGCCTGCAGGGCATTTATGGGCAGTTGTGCGATGTGACCGTCGAGGCCCAGGTGCAGGCCCTGGTCGACCGCGCCGAAGGTTTGCTTGGCGGCGTCGATGTGCTGATCAACAACGCGGGACTGGGCGGCCAGAAGGCGGTCGTGGAGATGACCGACGAGGAATGGTCCCGGGTGATCGACGTGACCCTGACCGGCACGTTCCGCATGACCCGCGCCATGCTGCCGCACATGCAGCGTCGCGGCACGGGGGCGATCGTCAACAACGCCTCGGTGCTGGGCTGGCGGGCGCAGAAGGAGCAGGCGCATTACGCCGCGGCCAAGGCCGGGGTGATGGCGCTGACCCGCTGCAGCGCCCTGGAAGCCGCCGAGCAGGGTGTGCGCATCAACGCCGTGTCGCCCTCCATCGCCTTGCATGACTTTCTCAAGAAGGCCTCCAGCCAAGCGCTGTTGGCGAACCTGGCCAGCCGCGAAGCCTTCGGCCGTGCTGCCGAAGTCTGGGAAGTGGCCAACGTGATGATGTTCCTGGCCAGCGACTACGC
Source organism: Pseudomonas sp. NPDC089395 (assembly GCF_044749525.1). Lineage (NCBI taxonomy): Bacteria > Pseudomonadati > Pseudomonadota > Gammaproteobacteria > Pseudomonadales > Pseudomonadaceae > Pseudomonas > Pseudomonas sp. NPDC089395. The sequence goes on from NZ_JBIVID010000002.1 coordinate 27,332, forward strand.
CTCCTACATGGTCGGCGAAGTGCTGTCGGTCAGTTCGCAGCAAGCCTGAGGAGATTGCCATGAGCCCCACCTTCAACAGTGCCGCGGCCTTGTTGGCCGCCGAGGGCACTGACCTTGGCTGCAGCGAGTGGCTGAGCATCAGCCAGCAGCGCATCGACCTGTTCGCCGAGGCCACCGGTGACTACCAGTGGATCCACGTCGACCCGCAGCGTGCGGCCACTGGGCCGTTCGGTGCCTGCATCGCCCACGGCTACCTGACCCAGTCGCTGGTCAACCTGTTCCTGCCGCAACTGCTGGTGATCGACAACCTGGCCATGGGCGTGAACTACGGCTCGGACCGGGTGCGCTTCCCGGCACCGGTACGGGTCGGGTCGCGAGTGCGTGGCCGTGGCCAGATCCTGCGTGCCGAACCGCTGGGCGACAGTGTGCAGCTGGTGGTGCGCGTCACGGTCGAGATCGAGGGCGAAACGCGCCCGGGCTGCGTGGTAGACACCATCAGCCGTTACACCTTCAACCCTGTTGCCGAGTGAGCCTGTCATGGACATGAATGAAGCCGTTATCGTCGCCACCGCCCGTACTGCGCTGGCCAAGTCGTTCCGTGGGTCGTTCAACGATACCGAGGCGCCCGTGCTGGGCGGGCATGTGGTGCGGGCTGTGGTGGAACGGGCCGGGGTGGAAGCCGAGGCCATCGACGATGTGATCATGGGTGCTGCGGTGCAGCAGGGCACCCAGGCCTACAACATTGGCCGCCTGTGCGCCTACACCGGCGGCTTGCCCCACAGCGTGCCGGGCATGGCGGTGGACCGCATGTGCGCTTCGGGCCTGATGAGCATCGGCCTGGCGGCCAAGGGCATTGTCAGTGGCGAGCTGAATATCGCCATTGGCGGCGGGGTGGAATCGCTGTCTCTGACCCAGACCAAGCACAAGAACACCTACCGTGCGCAATCCCAGGCGGTGCTGGAGGTGATGCCGGATGCGTACATCCCGATGCTGGAAACCGCCGAGATCGTTTCCCGCCGCTATGGCATCAGCCGCGCCGCGCAGGACGAGTACGCGCTGCAAAGCCAGTTGCGCACGGCAGCGGCCCAGCGCGATGGCCTGTTCGACGAGGAATTGGTGGCGCTGGAGGTCGACAAGCTGCTGTTCGACAAGGAGGGCCAGGCTGCCGGGAACCAGCGGGTGCGGGTCGACCGCGACGAATGCAACCGGCCGGGTACGCGGCTGGAAGACCTGGCGGCGCTGAAGCCGGTGTGGAAGGACGGCAAGTGGATCGGCGAGGGCGCGTTCGTCACGGCGGGCAATGCCTCGCAGTTTTCCGACGGTGCCTGCGCCAGCCTGTTGATGAGCCGCGCCGAGGCGAAGCGGCGGGGGTTGACGCCATTGGGCATCTACCGCGGCATTGCCGTGGCAGGCTGTGCGCCGCAGGAGATGGGGATCGGGCCGGTGCTGGCGGTGCCCAGGCTACTCAAGCGGTTCGGGCTGACGGTGGCGGATATCGGGTTGTGGGAGATCAACGAGGCGTTTGCCTGCCAGGTGCTGCATTGCCGTGATGCCCTGGAGATTCCGGCTGACCGGTTGAATGTGAATGGCGGGGCGATTGCCATTGGGCATCCGTTTGGCATGTCAGGGGCGCGGATGGTTGGGCATGCGCTGCTCGAAGGGCGTCGGCGCGGGGTGCGCTATGTGGTGGTGGCGATGTGCATTGGCGGCGGGATGGGGGCGGCCGGGTTGTTCGAGCTGCCTTGACCAGACTGTAGGGCCTCATCGCCGGCAAGCCGGCTCCCACAGGTAGGGCACCACCCTTGAATACAGTGATTACCCTGTGGGAGCCGGCTTGCCGGCGATAGGGCCGGGCCAGGCAAACCCGGCTAGGCCATTTGGACGATGTAGCCCGGGGCAGGGCGCCGGGATGATCCCTGGCACAACACCAAGAGGATGATCCCATGAAGCCTGCCCCGTGCCTGCCTGCATTGCCATGGAGCCCGTCATGCGCCAGCTGACCGGATACGCCATGAGCGCCATTGTCATTGCCGCCGTCGCCTTTGCCTTCGCCCCTCGGCAACCCGCACCCCTGGCGGTGACCCAGATCCTTGCCGACCGGGTGCAGGTCAATGCACTGCTCAGCACCGATGACCGGCTGATCGCCGTGGGTGAACGCGGCACCCTGCTCACCAGCCGCGACCGCGGACACAGCTGGCAGGCCAGCGAGGTGGGTGGTGGGCGTGCTGCCACGCTGACCGGGGTCATCGCCCTGAATCCGCAGGTGCTGGTGGCGGTCGGGCATGACGGCTGGATCCTGCGCTCGCAGGATGGCGGCCAGCGCTGGCAGGAAACCCATCAGGACGCCAGCCTCGGTGAACCACTGCTGGGGGTGTGGAGCGGCGATGGCCAGCAGGTGGTGGCCTACGGCAGCTATGGCAAGTTCCTGGTCTCGACCGATGCCGGGGTCCACTGGACAGCGCGGGAAATGCCCGGTGACGGCGCACACTTCAATGGTCTGGACGGCGGCAGCGACGGCCGCCAGATGCTGGTGGGCGAACAGGGACTGGTACTGCGCTCAAGCGATGGTGGGCAGCAATGGCAGCAACTGCCGTCGTTCTACAACGGTTCCCTGTTCGGCGTGGTACGGCTGTCGGCTTCGCGCTGGGTGACCTATGGCATGCGTGGCCATGTGTTCACCAGTGGTGATTTCGGCGAAACCTGGCAGCGCATCGATGTGGGCAGCGACCAGCCGATCTACGGCCATGCGCGCCTGCCGGAAGACGCCGGGCTGGTGCTGGTCGGCGGCGGCAGCCGGCTGATCCGCCTGGATGCACAAGGCAACCTGGTGACCATCGACCAACGCCAGGGCCTCGGCACCTTGACTTCGGCAGTGGGCCTCAACCCGCGCCACCTCGTGGTGGCCGGTGAGCGGGGGGTGTACCAGGGCGCGCAGCAACGCCTGGCCAGTGCCAGCCAGGAGCCGCAACCATGAAGCCAAGCTGGAGCGAACGCGCCGTGCAAGCTTGCGCGCAGTTGCTGTTCAAGGGGCGTCGTGGCTGGCTGGCGTTATTCCTGCTGGTGACCCTGGCCCTGGGCTACAGCGCGACTCAGGTGCGCCTGGACCCGGGGTTCAACAAGCAGATCCCGGTCCGCCATGCGTACATGCTCAATTTCCTCGACTTCAGCCGGGTGTTCACTGGGGCCAATCGGCTGCTGGTGAACGTGCGCTGGAAAGGCGAGGGCGACATCTACAACCCGGCATTCCTCAAGGTGCTGCAGCAGGTCACCGATGATGTGTTTTTTATCGACGGTGTCAGCCGGCCGAGTGTGACCTCATTGTTCACGCCCAATGTGCGTTACGTGGAGGTCACCGAGGAGGGGTTCGTCGGCGATCTGGTGGTGCCACCCCAATACGCCGGCACGCCCGAAGACCTGCAGAAGGTCCGCAGCAACGCCGCGCGGGCCGGCCAGGTGGGGCGGCTGCTGGCCAACGACCAGCGTTCTGCACTGGTGCGTGCCGACCTGCAGGACAGCGACCTGCGCACCGGGCAGCCGGTGTCGTATGTAGAAGTCGCCAAGCGCCTGGAAGACATTCGCGCGCGCTACAACAGCCCGGACATCGAGATCAACGTGGTCGGCTTCGCCAAGCTGGTCGGGGATGTGGTGGAGGGGCTCGACACGGTGCTGCTGTTCTTCGTGGTGGCCTTCGTCATCACCGCCTTGCTGCTCTGGGCCTACTCGCGTTCGCTGCGCATGACCCTGGTGGCCCTGCTGGTGGCGCTGTTGCCGGTGGTCTGGCTGCTGGGGCTGCTGCCATTGCTGGGGCTGGGCATCGACCCGATGTCGGTGCTGGTGCCGTTCCTGATCTTCTCCATCGGCGTGTCCCATGCGGTGCAGATGACCAATGCCTGGAAGCAGGATGTGCTGGCCGGTGCCTCGGCGCGGCAGGCGGCGCAATCGGCCTTCTGCAAGATCTTCATCCCAGGCTCGCTGGCCTTGCTGATGAACGCCCTGGGCTTTGCCGTGATCATGCTGATCGACATCCCGATCGTGCATGAACTGGGGGTGACCGCCTGCCTTGGGGTGATGCTGATGATCGTCACCAACAAGATGCTGCTGCCGCTGGTCCTGTCGTACCTGAAGGCTGGCCGGGACGGCGGCGCGCGGCAGGCACAGGCCGGCGCGCGGCATCGCCTGTGGTGGTGGCTTTCGGCGGTGGCCGAACCGGGCCCGGCGCGGGTGGTGTTCGCGGTCAGCCTGGTGCTGTTGGGCCTGGGCGTGGTCAAGGCGCGGGAGCTGGCGGTAGGCGATATCGGCGCGGGCGCCCCGGAGTTGCGTGCGGATTCGCGTTACAACCAGGACAACCAGCGCATCGTCGGCAGCTATTCGATCGGCCTGGACGTGCTGGCCGTGTTCGTCCAGGCCCATGGCAGCGCCGAAGCCTGTCTGGAGCCTGCGGTGATGCGCGCCGTGGAAGCGTTCGACTTCCAGATGCGTCACGTCGCCGGGGTGCAATCGGTGCAGAGCGTGGCCGGCATGGGCAAGGCGATGATCGCCGGCAACAACGAAGGCAACCCGCGCTGGGCCGCGATCCCGGGTTCGTCGCGCGGCCTGCAGCAGGGCTCGATGGCCTACACGCCGGATGCCGGGCTGGTGACGGACGGCTGCCGGCGCATGCAGGTGCTGGTGTTCCTCAATGATCACGAAGGGGCGACCGTGGCCCATGTGGTCAGCGAAGCGCGGCGGGTGATCGCGGGCCTGCAATCGGCGCAGGTGTCGTTCCACCTGGCCGGCGGCAATGTCGGGGTGATGGCGGCCGCCAACGAGGCGGTCAAGCATGCCGAGGTGTGGATGCTCGCCGCGCTGTTCTGCTCGGTGGCGCTGTTCTGCCTGTTCACCTTCCGTTCGCTGCGCGCCGTGCTGTGCATTCTGGTGCCGCTGGGTATCGTGGCGGTGCTGTGCAACGCCTTGATGGCGCTGCTGGGCATCGGCCTGAAAGTCGCGACCTTGCCGGTCATGGCCCTGGGGGTTGGCGTGGGCGTGGACTACGGCATCTACCTGTACGAGCGCATCCAGCACGAAATGGCGGCGGGGCAGGACCTGCGCAACGCCTTCTACCGCGCCATGTGCCAGCGCGGCACGGCTGCAGTGTTCACTGCCCTGACCATGTCGATCGGGGTGGGCACCTGGGCCTTCGCGCCGCTCAAGCTGCAGGCCGACATGGGCATTTTGCTTGCATTCATGTTCCTGGTGAACGTGTTCGGGGCGATCTTCCTGTTACCGGCACTGGCGGCCTGGTTCGACCGCGACAGGCCGTTGGTGGCCCGCACCGCACCCGCCGTGGCCCTGCATTCACCGGCGAATTGACCCACTACAACAATAACGCGGGCCGGCGGCAGCGGCCCGCACGGGGGGCTGTCCATGCATACCACGCTATCCAACGCCCAGGTGCTGGCACACCTGGGTATCGAGTTGGCCGACTACGAGCGCCTGCTCGGTAACATGTACGACGCCGCGCTGGACACACAGCGCCTGAACGAGGCCCTGCGACAACTGCGCGGGTTGTTCCAGGCCAGCTTCGTGACGCTGATCCTGCGCGTACTGGATGAACCCTTCCTGTCGCCGATGATGGTGGCGGGCGATGTCGAGGTGGGCGAGGGCGGGCTCAACCACTATGCCTACTGCGACAAGTCCACGCTGTTCGACCGCCTGGCGCTGGACACCGTGTTCACCATCGACGACCTGATGAGCGATGCCGAGTGGGCCAGCTCGTCGTTCTACCTGCTGTACTGCCAGCCCTATGGCTGCTACCACATGCTCGGCGCCGATATCAGCATGCCTGACGGCGGCACGCTGCGCCTGCGGATCAACCGCCCGCAGGAGCAGGCGCGCTTCGCCGAGGTCGAGCGGGCACTGTGCGCGATGCTCATTCCGCACCTGCGTCGGGCAGTGCACATGCACACCTTGCTCGACCGCAGCGCTTCGCTGGGCAGTCTGTACTCGCAAACCATCAACCGCCTGGCGGTGGCGACCATCGTGCTCGATGAAAACGGCCATGTGCTGCAACTGAACCCGGTCGCCCGGGAAATACTCGGCAGCAACGACGGTTTGAAGTTGATAGGCGGCCGGCTTGAAGCGACCTACCCGAGCGACAACCGCGAACTGACACGGCTGGTGCGCAATGCGTTCATGCGTAGCCGACAGGGCGACAAGGCGGAGCAGGGCGCCGAGGCCATGTCGGTGTCGCGGCCCTCCGGGCAGGTCAACCTGGGGGTGGTGGTCGAGCTGATCCCGTCCCAGGAGCTGGTGGAGGGCAAAGGCAAGCCGACCGTGGTGGTGTATGTGCGCGATGCCGTGGGCAAGTCGCTGGTGAGCAATGTGGTCACCTCGCAGTTGTACAACCTCACGCCTGCCGAAACCGGTCTGGCGCTGGAACTGGCCAATGGCTTGTCGCTGGAGGAGGCGTCCGAGCGGCTGAACATTCGGCGCAACACCGCGCGGGCGCACCTGCGTTCGATCTTCTCCAAGACGGGGGTACGGCGCCAGACGGAGCTTGTGCGAATCATGCTCAACAGCGTGGTTGCCCTGGGGCAGCCCGGGCCATTGCCGGCACCGACGGGCGCAGCGGTCGCGGGGTAAAAATGCGTTAGTCCGAGCGGACGATGCTCCTGGCCCGAAGGCCTGCCGATACTGGGCCACCGCCATCGGTAACCAAGGAGAACAACAATGACCGACCGTAAATCGGCCGCCGGTTTCGCCCCGCAGGGCCTGGCCCTGGCCTTGCTGCTGGGCACCTTCGCAGGCACCGTCCAGGCCGCCCCGGAGGACGTCGAACGCTTGGGCAAGGACCTTACCTGCCTGGGCGCCGACCCTGCCGGCAATGCCGACGGCAGTATCCCTGCGTTTTCCGGCAAGTGGCTGGGGACGCCGCCCCAGGTGGCGTTCAAGGGCACCGGGCATCACCCCGTCGACCCCTATGCCGATGAAAAGCCGCTGTTCGTGATTACCGCCGATAACCTGGCCCAATACGCCGACGTGCTGTCCGACGGGCAGAAGGCCTTGTTCAAGCTGTACCCGGCGACCTACAAGATGCCGATCTACCCCAGCCACCGGGACTTCCGTTTCGACGATGCGGTATGCCAGGCGACCCGCGAGAACGCCAGGACGGCCAAGCTGGTGGACGACGGCGAGGGCGTGGTCGGCAAGACCGGCGGCACGCCGTTCCCGGTGCCGCGCAGTGGCCTGGAGCTGCTGAAGAACGCCTCGACCTTCACCTTGCGCGCCTGGACCGAGGAATACGTCTCCGACAACGCCTATGTGCTCAAGGACGGCAACATCAACTGGGGCCGGGTGCATTCGCGCAACCTGGCGCCTGCCCTGGCGCCCGGCCAGGTCGGCGAGACGGTGGGCAACTCGTCGTTCTACCTCAACGAAACGCTGTTGCCGCAGCGCGACAAGGGCGAGATCAACACCGGCACCGAGTTCTGGAACGACAAGACCGAACCGCGCCAGGCCTGGCGCTACGACCCGGGCACGCGCCGGGTGCGGCAGTCGCCGGGGTACGGCTTCGACATGTCGTTCCCCGGCAGTGGCGGCTCGATCACCGTGGACGAGGTGCGCCTGTTCAACGGCTCGGGGCAACGCTACGACTGGAAAATCGTCGGCAAGCGGGAAATGTTCATTCCCTACAACGCCTACCGGGTACACGCCCCCGAGCTGAAATACGCCAGCCTGCTCACGCCGGGCCACCTCAACCCCGAGGCGATGCGCTACGAGCGTCATCGGGTGTGGGAGCTGGAAGGCACCCTCAAGCCTGGCTATCGCCACCTGTACGGCAAACGCAAGCTGTACATCGACGAAGACACCTGGTTCCCGATGCTGGCCGACAACTACGACAACCGCGGCGAGCTGTGGCGCACCTCGATGGTCAACTACTTCTACGCCTACGAGACCCAGCGCCCGCAGGCTGGTGTGGGCCTGTACCACGACCTCAACGCCGGCAGCTACCTGGCGTTCAACCTGATCAACGAGCAGCGCAACGGCTACCAGCTCAACCGCCCAGGCTTCAGCCCACGCGACTTTGGCCCGGAAGCGGCGCGGCGCTTTGGCCAGTAACCCCTGGCCAGGCCGGGCCTAGTCCAATTGGAGGATGAGGGCCCGGCAGCGCTGCTCAAAGATGTTCGCCAGGTATTTCCCCTGCCCGAGCAGGGGCATTGCCGGTGAATGGCGTACTCAACACAGGAATAACAACAACATGACCAAACTCGCCGAACTCTCCATCGACAGCGCCCAGCGCACCCACCGTTACGCCAGGGGCTGGCACTGCCTGGGCGTGGCCGATGACTACCGTGACGGCAAGCTGCATACCCTGAACATCTTCGGCACGCGCCTGGTGGCCTTCGCCAGCAGTGCCGGCGACATCAGCATCCTCGACGCCTATTGCCCGCACATGGGCGCTGACCTGTCCCAGGGCACCATCGAGAACGACACCGTGGTGTGCCCGTTCCACCACTGGAAGTACGACACCCGCGGCAAATGCGTGGAGATCCCTTACTGCAAGCGTATTCCCCCGAAGGCCAAGACCCGCAGCTGGTTGACCTGCGTGGAGAACAACCTGCTGTTCGTCTGGAACAACCCCGAAGGCCGACCGCCGAAGGAGGGCGTGGTGATTCCGCACCTGCCGCAGATGGATGACCCGGAGTGGATTCACGATTGGAACATCGACACCATGCTGATCGAGACCAACCCGCGCGAGCTGGTCGACAACCTGGTGGATGCCCAGCATTTCGGGCCGGTGCACGGCACGCCCACCAAATACTTCGCCAACGTGTTCGAAGGGCACATCGGCCACCAGATCTTCCACGGTGATTCCGAGCGCCTGGGCGGCGACCTGATCGCGCCATCGGCCTACTACGGCCCGGCTACCCACTTCACCGAGCTGAGCTCGATGTTCGGCGAGGTGCGGGTGCATGCAATTTTGCTCAACAGCCACGTGCCGGTGACCCCGGACAGCTTCGTGCTGCGCTTTGGCTGCATGGTCAAGCGCGTGCCGGGCTGGACTGAAGAGCAGAACATCGAAATCGCCAAGGCCTATGTCATGGGCAACCGCACCTCGTTCTACCAGGACGTCGACATCTGGAAGCACAAGGCCCGTATCGACAAGCCGGTGCTGGCCGAGAACGATGGCCCGGTGTACCAGCTGCGCGAGTGGTACCAGCAGTTCTTCACCGACGAGGACCAGGTGCCGGCGAGCATGGCCGAGCGTCGCGAGATCGTTACCGTGGATGAGCGTTGAGCAACCCAAGGCCCTGCCCGCGCAGCGGGCGGGGCAGTCGGAGGAGGAGGGTGGCGATGAAACTGCAGCGCTTTATGGTGTACAGCGTGCCCTTGTTGGTGGCGCTGGTCATTGGCCTGACATTGCTGGCCTCGCCGTTGCCAGAGTCCGCCGGGGCCAAGGCCTGCAGGCATATTCCGGGGTGCATGAGCATCATGCCGAGTTTTCAGGGGTGGCCGGGGGTACGTTAGAGGTCGCTGAAAAACCAGGGCTGGTGTGCTTTCGCCAAGCCCTGTCAGCGCGAGGGCGGTGGATGGCACCGGCTTTGCCGGTGTTCGCGGGACAAGCCCGCTCCCACAGGTCCACCACAGGCTTTGAGAGCTGAGGTAGTCCTGTGGGAGCAGGCTTCCAGTTACCTTGTGTTTGCCTGCGCCGGCGATGAGGCCAGTGGCTTCAAAGCAGTTCTTGCAGCTCCGGCACCGCTTCGAACAAGTCAGCCACCAGCCCGTAATCAGCCACCTGAAAGATCGGCGCCTCCTCGTCCTTGTTGATCGCAACGATCACCTTGGAGTCCTTCATGCCGGCCAGATGCTGGATCGCGCCGGAGATACCGACGGCGATGTACAGCTGTGGCGCAACGATCTTGCCGGTCTGGCCGACCTGCATGTCGTTGGGCACGAAGCCTGCGTCGACCGCGGCGCGCGAGGCACCGACGGCGGCGCCGAGCGTGTCGGCCAGGCTGTACAGGTGCTTGAAGTTGTCACCGTTGCCCATGCCACGGCCGCCGGAAACGACGATCTTGGCAGCGGTCAGCTCTGGTCGGTCGGACTTGGCCAGCGCTTCGTCGACGAAGGCAGAGATACCGGCATTGTGCGCCGCAGCAACCGCTTCAACGGCAGCGGAACCACCCTCGGCGGCCACGGCGTCGAAACCGGTGGTACGCACGGTGATGACCTTGACTGCAGCGCTCGACTGCACGGTGGCAATGGCGTTACCGGCATAGATCGGACGCTTGAAGGTGTCGGCTGATTCTACCGAGATGATTTCGGAGAGCTGGTCGACGTCCAGCAGCGCAGCAACGCGCGGCAGGATGTTCTTGCCGTTGCTGGTGGCCGGGGCCAGCACGTGGCTGTAGCCCTTGGCCAGCTCGACGATCAGCGGCGCGATGTTTTCCGGCAGGACGTGGGCGTAGGCGGCGTTATCGGCCACCAGCACCTTGGCCACACCCGCGATCTTGGCCGCGGATTCAGCGACGCCACCGACGTTCTGACCTGCGACCAGCACGTGCACATCACCCCCGATCTTGGCGGCTGCGGCAACAGTGTTCAGGGTAGCCGGGGCAATGGCACCAGCTTCGTATTCAGCGACAACCAGGATAGTCATTCAGATCACCTTCGCTTCGTTCTTCAGCTTCTCGACCAGTTCGGCCACCGACTTGACCTTGATACCCGCGCTGCGTGCAGCTGGCGCTTCAACTTTCAGGGTCTTGTTGGTGGAAGCGAGCGATACGCCCAGCGCGTCTGGAGTCACGGTCTCCAGCGGCTTCTTCTTGGCCTTCATGATGTTCGGCAGCGACGCGTAGCGCGGCTCGTTCAGGCGCAGGTCGGTGGTGACGATCGCCGGCAGGTTCAGCGCGACGGTCTGCAGGCCGCCATCGATTTCACGGGTGACGTTCAGCGTGTCGCCGGCGACTTCGACCTTGGAGGCGAAGGTGCCTTGGGCGAAACCGGTCAGCGCGGCCAGCATCTGGCCGGTCTGGTTGTTGTCACTGTCGATGGCCTGCTTGCCGAGAATCACCAGCTGCGGCTGCTCTTTATCGACCACGGCCTTGAGCGCCTTGGCCACGGCCAGAGAATTCAGTTCATCGTCGGCTTCGACCAGGATGGCACGATCAGCCCCCAGCGCCAGTGCGGTACGCAGCTGCTCCTGGACGCCGGCTGGGCCGACAGAAACGACCACGATCTCGCTCGCCACACCCTGCTCTTTCAGGCGCACGGCTTCTTCCACGGCGATTTCGCAGAAGGGGTTCAAGGACATCTTGACGTTTGCCAGGTCGACGCCGGAATGGTCCGTCTTGACGCGGACTTTCACGTTGTAGTCGACCACGCGTTTGACACTTACCAGCACCTTCATAGGCTCTCCAGTCATGGTCATCATCGGTAGACGGGCAGCAGCCCACGGGTATACGACGATAATCAAGGTGAGCCGGATCCGGATCGTCCATATCGACTAACCGCACAGCGATTGAACGTTGCGTCAGGGCAGGGCTCACACATGCAAAGGGCTCGATCAGATATCTCCAGTGAGCGAACCAATCCATGAAAGCGCTGAAGATCGCCACCTTCAACCTCAACGGTATTCGCAGCCGCCTACCGGCGCTGCTGGCGTGGCTCGACCGGGAACAGCCTGATATCGCCTGCCTGCAGGAACTCAAGGCGCCTGACCAACAGTTCCCTCGCCAGGAACTGGAAGCGGCGGGGTACGGCTGCCTCTACCAGGGTCAGCCGTCGTGGAACGGGGTGGCGATCCTGGCGCGTGGCAGCGAGCCGCTGGAGGTGCGCCGAGGTCTGCCCGGCATGGAAGACGACAGCCAGAGTCGCTACCTGGAAGCAGCGGCGCACGGGGTGCTGGTGGCCTGCCTGTATCTACCCAACGGCAACCCGCAACCTGGACCGAAGTTCGACTACAAGCTGCGCTGGTTCGAATGCCTGATCGCGCATGCGCGCAGCCTCCATGGCAGCGGCCACCCGACGGTGCTGGCGGGGGACTTCAATGTGGTGCCCACCGACCTGGACATCTACAACCCACGCTCCTGGTTGAAGGACGCGCTGCTGCAGCCGGAGTCGCGCGGGTGTTACCAGCAGCTACTGGCGCAGGGCTGGGTCGATGCCATACGCCATCTGCACCCGGACGAGCGCGTATATACCTTCTGGGACTACTTTCGCAATCACTGGGCGCGCAATGCCGGCTTGCGCATCGACCACTTGCTGCTCAACCCCGATCTTGCGCCTTACCTGAAGCGGGCGGGCGTCGATGCCTGGGTGCGCAACGAGCCCAAGGCCAGCGACCACGCGCCGGTGTGGGTCGAGCTGGGCGCGGGTCGTTGATCGAGTGACGCTCAAGGGTTGCCGCGATCTGCCAGGGGCGCCCGTAGTCGCGCCGTTTCCTCTTCAAGGTAACTGATCAGCGCGGTCACCTCGGCATCGCCCAGGCGCATGTTGGGCATGGCCAGGCGGTTGTATTGCTCGTAGAGCAGGGTGGCCAACGGGTCTTTTTCTGCCAGCATCTGGTCTGGCTCCTTGAGCCAGCGGGACAGCCAGCGGGGGTCGCGTTGGGCGGTCACCCCCAGCAGGTCAGGGCCGATGCCGGGTTGTCCGGGCTCGTTGTTGCCCACCGTGTGGCAGGACGAGCAGCGGGTACGGAAGATCTGCTCGCCGCTGCTGGGCGGGCGGATTTGCGGGGCACTGGCGTAGTCGTTGGCCGAGGCTGTGGCCTGCTTCCAGTTGTGCAGGCTGTTGCCCAGGCGGTCGGCGAGGATGTAGGGGCTCTCGAACGGCGAGGCTTTCATCCAGCGGCCGGTGCTCTGGTTGCCGATGATCAGGCTCAGGTTGTGGTCTTTCGAGCGGCCGTTTTCCAGCCCTTCTATATAGAGGCCCAGGCGCCGGCGCAGTTGTTCGATGTCATCGGGCTCGCCAGTGAGCAGCGTCCAGCCGGGGCCGATGCCGAACTTCTCGGCGTAGCGTTTGAGGGTGGCTGGGGTGTCGTTGTAGGGATCGATGCTGATCGAGTAGAAGAAGATGTCCTTGCCCACCCGGTCGCCGAGAATCTTCTGCACCTGGCGCAGGCGTGCGGTTTCCACCGGGCAGGAGTCGGAGCAGCCGGTGAAGATGAAATTGATGGCGACGACCTTGTCCTTGATCAGGTCGTCGAAGAAGCGCACTTTCTGGCCGTCCTGGGTCACCAGCGGGGTGTTGGGAAAATAGTTGGCACCCCAGGGCGTGGTGGATTCGGACTCTACCTGGACGTGCGGCTGGGCTTGCAGGGGCGGTTTCAACGGCCAGTAGTAGGTGCTGGCCGCGAACAGGGAGAGTGCGAGCAGAACACGCCATGAACCGGTCATCATGCAGTCCTCTTTGGGTCTTGTAGGGGGTGTTCGGGCCTCATCGCCGGCAAGCCGGCTCCCACAGGATTTTGCAGCGCTTCGATCCCTGTGGGAGCCGGCTTGCCGGCGATGGGCCGCCACGCGGCCCCGCCTTTACTTGACGCTGACCGGCGCGGTCACACTCTGGCCCAGCGCCGACTTCACCGTCACCGTCGTGGCCGGCGCATTGCCGGTGGTGGTCGTCGACAACCGCCAGCGTGCGCCACTGGTGGACGCAGTAAGCGTCGCCGTACCGAGGTTCAACGGCCCACTGCTAGTGTTGGCCGTGACCGTGATGCTGTTGCCAGTGGCCACCGACGTGGTACCCGACAACTCCCAGGTGTAGCGGTCGTTGCTGCGCACCTGCACCGTGGCACTGCTCACCTGGATCTCGTCCGCCACCACTGCCGGACCGACCGCCACGCTCACCGTGGCCGGTACCAGCGATTCAGCCCCTTTGGCATCACGCGCCGAGTAGTTGAAGCTGGCGGTGAACGGCGTGGTGACCGTGGCTGGCGGGGTGAAGGTGACCAGGGTGCCGTCGGTGCTGACCGTTCCCTTGCCCGAATCCGGCTGGCTCAGGCCGCTGACGGTCAACGGCAGGTTGCGGTCAGGGTCGGTGTCGTTGGCCAGCACGTTGATCACGACAGGCTTGCCGGCTGTGGTCGCGGCCGTGTCGTTGACCGCCACCGGTGGCTTGTTGGTGTCGTCTTCACCGTTATTGTTGTTGCTGGCGGTGCGGAAGGTCGGCAGACCCACCGAAGGGGCATATTGCACACCGTCCCAACCCGGCAGTGGTGTCGGCATCACCTGGAACTGGCCAGGGTGCTCGATGTCCCAGCGCAGCAGCATCGAAGAGTCCTCATGCTGGGTGTTGTGGCAGTGCTCCATGTAAGTCCCGGCGAACTCGCGGAAGCGAATGGCCATTTCCACTTCTTCGGAAGAGTCGGCATCCGGGCCGATGCGGTAGACGTCCTTGCGTGCCCATTTTTCCCACTCGGGCGGTGTCTTGCCGTCGCGGCTGAGGATCACGCCTTCCTCGAAGTGCACATGCACCGGATGGCTCCAACCGTTGCCGCCGTTCTTGATCTTCCACACTTCCAGGGTACCGTCACCGCTGAAGCCGCCATCGGTCGCTTCGCTCGACAGCTGCGCGGCGGCGTTGATGCGCCGTGGGTCCATGCTGTAGCCGAAGCCACCGTCGGTCTTGATGGTCCAGGGCGCGGTGTCGGTGCCATCGGAACGGCCGAAGATGAACTCGCGGTGCCGGGCGGCCTTGAGCTTGTCCTTGTCGGCTGCGGCGGTGCGGTCGATGGTCAGCGGAATCATCTTCAGGCCTTCGGCCTTGCCCGGTTTGGCCGGTTCGTAGGCAGTCGGGTCCATGCTCACGTCCTGGCCGCTGTAGGGTTGCACCAGCAGTTGCAGGAACTTGCCGACCACCGGGTCGCCCTTGTCCCACTCAGGGCCTTTGCTGGTCTGCTTGATCACCGCCTTGTATTTCTCCGACAGGACATCGGCCAACGAAATGGTCTGTTTCGGGCCTTTGCCGGTGTCATGCTCTTCCAGGTTGACGAAATACAGCTTGTCGCCCGCCTTGATGCCGTTCTTGGCGAAGTTGATGATGATGTCGTAGCGCTCGGCGATGCCTTGCAGCGGCAGGATGCCGTTGTTGTCCTGGCGGTCGCCGTCGCCGTTGAGGTCCATGCTGCCGTCGAACGGTACGGCGTGTTCCATGATGTTGCCGTCGTTGCCGATCATGTGGAACGGCACCCGCGCGTAGGACAGGTTGGAGCCCGATGGCCCCTTGAACTCGCCGCTGTTGCCGGCGATTTCACGCACCACGGCAAACTTGAAGTAGCGCGAAACCGAACCGTTGAGGATGCGGAAGCGGTAGCTGCGCGCACGCACCTTGAGCTTGGGCTGGTACTGCCAGTTGACCAGGATCTGGTCACCCAGGAAGCCATCGGTGTTGAACGGGTTGAACCACAGCTGGCCGTTCTGATCCCAGGCCTTGTCGGCGATCACCAGGTTGACGTCATAGTCGCGGTTGCCCCATGGCATGGCGGTGCCGCTGGGGAAGCGCAGGTTGACGCCGTCCTGCAGTGCCTCGTTGCCACGGTCCAGGGCGCTGTAGTAGTTCATCATCACGGCGTTGCCCTTGTAGACGTTCTGCGCGGTGAAATCCATCATGTGGTCGTGGAACCAGTGGGTGCTCATGGTTTCGCGCCAGTCGCCACGAATCTTGATGCTGCCGTTCTCGCAGGTCTTCAGGCCTGGCGAAGCATCGTTGACGAACAGGGTTTCCCCCGGTGCGCAAGGGAACGCCGCGCGTGGGTCCTGGGCGCGGGTGTTGATGGTGTCGTAGCCGGCCAGCTGCACCGGCCAGCGGTAGTCGTAGTACTGGCCGGGGAAGAAGTAGGCGTTGGCGAAGCCATCGCTTTCGGCCGGGGAGTGGCCGTTGTGTTCATGGGTCGAGATGGTGTGCAGACCGAAACCTGCGTTCGCTGCAGGGTCGATCGGCAGCGCGTTGTAATGGCGCATGAGGATCGGCTGGCCATAGCGCACCATCAGCAGTTTCGGCGGGAAGGTGCCGTCGAAGGTCCACAGCGACTTGTGGTTCTGCAACGGGAAGTTCGGGTGAAAGCGCGTGTCGATGCCTTTAGTGGTACCGGTGGTGGTCGGGATATCCGAGGTCTGGTAATACAGCCCGCCAGGCCCGAACTCACCGACCGCGTAGTTGTGCAACTGCTTGCGGTCACGCAGCCCCTGGTTGATGCGCGCACCGGCCTGCGCGGTCTTGAACGCTGCCTGGGGGTAGAACTCGTTCCAGCGCTGGTGCGACCAGCCTTTTCCTGGTGGCCGGCCTTCGGCTGGCGAGCCTACCGAGTTGCGGTTGAGGAACAGCTCGATCTGCGCTTTCCAGGGGTTGCGATCGAGTACGTTGGAGTACTGGGTCGGGAACGGGAACAGGCCCGGTTGCTTGAGGAAGGCTTCCAGGGCATTGCCGTTGGGGCTGCTGCGGGCCACCACGTCAGGGTCCTGCGCGGGAGCAGCGCCCAAGGTGGGGACCGGGAAGGTCAAGCTCGGCGGTGGCAGGCTGGGGTCGAGTTTTTCCGGGCCGAATTCTTCGAACAATAACAGTTGCTGGGTGAACGGCTGCGCGCCGAACAACGGGCTTGGCATGCCATTGGTGGGGTAGTTGCGCGATGTCTGCTGCAACGGTTGCAGCACGTTGTCGACACGGTTGGTCGAGCGGTCACCGAACACGCCATCCTTCAGTTCCAGCGAGCCCTCGTTGGCTTCCGGCAGGTTGAACAGGTCCAGCAGAGCCGGATTGGGGTCGGCCGGCTGGTCGTCGTAGTGCGAAGGGTCCGTCGGCGGCGGCTGGCTCACGTCATCGAGCGAGGAGGCCCTTGCGCAAATCAGGCCGAGGCTGACCATCAACGCGGTTACCGCGGTCAGTTTGAAGGCGTGGCGCGTGGGGTGGATGATGGCAGGTGTTTTCATTTGCCTATGCCTCGCTCGATGCTAGAAATGGCCTGGAGCCATCAATGGCGTTTTGCCCGTTTCTACGGCCTGAGCAATGGCTGTGCCAACCTATTGGGTTGTAATGGTTTGACATACAAAGCCTAGGAAAATGTAAAGCGCGCAAAACACTTGAGCGGCAAGCGTTGGGGATTGGAGCCCGGTAATGGGGCTGTTCGGGCCCAGTTTCGGTGGGTTCGACCGGGCAAATTGGTCCCTGCGCCTTGGCATCCTCCCCATGCTCCTGTATACCTCCAGCCACCAAGGGGAGTCCGGCAACGGGCTGAGAAACCGCTGGCACCTGCAGCGCGGTGACCCTTCGAACCTGATCCGGATCATGCCGGCGAAGGGATGGGGCTACCGACCTGCCTTCCTGCCGGCCTTACTGCGAGGCCGCTACATGTCCAACTGCAACGGTCTCGCTGTCACCCCATTGGAGGACAGCACCATGACCGAACGCTTCAGCGAAATCCTGCGTCACCAGAACCAGTCGACCTGGTCAGCCGCCGTTGACCACCGCTTCGTCCGCGAACTCTGCGAGGGCAGCGTGGCGGACCCGGTCATGGTCCGCTACCTGGTACAGGACCATCGTTTCATCGACAGTTTCGTGACCTTGCTCGGCGCAGCCATCGCCACCGCCGACACCTTCGAAGCACGCCTGCGCCTGGGCCGTTTCGCCGGCATGATCTGCAGCGACGAGAACACCTATTTCCTGCGTGCCTTCGAGGCCCTGGACGTGAGCCCGGCGCAACGTACCGAACCCGCAGACACCGTGCCCACCGCCGGTTTCAAGGCGATCATGCGCGAGGCTGCGGCCACTCGCTCGTATGCCGCCGCCCTGGCGGTGCTCAACGTGGCCGAAGGGCTCTACCTCGACTGGGCGACCAAAGCGCCCCAGCCGCTGCCGGGCAATTTCGTCCACGCCGAGTGGATCACCCTGCACGACAACCCGGCCTTCGCTGAATTCGTTGCCTTCCTGCAGGCCGAACTGGACCGGGTCGGGCCACAGGAGGCTGCACTGAGCAGCGACTTCTACTCGCGCAGCGTGGCACTGGAGCTGGCATTCTTCGACGCCATCTATGAGGAGCAGGCATGAGCATGGATATCTTTGCGCGACTGAAGTCGGCCGCCGCGCCGGAGTGGGCCAGCTACGTCGACCATGACTTCGTCCGGCAGATGGGCGAGGGCACCTTGCCGGAGGCTGCGTTCCGTCAGTACCTGGTGCAGGACTACCTGTTCCTCATCCAGTTCGCCCGGGCCTGGGCGCTGGCGGCCTACAAGAGCCGCCTGCCCGCCGATATCCGTGCCGCCCAGGCCGGTCTGGCGGCCATCCTCGACGAAACCGAACTGCACCTGCGCCTGTGCGCCCGCTGGGGGCTGTCGCAGGCCGATATCGAGGCGGCGCCCGAGCACCAGGCCACGGTGGCCTATACCCGTTATGTGCTCGACTGCGGCGCGGCGGGCGATCTGCTGGAGCTGCACGCGGCACTGGCACCCTGCGTGATCGGCTACGCCGAAATCGGCCGCACCCTGGCCGAGCGTATCGGCGACCTGAGCAACCATCCGTACCGTGAGTGGATTGGCGAATATGCCGGCGAGGCCTACCAAGGCGTGGCGGCTGCAGCGCGCAAGCACCTCGATGAGTTGGCGGCGCGGAGCATGACCGAGCAGCGGTTCGTTGAACTGGCCGGTATCTTCGGCCAGGCATCGCGATTGGAAGCGGACTTCTGGCAGATGGGGTTGGATGCATTGCGGGCCTGATCCACTCGGGTAAGGGCGCTACAGGACGGCAATTTCCTACAGCCGAATGAGGCTGATTCGATTTGCCGGCCTGCAGTGCAGCGGCAGACTCTCCGGGATCCTCTTCCAGGCCCCGGAGCCCTTCATGAAAGCCCGAACTTTGTTGCTGGCACTGACCCTGGCCTGCGTGCCCATGGCCCAGGCCACGGTAGCGCCGTTGAACCTGAACGAACAGGCGATGGTGCGTTTCATCGAGCAACACCACGACAGCCAGGTGGCGTTGCTGGAGCAACTGGTGAACATCAACAGCGGCACCGGCAACCGTCGCGGTGTCGAGCAGGTCGGCGAAATCCTTCGGCCGCAGTTCGAACGGCTAGGCTTCCAGACCCGCTGGGTCGATCTCCCCGCACCCATGACCCACGCCGGTAGCCTGGTCGCCACCTTGGGCAGTGGCAAACGGCGCATCTTGCTGATCGCGCACCTGGACACGGTGTTCGCACCCGAGAGCCCTTTTCAGACATTCCAGCGTTCCGCCGATCAGCGTACGGCAACCGGCCCAGGGGTGCTGGACAACAAGGGTGGGCTGGTCACCTTGCTGTACGCGCTCAAGGCCCTCGATCAGGCTGGCCGGTTGAGCGAAGCCTCGATCACCGTGGTGCTGGTCGGCGATGAAGAACAGGCAGCCCAGCCCAGTTCGATTTCGCGGCAGGCCCTGCGCGACGCCGCCCGGCAGAGCGAAATCGCCTTGGGCCTGGAGTTTGCGTCGACTGCCCAGGGACTGGTGACCGGGCGCAGGGGCATCAGTGCCTGGCAGTTGAGCAGCCATGGGCAGGCTCGGCATTCATCGTTGGTGTTCGGGGCGCAGGTTGGCTTTGGCGCGATCTATGAGACGGCCCGAGTGCTTGAAGCGATGCGCATCGCCTTTTCCCAACAGCCTGGCCTTACCGTCAACCCAGGCATCCTCGCAGGCGGGCGCACCGCCAATCTGGACATAGGGCAAAACACTGCCAATGCCGAGGGGCTGAAGAACATCATCGCAGGCCAAACCCAGGTCCATGGTGACCTGCGCTTCTTGTCACAAACCCAACAGCGCGAGGCTGAGCAGACGCTGCGCAAGATCGCTGCGGCGTCCCTGCCCGGCACTTCCAGCACACTGCGATTCAACGACATCATGCCGGCCATGCCCGAGACGCCGGGCAATCGTCAATTGCTCGCGCAGTTCAGTGAAATCAACCAGGCGCTGGGGGGAGGGCCGCTGCAGGCGGTGCCCGCTGCCGAACGTGGCGGGGCCGACATTTCTTATGTCGCCAGCCTGGTCGATGCCGGGCTCGATGGGCTAGGGCCCTGGGGTACGGGGGCGCACAGCGACCAGGAAACCCTGGAGCTTGCAGCGCTCCCCGTGGTGACTCAGCGTCTGGCCATTTTCATCAGCCGCCTCCAGGAGGGTTGAGGTGCAGCGTTCAGTGGCAGATCACTGGACTTCATGTGGCTCGGGGATCGTGTAGGCGCCGCTGAGCACCGTAGCGCCGGGGCGGTAGATGCGCATGCCGAGGTACCAGTTGTCTCCTGGCGTCGGCAACCAGTTCGCCACCTCGCCACACTGGGCCTTCGGCCCGAAGCGCAGGGTGACGGTGCCGTCCGGGTTGAACTTCAACGTTCGGTCATTGAGGTTGGAGTGCTCGCTCTTCAGGTATTTGTCGGCGCCGTACAGGGTGAAGGAGAAAAACCCGCCCTCAAGAAACTCAGGTTTCGCATAGGTGGCTTCATAACACTTGCTGCCGCTCAGGCCGTAGTCGCGGTAGATGTACATGGCGTCCCTGGCCGGTAGCAGCCCCAGGGCGACCGAAGCGCTGCGCCTGAGCATTTCCGGCTTGACGACGCCGCGCGGGCCTGCGGCTTCGTTGAAGTTGGTCAGTTTCGCCGCCTCCTTCTGGTACTGGCTACGCAGGGTCTTGAGGCTGGCCTGGTCCCAGGCCACGATGGGGTAGTCCTTGGGTACCGTGCCTTCGGGCCAGCTCACCTTGATCGCATCTTGCAGGGCCCGGACCTTGTCGATGTCCTGCGGGTTGTTGGGGTCGACCTGGGTGCGTATGACGGCGGCGACGAATGCAGTTTGCGACTCGATCTTGAAGGTGCCAGGCGCGTAGAACACCTGGTCGGTGTAGTCGTCGTTCTGCAGGATCATGGCCGACTGGTAACGATTGTCTGCAGGCTTGGGCAACGTGATCGTGGTGCCTGGCGGCGCGTAGAACACACCGAACGAATACACCGTGTCGCGGTTCATGGTGACCGCGAGCTGCTTCTCCAGCGGCATCAGTGCCCGATCATGGCGAAACGTGTTGCTGCCCACGTCCCTGACGACTTTGGCAAAGGCTTCATCCACTTCGGCGCGGGCGTAATTGTCCGGCGTTACCAGGTCGGCGGCGTGCGCGAGGCCGGCATTCAACAACACAGCACAGAGCAATGCGCTTTTCATGGCTTGACGACCTCGACTTGCGGGAACTTGTAACCGCCGCCTTGCACGGCCTTGCTTGGGCCATACATCCTCAGCACGATGTAGACGTCCTTCTGCGGGATCGGCAGGTAGTTGGGATTGCTGGCATCGCCGTTGGCGGCGAGCTCCAGGGTGTAGTTGCCATCGGCATCGGGCTTGAGCGTGCGGTCGCCGCGGCTGTGGCGGTTGAGGGCGTTGTGGACCATGAAGCGGTTGTCCGTGCCGTAGACGGTGAACGACCAGAACTGGCTGACGTCCGGGGCCTTGAAGTGCAAACGGTAGGTCTTGCCGTTCGCGCCATTGATCGGTTCGCCATCGCTGCCCTTGACCGCCTGCAGGTAGACGGTCTCATCGGGCGGCAGCCCCCACTGACCGATGTAGGTGCCCTCGGCGAACAGGTCTCGCGGCCCGTCAGCCAGTTGCTTGCGCGTGCCCAGCAGCTTGCCGGCATCGGTCATTTTCGGTGCCAGGTCCTTGATGTGTTTTATCCCCAGTGCTTCACCTTGCCTGGCCGCAGCCAGTTGCTCCTCGGTGAACTCGGTCTTGCACGGCTCGACGCCAACCGCCTTGTACTGCTCCAGCCATTTGCGGTCGGCTTGCCCCATGCTGCCGTCACACAGCAGGAAGTTCACCCGTTGCAGCCAGTTGCTCGTGGCCGGGTCGAGGTAAACGCGCTGCTTGGGTTTCGGGCCCGAGACGCCCAGGTATGCCGAAAGGGTGCGCACGTTCCAGTCGTCCATGTAGCCGAGCGCGACCTTCTCGTCTGCAGGACCTGTGGCCATGATCCGGCCCATCAGCTTGACCAGGTTGGAGTCGACGCGGATCACCTCGGTGACGCTGCCCGGTACTTCGCCCTTCCAGTCCTGCGCCGCGAACATGAAGTGGCCGCCCTGGTTGCCACGGGTACGCGAGCCGATCATGGACGTGGTGTAGTGGCCCATGTCCATGGTGTGCAGGATCCAGTAACGGCCCTTGTCCATGTCCGGCACGCTGACGATCACCGGCTCCGCGGCGACGTCCAGCCAACCCATCAGGTGCAGGGTGTCGTTGTTGATGGTGGGGTGGTCGGTGTAGGTGTCGTCGGCCAGGTGGCGGATGTTCTGGAAGCGGTTGAGCGGGGTGTCGGTCTTGACCGCCGTCTCATGGAAGAACGTGTAGGCCTCATCCATGGAGTAGCCGTAGAGGTAGGCATCCTCGGCCAGTTTGTCGGGTATCTGGGCGAAGGCCGGCAGGGCCAGCGAGAACACGGAGGCGGCAAGCACTGAACGTTTCACGGGCGTTCCTTTTTGTTGGTTTGTTGTTTGGTAACACCGGGCTTGACCACCTGTAAACAGCCAGGTAAAGCCGCTGCGGCTGAATTTTAAGCTGGCATGAAAGGACAAGTTCGCGGCGGCAAATGACAAGAAACCAACCCTGGCCGGGGTGACCATGGAGGGCCCGTTGGCGGGGCTGGCAGGCCTGTTCGGGCGGTTGGCGGCAAATGCCAACTGAGTGACGGCAAATGGCAATTCTCTGCGCCGACACGCCAGCAAGATGGCCACAGAGCGCATGTCGCGCTCCGGCCAGACGCCGCCTGAGGAGAATAACAATGCCAATGCCTACGCCAGTGTTCGATCACAAGGAACTGCTCACCCTCAATACCCATGAGCTGCCGGTCTACGAGAACGCCCTCGCGCCTTACTTCCCGGGTGTCGACGTGCAACCGCTGTACCTGGACCCGAACCTTGGGGTGTGGACCTTGCGCGTGATCTTCCAGCCCGGGGTGCGTCTGCCTTGCCACTACCACACCGGCCCCGTGCACCTGTTCACCCTGACAGGCCGCTGGAACTACGTCGAATACCCGGACCAGCCGCAGACCGCCGGCTGCTACCTGTATGAGCCGGGTGGCTCGATCCATACCTTCAGCGTGCCGGCCGACAACACCGAACCCACCGAAACCCTGATGGTGGTGCATGGCGCGAACATCAACTTCGACCAGGACGGCAACTTCGTCAACGTCATGGACGCCAGCGACATCATGCAGATCATCGAGCGCCTGGTCAGGGAGCGCGGCCTGCAGCCAGCACGCTACATCCGCCCCGGCCACGCCGGCTACACCGCAGGCTGAGCCGCCTTCACGACGATTGCTGGAGCACGCTCGATGATCAATCCTGCAATGCCGACCGGGGCACAGGGGCAAAGCCCTGATGTACCCCGCTCGGTCTTCATTACCGGGGCCAATGGCTTCATCGGCCAGGCCCTGGCCAAGCGTTACCGTGCCCTGGGGGCTGAAGTGCACGGCATGGACCTGCGCGCGGACCCTGCCAATGCGGTGGTGGCCGGCGACCTTACCCGGCCGCAGCAATGGGCAGATGCCGCCCGCGGCTGCGAGCTGTTCATCAACACGGCGGCGGTGGTCTCGCTGGCAGCCCCCTGGCAGGACTATCGCGACATCTCCGTGCGCGGTGTGCGCAATTGCCTGGACGTCGCCATTGCCGCCGGGGCCAAGCGCTTCGTGCAGTTCTCCTCCATCGCCGCGCTGGGCTGGCAGTACCCTGACCAGGCCGACGAACGCTGCGACGTGGTCATCGGTGAGCAGTACCGCTACGGCGTGGCCAAGGGCGCCAGCGAGCACCTGGTGCTGGCGGCCCATGCAGCGGGGGAAATCGACTGCACCATCGTCAGGCCCGGCGATGTGTATGGACCAGGCTCCCGTGCCTGGCTGAGCGAACCGCTGAAGATGGCAAGGTCCGGTGCGTTGATCCTGCCCAACGGTGGCCG
This sequence comes from Pseudomonas sp. NPDC089395, assembly GCF_044749525.1. Lineage (NCBI taxonomy): Bacteria > Pseudomonadati > Pseudomonadota > Gammaproteobacteria > Pseudomonadales > Pseudomonadaceae > Pseudomonas > Pseudomonas sp. NPDC089395. The sequence continues at coordinate 51,248 of NZ_JBIVID010000002.1, forward strand.
CGGGCGATGGACGCCGGTGTACATCGACGACCTGCTGGACGGCGTCATGCTGGCGGCGGGCCTGGAGCAGGCCAAGGGCCAGATCTTCCACGTCAGTGCGGCGGAGTCTGTCAGTTGCGCCGAGTTCTTCACCCATCACTGGCGCTGGGCGGGGCGCTCCGGAAGGCCGCCCAGCCTGCCCTTGTGGCTGGCAACGTGGCTCACCCGGGGCATCTGGCAGTTCAACCGACTGCTCAGGCGCCCCAATGAAATCAGCCCGGATGCCATGTACATGTTTTCCCGCACGGGCGGCATTTCCATCGACAAGGCGCGCCTGCTGCTGGGCTACGCGCCGAAGGTCAGCCTTGAAGAAGGCCTGCGCCGATCCGAGTCCTGGCTGCGCGAAGTCGGCCAGTTGCATTGACACTGCGGCGGGCCTGCGCAGGCACGGCCCGCAACCGAACAAGGAGAGACACCATGAAAGCTGTCGTCATGCGCGAAAAACAGCTGCGCATCGAGCAGTTGGCACCCCCCCGGCCCGGAGCCGGCGAAGTGCTGGTCAAGACCCTGGCGTGCGGTATCTGCGGTTCGGACCTGCACATGTTCCACCACTGTGAAAAGGTGCTGGCCAATTTCAAGCGCGGCAACATCCCCATCGCCTTCGACGATCGTCAGGACGTGGTATTCGGCCACGAGTTCTGCGGCGAGATCCTCGACCACGGGCCCGGCAGCGACAAACGCTTCAAAGTCGGCACCCGGGTGTGCTCGCTGCCGTTCGTGGTCGACGCACAGGCCTTTCACCATATCGGCTACTCCAACCGCTACCCCGGCGGTTATGGCGAGCAGATGGTACTGGCCGAACCCATGTTGCTGGCCGTGCCGGGCGACCTGCCTGCGGACCTGGCGGCCCTGACCGAGCCGCTGACGGTCGCCGCCCACGCGGTGAACCGCGCCCGCCTGGACGGTAGCGAAGTACCGGTGGTGATAGGGTGTGGCCCGATCGGTCTGGCATTGATCGCCATCCTCAAGTCGCGCGGCATCGGCCCGGTGGTGGCGGCGGACTTCAGCCCGGCACGGCGTGCCCTGGCCGAACGCATGGGCGCCGATGTGGTGGTCGATCCCGCGCAGCAGTCGCCCTATACGTCCTGGTTGCAGGTGGCAGCACCGGCGGGTTATGACATCAACGGGCCGATGGCGCTGCTGGGCCTTGGGCCGCAACCCAAGCCCTGCGTGGTGTTCGAGTGCGTTGGCGTGCCGGGGCTGATCCAGCAGGTGATCCAGCACGCACCGCCGCGTTCGCGCCTGATCGTGGTCGGGGTATGCATGGAGAGTGACCGGATCGAACCTTTGATCGCCATCGGCAAGGAAATGAACGTGCATTTCTCCTTCGGCTATACCCACGAAGAGTTCGCCGAGACGCTCAATGCCCTGGCGGACGGCAAGCTCGACGGCGCGCCGATGATCACCGCGCGGGTGACCCTGGAAGGCGTGAACGAGGCCTTCGCCACGCTGGCCCAACCGGACCAGCACGCCAAGATCATGATCACTTACCCCTGAGTGGCCAATGACGCGGCGGCGCGCAATTGCACGCGCCGCTCGCGTGGCGACAGCCCGTACCAGCGCCGGCAGGCCCGGTTGAACGAGCTCTGCTCGGCGTAACCGAGCAGCCCGGCGATCTGTGCCATGGGCATGTGTGCCTCGGCCAGGTACAACTCGGCCTGCTCGCGTCGCACCCCCTCGACCATGTCCTCGAAGACCAGATCGTGCTCGGCCAGGCGCCGCTGCAGGGAGCGCTCGCGCATGCCCAGTTGCTCGGCAATCAGCGGCAGGGCGCAGCGCTGGGTGGGCAGCAGGCGGCGGATGGCGGCATCGACCTGGCTGTGCACTTCCAGCGGGTTGTGGGCACTGAGGTTGCTGATGTAGTCCATCAGCGTGTCATGCAACTGCCGGTTGTGCTGGTCGATGGTTTTTTCCAGGTGCTCCGGCAGCAGCACCAGCGCGTTCTGCGCCTGGCCAAAGTAGGTGCGCGCACCGAAGAACCGCTGGTAGCGGCTCTGGGGCAGGCGCGCCTCGGTGCGCGACAGCACAGAATGTGGCCGGAACCCCGGGCCGTAGAGCATCTGCAGCGCCTTGAACATCACCCCCAGGGACAACTCGATGATCTGTGTCTGGCGCGGGGCAGGGCGCAGGCGCATTTCGTAGACCAGGTGCGGGCGTGCCGGGTCGCTTTCGCAGTCCAGGTACACCAGCACCCCAGGGCTGTACGTGTGCAGGAAGCGGGTGATGGCCCCCACCGCTTCGGCAACATTGCGCGCGTTTTGCCCCACCACCGCCACAGGGCCAAGGATCAACAAGCTCTGCCGCTCGGCCAGGCGCAGGCCGAAATCCACGCAATCGAGCTGCTCGGCACAGCGCTCGAGCAGGTTGATCATGGCGCGGTAGGGAATCACCGCGGCGACATTGTCCAGTTGCCGCGGATCGATCTGCATCTGCTGCAGCAGGCTGTCGGGGTCGCCGCCCAACTCCCGTACCAGTTCCGGGAAGCCCGTGAGCGAGGTGATCTTGATCAAGGCTGTCATGGTTTTTCGACTTCTTCTGAGCGGAACCGATCATCTGCGCTTCATCCTCGCCAGTTTTTACCTGTGGCAACAGAAAAAATCCACGGCTGACGGCAAATGACAAAAGCCTGACATCCACCGACAAATGATTCCGGCGCACTGCTGGGCATGCTTGGGCAAACCAACAAGAACGCTCACCTGGCGGGTCGCAACCTCCCGCCGCGGCAAGGGCGGTACCGGAGACCTGCATGCACAACAACAAGAACGCGTTTGGTCGCTACCTCTTCACGCCGCTGGCCGTGGCCGTCGCCCTGGCCAGCGCCGGTGCCGCGCAGGCGCTGCCGTTTCAACTGGAGAACGGCTGGGAAGGGGAATGGAACACCACATTGTCGGTCGGCTCGCAGTGGCGCGCCGAAAACCAGGACCACGACCTGTTCAGCGCCGCCAACGGTGCGCTGCGGGGCAAGTCCGGTGGCACCGGCGGATCGGTGGATGCGGGCAACCTGAACTACGACAAGGGCGACCGATTCAGTAGCGTCGCCAAGTTCGTCACCGACCTGTCGCTGCGCAACGGCGACATGGGCGGTCTGGTGCGGGTCAAGGGTTGGTACGACGAGGCCCTCAAGGACGAGGACGTGAATTTCGGCAGTGCCAACAATGGCTATCGCAAGAAACCCCTGAACGACGACGGTACCGCGGACCTTCAGAAGTTCAGCGGTGTGTACCTGCTCGACGCCTATGCCTACAACACCTTCTACCTTGAAGAAACCCCCGTCCAGGTGCGTCTGGGCCGCCAGGTGGTGAACTGGGGCGAGAGCGTGTTCATCCAGGGCATCAACCAGATCAACCCGCTGGACGTGCCGGCGTTGCGTCGTCCAGGCACCGAGCTCAAGGAAGCGCTGATTCCGGTATGGATGGCCTACATGAACATCGGCCTGCCGGCCGGTGTCTCGCTGGAGGCTTTCTACCAGCTCAAGTACGAGAGCACCGCCATCGAAGGTTGCGGCCACTACTGGTCGGTCACCGAGAGTGGCGTTGGGCAAGACTACGGTGACTGCGAGCTGGGTACGTTCCTTGGCGGCACCAATCCTTCTTCGCCAGACAAGATCGCCGCCGGCGCCTACCTGCCGGAGGTCAAGGGCAAGGACCCGCACGACAGCGGCCAATGGGGCGTGGCGCTACGCCTGCCGGTCGATGCGCTGGATGGCGAAGTCGGCCTTTACTACCTCAACTACCATTCGCGCACGCCGTACCTGGGCCTGCGCAGCACCGACTCGGCGAGGCTGTCGGAGTTTCCCGACGCCGGCACGCCAACCGCCCGCAATGCCAACGGTCAGTTCGTCGGGCCGAGCTGGGAATACCCCGAGGACATTCGCCTGTTCGGCCTGAGCTTCAGCACCACCCTGGCGGGCTGGTCGATCGGCTCGGAGCTGAGCTATTCGCCGAACCAGCCGGTGCAGATCAACGGCGCCGACCTGCTCAACGGTGCCCTGGCCGGTATCGGCCCGGCGGCCGACCTGCTGCAGCAAGTGCGCCTGAACAGTTCGCCGTTCACCGCCGGCTGGGATCGCTATGAGAAGACCCAGTTCCAGGTCAACGGCGTCAACGTGTTCCCCAACGTGCTCAAGGCCGACAACCTGACCGTGGTGGCCGAAGCAGGCTTGCAGTGGAACAACGTGCCTCAAGGGGAGGGCGATCGTCGCTACGGACGCGGCTTCATCTACGGGCTGGGCTCTTCCCCGACCATTCCCGCCGGTGGCAGCACCTGCAGCAACCCGGTGGCCGGATTGGTCAACGCGAGCCCCGCCGGTTGCAAGAACGACGGCTACATCACCGACTTCGCCTGGGGTTATCGCCTGCGCGGGCAGCTCGATTACAACAACGTCTTCGGCACCAGCGTGACGGCGTCGCCCTATGCCTTCTTCGGCCAGGATGTCGATGGCGTGTCGGCCGATGGCCAGTTCAACGAAGGCCGCATCACCTCCGCCCTGGGTATCAGCTTCGATTACAACAAGCAGCACAAGCTCGATTTCAGCTACGTCAGTTTCGACAACAGTGCCGAATACGACCCCCTCCACGACCGCGATTTCTACGCCGCCAGTTACAGCTACAGCTTCTGACAGAACAACAACAAGAGGTGACATCGATGAACAAGACACTCCGCGCCGCACGCCTGGGCGGCCTTGCAGCGGCCATCCTGCTGGCCTGGTGCAGCCAGGCTCAGGCCCAGATCAGCGAGCAACAGGCCGCGCGCCTGGGCAACGACCTGACGCCACTGGGTGGCGAGAAGGCCGGCAACGCCGACGGCACGATTCCACCTTATACCGGCGGCATGACCCAGCCGCCGGCAGGCTGGAGCCCTGTCCAGGGTTACGTCGACCCGTTTGCCAACGAAAAGCCGCTGTTCACCATCACCGCCGCCAACCTGGCGCAGTACAAGGACAAGGTCACGCCCGGGATGCAGGCGTTGCTGGCGAAGTACCCGGCGTTCCGGATGCCGGTGTACCCCAGCCACCGCACCGCTGCAGTCCCGCCGGACATCGCCGCCAAGGTCCGCCAGGAGGCGGTGCACGCCCAGCTCAACGGCTTCGGCGTCAGCCAGCTCAATGGCACCACCACGCCATTCCCGATTCCGCAGAACGGCCTGGAAGCCATCTGGAACCACAACCTGCGTTACCTGGGTGGCGGCCTGCAACGCACCTATGCCTCGTTCCCGGTACGCGGCAGCGGTGACTACTACACCCTGCGCATCCAGGAAAACCGCGTGTTCGATGCCAACATGGACAAAGCGTCGGACAACCGCCTGCTCAACTATTCGGCACGCTTCATCTCGCCGGCCACGCTGGCCGGTACCGTGCAACTGGTGCACGAGCCGATCGATCAGGTCCAGGAAGTGCGCTCGGCGTGGATCTACAACGTCGGCCAGCGCCGTGTGCGGCGCGCGCCGGACCTGGCCTACGACAATGTCAACGATGGCACCGAAGGGCTGCGGGTAACCGACGACTTCGATGGCTACAACGGCGCGCCCGACCGCTTCGATTGGAAACTGGTCGGCAAGCGTGAAATGTACGTGCCCTACAACGACTACAAGCTCGGCGCCAAGGAGGTGAAGTACAAGGATGTGCTGACGGCCAATACACCCAACCCCGACTACATGCGCTATGAACTGCACCGGGTGTGGGTGGTGGAGGGGACGCTGCGCCCGGACGCCAAGCACGTGTACGGCAAGCGTGTGATGTACCTCGACGAGGACTCCTGGACCGTGCTGGCCAGTGACGCCTATGACACCCGTGGCACTTTGTGGCGTGTCGGCGTGCACCCGCTGGTGCAGTTCTACGACGCCCAGGTACCGTGGTACCGGGCGAACATCTGGCATGACCTGAGCAACGGCAGCTACTACCTGGCTGGCCTTGCCAACGAAGAAACCCAGCCCTGGACCTTCGGCATCAAGGGCCGCTTCGCCGACTTCCAGCCTGACGCCCTTCGGCGCATGGGCAAATAACCCCCACTCCGTTCGTTGAACCAGGCTCGGGCCACCCACGGTGGCCCGTCCGGTCACTGGAATCGCGCTCATGTCTTCACGATATCTGCTGCTGTTGGCGGGCCTGTGCCTGCCTGTTTCACTGGTTTGTGCCCAGGCGCCCGCGGCCGATGATGCCGTGCGTCCTGACCGGGTACTGCTTCTCAACCTTACCGACACCGGTGAAAACCTGATCGCGGTAGGCGAACGCGGCGTGGTGCTGCGCTCGCCGCACGATGCCCATGACTGGCAAAGCGTGCGCACCTCGACCACCCGTACCCTGGCCGGGGTGGCCTTCGTCAACCCCCAGCGAGGTGTTGCCGTGGGCCACGGCGGCACACTGCTGCGTACCGACGACGGTGGCCTGCACTGGCAGGCGGTTGAAACCGACAGCGGTGAGGATGCCTTGCTGGGTGTCGCCGCGCTGGGGGAAGGGCGGTTGGTGGCTTGGGGCGCCTTCGGCCTGTACCTGCTGTCGACCGACCAGGGGCAAACCTGGCAACGCCTGAGCGTGCTGGGCGAGGACTTCGACCGGCACATCTCGCAAGTCATCGCCCTGGCCAATGGCGACTGGCTGATGGTCGGCGAGAGCGGCACCCTGGCCCGCTCCACGGACCAGGGCGAGCACTGGCAGGCACTGCAGAGTCCTTACCAGGGCAGCCTGTTCGGTGCCCTGCAACTCAAGGACGGCGGCCTGCTGATCTATGGCATGCGCGGCAACCTCTGGTACTCCGCCGATGGCGGGCAGACCTGGCAGCCGCGCCAGACCGGCACCACCTTCGCCCTCAACGGCGCCGTGCAGTTGCGCTCGGGCCGCGTGCTGCTGATGGGCAACAGCGGCTTGCTGCTGGCCAGCGACGACCAGGGCCGCAGCTTTGCTGCCCAGCCTTCCACCCAGGCAAGCCTGGCCCGCGCCCTCGAACAGGACGACGGCACGCTGCTGGCCGTGGGCGATCGCGGCGTCATGCCGCTTACCGTGAATGCACGCAAAGGGCAGGAATGATCGATGAGCATGCAGCAGAACCTTGATGGCCAACTGGCGCGCCAGGCTTTCTCCCGCGGGCTGGTCGGGCGGGTGTCCTACTGGATTTTTCACCAGCGCAAGCCGTTGCTCGCGCTGTTCGTCCTGATCACCCTGGGGCTTGGCTACAGTGCCAGCCACCTCAAGGTGGAGGCGGGGTTCTTCAAGATGATCCCGCTGCACCACCCCTACATGAAGACCTTCCTCGACTACCAGAAGGACTTTGGCGGCGCCAACAAAGTGCTGGTGGCGGTGAAGAACAACCGGGGCGAGGTATTCACCCCGCAAGCTATGGCGGTGTTGCGCAAGGTATCCGACGAGGTCTTTTTCATCGACGGTGTCGAGCGCAGTTCGGTGACGTCGTTGTTCACCTCGAACGTACGCTACACCGAAGTCGTCGAAGACGGTTTCACCGGCGGCAACCTGGTCGACTCCAGCTACGCTGGCACCGAGCAGCAGATCGCCCAGGCCCGTGAACGCACCCTCAAGTCCGACTGGGTGGGGCGCATCGTCTCCAACGACCTGTCCTCGGCCATGGTGGTGGCAAACCTGCAGGAAACCGCCCCGGCCACTGGACAGCGCCTCGACCTGCAGCAAGTGGCCAAGCGCCTGGAGCAGATCCGCCAGGAGAACCAGACGGCCGATATCAGCATCCACGTCATCGGCTTTGCCAAGTCCATCGGCGACATCGCCGACGGCGCCTCCGGGGTGCTGGTGTTCTTCGTCATCGCCTTCGTGATTACCGCCGTTCTGCTGTACTGGTACTGCGGGTCGCTGATGCTCACCGGCTGGGCGCTGATCTGCGCGACAGTACCGGTGATCTGGCTGCTGGGCCTGCTGCCGCTACTGGAGCTGACCCTCGACCCGATGTCGATCCTGGTACCGTTCCTGATTTTCTCCATCGGCGTCTCCCATGCCGTGCAGATGACCAACGCCTGGAAACTGGAAACCCTGCACGGTGCCGATGGCGTGACCGCGTCGCGCAACTGCTTCCAGAAGCTGTTCATCCCGGGTGCCGTGGCACTGCTGGCCAATGCCCTGGGCTTCATGGTGATTGCCCTGGTGGACATCGAGATGGTGCGCGAGCTGGCGATCACTGCGACGCTGGGTGTCTCGGTGATGATCGTCACCAACAAGATGCTGCTGCCCATCCTGCTGTCGTTCATGCGCCTGTCCGCCGCCGATGCGAGCAAGTTGCGCGGCAAGGAAACGCTCGGCGCCGGGCTGTGGGAGCGCCTTGGCGTGCTCGCTACCCGCCGCGGCGCAGCGTGGGCACTGGGGTGCGCGGCGTTGCTGCTGGCTGTCGGCCTGTTCGAGGCGCGCAACCTGCACGTGGGCGACATCGGCGCAGGCGTGCCGGAACTGCGCGCCGACTCGCGTTACAACCAGGACGTGGCGGTGATTACCCGTGACTTCGCCATCGGCGTCGACCTGCTGCAGGTGATCGCCCGGGCCAGCGGGGATGAAGAAACCCCTTGCGTGAAGCGCGAGGTGCTCGACCCTGTCGCTGAGCTGGAGCTGTACCTGCGCCAGGATGACGGCGTGTCGTCGGTGCGCAGCCTGGCCGGTTTCGTCGCCAGCATTACCCAGGCCTACGCCGAGACCGACTTGAAATGGCGGGTGCTGCCCGAGTCCACCGCCCAGATCGCCCAGGGCGTCGGCTTTGCCACGCGGGTGGGTACCGAGTACATGAACAGTGCCTGCAACGCGATTCCGGTGTCGATCTACACCCGCGACCATCAGGCCGACACCATCAGCACGCTGATGGACAAGATCAAGGCCTTCAAGGCCGCCCACGACAACGATCAGGTCAGTTTCCAGCTGGCCTCGGGCAACCTTGGGGTCATGGCCGCCACCAACGAAGTGGTGCATGCCGGCGACCGGCTGGTGAACGGTGCGCTGTTCGCTTCGGTCACGCTGCTGTGCCTGTGGATGTTCCGCAGCTGGCGCATCACGCTCTGCGTGATCGTACCTCTGGCATTGGTCACGGTGCTGTGCAACGCGCTGATGGCGTTGCTGGGCATCGGTGTGAAGGTCAACACCTTGCCGGTGGTCGCGCTTGGGGTCGGCGTGGGCGTGGACTACGGCATCTACCTGTTCGAACGGATCAAGCACGAAATGCAGGAAGGGCGGATGAGCCTGCGCGATGCCTTTGTCGAAGCGCTGAAGCAGCGCGGTACTGCCTCGGTGTTCACGGCGGTCACCATGACGCTGTCGATCGCGACGTGGGCTTTCTCGACTTTGAAGTTCCAGGCCGACATGGGCGTGCTGCTGGCGTTCATGTTCCTGGTCAACCTGTTGGGCGCCGTTCTGCTGCTCCCCGCGCTTGCAGCCTGGCTGCTACGCCCAGACACGCTTGCGCGCGACTGAACATCGACGCTGGTCGGCGTTTTGCCGACATACCCGGCCCCGTGGTTTCAGGGCCGGGTTTTTTTATGCATGCAGATCAGCGGCGAAATTTTGTCAATCCGAACATTCACATACGATAAGCCGTGATTATTCATTGATAGAAATGGATTGAGTATTTCGTTGATAAAAGACAAAATACACCTGTAATTACATAATACGTAACACGGTACGAAATCGTAGGAGCGATCATGGCCCGGGGCGGCATCAACAAGGCGGTAGTGCAACAAGCAAGGCAGGTGCTGATCGCCCGGGGCGAACACCCGAGCATCGATGCGGTACGTATCCAATTGGGTAATACGGGTTCCAAGACCACCATCCATCGCTACCTCAAGGAGCTCGAAGAACTGAAGCCGGCCGCACTCCAGGGCACAGCGGCGCTCAGCGAACCCTTGTCGAAGCTGGTGGCACAACTGGCAACGCAGCTACAGGAAGAGGCAGACACCTGCGTCGAGCAAGCCGAAGCGGCATTCCAGCAAGCGCGCGAACAGCTCGAAGCGCAACTGCAACTGGCCCAGGAGGCGTTGGCGGCCGCTCACCAGCAACGGCAGATTCAGGACGCCGCCTTGGCAGCCGAGTCGGAACGGCTGGCCTCCACCCACAGCACGCTGCAGGCCGAACAGCTGCGCAGCGCCAGCCTCAACCAGGCGCTTGGCGAGCTGCAGGTGCGCCTGACCGACAAGGACGAGCAGGTGCGCTCGCTGGAAGAAAAGCACCGGCACGCCCGCGATGCCCTGGAGCACTACCGCACGGCCAGCCGCGAGCAGCGCGAGCAAGAACAACGGCGTCACGAAGCCCAGGTGCAGCAGCTGCAGGTCGAACTGCGTCAGTTGCAGCAGGGCATGATCGTCAAGCAGGACGAGTTGACCCGCCTGCACCGCGACAACGAGCGCCTGCTCGGCGAACACCGCCAGGCCAGCAGCGAGCGTCAGGTACAGGACCAACTGCTGGAACAACGCGATGCGCAGATCCAGGGCTTGCGCACGATCCTGGCCCAGGCCCAGGGCGCCAGCGAAGAAATGCGCCGGCAATTGCAGGCGCAGGAGCAGAGCCTGGAAGACAAACGCAGTATCTGTGCGGAGCAGGGGCGGCAGTTGCAATACCTGAAAGACGAATTGCTCAAGCGTGATGAGTCGCTCAAGGCCTGCCGTGCACAGTTGGCCCAAGGCCAGGCAGCCGATAAAGGGCAGTGAGCGCTGCGTGGGTGTTGAACGATGCGCCGCTGCAACGCTCACTGGAAGCCGCGAAAGCGGGCATCAACGCAAAGTCAGTTGCATGGCGCATCGGGCCTCCAGCCCCTGCGCGCGCTCGCCGGCCATCACAGCGCTCAACCTCGCACTCAGTTGGTCGTGGGCACTCACTTCGAAGCCGTAGCGTGCATAGAAAGGCGCATTCCAGGGCACATCGGTGAAGGTGGTCAGGGTCAGTTGCTGCAGGCCACTGCGGCGGGCAACAGCAACTACCTCATCCAGCAGGCGTCTCCCGATGCCTTGGCCCTGGGCCTCCAGGCGCACGGACAGTTCTTCGATATGCAACGCCTGGTCCTGGAGGCTGGCACAGATAAAGCCCAGTAACTGGCCCTGAGCTTTTTCTGCCACCCAGCTGCAACGTGAATCGATGAATGCCTGGTGCGTAGCCCCATCCAGCACTTCACCTTGGGCCAGCCACGCCAGTTCAGGGCGTTGGGCGAACGCTTGCGCGGCGGAGCGCTCAATGGTCATGAGGTGTGGTACATCTTCGTGGCGGGCAGGGCGTACAAGCATCATGCGTTCCTCAATCCGTCGTCATCGCCTGTGGCTGCAGTTGCCAGCGCACCGAGCTTACGCCTTTTTCCAAGCTCACTCGGCTGACCAGGCGCTCCAGTTGCGCCGGCGCCTGCGGGTTGCCCAGCAGCTCGGCGCGCACTTCCAGGCGGGCTGGGTTGGGCAGGTCTTCGCTATGCAGTGACTGCAGGCGCAGCTCGGGGTCGCCCAGGCTGTGCAGCATCAGGCTGCGCACCTGGATTTCGTCCTCGGCGCGGCAGACGACACGCACCTCGAACCGTTGTTCGACTTCACTGGCCGGCAACACTTCCTGGCGATCCAGGCGCTGGGCGATGTCGCGCAGCAGGATGTTGGCGCACAGCACCACCAGGCTACCCAGGGTTGCCTCCAGCAGCAGGCCAAGGCTGCACAGGACGCCGACCGCCGCGGTGCACCAGAGGGTGGCGGCGGTGTTCAGGCCGCGCACATTGAAACCGTCGCGCATGATCACGCCGCCCCCCAGGAAGCCGATGCCCGAAACCACGTAGGCGGCAACGCGTGAAGCGTCGGTGGGGGCCATGCCCGGCACAGCCTGGGTCATCAATACGAAAAGGCAGGCGCCGGTGCTGACCAGCGCGTTGGTGCGCAGGCCGGTGAGGCGCTGGCGCAGTTGGCGCTCGGCACCGATCAGGGCACCGAGCAGCAGGGCAATGCTGACACGCAGCAGAAAGACTTTCCAATCCATAGCAAACCTCTAGCGCGGGGCTAATGCCCGCTCGAACGCCATGTCGATGGCGTGGTTATGAAAAACCAGAAATGCGCAGGACCACAAAGGGGAGAGGGGAATGCAGCCGCAAGGGGCTGGGAGAAATTCCACCGTCTGGCCAGGGGCGAGACAGTGGCAGGACGCTGCCGGACTAGCTCGCCGAGTGGGCCTGTCGCAAGCGACTGGGGCTACTGTCCAATGCAGGACTCCTGTGCAGGGGTGCGAAATTGCGACGCGGACCTTACGCACCGCAGCAAGCGGGGTCAAGGGCAGAAAGATGACAATGGCTTAATCGAGAAATGCCCTACAACCGGTCACTGCCGCATGGAAAAAAAGGCGGGCAATCGGTACCCTTGCGGCACTTTTCACCTTCACCCGGACCGTCACATGCTGTTCAATTTCCTCGTGCTGCTCGGCACCCTGGTGGCCATGGAAGGTGTCGGCACGCTGGCGCACAAGTACATCATGCATGGCTGGGGCTGGTGGCTGCACCGTTCGCACCATGAACCGCAGCTGGGCATGCTCGAAACCAACGACCTGTACCTGGTGGCCCTGGGCCTGATCGCTACCGCGCTGGTGGCGCTGGGCAAGGCCGGCCACGCACCGCTGCAGTGGGTCGGCGCGGGCGTGGCAGGCTACGGGGTGCTGTACGTGCTGGCGCATGACGGTTTCTTCCATCGTCACTGGCCGCGCCAGCCACGACCGGTGAACCGCTACCTCAAGCGCCTGCATCGCGCCCACCGGCTGCATCACGCGATCAAGGGCCGTACCGGCAGTGTGTCGTTCGGCTTTTTCTATGCGCCGCCCCTGAAGGTCCTCAAGCGCCAGTTGCAGGCTCGACGCGACCGCGCCTGAGCGTCAGTTGGCCGCTTCCCCCTTGGCGGGGACCTCCACGCCAGCAGGCCCACGGCTCACCCACCAGCCGAACGCAGCAGCGGTAAAGAACATGATCAGGCTGTACAGCGCCGCCGGCACCGCCATGGTGGCGTTGTTCAGCAGTGACGGGCTCAAGGCCAGGGCGATCGCCAGGGTGCCATTGTGGATGCCGATCTCCATGCCGATGGCGATGGCCTGACGCTTGGGAATGCTGAGCAAACGCGGCACCCAGTAACCTACCGTCAGGCTGATCAGGTTGAACACCAAGGCCGCCAGACCGACCACCGGGGCGTACTCGACCACCGTCTGCCAGTCCTTGGCCATCGCCAGGACAATGGTGAAGGCCAGGAACAACGCGGCCACCAACTTCATCGGTTTTTCCATGCGCGCGGCAAACGCTGGCGTCCAGCGACGAATCAGCATCCCCAGCACCACCGGCAGCAGGACGATGGCGAACACCTGCATGACCTTGGCGAACTGTAGCGGTATGGCTTGGTCGGAGGCCATGAACCAGCTCAGCGACAGGTTCACCAGCAAGGGCATGGTCAGGATCGCGATCAGCGAGTTGACCGCTGTCAGGGTGATGTTCAGCGCCACGTCACCGTGGGCGAGGTGACTGAACAGGTTGGCGGTGGTGCCGCCCGGTGACGCTGCCAGCAGCATCAGGCCAACCGCCAGCGCCGACTCCAGGCCAAAGCCGTTGGCGATCAGGAAACAGAGAAAAGGCAGCAGCAGAATCTGACATACCAGCCCGACCACCACAGGTTTGGGGTATTTCACCACCCGAGCGAAGTCGGCCAGGGTCAGCGACAAGCCCAGGCCGAGCATGATGATGCCCAAGGCCAGGGGCAGGAAGGCGGTGAGCAGGGGCGAGGCGGTCATGGGCAAGCACTCGGATGAACGATCCGGAGAGTCTAGGTCGGCATCTGGCGATCGCTAATTGCATAGCGCCATCGCTAGGTAACTTTTTGTTACTGAGCGGCGCACGGCGCTTCAGTCCGCATCAGGCAGCAGCAGAACCCCGATGCGCTCAGCCAAATCAAGCAGGTCGGCGAAAGTGGCTGGGTCGCTCAACAAGTCTCGGCTGGCCGCGTGGGCCTGTAGAACAGTGCCGGCCACCCGGTCGCCGAACAGGACGAGCGCAACGGCCTCGTCGTCCTGCCGCGACACCCAGCGAAGTCCCTGCGCTTGCGGGGCAAAGGCGTGGATGGCTTCGGCCCATTGCCGAGTGTAGGGATAGCGTTCTGCCTCGGTGTCGATCAGTTGTGAACGCGGCACTCCCAGCAGGCGCAGGGCCTTGCTGGACAGGTCGACCAGTTGCAGGTCTGCGCCCAGCACCACCTGGGAATGAAGGTTGCCGGCGTAGCGGCGCTGCTGCACGGCTTTGAAACCCGGGGCATAGGGTATGTCGTGGAACACCGTTTCCATGGCCGCGCAGTGGAGCGTGGTACCGGCATACAGGGTAGGGATGACTTGACCGTCCGCATCCTTGATCGGGCTGAAGCGGGCATCGCCCACGCCGGTCGGGTTGTATTGCACAGCGCCGAAGCGATTATTGTGGATGCGATGGAGGAGGGTGCCAGCCGCCAGGGTAATGAACGAGAGGTTCAATGCCTCACCTGGAGCCGGCAACCTCGGTGGTTTAGCCATGGGTAATACCGGCAACCTCTTGCTTGGCAGCCGCTACGACGCGCTCTGGTGCACTGCGCAGCAGGTCCTGCGGGCGCTTGGCGCCAAGCCAGCTGTTCACGGACATGAACCAGTAGGCCATTTCCCAGCCATCTTTCATCGGTTCGAGCACCGTGATCAGTTCCTTGAGCACCGGCAGCGGACGATAGCTGGCGGTTTCATCGAGCCCATAGAGCGGGAAGTAGTCGACGCCTTCGTGGCGGAGGGCGAAGAGGCGCTTGTCACGCTTCCATTTGCTTGGTTGCGAGCTGGGGTTGGCGGCGCTGAAGTTAGCCAGACTGGCGATTTCTCCCGCGCTGACCCAATCACCGCTCTGCAGCACGGCGGTCTTGGCTTTCGCCAGCATTTGCGCTTGCTTGAGCTGCGTCGAGGTCACAGGTTTGGCTGGAACCAAGGCCTGCACGATCAGTTTGACGGCCTCTTCGGGTGCCCCCGCCACGCGTGCGGAGAAGTACTGCCCGAGCATTTCCAGCGCACTGACGTAGACATCCAGCTGCTTGGCGCTGTCGGCGTTCACTTCGATGACGATGCCGGTCTTCGACTGGGTTCGCCCCTTGGCTTTCTCCAGGCGTGTCAGTAACTCCCGGACATTGCCCACCGCGGGGTGGCCAATACTGAAGATGTCTGCTGCTTGGGCCATTGCTCCTCCTCGCGGCAATCATGATTACCGCTTTCAATGCTAACCATCCTATCCGCAAGCCCTGCTTGCCGCAAGCCACGCCGCCGCCCCTGCGGCATTGGCTGCGTTGCGGTAGCGATGCTGGCGCAGTAGCATTCCCGCTTTTAGCGAAAGGATTAGCCCGTCATGCCGTTCCAGCAAGGTCTGCTTGCCACCCCGGTGCCGGCCCAGGCCCGCCATCTGTTCTTCACGTTGCAGTCGCCCGAAGCCCTGCCTGCGGTGCTGGATGCGCTGCTGCCACAGGTGGATGGCCAGCGTCTGATTGTCGGTATCGGCGCGCCGCTGGTGAAGGCGCTCGGCCGTGAAGTGCCCGGCCTGCGTGCGTTTCCGCAGCTGGATGCGGTGGTGGAGAACCCGAGCACCCAACACGCCCTGTGGCTGTGGCTGCGTGGCGACGAACGCGGCGACTTGCTGTTGCAGGCCCAAGCCCTGGAAGCTGCACTGGCCCCGGCCCTGCGGCTGGCCGACAGCGTTGACGGTTTCCTGCACCGTGGTGGCCATGACCTGACCGGTTACGAGGACGGTACCGAAAACCCGGTCGACGAGGAGGCCGTGGCGGCCGCCATCGTTGCCGGCGATCAGCCAGGTCTGGCGGGCTCCAGCTTCGCCGCTTTCCAGCTGTGGAAGCACGACCTGGAATACTTCAAGTCACTGCCCCAGGCCGACCAGGACAACATCATCGGTCGACGCCTGGCCGACAACGAAGAGCTCGATGACGCCCCGGACTCGGCCCACGTCAAGCGCACTGCCCAGGAAAGCTTCGCGCCCGAGGCGTTCATGGTCCGCCGTTCGGTGGCCTGGGCCGACAGCCGCGGCGCCGGCCTTGCGTTCGTTGCCCTGGGCCACAGCCTGGAGGCCTTCGAAGTGCAGCTGCGGCGCATGAGCGGCCTGGAAGACGGCATCATCGACGGCCTGTACCGCTTCAGCCGGCCGCTGACCGGTGGTTACTACTGGTGCCCGCCCATGGCCGAAGCCGGCCTGGACCTGAGCCTGCTGCTGCAGGCTTGAGCCCTAAACATCCCGACACAGAATCACCGGCCAATGCAGGCGGGAGCGGCTAGCCTTGAAAGTTTCCGACATATGACGGGAGCTTTGCCATGTATGGTCGTCGCGATGTCCTACGTGCCAGTGCGGCTTTGGGCTTGCTGGCCGCCAGCCCCTGGTTGCACGCCGCTACCTCCCCCGGGTTGCTGACCCGCAAGGTCCCGTCCACTGGCGAGGCCTTGCCGGTGATTGGCGCCGGCACCTCCGGCAGTTTCGAGGTAGCGCCCGATTCGGCTCAGTTCCAACAGCTCAAGGCAGTGCTCAAGGCGTTTTTCGACGGCGGCGGCAAAGTCATCGACACTTCGCCGAACTATGGCGGCGCCGACAGTGTGCTCGGCCAGTTGCTGGAGGAGGGCGGCTGGCACCGGCAATGCTTCATCGCCACCAAGATCGCCGCCGACAGCCGAGCCGACGCCGAGGCGCAATGGGCGGGCAGCTTGAAAAGCCTGCGCACCGACAAGGTCGACCTGCTGCAGATCCACAACCTGCGGGACTGGCAGACGCAACTGCCCTATGCCCGTGAACTCAAGCAGCAGGGCAAGACCCGCTACGTCGGCATCACCCATTACCTGAACAGTGGTCACGATGAGGTCGCCAGCATCGTGCGCCGTGAGCCGCTGGACTTCATCCAGATCAACTACTCGGTCAACGCCCCGCAAGCCGCGCGCGAACTGCTGCCCTTGTGTCAGGACAAGGGCGTTGCGGTCTTGATCAACCGGGCGTTCGACGATGGCCGCCTGTTCGGCCGGGTGAAGGATCAGCCGCTGCCCGCCTGGGCGGCGCAAGCCGGCATCGGCAGTTGGGCGCAGTTGTTTCTCAAGTTCGCCATCAGCCACCCGGCGGTGACTACGGTAATCCCCGCGACCGGCCGCCCTGAGCGCCAGCTCGATCAGCTCAAGGCTGGGCATGAACCCTTGCTCAGCCAGGCGCAGCAACAGGCGCTGATCCAGCAGTTCGGCTAAGGCCATGGCCCGCTGGCGCAAACAGCTGGAGCAGGGGCTGAACATCCGGCCTGGCGAGGGGCCGGCCGTTGTCGCGGGGCTTGCGCTGTTCTACCTGCTGTTCACCGGCTACTTCATGCTGCGCCCGGTGCGCGAGACCATGGGTGTGGCCGGGGGTGTCGACAACCTGCAGTGGCTGTTCACCGGCACCTTCATCGCCACCCTGGCGTGCCTGCCGCTGTTCGGCTGGCTGGCCTCGAAGGTGCGGCGTCGGCATATCCTGCACTGGACCTACGGGTTCTTCGCCAGCAATTTGCTGCTGTTCGCCGTGATGTTCGCCCGTCAGCCGGACGACGTAGCGCAGGCGCGGGCCTTCTATATCTGGCTGTCGGTGTTCAACCTGCTGACCATTTCGCTGGCCTGGAGCGTGCTGACCGACCTGTTCGCCAGCGAGCAGGGCAAGCGCCTGTTCGGCCTGCTGGCGGCGGGGGCGAGCTTGGGCGGGCTGAGCGGGCCGGTGCTTGGCGCGCTGCTGGTCGCGCCGTTGGGCCATGCGGGCCTGGTCATGCTGGCGGGCCTGTTTCTGCTCGGCAGCATGGTCGCGGCCGAGTACCTGCAGCGCTGGCGCGACCGCCACCCCTTGCCTGCGGCGAGTGAACAGCCCGCTTCGCGGCCTTTGGGCGGCAATCCCTTTGCCGGTGCAACAGCCGTGCTGCGCTCGCCGTATCTGTTGGGCATCGCCTTGTTCGTCGTGCTGCTGGCCAGCGTCAGTACGTTCCTGTATTTCGAGCAGGCCCGCATCGTCAGCGAGACGTTCACCGACCGCACCCGCCAGACCCAGGTATTCGGCCTGATCGACAGTGTGGTCCAGGCACTGGCGATCCTCACCCAGGTGTTCATTACCGGGCGCCTGGCCAGGCGCATGGGCGTCGGCGTGCTGCTGGTGGCCGTGCCGCTGGTGATGGCGGCAGGTTTCCTGTGGTTGGCGCTGGCCCCGGTATTTGCGGTTTTCGTGGTGGTCATGGTGGTTCGCCGGGCAGGCGAGTACGCGCTGGTAAGGCCGGGGCGAGAAATGCTCTTTACGGTGTTGCCGGCCGAGGACAAGTACAAGGCCAAGAACTTCATCGATACCGTGGTCTATCGGGGCGGTGACGCCTTGAGTGGCTGGGTCAAGCGGGCGCTGGACGTGTTCGCCGAGCACCCGCAGATGGCCATGCTGATCGGCGCACTGATCGCCGTGGGCTGGGGCCTGACCGGGGGCTGGCTGGGCAGGCGCCAGCGGCAACTGGACAGCAGCGACTGACAACCCTGCACACCAAATAAGTAACACCCGTTTATTTAACGCCACCGGTCCGAACGCTTGGCGATAAAACGAATCCCTCGCTATCGCCGAACTCCGAACCTATGTACGGCGTTCTGCCGTGCATTTCCGAAGTCACATGAGGTTTCAGACCATGGCTAACAAAGAGAACAGCCGTACCGGCAGCCAGGGCGGCCAGGGTGGCACCAAGAACCCAGGCAACTTCGCCAATGACCGGCAAAAAGCTTCCGACGCCGGACGTAAGGGCGGGCAGTCCTCCGGCGGCGGCATGAGCCAGGACCGCGAATCGGGCCGTAAGGATGCCGATATGAACAAGGACCGCGAGTCGGGCCACAAGGGCGGCCGCTCGTAATTGAAGCCTGCGCAGTGCCGGGGCGACCTGGCACTGCAGGGCGCAAGGGTTTGCCGAACACTTGCATTCGGGCAAGGTTTGCCGACAATGGCTGCGCCCTCGCAAGCCATTCGGAACCGCCCGCGCCATGCTGCTCATCAAGCAATTCCCCCACATTTCCCTCGCCGACACTCTGTTCGTCTTCGCCCTTGAGGCCGAAGCCGGTAGCGTGTTCGCCGACGTCAACACGGTGTTCACGGGCATCGGCAAGGTCAATGCCGCCATCGCCCTGACCAAAGCGGTGCAGCAGCACCGCCCCAAGCTCATCGTCAACCTCGGCTCGGCCGGCAGCCAGCGCTACGGCAAAGGCGAAGTCGTGTGCTGCACGCGCTTCGTGCAGCGCGACATGGACGTGACCCCACTGGGCTTCGCCCGCTACGAGACGCCGCTGTCGGACATCCCGGTGCTGCTGGAGCATGGCGAGGCGGTTCCCGGCCTGCCACTGGGGACCTGCGGCAGCGGCGACAGCTTCGAGGTCAACCACGGCGAGTCGCCTTACGACATCGTCGACATGGAAGCCTATGTGCTGGCCCTGATCGCCCGCACGGAAGGTATCCCCTTCGTGTGCCTGAAATACATCTCCGATGACGCCGGCAGTGACGCAGCGGACGACTGGTCGGTGCAAGTCCACCTGGCGGCGCAGGCCTTCAAGCGCGTGTTGTTCAGCAGCGAAGGCTGAGGGGCCACGGCGCAATTGGAGTAAACCTTCACGGCGCCGCGCAGTCACTTCAAGTAAGCGCCCGACCTTTTCGGGCCAAGGAGGTGGCTGATGACCCTTGTCTGCCTGCTGCGTGGCTGCCACTGGCGTACCCTGGTGAGCGCTGAGGCCAATGGCCTGGTCTGCCAACAGTGCGAGCGCTGCGGCGCGATGCGCTCCAGCCAACCGCTGCAACCTTAGGAGGCTCACCATGGCCAGGGCAATCTGGAAAGGGGCGATCAGTTTCGGCCTGGTGCATATCCCGGTCTCGCTCAACACCGCCGTGCGCACCGAACGGGTCGACTTCGACTGGCTCGACAAGCGCAGCATGGAGCCAGTGGGCTACAAGCGGATCAACAAGGTCACCGGCAAGGACATCGACAAGGACAACATCGTCAAGGGCGTCGAGTTCGAGAAGGGCCGCTACGTGGTGATCAGCGAGGAAGAAATCCGCAGCGCTCGGCCCGAAGCGACGCAAACCATCGACATTTTCTCCTTCGTCGCGGCCAGCGAGATCCCGTTGCAGCACTTCGATACGCCTTACTACCTCAGCCCCGACCGTCGCGGCGGCAAGGTCTATGCGCTGTTGCGCGAAACCCTGGAAAGCACCGGCAAGGTGGCCCTGGCCACGGTGGTGCTGCACACCCGTCAGCACCTGGCGCTGCTGCGCCCGCTGGAGGATGCGCTGGTGATGATCACCCTGCGCTGGCCCGGTGAGGTACGTGGGGTGGAGTCGCTGGAGCTGGACAAGAGCGTGACCGAAACCAAGGTCGACAAGCGTGAGCTGGACATGGCCAAGCGCCTGGTCGAGGACATGAGCGGGACGTGGGCGCCGGACGAATATCATGACGCCTTCCGCCATACCATCATGGACCTGGTCGAGGAAAAGGCCAGCAAGGGCAAGATCAGCGTGGTGGACAAGGGCGAAGCGGTGGCAGAGAAGGGCGCCGATATCATCGACCTGACCGAACTGCTCAAGCGCAGCCTCGGCGGCAAGGGTGGCAAGAAGGCATTGGCAGAGAAGGCACCGGCAGAGAAGAAACCGGCCAAGCGCCCGCGCAAGGCCTCCTGACTCGGGCAGTGCTACTGCAACGTCGAGTCCAGACGCGCCAGATAATCGCCAAACCCGTCCCGCGCCCGGCTATCGCGGCGGCTGCTGGTGGCCACGCTATGCTTGGCCGTCCACACGATCTGCGCGCCGCTGGCCTCCAGGTCATGCACCAGTTGCACGTCCTCATGGGCTGCCAGCGGGCGGAACCCCCCGACGCGTTCATAAGCCCGCGCACAGACGCCCAGATTGGCCCCGTGGATATGCCGGTGTCCCTCGCAGGCCTGATAGCCACTGAGGTAGCGCTTGCGCAGTGCGGCGCGTTGCCAGGGTTGCCAATGCGCGATATGCACCGTGCCGCAGACCACTTCGGCGGTGCAGCCCAGCTGTGACAACAGCCAGTGTGGCGGGACCTGACTATCGGCATCGGTACAGGCCAGCCAGCAGGCACCGCGCTCGAGCATCAGCGCCGCCCCGAGTCGCCGCGCCATGCCGACGCAGCCAGCTTCCACCGCCAGGGTATGCACACCATGCTGCCGTGCCACGGCGGCACTGCCATCGACGCAACGGTCCAGGACCACCAGCACTTCGACCCGCTGGCCTGCCTGCTCGGCCACCGCCACTGCCGCAGCCATGGCTTTGAGGCAACGCCCCAGACGCCGGGCTTCGTTATGCGCCGGAATCACCACGGCGATCATGGGCAGGTCTCTTGCAGGTCGACCACGCTGGGCTGACACGACCAGTACTCCAGCACGAAGTCCGCTTCCTCGTGTCGGCAAACCGGATACAACGGCAGGTGCCTGGCCAGCAGATGGTGTACTTGACGGCCATCCTGCGGGCAGCCCGCGATCGGATGCAGCCAGTGGCAGGCCAATACACCGCCGTTGCAGGTCAGGCTGCCCACCGTCTGCTCGATGACCTGCAACCAGTCGGTCGGGTCCAGGTAATAGCCGAGTTCGCTGAGCACGATCAGGTCAAAACGCCCACCCGGCCAGTCGACGGGCAGCCGGCCCTTGACGACCGTGGCGTTGGGCATGGCGGCCAGGCGCTCTCGCGCCAGCCGCACGGCGGTCGGGTCAAGGTCCTGGCACAGCAGTTCGGCACAACGCTCGGCCAGCGCGGCGCTCAGCTCGCCGTTGGCGCACGCCGGTTCGAAAACGCGCTGGTAGTACTGGCGTGGAAGGCTGGCCACGAGGAGATCGCGCTTGCGCCGCTCGTACCAGCGCGTGCGGAACGCCCAGGGGTCCTCGTCGTGGGCGTACAGGTCGGCGAAATAGTGCGCATCGAGGCTCATGACCAATTCCCTAGAGAAAGACCAGTTCAAACGGTTGCAGCAGGCACTCCTGCAGGTCGGGCGGCAGCACCGCAGGTCGCTCCTGATCCGGCTCCAGCTGGCTATGGTGCGCGGCCAGGGCCTGCCGCTTGCGGGCCAGGCGGGATTCGTCGAGGGCGATGCGGTGCGCCCGTGACCAGGGCAGCCGTGGATCGTCGGGCTGCGCCCAGTGCCAGGCCCACACCGGCACTTCGACCAGTTGCACTTTGCGCGCCTGGGCGGCTTGTGCCGCCGCGCGGCCGAGCGTCTCG
Organism: Pseudomonas sp. NPDC089395; assembly: GCF_044749525.1. Taxonomy (NCBI): domain Bacteria; kingdom Pseudomonadati; phylum Pseudomonadota; class Gammaproteobacteria; order Pseudomonadales; family Pseudomonadaceae; genus Pseudomonas; species Pseudomonas sp. NPDC089395. The sequence goes on from NZ_JBIVID010000002.1 coordinate 73,510, forward strand.
TGGTCGCAGTGGCCGTCGCCACGCCAGGTGGTCATCAGCAGGTCTTCGGGCCTGAGCAACTGGTTCAGGTGATTGACCAGGAATGCTTCGTCGCGGGGCAAGGCGCCATCCTTGAGGTGCAAGCGCCGCCAATCCAGCAGGTTGAGGTCCAGGTCCAGCTGTTGCAAGGCATGCCGGCTTTCCAACGGCCGCTGGCGGCGCAAGCGGTGCTCGGTCCAGGTCGACGAGTCCGGGTGGCTGCCTTCGCCGTCGGTGGCGGAAACCAGCAGCAGGTCCTGCTCGCGACCGTGCATGCCCGCCAGCAGACCGCCGGCCATGAGGATCTCGTCATCCGGGTGTGGGGCCAGCAATACCAGGCGCCGGCCCGGCGGGCACAGCTGATCTGGGGTGAGCCAACCGGCACGGGCCAGGTGCGCCGACTGTTGCCAGGCGGCCCAGGGCGTGCCGTTGCTGGCCTGAATAAGATTCTCGCTCATAGCTGCCAGGCTCCTGCCGGCACCTGGGCCAGCTGCTGTCCAAGGGTGGCCAGGTCGCGTTCGGCGTGGCTCTGGCGCAGGAACACCGGCAAGTCGGCGCTGAGCCGGGCGAAGTGGCTGCTGCGGCAGAATGGCGTTGCGCCCAGCGCGCGGCCCACATGGTGGATGACCTGTTCGACCGACTGTTCGACCTGGGCACGCACGCGGCGTACCTCGAAGCTGGCGTCGGCGCCCGGTTGGCGGTCGATCCAGCCGGCGCACGCACGCAACGCTGCCCGGGCGCCACAAAGGGCAGCGTCGACAGCGCCCAGATGCGCCTGGGCATGGGGGTCAGGGTGGGGTTTGCGGCAATGCTCGCGCAAGTAATCGGCCAGGGCCTCGGCGGCGCCGTACCAGCAGGCGGCAATGCCCGCACCGCCATGCCAGAAGCCCGGGCGCGTCAAGTACTGGCCTGGCTGGCCGACCGCGATGCCGGGCGCGTCGTCGAACTCGACCTCGACGCTGGTGGTGGTGGCCATCCCGACCGCCTGCCAGTGTTCGACCTGCAGGCGCTGGCGGGTATGGGCCAGTTCGATGGCCACCAGCTGTGGCTGGTCGTCCTCGGCCCAGGCGGTGATCAGCGCGCGGTCGATCTGCAGGGCGCCGGAGCACCAGGCCTTGCGCCCGGCCAGGCGCACCTGGTCGCCGTCCCGGGCGACGATTCGTGCGCGGGCATCGGGTGGTTCGGCGGCCCACACCCCCCATACGGCATCACCCACCCGGTGCGCAGCGCCACATTCGGCCAGGATCGCCAGGGCGTCGGTATGCCCCTCGTACAGTTTCGCCAGTGCCAGGTCACAGCCGGCTACCCGCGCCAGGCTCTGCCAGCGCTGCAGGGTATGGCCCTGGCCGGGCAGTGGCAGCAGGTCGAGGTGGTCAGCCAGCAGCGCCTGCATCAGCTCGGCCAGCTTGGTGTCGAGGTTGAGTGCCTGCGGACGTTCGCTGAACGTGCGCAACAGGCTGTCGAGGGTGTTCAAGTCGAAATCCTGGATGATGCTCATGCCATCCCCATCTGTTTGCGCATGCGCGCGGTGATCGATTGGCGGGTCTTGGCCAGGTCGGCCCAGGGGTCGTCGAGGTCAGCCAGGCGCTCATGCAGATTGCCGATATGCCATTGGTTGGCGCCCTTGAGTTGAGCCAGCTCCGCGCGCCAGATCGGCACCGACACCGGCAGTCCTTCGCGGGCGCGCAGGGAATAGGCACAGGCGGTGGTGGCGCCCTGGCCGTTGCGCAGGTAGTCGATGAAGATCCGCCCGACCCGGTTCTTCGGTCCCGACACGGCGCTGAGGCGGTCGGGGAACAGCTTGGCCAGGTAGTCGACGATGGCGTGGCTGAAGTCCTTGACCTCATCCCAGCCGGCCCGCCGGGTCAGCGGTACTACGAGGTGCATGCCCTTGCCGCCACTGGTCTTGAGAAACACCTTCAGGCCCAGCTCGTCGAGCAGCGTCAAGGTCAGCTGGGTGGCGTCGAGCATGGCTTTCCATGGCAGTGCCGGGTCCGGGTCGAGGTCGAGCACGAAGCGGTCGGGTTTGTCGAAGGCCTTGTTGGTGGCATTCCAGGTGTGCAGTTCGAGCATGTTCATCTGGACCGCGCCAAGCAGGGTGTCGGGGCGATTGATGACCATCGCCGCCTGGCCAGCTTCGGCTTTGTCGTAGCTGAGCACGTTGGGCAGATGCAGCTGGCCGGCATTTTTCTGGAAGAACAGCTCGCCCGTCAGGCCCTCCGGGGCGCGCACCAAGGCCACCGGGCGGTCCTTGAGCTGGGGAAGGAGCCAAGGCATGACCTGGGCGTAGTACTCGGCCACGTCGCGCTTGGTGGCGCCGGAGGTGGCATCGATCACCCGGTCAGGGTGGGTCAGGCGCAAGGCGCCCAGCGGCTCATCGTGGGGCTGATGGCGGGGGATCTTCTTGCCGGGCATCGCGCGCTCCAGGTCGATGGCGGTGGCAGGCTTGTCATTGCGCAGGCCGTGGAACACCGCGTGGCGTACCGAGCCGTCGCGGGTCATCTGGGCGTAGGCGACTTCTGCCAGCAGTTGCGGCTTGAGCCAGTGCACGCCGCGGGCTTCGACGCCGGTCGGCGGGTTGGCCAGGGCGGGCTTGGCAACTTCCAGGGGCTTGAGCCGGGCATGGATCGTGCCCAAGGTGGCGGCGCTGAAACCGCTGCCGACCTTGCCGGCGTAGCGCAGCTCGCCGCTGTCGTTGTCGTGTAGGGCCAGCAGCAGTGCACCGAAGGCCGTGCGGCTGCCCTTGGGATCGGTGTAGCCGACGATCACGAACTCCTGGCGCTGCTTGCACTTGAGCTTGATCCAGTCGGCACTGCGCTTGCCCAGGTACGGGCTGCCCAGGCGCTTGCCGATCAAGCCTTCGAGCTGCAGGCGGCAGGCGCTGTCGAGCAGGGATTCGACCGGCTGGTCGAAATCGGCGGAGTATTCCAGCACCTCGGACTGCTCGTCCTCCAGCAGCTTGGCCAGGGCCGAGCGACGGTCCTCCAGAGGCAGCTGGCGCAGGTCATGGCCACCGAGGTAGGGCAGGTCGAACAGGTAGTAGACGATCTGCTCGTCATTGTCGGTGTCGAAGGCGTTCTGCAGGGCCTGAAAATCAGACACGCCATGCTCGCCCTTGACCACCATCTCACCATCGAGCCAGGCCGAATCGATGCCCAGCGCGCGCAGCGCTTCGACCTGCCTGGGCATCTTGCTGCTCCAGTCATGGCCGTTGCGGGTGAACAGGCGAACATCGTCGCCTTCGATACGGGCCAGCACCCGGTAGCCGTCGAACTTGACCTCGTAACGCCAGTCGCCGCTGGGCGGTGAGTCGACCAGGGTAGCCAGCTGCGGTTGCAACTGGGCGGGCAAGGCCGCTTTCTTGCCCGTGGCCGACCGTTTGCGCCTGGCAGGCGCCTGAGCGGCCTTGGCAGGACGGCGAGGCACCAACGTACGGTCGCTCAGCACGCTGTCGGGTTGGGCATCGACGATGCTGTAGTCCGACTCGCTGCGGGCCTCGCCGTCGTTGGACTTGACCAGCATCCATTGCTCTTTCTTGCCCGCCAGGTGGGTGCGAAACAGGTTCCATACGCCGTTGAGCTTCTCGCCCTGCAGGCGAAACCGCAGTTTGCCCTTGGCATAGGCTTGCCGGGCGTTGCCTTCGGGCTCCCAGATGCCACGGTCCCAGACGATCACGTCGCCGGCGCCGTAGTGGCCCTCGGGGATATTGCCCTCGAAACTGGCGTAGTCGAGCGGGTGGTCCTCCACATGCACGGCCAGGCGCCGCACTTTAGGGTCCAGGGACGGGCCTTTGGGGATGGCCCAGCTTTTCAGCGTGCCATCGAGCTCCAGGCGAAAGTCGTAGTGCAGGTGACTGGCGTCGTGTTTCTGGATACAGAACTGCAGGGCATGGGCCTTGGCACGCCCGCGCTTGCCGCTGGGCTCGGGTGTGGCGTTGAAATCGCGCTTGCGCTGGTACTCCTGCAGGGGCTTGGCCATGACGGGCTCCGGGACGATATGCAGGTCTCTAGAAATGGGAGGGAGCAGGGCGCCGGCGAGTTCAAAAATTCACCACCGGAAAAACTCTGAATCATTGCCCTCCAGGGGTAGTCAAACGCTTGTAACGAGCTGAAATACCTGGATGACGGAGAGCTGACATGTCCCGACCCGATAACCCCAAGCCCTATACCCCTCGCGAAATCGATGACACCGAAGACCGCATGGGCAATGTCCACGAACTGGATTTCAACGAGCGCGACGACGAGCACCAGGGCCGCGTGGGAGATGAACGCCCGGCACGCGAAGTGGACCAGGAATTCCCCCCGCGGCGGGTGGCCGAAAGTGGCATGACCGGTGGCGAGACGCTGAGCGACAGCCTGCACGAAGATAACGTCACCTGGGACGACATGAGCCCGGACACCCTGCTGGACGAAAGCGGGGCGCGCGACGACGATGAACCCGGTACCGACGAAGGCCCGGCCGACCAGATGCTGCGCAGTGTCGACGAGCACGAGATTGGCGGTGGCATTGGCCTGGACGAAGCCGAGCTGGCCCGTTCAGACCCCTTGGACGGCGAGCCATGGACGGACGATGTCGTTGATGAAAAACCGAGGAAATGACCATGAACGAGCAACGCTGTGCGTGTCCTCATTGTTCCTGCACGGTAGACGGCAACGCCCTGATGCAGAACGGCAAGGCGTACTGCTGCGAGGCGTGTGCGTCCGGGCACCGCAACGGTGAACCGTGCAGGATGGGTGACTGCAAGTGCGCCCAGGCGACGCGGCCCCGAGAGAGCACGGTGGACAATGCACTGGATGAGACCTTTCCGGCCAGCGACCCGATCTCACCTTGAAACCTGTGGGAGCAACTGTCTTGCTCCATATCTAAATGCTCCCACAGGGACCGCGTGGAAAAGACGGTCAGTGCGTCTGCCAAATGCCATTGTTGCGCTCGCAATCGCTGCGGGCCTGGCCCAGGCTGGGTGTGTCGTAGTAGTAGGTGATCACCCGCGCATCCTTGGGCAATGCGGGCCGGGTCGAGGGCCCATCGCCGCCAGCCGCCTTCGGATTGGCCAAGGCTTCCTGTGTCAGCGGCGCGATGCAGCTGCCGACACTGCCATCGGCGCAGCGGGCCACCTTGTGCTTCTCGGTGCTGAGCATTTCCTTGCTCTCGTTGCTGCAGGACCAGTTGATCGCCTCTGCCGGCATATTGCCGAAGCTATAGCAGGTATGCCCCTCGACAGGCTTGACCGCCTCGCTGGAGGAGCGGGTGACCACATCACACGCCTCGGCCAGCACCTCGCCGCTGGCCAGGCTGCCCAGCATCACCATCAACAGGGATAAACGCATGTGCCACCTCCCGGGCGCGTGGCCCGTGTTCAGGTCTTGCGTAACGTCGCTTTACCGCGTTGGCGCATGGTCCGGGCGCGTTTCTCCAGAACCAAGTAGGTAATCACCGCCAGCAGCAACGGGATCAGGTAGTACAGGGTGCGATACCCCAACAGCGCCGCCACCAGGCTGCCTTGGCCCAGCTGACCATGCAGCAGGGCCAGAAATACGGCCTCCAGCACTCCAAGGCCGGCGGGAATGTGCGCCACCACGCCAGCCACGCAACTGATCAGCAGGATGCCGAGAATCGACGGATAGAACAGATCACCCGGCAACAACCAGTAGATCAGGGCTGCCATCAGCGCCCAGTTGCTGGCCCCCAGCGCCACCTGGCTCAGCGCCAGGCGCAGCGAGGGCAGGGTGATCTCGTGCTCGCGGATGTGCCAGGTACGCCGTGTGGCGAATGCACAGGCCAGCAGGTAACCCATGGCTACCGCCAACAGAACGAAGCCGACCACCTGCAACCCGGTCACGCCAAGCGCCCAGCTTTCCGGCAACTTGACCAGGCGCAGGGCGAACACCGTGCCAGCCAGCAGCATGTAGCCCATCCAGTTGGTCAACAGGCCCAGGGTAAGGATCCGGGTGATGGTCGCCGTGTCCAGTCCCAGCCGGCCGTACAGCCGGTAGCGCAATGCCACGCCACCGACCCAGGTGGTGAAGTTCAGGTTGAACGCATAGCAGACGAAGGCCACTGGCAATACCTGACGCGCCGGCAGCTGATGCCCGGTATAGGCCCGTGCCAGCAGGTCGTAACTGGCAAAGGTCAGGTAGCTGCACAACGCCAGACCCAGCCCGACGACCAAGGTGCTCGGTTTGTACGCAAGAAGCGACTGGCGCACTTCGTTCCAGTCCAGGTTGCGCGCCAGGGTATACAGCAGCACCGGGATCAGCACGATGAACAGCACGGTCAGCACGCGCTTGCCCCAGGTCTGCCAGGGTTTGTCGGTCATCAGGTCTTGCCCTCGTGTAGGTCGCCCTGGGCCTGCACTTCGGGCTGTACCGAACGCAGGTGCTGCCGATGCGCGGGGAACCAGCCGGCAATGCGCGGGAAGTGGCGGATAACGTGGAAGCACATGAAGATCAACGGCGCTCGCCACCAGTAACCGCGCACCATGCGTTCCAGGGTCACCCGCTTGCACTGTTCGCTGGCCAAACCGGTAAGGTGCTGGTAGAGGTGCTGGTTGAAGGCTCGGTCCCGAATCAACAGGTTCGCTTCAAGGTTGAACGACAGGCTCAGCGGGTCGAGGTTGCTCGACCCCACGGTCGACCACTGATCGTCGACCAGCGCCACCTTGCCGTGCAGCGGCCGCTGGCAATACTCGTGGATCTGCACCCCATCGCGCAGCAGGTAGTTGTACAGCAGCCGCGACAGGGCGCGAACCCAGCGCATGTCCGGCTGGCCTTGCAGGATCAGCGTCACCTCTACGCCGCGTCGCGCGGCATTGCGCATTTCGCGCAGCAAGCGGTAGCCGGGGAAGAAGTACGCATTGGCCACCACGATGCGCTGACGTGCGCAGCGAAAGGCCTCCAGGTAGCAGGCTTCGATCTCGGTACTGCGCCGCGCATTGTCGCGCTCGACCAGCACGGCGCTGGCCGGCCCGGCGCTGGCGAGGGCAGGGCGGACCTCGCTGGGTGGGTCGAGCACCGGCGCCATCAGCCGCCGACTCGATGCATGCACCTGCGCCACCACCGGCCCACACACCTCCACGGCATAGTCCTGCTTGGCCATCGGCCCAAAGTCTTCCAGGTGATCGGCGCTGTAGTTGATCCCGCCTATGAATGCGCGCTTGCCGTCGACCACCACGATCTTGCGGTGCAGGCGGCGGAACAGGTTGGTGCGCATGCCGGCCAGGCGCGGTTGCGGATCGAACGCGTGAAAGCTCACGCCCGCTTCGGTCATCGCTGCAAGGAAGGCGTCCGGCAGGTCTGCCGTGCCGTAGCCATCTGCCGCCAGCTCCACCCGAACACCGCGCTGCGCAGCTTCGATCAATACCTGTTGCAACTGCTGGCCGACCTTGTCGTCGTAGATGATGAAGGTTTCCAGCAGGATTTCTTCCTGCGCCTGGGCCATGGCCTCGAACACGCGGGGGTAATACCCCTCGCCATTGACCAACAGCTCGACGCTGTTGCCCTCCACCCAAGGTCTGTTCACAGGTTGATCTCCGCAGCCAACGGGGCATGGTCGGACAGGTGCGACCATGGGTATTTGGACAGCACCTGGGCCTTGCACGGCATGGCATTGCGCAGGTAGATGCGGTCCAGGCGCAGCAGTGGCAGACGCGCCGGGAAGCTGCGCGCCGGGCTGCCGAAACGTTCGCCGAAGGCTTCTACCAGGCGCTGCGAGAGCACAGCATCGGCTTTCAGGCGCCAATCGTTGAAATCGCCCGCGATGATTACCGGCGCGCTGGCCGGCAAGCTGTCCAGCAGGTCGAGCAACAGCCTTACCTGGCTTTGCCGGTGGGCTTCACGCAAGCCCAGGTGCACGCAGACCGCATGCACCTGGTCATGGCCGGGCACGTCCAGGCGACAGTGCAACAGCCCGCGCTCCTCGTTGCCGTGGATCGAAACATCGAGGTTGCGGTGCTCGACGATGGGGAATTTCGACAAGAGGGCATTGCCATGGTCGCCGTGCGGGTAGACCGCGTTGCGCCCATAGGCGAACTGCGGCCACATGCTGTCGGCCAGAAATTCGTACTGGGGCGTCTGCGGCCATGCCGGATGGCGCTGGGCATGCTGCTCATGGCTGCCATGTACTTCCTGGAGGAACACCAGGTCGGCACCGCTGGCGCGCACCGCTTCGCGCAGTTCGGGCAGGATGAAACGGCGGTTCAGCGGGGTAAAACCCTTGTGCACATTGATCGTCAGCACATTCAGCCGGTGAACCGTAGCGGCCCGGTCGATGCTGCTGCCGGGCGTCGGCAGGATCTCGTTCACGGGGCCACCTCGGGCAGTCTGGCGCAGCTATCGCTCATGGCTGTCTCCATTGCAAGGCACTTCCGTATCAGGGCGTCTGGAATTGCGACCCACCAGAAGGGGCAACGGTTCAGCGTGGTCTGATCAAAGGCCGGCAGTCCGAGGCGCGGGAACTTTGCCGTGGTGGACGTTTCCACCAAAGGACAAAGCCTGCTTGGGAGCGTTGGAATGAAATTCGACCGTTTCGCGCAATGGCTGGCCAATTGGACCGGACGCCCGTGGTCCTTCGGGGTCGCCTTGATGCTGATCCTGGTGTGGGGCGTCAGCGGGCCGCTGTTCGACTTCAACGACACCTGGCAACTGGTGATCAACACCTCGACCACCATCATCACCTTCCTGATGGTGTTCCTGATCCAGAACACCCAGAACCGCGACAACGACGAACTGCACATCAAGATCGACGAACTGCTGCGCAACACCCGCCGTGCGCACAAGGCGCTTCTGGACCTGGAGGACATGGACCCCGCCCAGTTGCATGCCCTGCGCAAGCAGTATCAACGGATGGGCGAGCGCAGTGACGATGGGCAAACGACCGACGAAGACGCACGCGACTGAAGGTCTGTCCGTTTCACTGGAATGACCCGCCAACCTTTGGAGGCAAGCATGGCCAGACACATCATCCACTTCACCGGACCGATCAATTCATCGACTTGCGGCAACCTGATCAACACCTGTGGCAAGGCCCTTCAACAGGGCGCTGACGTGGTGCAGTTGAATATCGCCACCATGGGCGGGGAGTGCAGCTACGGCTTCACCCTGTACAACTTCCTGCGCGGCCTGCCGGTGCCCTTGCATACCCATAACCTGGGCACCGTCGAGTCGATGGGCAATATCCTGTTCCTTGCCGGCGACCACCGCACCGCCTGTGCCTGCAGCAAGTTCCTGTTCCACCCGTTCCACTGGACGCTGCACGGGTCGGTGGACCATGCGCGCATGGCCGAGTATGCGATGAGCCTGGATTATGACTTGCGGCTCTATGCGCAGATCGTCGCCGAACGTACCGAGGGCGCCAGCGAGGTGCTGGACACAACGCGCTACCTGATGGCCTATCCGCGCATCCTGGGGCCTCAGGAGGCGCTGGACAGCGGAATGATCCAGGCCATCGATGAAATGCCCATGGAGGCCGAGGTTGCCCAGTGGAGCGTGCATGCGTAAAGGCTTGATGGCCGGGACACAAGCATTTGCCTTGACGGTGTTTCGTGCCACCGGTCAGCCGCGGGCAATCCGATTGAGCAGACGCGTACCTCAATCGCTCGGAAAAGAAGCATGGCAAAGATTCATGCGTCCATTCCAATTGCAGTGCAAGGAGATACGACATGGCTCGTGACCAAGAGCGGACCGGACAACGTGGTGGCACCAAGGAAACCAACCCCGGCAACTTCGCCAATGATCGCCAACGGGCGTCTCGCGCAGGCCACAAGGGCGGCCAGGCTTCTGGCGGCAATTTTGCCAACGACCGTGAGCGGGCGGCGGAGGCAGGCCGCAAGGGTGGGCAGAACAGCCACGGCGGCGGGCGTCAGCCCCATTGAACAGCGGATAAGCGGGGCCTGCGGGCCTCGCTTCAGATTGTTCGACAATTTTTTTGAATCTTTACCAAGCGGCATCACTCCATGAAGTGTCATCCATGGAGAACAGGAGGGCCGCGTGATGCCTAATCCCCAGCTGTACATCATCGACTACCAACTGCACGCTGAGCCGCGCAGCTTCATCATTCGCCTGGACCGGCTGGACAACGCCGAGGCCTGGCATTGGGCGAGCTGCGATGCGGGGATCGGCATCATTCCCAAGTTCGGACGGGAGAAGATCAAGAAGGTCAGCAGGCCCATGGCGGAACGGTACGGAATTACCGAAGTGCGTTGGCGGGTGTCGGGGGACAAACCCCAGTCGCCCCATCAAGCGCCCGATTCGGGGTCGCTGGCCGGTACGCCGGGCTGATCCTGATCATCGTCGGCGACGTTGGGGTCGGCATCCGGGTCGTCGGCCCGGTCGTTGCGTTCCGGGTCCAGTTCGGGCCAGTCATCCTGGGCGTTGCCGCCGCCCATTTGCAGTAGATCGTTCATGACAGTCTCCGCGGTGGTTGATGCACGTTGGAGTAATAACTTGCAGAGGATGATCGCTTTATGTGGGACTGACCCCGACCAATGGTAGGAAGCGCCGCGAAGGCGGCGCTCGATTTCAAGGGCGGTAAACTTCTACCGAATTGCCTCTCAACCCTCCCGCTTCAACACCAAGGTCAGAATGTCATAGCTGGCCACCAGCTCACCCAGCTGGTTGGTCACCTCCACATCCCACGCCACCACACCCTGCGGCTGCCCCAGCGGGCTGGTCTTGCCCTGGTCGATCTTGCGTTTGCAGGTCAGGCGCGCCTGGATGGTGTCGCCGATACCGACCGGGTTGATGAACCGCAGGGTATCCAGCCCGTAGTTGGCCAGCACCGGCCCTGCACCCGGCGACACGAACAGCCCGGCCGCCGCCGACAGCACGAAGTAACCATGGGCGATGCGTTTGCCGAATTGCGATTCCTTGGCCGCGATCTCGTCGAAGTGCATGTAGAAGTGATCGCCCGACAGGCAACCGAAGTTGACCAGGTCCGCTTCGGTCACGGTACGGCGGTGGGTCAGCAGCGACTCGCCGATGCGCAGCTCGTCGAAGTAGCGACGGAACGGATGCACTTCGGTCTCGATCACCTCGGCACCGCGCACATACTCACCGGTCACGGCGCTGAGCATGCTTGGCGAGCCCTGTACGGCGGCACGCTGCAGGTAATGCTTGACCGCGCGCAGGCCGCCCAGCTCTTCGCCACCACCGGCGCGGCCGGGGCCGCCGTGCTTGAGCTGTGGCAGCGGCGAGCCGTGGCCGGTGGATTCCTTCGCAGCTTCGCTGTCCAGCACCAGCAGGCGACCGTGCCAGGCGGCGGCGACCGGGATGGCCTTGGCGGCCACGGCGCGGTCGGCGGTTACCAGCGAGGCGACCAGGCTGCCTTTGCCGCGCGCGGCCAGGGCCAAGGCTTCGTCCAGGTCGTCATAGGCCATCAGCGTACTGACCGGGCCGAACGCCTCGATATCATGGGCACCGCCCTCGGCATGCGGATCGCGGGCCTGCAGCAAGGTGGGGGCGAAGAACGCACCTTCGGCAACCCCTTCGCCACGTGGGTTGAAGCCGTCGCTGGCGCCGAACAGCTGATCGCAGCTCTGCAGCAGGCTCTGCACGCGTTCACCAACGTCACGCTGCTGATCATGGGAAGCCAGCGCGCCCATACGCACGCCTTCCACCGACGGATCGCCGACCACCACCTTGCTCAGGCGCTCACGCAGGCGCGTGGCGACGGCATCCAGGTGCTTGGCCGGCACGATGGCGCGGCGAATGGCGGTGCATTTCTGCCCGGCCTTGGTGGTCATTTCGCGAACCACTTCCTTGATGTACAGCTCGAACTCTTCGCTGTCCGGGGTGACATCGGGGCCGAGGATGGCGCAGTTGAGCGAATCGGCCTCGGCGGTGAACGGCACCGAGTGGCGGATCAGGTTCGGCGTGACGCGCAGCTTGGCGGCGGTATCGGCGGAACCGGTGAAGGTCACCACGTCCTGGCCCTGCAGGCGGTCGAGCAGGTCGCCCGTGCTGCCGATCACCAGTTGCAGGCTGCCCTCGGGCAGCAGGCCCGAGGCATTCATCAGGCGCACCACGGCTTCGGTGAGGTAGCTGGTGGAGGTCGCGGGCTTGACGATGCAAGGCATGCCGGCCAGGAAGGTCGGGGCGAACTTTTCCAACATGCCCCAGATCGGGAAGTTGAAGGCATTGATGTGCACGGCAACGCCCGCACGCGGCACCAGGATGTGGCTACCGGCGAAATGACCTTGCTTGCCCAGCGGGATCGCCGGGCCTTCGTGCACCAGGTTGCCCGAGGGCAGCTCGCGGCTGCCGATGCCCGCGTAGGCGAACAAGGTGGAGTTGCCGCCTTCGATGTCGATCCAGCTGTCGGCACGGGTGGCGCCGCTGTGGTGGGACAGCGCGTAGAGCTGCTCCTTGCGCTCGGCCAGGTACAGGGCCAGCGCTTTGAGGCGCGCGGCGCGCTGCTGGAAGTCCATGGCCATGAGCGCGGCCAGGCCGCGAACGCGGGCGAAGTCCACGGCTTCGGCAAAATCCGGGCGCTCTTCGTGGCTGTAGGCCAGGACGTGGCCGTCGAGGGCGCTGCGCAGGGCCTGGGCGCCGTGTTGGCCGATCCAGCGACCGGCGATGAAGCTCTGCAGGGTTGGGGCGTCAGACATGCTGTTCTCCATTCTCGAATAGGGGGGGCGCTGTTACCACAGCGCCAGGGTGTAGCCGATGATCAGGCGGTTTTCGTCCACGGCGTTGGTCAGGCCATTGCCGGAACGGAAGGTGACGTTGCGCCAGCGCAGGCTCACGTCCTTGAACGGGCCGCTCTGGATGACGTAGGTCAGGTCGGTGTCACGCTCGCGCTCACGGCCATTGCTGACCGTGGCGGTTTCGGCGTGGCGGCCGTCGGTGTAGCGGGTCATGAAGCTCAGGCCGGGGATGCCCAGCGCGACGAAGTCGTAGTCGTAGCGCAGCTGCCAGGAGTCGAGCCCGGCGCGGGTGAAGGTGTTGAAGGTCACCAGGTTGACGGTGAACGGGTCGCCGCCATTGACGAACGGGAAGGCGCTGTCACCGGACATCTGTTGCCAAGCGGCGGTGAACTTGTGGGCCCTCACGCCCAGGGTGAACATGGCGTTGAAGTTGCGGTTGTCGATGTTGCCAGCGCGCTCGGCGCCGTCGTTGCGGCTGTCGAAGTAGCGCAGGTCGCTGCGCAGGCTCAAGCCTTCACCCAGCGGGCGGGTGTCGACCAGGCCGACGAACTGCTGGCGGTAGATGTCTTCGAGCTTGGCGTAGTAGTAGCTGACGCTGGTCTGCGGGGTGATCGCGTAGCTGCCGCCGGCAAAATCCAGGTGGTCGCTGGTGGCAGCGCCCAGGCCCATGTCATCGCGCCCGGACGAATCGCGCAGGTTGACCTTGTCCAGGCGCCCGGCGTTGAGCGTCAGGTTGCCGATGTCCTGGCTGGTCAGCTGACCGCCCTGGAAGGTCGAGGACAAGAGGCGCGTGTCGTTGTACATCACCACCGGCAGCATCGGCTGCAGGGTGCCCATGCGCAGGGTGCTCTTGGACACGCGTACCTTGCCGGTCAGGCCCAGTTCGCTGTAGTTGTCTACCGGCTCATGGCTGTTCGGGCCGAACGGTAGCAGCCCGGTGTTGCGCCGGTCAGGGCTGGAGTCGAGCTTCACGCCCAACTGGCCCATGGCATCCAGGCCGACGCCAACCGGGCCGTCGGTGAAACCGGACTCGAAGCGCGCGGTGAAGCCTTGGCCCCATTCTTCTGCCTTGGCCTGGGGCGCATTGTCCTGGCGAAAGTCGCGGTTGATGTAGTGGTTGCGCAGGTCCAGCCGCGCGTGGCTGTCGCCGATGAAGTCGGCCAGGGCCGGCAGGGGCAGGGCGAGGGTGGCCAGCCAGGCGGCGGATTTCAGGTGCATGCGGTTCATTGTTGTTATACCCGACATAGTCAACGATCAGTGCTTGCTGGCGCCGGCGGCGCCGATTCCGGTCATGGAACGGATGAACTGGCCCAGGTAGCGCCCACGCTCTTCACGGGCACGTTCGGAGCTGTCCGTCACCGAGAACGCCCAGGCACTGAGGAACGCCAGGCTCATCGAGAACAGTGCAGGGTTGCTGTAGGGGAACAGCGCCTGCGGGTTGTGCAGCACGTTGACCCACACTGCCGGGCCCAGCACCACCAGCACGATTGCCGATACCAGGCCGGCCATGCTGCCGATGACCGCGCCACGGGTGGTCAGGCCTTTCCAGAACATCGAGAGCAGCAACACCGGGAAGTTGACCGACGCCGCCACAGCCAGCACCAGGCCAGAGAGGAAGGCGATGTTCTGCGACTCGAACACCAGGCCCAGCACCACCGCCAGCATGCCGATCACCAGGGTGGCGATACGCGACACGCGCATTTCTTGCTGTTCCGTGGCCTGGCCTTTGCGCACCACGCAGGCATACAGGTCGTGGGACACCGCCGAAGCGCCGGAAAGCGCAAGGCCCGCGACCACGGCAAGAATGGTGGCGAACGCCACGGCGGAAATGAAACCGAGGAACAGGTTGCCGCCCACGGCTTGTGCCAGGTGCACAGCGACCATGTTGCCGCCGCCGATGATCGCGCCGGCGGCATCGCGGTAGGCAGGCTCGGTGCCGACCATGACGATGGCGCCGAAGCCGATGACGATCAGCAGCAGGTAGAAGTAGCCGATGAAGCCGGTGGCGTAGAACACGCTCTTGCGCGCTTCCTTGGCATCGCTGACGGTGAAGAAGCGCATCAGGATATGCGGCAGGCCCGCCGTGCCGAACATCATGCCCAGCCCCAGCGAAATCGCATCCACCGGGTTCGACAGCAAACCGCCCGGCGCCATGATCGCCTGGCCCTTGGCATGCACGGCCACGGCACTGGCGAACATCGCCTCGGTGCTGAAGCCGAAGTGCTTGAGCACCATGAAGGCCATGAAGGTGGTGCCCGACAGCAGCATGACCGCCTTGATGATCTGCACCCAGGTGGTGGCCAGCATGCCACCGAAGGTGACGTAGGCGACCATCAGCACACCGACCAGCATCACTGCGTACAGGTAGTCGATGCCGAACAGCAGTTCGATCAGCTTGCCGGCGCCGACCATCTGCGCCACCAGGTACATCAGCGCCACGGCCAGGGTGCCGAACGCCGAGCTCAGGCGTACCGGGGTTTGCGCCAGGCGGTACGAGACCACGTCGGCGAAGGTGTACTTGCCCAGGTTGCGCAGGCGCTCGGCGATCAGGAACAGGATGATCGGCCAGCCGGCCAGCACGCCCAGGGCATACAGCAGGCCGTCGTAGCCGTTCATGAACATCATCGCGGAAATGCCCAGGAAGGACGCGGCGCTGATCATGTCACCGGCGATCGCCAGGCCGTTCTGCATGCCGGTCAGGCCGCCGCCTGCGGTGTAGAAGTCGCTGGCCGAGCGGGTACGCAGGGCGGCCCAGCGGGTCACCAGCAGGGTGAAGCAGACAAACACCATGAACATCGAGATGGCGGTCCAGTTCATTGCGCGCACTCCTGCTTGACCTTGTCGTTGAGCGGGTCGAGCACGTTGTTGGCGCGGTGCACGTAGATGCCGGTGAGGGCGAACGACAGCAGCACCATGAGCACACCGACCAGCATGCCGACGGTGGTCACGCCGCCGTTCAGGGATTGGCCGAGGGTGCTGGGGGAGAACGCCACCAGCAGGACGAAGCCGTAGTAGATCACCAGCATGGCCAGGGTCAGGGTGCCGTTGAGACGGCGCTTGCGCCGGACCAGGTGCTGGAAGTCGGGGTGATTGCTGATGCTTTCGATGTGTTCGGGGGTCATGGCAAGCGATCTCTGGGTTTTGTAATTGTTTTTGAGGTCACGCAGGTGTTGCTGGGATCGTTGTAGGAGCGGCCTTGTGTCGCGAAAGGGCTGCGCAGCAGCCCCAAAATCTTCATCGCTGCACAAATCCTGGGGCCGCTGCGCGACCCTTTCGCGACACAAGGCCGCTCCTACAGTCAGAGCTGATCGAAGTCGAGCACCACCTTGTCGCTCACCGGGTAGGTCTGGCACGACAGCACATACCCGGCCGCCACTTCGTAGTCCTCCAGCGCATGGTTGCTGTCCATCTCCACCTCGCCTTCGATCACCCGGCACTTGCAGGTCGAGCACACGCCGGCCTTGCACGAATAGGGCAACTCGGCGCCGATGGCATTGCCGGCATCCAGTACGTTCTGGGTATTGCGCGGCAGGTCGAAGCTCAGCGCACGGCCGTCGCTGATCACGGTGATGTGGCTCAGCGCGGAATCCACCTGGCGCGCGGCCTCGCGGGCTTCACGGCGGGCTTCGCTGCCGGCGGCGGCGAACAGTTCGAAGTGGATGCGCTCCTTGGCCAGGCCGTTGGCCTGCAGGCTGTCACGCACGGTTTCGGTCATGGCCTGCGGGCCGCAGATGAACGCTGCGTCGAGGCTGGCCACGTCCATCCAGCGGGAGAACAGCTGGCCGCACTTGTCGGCGTCGATGCGGCCGTTGTACAGGTCGACGTCCTGCTGCTCGCGGCTGAACACGAAGATCAGGTTCAGGCGGTCGAGGTAGCGGTTTTTCAGGTCTTCGAGCTTGTCGCGGAACAATGCGCCGGAGCTCGAACGGTTGCCGTACAACAGGGTAAAGCGGCTGTGCGGCTCACTGGCCAGGGTGGTGGCGATGATCGACAGGATCGGCGTGATGCCACTGCCGGCCGCCACGCCCAGGTAGTTACCCTGGCGCGCCGGGTCCAGCGGCACGAAGAAACTGCCGGACGGCGGCATCACTTCCAGTTGTTGGCCGGCCTTGAGCACTTCGTTGGCAAAGGCCGAAAAACGTCCGCCCGGCACGCGCTTTACCGCCACGCGCAACTCGCCATCCTGCACGGCGCTGCAGATGGAGTAGGAGCGGCGGACTTCTTCGTCGTCCAATTGGGTGCGCATGACCAGGTACTGGCCCTGGGTGAAACGGAAGGCGTCCTGCAGGTGCGCCGGCACGTCGAAGGCAATCGATACCGCGTCGCGGGTCTCGGGACGCACTTGCTTGATGGTCAGGCTGTGAAACTGGCTCATGGTGTTCTCCACGGCTCAAATGCATTTGAAATAGTCGAACGGCTCCAGGCACTCGCGGCAGCGATACAGCGCCTTGCAGGCCGTGGAGCCGAACTGGCTGAGCAGCTCGGTGTTGTCGCTGGCGCACTGCGGGCAGCACACCTGGGGCGTTTCGCCGAGCAGGCTGCGCTTGCTGGCGCTGCCTTGCGGCGGGGCGATGCCATAGACCCGCAGGCGTTCGCGGCCAAGGTCGCTGATCCAGTCGGTGCTCCAGGCCGGGGTCAGCCGGCGCTCGAGGTCTGGTGCGGCAAACCCGGCCTGTTCCAGCGCCTGGCGGATATCGCCCTCGATCACCTCGGTGGCGGGGCAGCCGGAGTAGGTCGGCGTGACCACCAGGTGCAGGTGCCCGGCGCGCCAGTCGAGGTCGCGGACAATCCCAAGGTCCACCACGCTGACCACCGGCACTTCCGGGTCCATGACCTGGCCCAGCACCTCCCAGGCGCGGGCCAGGTCGTCGCCGCGTGGCGCGCGAGCGCCACGGTCACCGACGATCAGCTCACCAGGTTGCATCGGGGTAGGCCCTTGGCAGGAACTGCATTTCGGCCAGCAACAGGCCCAGGTGCTCGGTGTGCAGGCCTTGTCGACCACTGAGGTAGAAGTGGCTGGCCGCCTTGGGCAGGGGCAGGTCGACCGTGGCGAACAGGGTGCTTATCTGCTGCAGCCAGGCCGCGCCGACCTGGGCAGGGTCGGCAGCGATACCGGCTTCGGCCAGGGCCACTTCGCTGTCGCTGCCCGCCGCAAGCTCCACGGTGAAACGCCACAGGGCAGGAATCGCTTCGAGCATGCGGCGGCGGCTTTCGTCGGTGCCGCCACCCAGGCGCTGCACCCACTCGGCGGAGCGGCGCAGGTGGTAGGTGACTTCCTTGAGCGCCTTGGCGGCGATGCCCGCGATACGTTCGTCGCTGGAGTCGGCCAGGCGCTGCAGCACGGCATGGTGCCAGGCGTCATAGAAGAACTGCTTGGCCATGGTCACGGCGAAATCGCCGTTGGGCTGTTCGACCAGCAGCAGGTTGCGGTACGCCCGCTCGTCGCGGCGAAACGCCAGGGCGTCGGCGTCGCGGCCGTCATCGAGCAGTTCGGCGGCGTATTCCAGCCAGTTGCGGGCCTGGCCAACCAGGTCCAGGCCGACGTTCATCAGGGCCAGTTCTTCTTCCAGTGCCGGTGCGTGACCGCACCATTGGCACAGGCGCTGGCCCTGGATCAGGGCGCTGTCGCCGAGCAGCAACAAGTAGGGGATAAGTGCTTGCTTGTGCATGGCCAACCTCACATGTGTCCGACTTCGTCGGGCAGTTCGTAGAAGCTGGCGTGGCGGTAGACCTTGTCGTCCGAGGGCACGAACAGCGGGTCTTTTTCGTCAGGCGAAGAGGCGGTGATCAGCGCCGAAGGCACGACCCACAGGCTCACGCCTTCGCTGCGGCGGGTGTACAGCTCGCGGGCATTCTCGATGGCCATGGCGGCGTCGGCGGCATGCACGCTGCCGACATGCTTGTGGTTCAGGCCGTGCTTGCTGCGCACGAACACTTCGTAGAGGGTCCAGACAGACATTTTCAATCTCCGCATCAATCGCCGTCAGGCGGCATTCTTGTTCTGTTGTTTGCGTGCGTAGGCCACGGCCGCTTCACGGACCCAGGCACCATCCTCGATGGCCTTGCGCCGGGTGGCGACGCGCTCCAGGTTGCAGGGGCCGTTGCCCTTGATGACTTCGTAGAACTCGTCCCACTGGATTTCGCCGAAGTCGTAGTGGCCGCGGGCTTCGTTCCATTTGAGGTCTGGATCGGGGGCGGTGCAGCCGAGCAGTTCGAGCTGCGGCACGGTCTGGTCGATGAAGCGCTGGCGCAGTTCATCGTTGGTCTGGCGCTTGATCTTCCAGGCCATGGACTGGGCGCTGTTGGGCGAATGTTCGTCGCTTGGGCCGAACATCATCAGGGCCGGCCACCACAGGCGGTTGATGGCGTCCTGGACCATGTCCTTCTGCGCCTGGGTGCCCTCGCGCATCATGGTCAGCAGCAGCTCGTAGCCCTGGCGCTGGTGGAAGCTCTCTTCCTTGCAGATGCGGATCATGGCGCGGGAGTAGGGGCCGTACGAGGTGCGCTGCAGCACCACCTGGTTGACGATGGCGGCGCCGTCGACCAGCCAGCCCACGGCGCCCATGTCGGCCCAGCTCAGGGTCGGGTAGTTGAAGATGCTCGAATACTTGGCCTTGCCGCTGTGCAGCTTGGCGATCTCTTCGTCGCGGTCGGCGCCGAGGGTTTCCATCGCGCTGTACAGGTACAGGCCGTGGCCGGCTTCGTCCTGGATCTTGGCCATCAGCTGCAGCTTGCGCTTGAGGCTCGGGGCACGGGTGACCCAGTTGCCTTCGGGCAGCATGCCGACGATTTCCGAATGGGCGTGCTGGGAGATCTGCCGGATCAGGGTCTGGCGGTAGGCCTCGGGCATCCAGTTCTTGGCTTCGATCTTGATTTCGGCGTCGATCTTTTCCTGGAAGTTGCGCTCTTCGGGCGACATCTCCTCCAGCGACTTGACGCGTTTGACTCCGGTTTCCACTAGCTGTGCGTACATGTTCCGACTCCTGCTAAGGCATGAGTCATTTGTAAGCGATACAAAACATAACGTCAAACAGTTTTATGTGTATCAAATATGATTTGTGTATCGCTTTGCTGGACTTGGGGCTGCTGCGCAGCCCTTTCGCGACACAAGGCCGCTCCTACAGGGGGGGGGCGCGCAGGCCTTGTAGGAGCGGCCTTGCGTCGCGAAAGGGGCGCAACGCGCCCCCAGCTTTCTCCCAGGCAAAAAAAAGCCCCGGACTGAGCCGGGGCGCAAAAGGCAGCTGATGAATCAGCTGGCCAACCGTTTGTCGAACACATGGCACGCCTTGCCTTCGGAGCGCTTCAGCGTCCCGCAGGGCTGCAGCCGCACCAGGCTGCTGATGCCGATGTAGGTCTTGATCTGCTTGGTCAATTCAGATGCGATCAGCTTGCGCTGGCCTTCGTCCAGATTCTGGCATTCCGCACGCAGTTCCACATGCACCTCGACACTGTCCAGGTTGCCATTGCGATACAGATGGATCTCATAAAGCTCAGAAAGCTGTTTTATTTTAAGCACCTGCTCCTCGATCTGTGTCGGGAACACGTTGACCCCACGAATGATCAGCATGTCATCGCTGCGCCCGGTGATCTTGCCGATACGCCGCATCGGCCGCGCCGTGCCCGGCAACAGGCGGGTCAGGTCACGGGTGCGGTAGCGCACCATCGGCAACGCCTCCTTGCTCAGCGAGGTGAACACCAGCTCGCCGAGCTGGCCGTCGGGCAGCACCGCGCCGGTAACCGGGTCGATGATCTCGGGGTAGAAGTGGTCTTCCCAGATGGTCGGGCCGTCCTTGGTCTCGATGCACTCCATGGCCACGCCCGGGCCCATGATTTCCGACAGGCCGTAGATGTCCAGGGCATCGATGCCCAGGCGCTGTTCGATGGAGCGGCGCAACTCGTCGGTCCACGGCTCGGCACCGAAGATGCCCAGGCGCAGCTTGAGGTCGTTGGGGTCGATGCCCTGGCGCTCGATCTCGTCGGCCAGGTTGAGCATGTAGGACGGCGTGACCATGATGATGTCGGGCTGGAAGTCACGAATCAGCTGCACCTGCTTCTCGGTCTGGCCGCCGGACATGGGGATCACCGTGCAACCCAGGCGCTCGGCGCCGTAGTGGGCACCCAGGCCGCCGGTGAACAGGCCATAGCCGTAGGACACATGCACCTTGTCGCCTTTGCGGCCACCGGCGGCGCGAATGGAACGGGCGACCACGTTGGCCCAGGTGTCGATGTCGTTCTGGGTGTAGCCCACCACGGTCGGCTTGCCGGTGGTGCCGCTGGAAGCGTGCAGGCGCACCACTTCCTGCTGGGGCACGGCGAACATGCCGTAGGGGTAGTTGTCGCGCAGGTCGTTCTTGCCGGTGAAGGGGAACTTCGCCAGGTCGTCGAGTGAATTCAGGTCATCAGGGTGGGCGCCGCATTCGTCGAAGCGCTTGCGGTACAGCGGCACGTTGTCGTAGGCGTGCTTGAGGCTCCAGCGCAACCGTTCCAGCTGGTGTTGACGCAGCTCATCGACACTGGCGGTTTCCATCGGGTCCAGCAGGGCACGATCGGCTTTATGGTACATATTCATGGCATCACTCGAATTGTTCTTGTAGACCGGTCCTGCCGAGCGAACAGCAGGGCCGTGAGTGTCATGGACGCAGCATAACCGGCGGCGTCGCGTTCAGTAACACGCCATTGGTCAGAGGCGTTCAATGACCATGGCGATGCCTTGGCCGACGCCGATGCACATGGTGCACAGGGCGTAGCGTCCGGCGGTTTCTTCCAGTTGGTGCAGGGCGGTGGTGACCAGGCGTGCGCCGCTCATGCCCAGCGGGTGGCCAAGGGCGATGGCGCCGCCGTTGGGGTTGACCCGTGGGTCGTCGTCCTGCAGGCCCAGCTCACGCAATACGGCCAGGCCCTGGGCGGCGAAGGCCTCGTTGAGTTCGATCACATCCATGTCGTCCAGGGACAGGCCGGTCAGGGCCAGCACCTTGCGGGTCGCCGGCACCGGGCCGATGCCCATGAGGCGCGGCTCGACCCCGGCCACCGCCATGCCGACGATGCGCCCGCGTGCCTTCAGGCCATGGCGATGGGCCGCTTCGCTGCTGGCCAGCAGCAGTGCGCAGGCACCGTCGTTGACACCCGAGGCGTTGCCGGCGGTAACGCTGCCGCCCTGGCGGAACGGCGTGCCGAGCTTGGCAAGCTGTTCGAGGGTGGTGTCTGCGCGTGGGTGTTCGTCGTGCTCGACACGCAGGGCCGGGCCTTTGCGCTGGGCGATCTCCACCGGCACGATCTCCCGCGCCAGGCGACCGCGCGCCTGGGCGGCAGCGGCCTTGTGCTGGCTGCGCAGGGCGAAGGCATCCTGGTCGGCGCGGGAAATGGCAAATTGTTCGGCGACGTTTTCCGCGGTTTCCGGCATCGAGTCGATGCCGTATTCGGCCTGCATCAGCTTGTTGACGAAACGCCAGCCGATGGTGGTGTCGTACAGTTCGGCGCTGCGGCCAAAGGCCTGCTCGGACTTGCCCATGACGAACGGCGCCCGCGACATCGACTCGACCCCGCCGGCCAGCATCAGGCCAGCTTCACCGCAGCGCAGGGCGCGGGCGGCATTGCCGATGGCATCCATGCCCGAGCCGCACAGGCGGTTGATCGTGGTGCCCGGCACGTCGATCGGCAGCCCGGCCAGCAGCGTGGCCATGTGCGCGACGTTGCGGTTGTCTTCACCGGCCTGGTTGGCGCAGCCAAGGATCACGTCGTCGATGGCCTGCCAGTCCAGTTCCGGGTGACGTGCGACCAGCGCCTTGATCGGCACTGCAGCCAGGTCGTCGGCCCGCACACTGCTCAGGGCGCCGCCGTAGCGGCCGATTGGCGTGCGCACGGCATCGATGATCAGCGCCTCGGAAAGGGTGTGTTCAGTCATCTTGCTTCTCCTGCGCGAGCACGGTGCCGCGCACTTTGTAGGATTTGCCATGGAACAGGGCGATCAGCTCGCCACGCTGGTTTTCGATGCGCACGTCGTACAGGCCGGTGCGGCCCTTGCGGCTCTGTTCGCTGGCGGTGGCAGTGAGCAGGTCGCCGCACAGCGCCGGGGCGACATAGTCGATGCTGCAGCCCAGGGCGACGGTGGCTTCGTCATAGCTGTTGCAGGCGAAGGCGAACGCCGAGTCGGCCAGGGCGAACAGGAAGCCGCCGTGGCAGGTGCCGTGGCCCTGGATCATGTCGGCACGTACCGGCATGCTCAGGCGCGCGCGGCCAGCACCGGCGTCCAGCAGGTTGATGCCTAGCGCCTGGGTAGCCTGGTCGCGGGAAAACATGGCATCGGCGCAGGCCTGGGCCAGTTCGTCAGGGGTGCGCAGGTCAGTCATGCAGGGGAGCTCCTTGGGCCGCTTTGCGGCGCAGCAACAGGGAAGGGCGGTAGCGGCTTTCGCCGTAGCTGCGCTGCAGGTTGTCGAGCACGCGCAGGGTGTAGCCGATGCCGATCTGCTCGGCCCAGGCCAGCGGGCCGCGTGGGTAATTGACCCCCGCGCGCATGGCCAGGTCGATGTCGGCCGCACTGCCGACGCCCTGCAACACGGCGTCCGCCGCTTCGTTGGCGAGCATGGCCACGGTACGCAGCACCACCAGGCCAGGCAGGTCGGCCACGGCCGCGACTTGCAGGCCGGCACGCTGCAGCAGCGCCACGGCCTGATCGCGGGCTTCGGTGGTGGTATCGGCCGACCAACTGATGGCGATGCGCGAGGCGCTGCGGTAATCCAGCGCCAGGTCGACCAGCACCAGGTTGCGCAGGCCTTCTTCGCGGGCCCGCTGACTGGCCAGGCGGCCATCGGACAACGCCAGGGTCGCATCGCCGACCTGGATCAGGCCGCGACCATCGCGCTGGGCGATGTCCAGCCCGTTGTCACGCAAGCGTTCGACCAGCGGTTGCATCACGCCCAGGTCACCCTCGACCACGCAGTGCTCGACTGTCAGCGGGCTGTGCAGGGCAGCGGCTTGCGGGCGTTGCGCGCCTTCGGCGTAGCTGTAGAAGCCATGGCCGCTCTTGCGCCCCAGGCGCCCGGCATCGACCAGCTCCTTCTGCACTAGCGAGGGCTGGAAGCGGAAGTCGCCATAAAAGGCATCGAACACCGAGCAGGTGACGGCGTAGTTGACGTCGTGGCCGATCAGGTCGGTGAGCTCGAAGGCGCCCATGCGGAAACCGCCGGCGTCACGCAGCAGGGCATCCAGGGTGGCGCAATCCGCCGAGCCTTCCTGGAGCAGGCGCAGGCTTTCGGCATAGAAGGGACGGGCGACGCGGTTGACGATGAAGCCCGGGGTGGAGCGGGCATGTACCGGTTGTTTGCCCCAGGCCTTGGCCGTTTCATAAAGGCAGGCAGCCAGGGTGGGCTCGGTGGCAAGGCCAGAGACGATTTCAACCAGGGCCATCAATGGCGCCGGGTTGAAGAAGTGCATGCCAATGACTTGCTGTGGCCGCTTAAGGCCTGCGGCCAGACTGGTAATGGACAGCGACGAGGTATTGCTGGCAAGGATGCAATCGTCCGCGCACAGCGCTTCGAGCTGACGCAGCAGGCCTTGCTTGACCTGCAGGTTCTCGACGATGGCCTCGATCACCAGCCGGGCATCGGCCAGGGTTTCGATGGCCTCCACCGGCTGCAGGCGGTCGATGATGGCCTGTCGGGCATCGGCCTGCAGCTTGCCTTTTTCCACCAGGCGCCCGAGCTGCTGGTCGATGCCAGCCACGGCCTGGGCCGCCGCACCGGGGCGGTTGTCGTAGAGTTTTACCGGGTGCCCGGCCTGGGCTGCGACCTGGGCGATGCCTGCACCCATGGCGCCGGCACCGATCACTGCCACCAGGGCGCTAGTGTCCAATGCGTTCATGTTCAGCGGCCCTTGAATGCAGGTGTGCGCTTGTTCATGAAGGCGCTGACGCCTTCGCGGTAGTCCTCGCTGCGCCCGGCCAGGCGCTGCAGGTCGCGTTCCATTTCCAGCTGCTGGTCGAAGCTGTTGTCGAAGCTGGCATTGAGGCTGCGCTTGATCAACGCCAGGCCGTAGGTTGGCTGGCTGGCCAGATGGCGCGCCAGGGCCAGGGCTTCGTCGCGCAGATCGGCATCGTCGACCACGCGGTGAATCAATCCCCAGCGCTCGGCCTGTTCGGCGCTCAGGCGCTCACCCAGCATGGCCAGCGCTTTGGCCCGAGCCATGCCGACCAGTCGCGGCAGCAACCAGGTGCCGCCGGAGTCCGGCACCAGGCCGATCTTGCAGAAGGCCTGGATAAAGCTGGCCGAACGTGCTGCCAGCACCAGGTCGCAGGCCAGCGGGATGTTCGCCCCGGCGCCTGCGGCCACACCGTTGACGGCGCAGATCACCGGCAGCGGCAGATCGCGCAGGGTGCGCACCATCGGGTTGTAGAAGCGCTCGATGGACTCGCCCAGGTCGGGCATCGCCGCGCCCGGCGCGACATTGCGGTCGGACAGGTCCTGGCCTGCGCAGAAGCCGCGGCCTTCGCCGGTCAGCAGCAGCACCCGGGCCTGGTCGCTCTGGCGTACCTGCTTGAGGGCCTCGCGCACCTCCAGGTGCATTTGCGTATTGAAGCTGTTCAGCTGCTCGGGCCGGTTCAGCGAGAGGAGGGCGACGCCGTCCTCGATGGAAAACAGGATGTGCTCGAAAGTCATCTCAGACTCGCTCCGTCAGGCGGTGAAAAGGGCAGGTCATCGGCCTTTGAACTGGGCCGGGCGTTTTTCCTGGAAGGCGCGGATGCCCTCGTCGCGGTCGGCGGTGCCGGCCAGCAGGGTGAAGGCGTGGCGTTCGAAACGCAGGCCGCTGGCAAGGTCAGTGTCGCCCGCCTTGAGCAGCGCTTCCTTGGCCAGGCGTACCGCCAGCGGCGCCTTGGCGGCGATGCTGCGGGCCACCTGCAGGGCACGTTCGACGGCCAGTTCAGGCTGGGTGATCTCGCTGACCAGGCCGGCCTGCAGGGCGTGCCGGGCCGTAATGGCTTCGCCGGTCAGCACCATTTGCATCGCCAGGGGTTTGCCGACTGCGCGCAGCAGGCGCTGGGTGCCGCCTGCGCCGGGCATGATGCCAAGGTTGATTTCCGGCTGGCCGAAACGGGCATCTTCGCCTGCGATGACGATGTCGGCGCACATCACCAGTTCGCAGCCGCCGCCCAGGGCGTAGCCGTTGACGGCGGCGATCAGTGGTTTGGAAAACGCGGCGATGCGTTGCCAGTGGCCAACGCGCGGGTCGTTGAGGATGCCGACCAGGTCGCGTTCGGCCATTTCGCCAATGTCGGCACCGGCGGCGAAGGCCTTGCGGCTGCCGGTGATGACCACGGCGCGGGTCTGCTCGTCGCGTTCGGCGCTGTCCAGTTCGCTGGCGAGCTCGGCCAGCAGTTCGGTGCACAAGGCATTGAGTGCCTCTGGCCGTTGCAGGGTGACCAGGCGCACGCCGTGTTCAGGCGCTTGCACATGGAGATAACGCGGCATGTGGGGTTCCTCAGGCTGCTCGCACGGCGCATCGAATGGCCGGCGTTTCTTGGAATTGTCTGCAGGGGCGACGGCTGACCGTGCCCAGGTGGAACCAGTATAAGCACTATGCGATACATGAATGCAATAGCATGCTGTCGTTTGTGTATCTTATGTGTGCTCGCCAGTCTTCAGTGGATTCTTTGAATCCTGCGAATCAAGCCGGGTGAATAGGGTTTGACGAAAAACCAATTTACGATACAAGATCTGCAAACGTTGCGAATCATTTCAGGATAAACGACATGCCTTGCTACCGCCTCGATGGCTTGACCCCAGTGATCGACCCGACTGCCTATGTCCACCCCAGTGCCGTGCTGATCGGTGACGTGATCGTGGGCCCGCGTTGCTACGTAGGGCCATTGGCATCCCTGCGCGGTGATTTCGGCCGTATCGTCCTGGAGGAGGGTGCCAACCTGCAGGACACCTGCGTCATGCATGGCTTCCCAGGCGGCGACACGGTCATCGAGCGCAACGGCCACGTTGGCCATGGCGCGGTGTTGCACGGCTGCCGGGTGGGCGAGGACGCGTTGATCGGCATGAATGCCGTGGTCATGGATGGCGCCCACGTAGCGCCGCGCTGCATCGTTGCGGCCACGGCATTCGTCAAGGCCGGCTTCGCCTGCCCCGAACAGAGCCTGGTGATGGGCGCGCCGGCGCAAGTCAAGCGCCCGCTGACCGAACAGGAACTGGCCTGGAAACAGCGGGGCACCGCCGAGTACCAGCGGCTGAGCCAACGCTGCATGGCCAGCATGGTCGAATGCCCACCGCTGACCGAGGCCGAGGCGCAGCGCCCGCGCATGGGTGACAATGGCTTGCGGCCCAAAGGCGAGGCGGGTGCATGAACCTTCCTGCGCAGCGCCATGGCCAGGCAGCCCGCCGCACAGGTATAGTCGGTGCTTTCTCCGCGCACAGTTCCTCCATGAGCAACCTCGCCCCGCTGAACACCCTGATCACCCGCTTCCAGGAGCAGACGCCGATCCGCGCCAGTTCGCTGATCATCACCCTGTACGGCGATGCCATCGAACCCCATGGCGGCACGGTCTGGCTTGGCAGCCTGATCAACCTGCTGGAGCCGATCGGCATCAATGAACGGCTGATCCGCACCTCGATCTTTCGCCTGACCAAGGAAGGCTGGCTGACCGCCGAAAAAGTCGGCCGACGCAGCTACTACAGCCTGACCGGCACCGGCCGGCGCCGCTTTGAAAAGGCCTTCAAGCGGGTCTACAGCCCCAGCCAGCCGGCCTGGGATGGCGCCTGGACCCTGGTGCTGCTGTCCCAGCTCGACGCAAGCAAGCGCAAGGCCGTGCGTGAAGAGCTGGAGTGGCAGGGCTTTGGCGTGATGGCGCCGAACGTGCTGGGTTGCCCACGGGCCGATCGCGGCGACCTGGCGGCCACCCTGCGCGAGCTGGAGGCGAGCGACGACAGCATCGTCTTCGAAACCCACACCCAGGAGGTGCTGGCGTCCAAGGCCATGCGCGCGCAGGTACGGGAAAGCTGGCGTATCGACGAGCTGGGGCAGCAGTACAGCGAGTTCATCCAGCTGTTCCGCCCCCTGTGGCAGAGCCTGAAAGAGCAGGCCGAGCTCAATGCCCAGGATTGCTTCCTGGCGCGCACCTTGCTCATTCACGAATATCGCAGGTTGCTGCTGCGCGATCCCCAGTTGCCGGACGAACTACTGCCAGGTGACTGGGAGGGCAGGGCCGCGCGGCAGCTGTGCCGTAACCTGTATCGGCTGATCTTCGCCAAGAGCGAGGAGCTGCTCAATGCTGCGCTGGAAACGGCGGACGGCCCCTTGCCGGATGTCAACGAGAGCTTCTACAAGCGTTTCGGCGGCTTGGTCTGAGGACGCTGTCAAGCAGCGCCCACTTGAGTGAATGGCATCTGCAGGGGCTGTTGCTTGCCTAGCAACCAGTCGCAGTACCGCGCAACGCCTTGTTCAACGGTCGCTGTGGCGTCCTTGAAGCCCGCGTTGCGCAGATGCTGCAGGTCGGCGCAGGTGTAGCACTGGTACTTGCCACGCAGGTGCTCGGGAAACTCGCTGTATTCCAGCACACCGTCACGCAACGCCGCCTGCAGCGACAACGGCGTGCGACCTTGCTGGCCCCGCAAACGATTGATGACGGCCAGGGCCACATCGTTGAACGGCTGGGCGCGCCCGCTGCCGACATTGAAGATGCCGCTCTGGTGCGGGTGATCGAGGAAGAACAGGTTGACCTTGACCACGTCATCCACCGACACGAAGTCGCGCAGGTGGCCACCGCTTGGGTATTCGCCATAACGGCCGAACAGGCTGACCTTGCCGTGGGCCTGGTACTGGTTGAAGCAGTGCAGGGCTACCGATGCCATCGCGCCTTTGTGCTGTTCGCGAGGGCCGTAGACGTTGAAGTAGCGCAGCCCGACGATCTGGCTGCGTGCACCCGGCAGTTGCCGCCGCACATATTGATCGAACAGGAACTTGGAATAGCCGTAGACGTTCAGCGGCTGCTCGTGTTCGCGTTGTTCACGGAAGTTATGCCCCGCGCCATAGACCGCAGCCGAAGAGGCGTACAGCAGCGGAATCTGCTGCGCTTGAGCAGTGCCAAGCAGATCGCAACTGTAGCGGTAGTTGTTTTCCATCATGAAACGCCCGTCACCTTCGACGGTGCTGGAGCAGGCGCCCTGGTGCAACACCGCGCGAACCTTGAAGAACTGGCCCTGGCGCAAGCGGTCGAGGAAGTCGTCCTTGTCCAGGTAATCAGCGATGTCACAGTCGGCCAGGTTGCGAAACTTGTCGCCATCGGTCAGGTCGTCGACGGCGATGATCTGGGTTTCATTGCGGCGGTTGAGCGCCTTGACCAGATTGCTGCCAATGAAACCGGCGGCGCCGGTCACGATAATCGTCATGCCTAATCCCCCAGTGAGGGTGCGGAGCTCATAGTCTGGGGGAGGTTAGGTGGGTGATCCTTAATCTGGATCAATCAATCCGCCCATGGGCGATAAGGCAATATAGAAAGCAGGGCACAACTGCATTACCAAGATGACTTTTAAATAACTAAACTAAATAGTCATTTAGTGGAGTTATAACCACATAAGGAGAAAACGAGGCTGGAGGAGGTTAGCTCACTCAAACGATCGGTCATCTTCGCGAAGTACTTGATAACTAACCCCCTGGTGCGCAGTACAGACCTACAGAATCTGCCACGAGGCGTGGGGGCTAATCTCCAGAGCTACGTTAGCACACCATACTGCACTGTTGAAAATACAACCCGTACGAGAACAAGTACCTGGTCGCCACAGCGACGTATAAATACACCCTGTAAACCACTTTTTTACGTGTTAACTACAGTGGTTTACACGTAAAAAAAGTGGTTTACAACCCCCATAGATAGGCCTTCAAACCGGCATTTCACTGTGAAACGCGCCCATCGGAGAGCACCATGCTCTGACGCCAACTAACACACCTGTCCGTCATCAAATCAAACGCTCATGAGATCCCGCTGCGGTGAAGACATGCTTAAAGCCTCACATCCAGGCAAAAGCATGCTTCCACATTCCGTAGCATCCCCGACGCGCTAGGCATCTGCTTGTGACCTCAAAAGACCAAAGCACTGGCGACCTTGATTACTAGTGGTACGAACGTCGTCGTGGATAGTGAATTTTGGCATGTGCGGACGCGGTTCAGCTTCGTGCCGGCTTGGACAGCAGATGGTGGACACAGCGGCAACAGGAACTAACTCATGAAACAGGAGGGAAAATCGCCAGCACGTGAGCGACGGTCACACGAACGGCCCGCAGGTAAGAAGTAAATTTTGAACTCGGAGGAAAAACACGGCAGTTCAAGTACACGGAAGAAACGATAACCCCATCCCCGGTAGCTAATTTAACCAGACAAATCAGTGAGTTGGAAATTTTCATCCCGCTATTCAGTGAGTCAGTTGGTAAAAATTACTTCCAGTATTAAGAAGTAACTTCGACCTCATCGCACCGTTAAGAGGTAAATTTGACCCTACGGCATCACTCGTCATTAGGATTCACTGAGTGGAATGACTATCTCATAGTTTTTGTTAAAAAAGCCTTGTGGATGAGAGTTTTTATAGCTTACTGGTCTTTAAGCGGCTTCGGAAGTAGCAAATCAGTCCTAAACGGCTCCATTCGTCATACTAAAGTTCAGGAAGCAATTTCGTACCTTCGTATCCACTGAGACCTATCCAAAATGCCATCACTCAAAGGGCACCGCCGCAAGCAGCTGGCAGCTAGCAGAAAGACGAGTGCTCACAACCGAAGCTTATGGATGACGTACAGCCCCAAAATGGATGCTGACCTCATCATCCTGGGTGATCTAGAGATCATCCATTGGGCTACGGAGCTTGAGACTTCTTGCGACGTGCTGACGTACCGGTTCGATGAAGACGTTAAGGTAAGCGTGGATGCGGAAGGGGTAGAGAATTTCAAGAAAGTCAGAGGCATATGGGTTGAGCACAAGGATGGCTCGATTGCACTCCACCAAATCGACCCCAGTGAGAGGCTAGTACCTGACCGAAAAACCATCCCGATTAGATACTGTCTTATAGATCAGGTCATTCGGCACGGACATCTCGTTTCAATTTCTTATGCCCGTCTAGCCTTGGAAGCCCACAAGCTTGGATTCTGGCTTAAAGTAATTACCATGGCATCACAGGTCAGGGGCTATGTGCTCGACCATGAAATAAAACTTGTTGGAACTCAAGTCCAGTTAATGAAGGAGGGCACTATCCGGTCTCTCCTTGCTGAGCTGTCTTTTTCAGATCAGGCTATCGCACTAGGGGTCATTTGTAGACTAATAATCTCAGGAAGTATTGGAGTTGAAGCGGAAAAAAATGGATTTGGTTATGACACAGTGTGGCACCAACCATGATTAGACGGTCGCGTTCGGAAATTGTGACCCTTATACAGGCATCAATGCCTTGGGAAAGTGTGTCTGAGCAATCATTGTCTCCAGAAACTGCGGCAGTTTTTAAGCATCGGAAAAAAGCGCTAGAGATGTATATGGAGGGGTGCACGATATCAGACATAATGCACCAGACCACAGTAGACGGTAGCTATCTGAAAAAAATGATCAAGCGATGTTTGACTGTGGCTCCAAACGGTTTTGTCTACGGATATAGTGCGCTGCTGCCCAATACGGCCATCAAGGTTTACAGGCGGACAAAGCTTGTCGATGCGTCGCTGTGGCAATCGGGTGCAGGCTTCGCCGGAATGTTGGGATCTACTTTTGCGCGGTACCCAGACCTTGAATCAAGACTCACAGCGCTTATTTTGAAAAAAAAACTAAAGCCAAAGCTAAAGCAAAACGACAAGAGCAAGGTAGTACATGAGTTTTCGAAAAGAGCGATAGATATTCATCTGGACTTTATAGAAATACTCAAGGAGAAAGGGCATCCGATAACAGAGTGGCCATTTAATACAACGCATAAGGGAATCAAACCCTTGACTAAGTTTTTCAACGAGGTGCGAGAAGCGCATTATGAGCGTGTCGTGCACCTTACTGGAGATAGTGGCGCGATTGCGCATGTTCCTGTAGGAACTGGCCATCGCTCACTGACCAGGTCGGCAGGCCTGATGGATATGATAGAAATTGATTCATATACATTTGATGCCATGTTTGTTTTGATTCGTGAGCACGAACATGGCCTGGAAACCTATCATGTATTGAAAAGGTTGCATGTGCTTGTGGCGGTCGAGTCTTTGACTACTGCGGTACTTTGGTATTATGTTGTGCATGGAAACGATGTGTGTGCTGAAGATGTTTTGGCGCTAATGCGGCAAATGCTGAGCGCTCAACTTCCGAAACCTGAATTCACTATCAAGAATCTAAAGTTGTTCGAGGGCGCAGGGTATCCCGCAGAATTGTTCCCGGAAATGGTGCAAGTTTTGCCATTAATTATTAAAATGGATAATGCGCTTGCGCATCTCGGTCGTAAAGTGAGCACTGAGATGAGGAAGCAAACTGGATGCATCCTCGAATTCGGCGTGCCTGGTCGACCAGAAAGACGTCCACATATAGAGCATGCGTTCAAACGACTAGCGGAAGACTTGATCCAGCGTTTTCCAAGCACTACTGGCTCCGGCCCTAATAATGGTAGAGCGGATGATCCTGAACTAGCAGCTTGCAAATTCCGGATCGCCAGTGATGACTTGGATCAGTTGGTATATACCTTTTTCGCGAACCTCAATGCGGAGCCCTCCGAAGGTTTGCGTTTCTTGTCTCCACTGGAAGCCGTTTCACAACTGGTCAAAAAAGATCATTACTTACCGAGGCTTCCGCCAAATGATGTGAGGAAGACGTTAGGAGTGGTCACTGTAACGATTTCTCGTGAGGTAAAAGGAGGGGTAAAAGATGGCCATCGCCCTTATGTCACTATTCATAAAGCCAGATATACCTCCGATCGACTGATTGATAGTCCTGAGCTCATAGGGAAAAAACTCATAATTGAAGTCCAGGACTCGGATTTGCGCGTCGTTAATGCATATCTAGAGAATGGATCACCTATAGGCCCACTCACCGTGCAGGGCGACTGGGCAGAAGTGCCGCACAGCCTAAGAACTCGAAAAGAGATAAATTCGCTCATTGCTAGAAAGATTATCTTTCGAGTTAAGGGCGTGTGTATCGTTACAGTGTATACCCGCCATCTTGAAGCAAATCTAGATAATGCTGCAGCGCGTAAGAGACAAGATAAAAAATCGGGAACTACACTCGACAGAGTACGATTTGAACAGTCTCAGAGCTCGCTTGATAATGAGTCTCTGGTTGAACGCGAAACACAGGAATTACCCATGTCTTCTCCCTCAGCGGTCGCTACGCCAATACCTAAGCGCGAATATCTTGTGCCGCCCAGTGACCTAGATCTCCTTGATTTGGTGAAAAAGCTTTGAGGGGACATCATGAATACCTATGATCCACTTGACGCTCAGCAGCAACGAAATCTCTTTTGGAATCATCCATTAGTGACGAAAAACTATGTTGCATTGACGCCGAGTATGCCTCAAGTGCTTGAGGTGGTCATGGACTCTATCGCGCTTCATAAAAAAAGCCTTGTTTTTAAGGCGTTTCCTCGAATGGGCAAAACTACGATATGCAAATTCGTGGTTAGTGCACTGGATCGTCATCCTGCCTTTAAGGATAGACCCATTAGCCTGGTTTCCGCGGATACCAATGGGGAACTGAAGCACCGGGAAAGTATCGTCATCAGCCTTGCAAAGTTTTTAAGGCTCCCTATGCCTGCCAGGCCGGTGATCGCGTCAGTGAGAACAAAAGTATTACATGAAATCGAAAGTCAGCTGCGTAATAAGTCGGGTAGGCACTGGATCCTGATTATAGATGAGCTTCAAACACTCAGCATTGAAGATTTCGAACACCTGCAATACCTCCAGAATGAGCTTGCGCTGCATAATGTCGACACAACGCTTATCGGCTTCAGCCAAACGCAAATTGATCATAAAATAACTTTGCTGGAACTGCAAAAGCGTGCGGAGTTGATTGTTCGGTTTCTCAATGAGGTATGGGATTTGCCTTGTTGCACTGATCATGGCTGGATATGTCAAACTCTTAAAGGGTATGATAATGATTTTACTTACCCGCCAGGAAGTGATTGTAGCTATACTCAGTTTTTTTTACCTCAAGCCTATGCTTCTGGTTTTCGTCTGGCTGCCGTGGCTCCAGATATTTACAAAGTGATGTTGGAGTCTTCCAAAACACTCCGTCTTCCTTTATTGCCTACTGAATTTATATTCGAAGTGTGTAGGCTAGTCTTGATTCGTTCTAGTGATCGAGATTCTGAAAGCTTCATATTGTCACGGGAAAACATAGAGTCCGCGGTGAAGGAGTCAAAGCTAAAAAGCTACGTAGATATCCTAAATAATCTTGGTGTCCTATGAGCCCTACAAATTCATTGCGCTTAACATATCTCCGGCCTTCCTTCAAATATCAGTCGTCCTGGCTTGTGTTTGTTCACTTGATGAAATGGAATCATATATTTGCGTTTGAAGACGTTCGCGATCTAATAGGTTTGCCTGGGGGCTTGGTCACCGACACGAATCGCTGGTGGGATGGTGAACATGTTCCTCATTGGGCGGTAGAAAAAGCATGTGGGCTTGGGAGCGATGAACTTAAATACTCGTATATTGATGGTTGGTTCCCCTTGCCACGGACGTGGGAGCGGGAAACATTAGAAATGAGGCCGCGACCTAGGATTAGACATTGCCCGGAATGTATTAAATACGGATATCATTCTGTAGTGTTCTACTTTGAGCACATTTCTCACTGTCCATGGCATCATTTACCTCTGCAGTATTGTCAGAATTGTTCAGATTTTTTGCACAGAAGATGGCCGGTTAAGAAAGGATTTGCAGGCGCAGCAGAAGCGTGCGAGCACATGAAAATAGTCCTTGATATTGTATCGCCGGAGAGGCTTCAAAAAAATCATATGGTTGAAATGGAGGAATGGTGCGAAGGATTTAGAGGCTGGGTAAAGCATGCGGTGAAATTGATTGGGCAGGGAGCTTATGAAATTGTGGTCGCAATACCGTCACAGTTGCAAGATGAAGAAGCAGTATTTAATTATTTGGCAGGCGGTTGTCTGTTGGGTGGTTCTTCGCCGCGTATAGACCCGCCATTTACAATACTCATAATTCCTCGATCGAAGCTCGTCTGGGAAAAGCGCTTTCATGATTTTCTTCGATTTCCCGGAATACGGACTATGATCCGGGACGCCATACGGGCGATGCAGCCGCACGCTGATATTCTTGATGTGATTGCGACAGCTAAATCTATAAGGCGTTACATTTTTCGTCGCTATATAAAGTATCATAAGAAATGCTTCGCGCGACTCGCTCGTGCAACCACAAGTGCTTGGTATACATTAGATCTTGAAGGTGCCTGCCCTTGTGTAATGGCTTATTTAATTACCTTTTCTAGGCAGTGGGGTGTTTCGCCCTGGGATTTGCTGCATGAAAAAAATAGCCATTCGAGATCATTTAATGAAAGGTTTTACGGACGGGGCGAGACGCTCGTATGCGAAGCTCAGGTGGGAATGTATAAGTTGATTGGTGATTTCTATCGGATATGGAGTGTATTACGTCATTTCAAGGAGATCAATTGTCGCACATTGGTCTTGAATTATAGGAATGATGGCGATCACCCTAGCTATATTGCGCCGAAGATATACGAAAGTACGCGGCGACACCGGGATTATATTTACTGGGATGCACTCATGTTCATGGAGAATCCAGATGTTGCGCTCGCAGAGAGTATCCCAGACTGCGTTTCCCGCCGCAGGCAACCTTTGCAAGTGCGCCTTCAACGTTGGGATTACTCTGTGTTGAGTAAAAATAAAAACATTCTCTGCGCTCTGCACTATTGCGGCGCCAATAACAATCTCCGGCTTGATTTATAGATGGAACAAATTTTGTTTTTTTTGATTAATAGTCATCGCGGTCGTGTTTTTATTGCAGCGCCTACCAGTCATTGAGCCTTACGCCAAATTCTACCAACAGTCGTCTGATGAATTCCTAACTCTCTAGCAGTTTCACTTTGACTGAAACCCTTATCCCGAAGTTTCAACGCTTCCTGGATGATGCTATCAGGAAGGCTCCATCCTGCTTTTTCCTTCACTAGCTTGCCATCTGAGAAGTGCTTTGGCATGTCTGCAACGATCCCCAGAGCATCAAGCTTTTGAATTTCCTTTTTCAGATCCGCACGACGCTCCCCGATGGACAACCGCCCATCATAGCTTGAGGCCACCATTAACAAAGCCATCGGATCGAAGCACAGCGCTTCAGCGATGTTGCCTAACATCTCCAATGTAACGCCAGTTTTGGCGTTTTCCAGACGCTGTAGGTGGCGAGGCTCGATCTTGGTCTTGATCTTTGCATACAGCTGATCACGAGACATCCCGCGGCTGGCGCGCGCGAGACGCAGCACTGCTGCGAGGGCTTCCCTCGATACCATGTCGAATCCTCAAAAGTGAGGATAAGGCCATATTGATCATATGCACGCCATGACATATAGTTCATGGCGTGCATAGGATGGCCACCTTGGGTCTCGCAACCCGCGTGGAGTCTAAGGCTAGCGCTAGCGGCCTCCAGCCAACGAATGGCAAAAAATGACGATCATGGTCGGAAGTATGGCCTTCAGTGACCGTTGCGTGTGGGCTATCCCGTCGTAGGGAGTGCCTTTCATGTGACCAGCAATGCTAGGAAGAAATGTGTTTTTGACGAAGAGCGATGAGCTCCAAGGGAGGTTCAGGATTGAGGACTCAGAAGTCCTATTCTGGAAATCGATCAACCTAAGCCGCTGCACCTACGTGTTTTTAGTCGAAGGGGTAGGTTTCGATGCAGGCGCCCTTGGCGCTACATCACAGCTTGTGTGTGACGTATCAAGGATCAAGTCGCTGTGGGAAAACGGATCACCGGAGCTCCTAAGCGTGCACAGGGTGTACGTGATTCCGCCACTAGCCCTGCGTAAGACCGGTTGCTACATGGAGCCGCTGTCTGAGATCCGAATCCGCGGCGGCAGCGAGAGGTCTCCTATCTATGAGTTCGTTACAGATACAGGTCGTGTTTTCAGCAGCGACGAGGTCTGACCATGGCTGTCACGCTGGAAGAGGTGAGTGAGTTTTTCTACGGGCAAGGGAAGGTTGTCTCGGGATGGGAGGGTGACGATGGCGCGCTGATAGAGCTCGCTGACGCGTATCACCCAGGTAAGCCGTATTGCTTGGTGCGTAAGTGGATCGTTGCCGATCTGCAACTCTCACAGGCAGAGCTGGAACGATTGAAATCTGAGGCGGTACTGCCTTTGGTGCTCTTTGCACATGAAGTAGTCCTCGACAGTCGCAATCGATTCGCCCCTGGGCATTGGGTGCGTAGCAACTTCGGGATCTCGCACAGCCAACCATGCATGTTCGAAACCAGGAGCACGGTTTACCTTCTGTTAGGTGATGGCTGCAGGAAGCGCTCTACCCTCAACACGGTTTTTTCACTGCGTCCCTAGCTCAATCCCAGAGCTAGCCCGGCTTCCCTTCGGTGAAGCCTTGGAGAAGCGATCCATACAATGCCGCTCGGAGCGTGAGAGAGCTGATGAAGGTTTTGGTGTATTCAGATTTGCATTTGGAATTTCGGGGTTTCGAGCCGCCCCAGGTCGACGCCGATTTGGTGGTGCTCGCTGGAGACATTTCAGTGCGCGGTCAGGGCGTGACCTGGGCGAACCAGACCTTCGCTTGCCCGGTCATCTACGTCCCCGGGAACCACGAATACTACAAAGGCGGACACCTGGATCGTACGCTCATAAAGATGAAGGAGGCTGCGGAGGAGCATGTGCATGTCCTCGAAAATGAATCTCTGGTCATTAGAGATACCCGCTTTCTGGTTACCACCGCCTGGACAGACTTCACCTCAACCGGCGACTACAAAGCGGCGATATACGATTGTTGGGAGTGCATGAATGACTTTAAGGTTATCCGGAGCGGGGAGGGTTTTAGGAAGCTTCGACCTGTAGATCTCATCGCTCGCAACATTACCGCTCGCGATTTTCTTGCCACCGAGCTCGCTAAGGACTTTGAGGGAAAGACGGTTGTGATCACTCACCACTGCCCGATACAGGAAGTGGCTGGTGATGGACACGTGGGCCATCTTGGTGCTGCGTATTTCAACGAGTGGCATGACCTGGTCGCTCAGGCTGATGTCTGGTTTTTTGGTCACACGCATCACGCGGTCGACACGGTCATTTCCGGCTGCCGACTCGTATCGAACCCAAGAGGGTATCCGGGCGAGCGCACCGGTTTCTCGCCGGATTTCACCATCGAGATTTAATCTGCCGTGGGACAGTCCTCTCGGTAGAGCACCAGGATTAGAAGTAGGAGCAGGAACAACGAATGTCAGATGAAGTCGTCATTGAATACCACGTCAAAGAGCTCTCGGATTTTCAGCTCAAGAGGATCTTACGGGCGATGTCTCTCAGGTACCCGTCACCCTTTACAGGCTACCTGAGCGATGTTTTCATCGCGTCCGAGCGCGCTGTAGGCATCGTTTTTTGCCACACCGATCCGGGGCAGTTTGACCAACGGGCGGATGGGCACATCCTGCAGACGTCTAGCATCGAGCATCTGAAGAAGGTAGGGCGTTACTGGGTGATCACGACGACTGAGGGAGAGTTTGTGCTGACGTCCTTCAAGCGGGGATTGGGAAGGGCGAGCTTACGAGCGCTCATAGGGGAAATGATTCCAACACCATAACCAGACGCTTCCGTGCGCTGGATGAACGATGCTGCGATCAAGCTTCCAACAGCAGGGTTCGGCGTCGGTGGATACTACTCAGGATTTTGTAATCACGAATGCGGTTGTTGGAGAGATGACCGGCATCAACCAGACCACGAATGTAGCCTTCGGCTTTGCCCCGGGCTTCGCGCAGTTCACCTTCAGATGCGCTGCAGCGAATGTCATCAACGATCAGTTGCCAGCGCTGACTCTGGCGAGCACCAATCGGGTCGTCGGAGAAGTCGGGAGCAGTGAGAAGAATTTCGTAGTAGCCAGCAACAGGTGGATTGCTCAATTGCAGCGTTCCTCAAATTTAACTTGCTGCAAGGCTAGCATGCGCACATCTAATCGCTTGTTGCTGGTCAGCCCATAGGTTGGCACCTCGTGTGTAAGCTTCCGCGGGCGTCACAGCATAGGAGGTAAAACATGGTTAAACGGCGAGCGCCGCTTTCCACGTCCAAGATTGTCGATGTCTCGCCATCAGCCATGCCCAGTACGGTAGCCAAGGCGATGCAGTTCGAATTCGATTTAGAGGTCACGGCGTACCTATCTTCGGTTGAGTACGGGCCGCATGAGCTTTTCCTGAGAGGGGTCGTCTTCGGTGACCGCCAGCGGCGTTTTGATGATGGCGATCCGATTCGCACCTCCAACATCGTGAGTTGCGAAGATCTCCAGGGATACGTAGTCGCGCGCACCCGCAACAGCACATACGTTGTCTGCGACTGGGCGGCAGATGGTGCGAGAGGGGGTTCGAAGGCCCAACACTGAAGATGGCAGATGAGCTCACGTTCGAGTGATTCAGTACATGACAGCGGCGTGAGGAAAAGCAGGTGAGGATCACAGGCGAGACCGACCCAGGTAAGGTCACAGACGTTTTCTGTGACATGTGTGGAGAATCAACACGCGTTCCAGCCGGCGATCTGCAGTTTGGAACGATGCATGCGTCATGGGGCAAGGGCTCAGCGCACTGCGGGGAAAACTATAAAGTGCACCTTTGCGAAAACTGCTTCTTCGCTCAGCTAGCACATATGAAGCGCGTTCGATGGGGGAGCGTGATGTTCGAGGACGAAGGCGACTCGATAATGCGCAACCAGGCATATGGAAGGGTTGGGCAGATGCCTGACTCCGACGGTGTCGCGGATCGATAAGCGTTCATGTGACCAGACGTTCCGAGTCATTAGGATATGAGATGGTCAGGACGCCAGTCCCGGTCTCCACGCAGCAAGAAAATGAACACTCACGGCCGATGCTACCTAGGGCAGTGGCGAAATGTATGAAGCTGCAAGTCCCTGAGCGCACCGATGCCCCTGTTCGCAACCCCTAAAACTCATATTTCTCCTTGCGCTGAATGAACGCCGCCCGACCACCCTCTAGTATTTTCGCTACCTGGTCACGGATGACGGGTACATCAATGGAACCCTGAGCCTCCATGGTCAAGGAGCCGCGATTCTCTTCTGCCGTAAAGACGCCAATCCATTCCGCGTCACCAAAGACTGGAATGTTGGCGTTGTGAGTGGCGAACAAGAACTGTCTGGATGTCTTAGCGTCGCGTAATTCCGCCACGATCCTGTCCGCAATGAAGGCGTTGTCCAGGTTGTCCTCCGGTTGATCCATCAATAATGGGTCAGGGTTATCTAGGAGGAGCATGTGAAGAATGGCCGTGCACTGCTGACCAGTCGAGAGCTTGGTCAGGGGTTTAAATACCGGTTCTACATCGTCGTGAGCGACGTTGAGGGAAATATCTACACGGTGCTCCAGATCCAGCGCTTCCATCTCCATGATCTGTGAGGGCTGCAGTTTGGTAAGCGCCTCAGCAACCAGGGGCGTGGCTCCCCATTCGAGGCAAACAACGCCAGGCCCTGCAGCGATGGATTTCACGAGTGCGGAAGGAGATAGGCCTGTTGCTTCTTCGATCCAGGCCAGCCGCCTTTCGCCGACGTTTTCAAGTTTGCAGGCAAGTAGAAAGTCACGAATTGGCGTCCGATCAGCATCCGGGACGATTTCTATCTTCAGCTTCTTTTTGAGCCGCCGGCTCATTTGTTTAGCAGCTCCGATCAGCGCGCCAATGTGCTCTGCTCTGAGGTCGGACAACTCTGCTAGAAGGTTGCGGCGCTCCTGCCGAAGATCATCCAGCTGCCCCTGATGTGTAGGCAGCTTCGTCTTCAAGGGTTTAATGCCTTCAATGTCTTGCTGCAGACGCTGATACGCCGCACCGATTTCCTGACCGCTTTTGCCGGCCATGTCAGGCAGGGCGCGAAGCTCTTTTTCAAGCTCGGTGTCATGCCCTTTGACTAACTGTTCCCAGTTGCGATGCGCAGCATCGAATGACTGGACTGCTTCGTCTACAAGGCTCTGCATGGCCTTCAGATGCACCGCACAGTCCTCAGTGAGCTTCTCCAGTGACGCTCGCATGGTCAGTAGCACATCAATGTCCGGTACGCCTTTGAGGGCCTCATCATTGATAAACGAAAGCTCCGGGAAGTGACTAACGAAGGTGGGAATCGCAGTCTCGACCTGTTTCAATGCCTGCTTGGCGCTTTTGGCCATCTCTCGCTCTCGGGCGAGCAGAGAGGTTTTGGCCAGTTTGTCTTTGACGCCGAGATCCTCGAAGCCCCGTAGCTGCTCTTCTAGGTTGGGCAGGCGATCAACCTGAGAAGAGAGATCGTCGATGTCCGCTAGTGCCTTTGAGACCTTCTGTTGGTTGGCTTTTAGTCGGCCCTGCACATTAGACAGCTTGTGTCTGTATTCGCCCTCCTGGGGTAGGAACCGTTCGAGCAACTGAATGCGGCTGGATGGATCTTGGGCAAGCTCATAAATCTCGTTTTGCCCAAAGATGTCGATGGCTGGCATCAGGTCAGCAGGTGACATGGTGGACACGTCGCCATGTTCGTCACGAACCACGGGAGGCTCACCGTAGCGACGGCTCACGGTATAGCCCCGACCGTTTTGCGAGGAGGAAACCAAGCTCAGCTCGATTCGTCCTCCTTCACGGCTGAGATTCTCCTTGATGATTTCTGTGTGCAGCTTCCGGGCTTGAATACCCTTCGGGGCACAGTCAAGGACATAGCGCACACACTCCAGCAGTGTTGATTTTCCCGTACCTCGACCGCCGATGACCGTGTTTAAGTGGTCTGAGAAGTTGATCTTCACCCCATCAAGATACCCACCCGTCACAGTTAAGCTGAGCAGGCGACCAATCGGGCTTTTTACCTGAGTCGAATTCAGCCTTATGCGTGACTCCGGATCCAGGAAGGCCACCTTGAAAGCTGAGAAGGTAGGGCGGGTCATCTTGAT
Organism: Pseudomonas sp. NPDC089395; assembly: GCF_044749525.1. NCBI lineage: Bacteria > Pseudomonadati > Pseudomonadota > Gammaproteobacteria > Pseudomonadales > Pseudomonadaceae > Pseudomonas > Pseudomonas sp. NPDC089395. Next base: position 115,227 of record NZ_JBIVID010000002.1, read on the forward strand.
TAAGCAGGTTGCATTGGCTTTACCGAGGTCTTCAGGCTTCGCGACGTCTTTGGCATTGATGAGCGCCATTGGTCTTTCCCGTCGGTAGGCTGCGTCCCTACCGAGAAGTACGCGACGATAGAAATCGCCATCTTCACCTTCAAGAGCTTCCACCGAATGCGGGATTTGAGCCGCTCTGAGAGCAGGATGCTTCCAGACGTGTTGCAGCCGATGTTTCAGCAAGCCGCTGTCTTGCGTGCAGTGCGCAGCATAGATGAAGCCCCCAAGCTCCTCGATCTTGTTGATTAGCTGAATGGAGCCTAAACGAGAGGGCAAAATTCGTTCTTCAGGATCAAGAAGATCTAGGTTGCCCAGGTAGCGCTCTAGCGACTGCACTGATGTGTTTTCGTCAAACAAACAGACGAAATGGGTCTTGTCGCTGGCCGCGATTTCAAAGCCCGGAAACACCACGATTCCATGGGGCGTCAGTGCCTGACGCAATGCATCGACCGCTGCCACGCTTCCATGGTCTGCCACGCCAATCACGTTCACACCAGTTTCCTGGCACTGCTCAAGCAATGCTTGGTTGTAGGCGGCTTCGTCTATGGCCAGATCGGCGCCCCGATAGGCGGCATGGTACGAGAAGGGATTAACCTGCAGGGCGCAGCGCCAGAAACGTGCGTACATGAAATGCTCTTCCATGATAATTCCTTCATGCTAAATGCGGTGGCAGCGAACCAGCTTTACAGGAATGGCCAGACCCTGATCGTTTAATTGGACGTTCTATGCCAGCGACCTATTTCTTTGGATGCAGCGTAGCCGTTTTGAGCTATCAATGGGCAGCGTGTTGCTCGTTCTCTTCAAGGCTGGCAAGTCGGCCCAACCACGGAGAGCTCTCAGACAGGCTTTCTGGATTGGCCAGTCGACCGGGGCTGGAGGAAGATTCATGAAGGTCGGGCAGGGAAGGTGGTGAGAGCGTATGCAGGTCTAGCCGGCCAGAGCTTCTGGCTGGCTAGTGCAGAGGTTTCAGCTCGTCAGCGGCGTACCTGAACTGGGCCACGAAGTGATCCTTGAAATGATCCCAGCCTTGCACGGGGGAGTGTGACCTATCTGTCAAAGGTCAAGGTTATGATGCGTACACTCAATCGCCGTTACTGCCCCGGCAGGGGCTGGCTCCTCGTGGCTGGGATCCCGAACCCAAGCTTGAACCGTTCAGTTCGGCTAGATCTAGATAAGGATGATGTGGCATGGGCGGATGTGAAATTCAGAAAGAGGCCTTGAGCACCCATGGTGTCGATTTTGCTCACTTTCTGTCGCCTTGCTTTGAGCCTGGAATAGCGTGTGAGGAGAAGCTCAACTGCTGAGCTCGGTCGTGTGATACTCGACACGGGAGATCTCAAATACCGACACACCCTTTTTTGAGGGGACGAGATCAAACTGAGGTACCCAATCAGGTGTCTGCAGTGCGTCAAGAGGACTTCGGTCAAAAAACACATAGTTAACACCACCCTCTCGCTGAACTGAGCGAAACGAGATGCCATCAAACCTCTGTTTGTCATAGTACCGAATAAATTCAGCAAGCGCTTGCGTCACAACATAATCCGTGTCATTAGCGCGCACAGGCCGGGCGATTAAGTCGTGAAGATACTCAAGCAATAGCCGACGATCAGTTCGCTTCTGATAACCAGGCTGAAACCAGCTCATTGATTGGTGCTCAAGCGCTGTGAGCGCGGTGAAATCAAAGAACTCCAGCGGTCGGGTGGAGACGAATTCTGCCACCACCACTTTATCCCCAATCGAGGGCCGTACCTCCGCAATCCCCGTCTGTGCGTCGGCCGCGACATAAAGCAGTGGTACGCCTGAAGGGCTCATCCGGTTATTGGCAGCGCGATCCTTTGGGGGCGCTCCTAGCTCCTTAGCAGGATCATTTTGAAATGCAAGGAGCTGACCATGCGTGGAGGCAATTCGAGCTCGATAAAAGCGAGTGGCTTCTGGGGCAACCTTGACGACAGCAGCAACATCAGGGTTTTCGCGGCTACTTGCTCGCATCGCTTCAAAAATCAGGGACTCGAAAAACATGCTGGCATTGGTATTAAAAAACCTGCGACCATGCACCAGTTCAGCAGCTATACGCGTCCAATCACCTTCGACCCACCATCGCTCGTGCTCCTCAGACTCAAACGGGCTTGATACCCGGCAATACTCCTGTCCGTTGAAGTAAAAATCTTCCTCATCAGCATCAGGATCAATGAGCCGTTCGGCCACCGCATTACATACGGCTTCCGATTCGCACCGGATGGCAATACCAATTATGCGACTGAGCCCCATCTCGTAACCTGGGTGAAGTCCATGGTCGATGGCAAAATGTTCGGAAAGGTGCTTTTTGATCGTGTCTGCGATTTTCTTAGAGGTGAGCGCCTTGAGCACTGAGGAGCCGCAGCAGGTGCAGGACTGTTCCTCCGAACGTTTGGAGGCCTGTTTCTTGAGCCAAGTGTCACCAATGCAGGCCACACAAACAAACATGGATTCCTCAGCATCTTCTTTGGTGAGGATCTCATGCCAAATCTCGTCCAGTAAGGCCATTGAATTGCTTCCTTGTAGCGTTTGAGCAAGGCCAAATCGTATCACTGTCAATTAACTGCGGCACAATCTCCAAAAAACTGTATAGGTGCCGGCGATGCTCAAGCAATTACACCTCGAGCTCAATGATCAAGGGCTCCTTGCGTGTTGCGGACAATCGCCATCGGTCTAGCCCGGCAGCTGCGTTGTGAATCATGTCAGGTGAAAGCTTGAGGATTTCTTGAGCACGATGCGCGCTAAGTCGAAGCTACATGCTCGTGTGCGAGTCCTTACCTTCCATTTACCCCTATGCTGGCCAAATGGTATTGTCGGCTGATTCTCGTCTATCGCGACTTGCCCGGCAAAGGAGACGCCAGCTTGGGAGCTCTACAGAATTCGCCATTCCTATCTCGATTTGCGACGCCAAGAACAGGGGAGGACACCATACCTGGTTTCTATTCCTCTGAACTCCAAATGTGGGCGGTTCAGGCTCCGGAAGGTGAAGTCCCGATCATCGCCAACGGTGCCCTGAACGAGCTGATGACCAAGACGAAGGTCAACGCCGAGCAAGATGATGAGGCGTGCTGGCAGATTGAGTTACTGACCAAAACCTATCAGAAGGTCGAAAGCGATGATGACGATCCCAGTCCTTATCGAGGTCAATCGGATGACTCCAACCACCTGCACCAATTCGATTCGAGTAACCATCTGCTGCAGCTCGTGACTAAAACTGATGCGATCACTGAGAGAGATGATCGGTGCAATGCCAACCACATCCTCGAGCTGATCACGAAGACCAACGTCGAGCTGGAGCGCGATGACAATGGTGATCCTACGTTCGGCTTAGACACCCGTTACTACTCAGACTGACCTGGAAGCGCATCATGCTGCTGTTGGTGACAAATCGCCGGGATATCACGATGGACTACGTGGTTGCTGAACTTCGCCGGCGCGATCAGCCTTTTGTCCGCCTCAATACCGAGCAATTGCCCCAAGCGTTGTGCTCGATGGCGGGATTTCCTCGGGACGCTTGGTCTATTTCACTGGATGGGGTGGTTGTTCGTGGGTCGCAGATAACTGGGGCCTATTTCCGTAGGCCTGGAGCTCCGGTTGTATCCGACACGGTCACAGATCCTGGCGAGCGGGCCTACGCCGAAGCAGAGTGGAGCAGCTTTCTCAAAAGCCTCTACTCCCGCTTGGAGGGGCTGTGGCTGAATTCACCTACGAAGATCTTCATGGCTGAAGACAAGCCGATGCAGCTCCTCCTCGCGCAGGAGATGGGCTTCCACGTACCACAAGCATTCATCACGAACGACATCTCATGTGCTAGGGCCATTTCTGTGCTCGGCAATGCCGTTGGCAAGCCCCTGCGCCAAGCGGTGCTTGAAGGCGAGACGGAGCGCGTCATCTTCACATCCCGACTCGCTGAGATTGAGGATGATCAGGCGGACTCAATCAGGCTGACTCCATTCATTGTGCAATCAGAAATCCTCAAGCAATACGATATCCGAGTGACTGTCGTGGGAGAGCGGGTTTTCGCAACGGCGATCTGGTCGCAAGATAACGAGGAAACAGAAACTGACTGGCGCAAGGGTAGTCGGCCTGACCTTCGCCACGAAAAGATCGTTCTTGAGACTCGTGTTCAGCGTCAATGCGTGAAGCTTGTTAAGCGCCTCGGCCTCCGATACGGGGCCATCGATTTGATTTGTGATCGAGCGGGGAAATTGTGGTTCTTGGAGATCAACCCGAACGGGCAGTGGGCCTGGATCGAGAATCTAACTGGCTACCCAATTGCTTCAGCGATCGTAGACGAGCTGACGGTGAACAGCATTGCTCAAACTTAAAGAACGGCTCCGCTGGCTGTGGCCGACAGTCATCCCTCTGTCCCCTATTGAACAGGCCGCAGATGCAGAGTGGAAGCAGCAGATTGCTGCATCAGTGCGCGATGGAGATTGGACGACCGATAGCGAAGTGGTGCTGGAGGAATCTAGGCGACTCTTCGATGCAGAGGTTGACCGCCGCAAGGGTGCTGACGCTAAGGCAGGAATTTACCTCGCGGCCATCACGGCGCTGATACCCGTGTTGGTCTCGCTGCTGCCGACGCTGTGGAGTGACAAGTCGAGCAAATGGCTAGGCTGCATGGGGCTTATGCTGTTCGCGTTTGCAGTCGCCTTCTTGCTGAGTGCGGGGGCCTGGGCGTTCAGAACGCTGAAAGTTGCAGGGTTCGCCCAGCTGGGCCCAGGAGAGTTAGCCTCCACTTGGAAAGAAAGCTCGCCCAGAGCGGGGTTAGCCAAGCAGCTCGCTCGCGCCGTCCTGCACAACTACGCACTGGTCAACGAGAAGGTAACCGGCATCAAGATGACTCATGAGTACCTGCTTCGTGCCTTCCTGACCTTCACAATTCTGTTAGTGCTTCAGGTCGTGTGGCCGGTGGGTGCCTGGGTGGTAGAAGAGAGCACCAAGCTGTTGGGTACTCCACCCCCGGTTTCATTGATCATGTGTTACTCGTAATTCCGGAGCGTCCTGGCTTGCTACCGCGATAGGCGCCGCTCGGTGAAGCTGGGCAGCGAGCAGATTGTTGATTGAGCAATGCGCCCTTGTCCGTCCAAGTTTCCTCCCACTTTTAGCCCTCGTCTCGGTCATCCCGAACACGCCTCCAGGGCTGCCTGCATTCGCAATCTGGATAGTTTTTCTGAGCGCCCAGCGACCATCATGTACGAGCTGCAGACGCTGTTGAGCGCGTCACCGCAAGCGAATAAGAATAAGCACATTAAAACAATAATTTCTGCTGCCAGTTAAGCTTATGAATCTGCCATCGCCCCATTCAGTCTTTAAAGATGTTTGGTGCTGATTTTGACTATTTCGGGTGCTCATCAAGGACGACTAGCTCCTGTATCCGATAATTTTCTATATGGTGGAAAATATGAGCTGGTCAGAAGCAGATCTACAATCGAGTAGCCAGGGGACTGCAAAAGCTGGTCGCCAACTTGGAATAGGGTTCAAGCCGCGCCACCTGACGATGATGTCAATCGCAGGGGTAATTGGTGGTTCATTGTTCGTTAGCTCTGGAAGCGTAATCCATAATGCCGGGCCAGCTGCCGTTCTAGCTTACCTTGCCGGGGGCATTCTCATGATGCTGATTATGAGGATGCTAGGCGAGATGGCTACAACCTCACCCGACACTGGTTCGTTTTCAACATATGCCGATAGAGCTATCGGAAGTTGGGCAGGGTTCACGATTGGATGGCTCTACTGGCTTAGTTGGGTGTGCATAATGGCATGGGAAGCTTATGTTGCCGGCAAAATCCTCCACGGCTGGTTTCCAGCGATTAGCATGAACGCATTTGTGCTGGGAATTACTCTCCTTCTAATGAGTGTGAACTTCTTCAATGTCCGGCATTTTGGCGAGATGGAGTTTTGGTTCGCTCTCATAAAGGTGGTGGCAATTTGCAGTTTTCTTGCTATCTGCACCCTGGCGGCTATGCACGTCTGGCGGGGTGGTGAGGTAATCGGAGTTGCCAATTTGACCGCACATGGATTCGTGCCGAACGGTGTTGGAGCAGTTGTTGGTGCAATGCTTGGGGTAATGTTTGCATTTTTAGGCGCTGAGATCGCGACCATTGCGGCCTCTGAGTCTAAAAATCCTCAAGAACAAATCGCCAAAACCACCAAATCGGTCATCTGGCGAGTAGGATTGTTCTACGTAGGCTCCATTTTTCTGATCGTATGCTTGGTGCCTTGGAATGATCCGTTCCTGGGCGAGTCAGGCTACGGTGCATATCGTCGTACGCTTGAGCTGCTGGGGGTACCGGGTGCCGAATACCTAATGAATTTTGTGGTGTTGACTTCCGTAAGTAGCTGTCTTGTGTCGGCTCATTACACAGCCTCTCGGATGTTGTTTTCACTGGCTGTCCGAGGTGATGCTCCCTCGGTACTCAAGCGCACTCGTCACGCGAACGGCGCACCAATATGGGCAATCTTGGCGTCATGTGCAGTGCCGGTTGTGTTGGCTCTGATGAATTTTAGCGAGGCGTTGCGCCCCAAGGACGTTCTAGACACGCTGATGAACGTTACCGGCTCGACCGCCTTACTGGTGTATTTGGTGATCGCATTTTCGCAATTACGGATGCGACGTAAATTGCAGGAGCAGGGCACCCTGATACCCATGAAAATGTGGATGTATCCGTGGCTCACTTGGGCGGTGATCAGCTTCATCAGTATTTGCTTGGTGATGATGATGCTAAGCCCAGATTACCAATCAGTTATTTTCTCAACAGGCGGCTTGACGCTGTGCATCATGGCGGTCGGAATAATCCGACAGACACGCAGCCCAAAGAACACCGCTACCGGTGCAAGTGAAACTCAAGCGAAGGCGCTGCTACGGTAGCGTGCGGAATCACCTGCTAGCCGCCAGGCATCAACGAATGGGCCGATATGGACGCTGCTCGTCGGCCGTATCAGTTTTGAATTGCCAGATACCCACGGTTCTCCGTGGGGCTTGCCGAGGCACACGATTCTGGGGTAATTGGATGAGTGGTTGCTCAAAACAGTAAGAGGTGCTCAGCATGCCATCATTAGTCGAGTACCGATCCTACGACGTGGTTCATCAGGCTAGGTTGCTTGGGAATTGGGATCAGAAGTACACCCAGCTTTCTCCTGGGCGGTTTGAAGGTTCGGTGACTGAGCTCAGGTTGGACGGTTTGACGCTTGCACGGGAGCGCATGAACACTGCGGTTCAACAAGCCGGCAGCCTTCCGGCTAGGAGTTATGCAGTCTCGCACCCGATCAATCCACACGGCTTACATCATCTGGATTGGCGGAGAGATCTCAAAGACGGCTCTGGCCTGATGAACTCGTCTGGCCGGTATCGGGTGATGTCTTCGGAGTTTTCTGATGTTTTGGTACTCGTCGTTGCTGCTGATACGCTGGCGGAGCACCTAGATAGGCTTGGCCTAGGTGTGGTTGTCTCAAAAATTCGGACGCTCAGTCTGCCGGAGGGATTTCAAGCAATGGCCCTGGATATGCTCGATCAATCGCAGTTCGAGCTATCGGACGATTTCTGCTCGGAATCGTCAGCACGGTTGCTCGATTCGCTAGCGTCGCCTCTATGTGAAAGCTCCCAGAACGAGAGCGCGCGGACTTGGCGAACTGATCGCTTCGGCATAGTCAATGATGCTTGTGATGCAGCAGAAGAGGAGGGTTTAAGCACAGCCACCCTTCAAACCATGTGCCAAGGTGCCCGAGTGAGCCTTCGTATCCTTCAGTACGCCTTTCGCGAAGTGCTTGGTGTAACTCCTTTGAAGTGGCTTAGGATCGCGAGGCTAAATGCCGTACACAGCGATCTGATATGTCATCGTCCAACCGGGATTACTCAATGCGCCTTAGCCTATGCTTTTACCCATTTAGGCCGATTCTCCGTCGAATATCGCTCAATCTTTTATGAGACTCCTCGACAGACATTACATCGTGCCCGTTGCGACGATTAAGCTGTGGCGCAGAATCACACTGTAACACTGGGTTGGCCGCCACAGTGTTCGCAAAATGGATATTTAATTTTTCATCAAATAGTTATAAATAATTAACACGGCATCACTGATATGCTGCATGAGTAGCATGGTTGGTGCCAGTGATATCACTCAGCCATAATTTTCCCATCAGTCAGGTGACTAATATGCTTGCGAGTAAAGTAGGGGTTAACTCGTCTTTGGATCAGATGTCAGATCTGCACTTGATAGACATGCAGACTCAGCTTCATCCATTCACGGACGCTCGAGTTCATGCCGAACAAGGTGCTCTGATGATTGAGCGCGGAGATGGAATTTACGTGATTGATTCTGATGGCAAACGTTACATAGAAGGAATGTCAGGTTTGTGGAGTGTCGCTGTTGGATTTAACAATAAGCGACTGGTTGAGGCTGCAACGAAACAGCTAGATAAACTTCCGTACTACCATCAGTTCATCAACAAAACGCTATATCCTTGCATTCAGCTTTCTGAGAAATTGCTGCAGATTGCTCCAATACCAATGAGCAAGGTTTTTCTTGCCAATTCTGGCTCCGAAGCCAACGACACTGCGGTAAAGCTTGTTTGGTATTTCAATAACTCAAAGGGCCAAGCGCAAAAAAAGAAAATTATTTCACGAAAAAACGGGTACCACGGAATTACGGTTGCTGCCGCGAGCCTCACTGGACTGCCTACAACTCACAAAGCATTTGACTTGCCGCTACCGGGCTTTATTCATGTCAATGGCCCTCTTCTATATCGGGACATGAGAGTCGGTGAATCAGAGGAGTCCTATGCTGATCGGCTAGCGGATGAGCTTGAGCAAGTAATCCTGAGAGAGGGGCCTGAAACAATTGCAGCATTTTTTGGTGAGCCTGTCATGGCAGCAGGTGGTGTGCATATTCCACCTGCAACCTATTGGCAAAAGATCCAAAGCATATGCCGCAAGTATGACATTCTTATCGTCGCAGATGAGGTAATCACCGGTTTCGGTCGTACGGGTTCTATGTTCGGCTGCGAGACGTATGGCATCAAGCCAGATATCCTGGTTCTCTCTAAGCAGATCACATCTTCTTATCAACCTCTTTCCGCCGTTTTAATTAACCAACGTGTGTACGAAGGCATTGCTGATCAAAGTAGTGTCATCGGCACGTTCGCGCATGGATTTACCGGTGGCGGTCACCCCGTTGCTGCGGCCGTTGCGCTGGAGAATATCGCCGTCATAGAGGAGGAGGGTCTGGTTGAGCGTGCTGATAAGATGGGTCAACTGCTACAAAAAGCCTTGCGTGGTTTTGAGAGTCATGAACTCGTAGGGAACGTGCGTGGTGTAGGACTCATCGGGGCGGTCGAACTGGTTGCTGACAAAGACACAAAGGCTCCGTTCGGTGAGCCTGGAACCCTTGGTCGTTATCTTGTAGCTCGAGCGCAGGAAAATGGACTCGTGTTGAGAGCTATCGGCGATTCCATCGCATTTTGTCCGCCGCTGATCATTTCAGAAACCGAGATCGATCAGCTGATCAGTCGTTTCGCTCGTGCGTTGGATCAAACCGCAGCATGGTACCGTGGCAACAAATAAGTCCGCTTGTTACTGCTCCTGTGGATTCTAATGCACCTTAGAGCCACAGGAGCTCTCGGCACAGTGCTACTCACTGCCTACACACAACTGTAACCTGAGATCACGATCTCGTCAGCTGGCTCTGTCCACGACCATTGGGTGACATTCACTTGTCTATTTCGCTATCGGTCAAGCCTCGGTTCGGGATTAGGTTGCAGATACCGCTACGCAACCTCGGCGTGCTGTCGAAATTCGCATTTTTCTCGTCCCACATGTAGTCTTGTCGTACCTGTACATCAAAGGATTCACACATGTCTCGCCTCGCCGAATACCGTCGTCTTGAACAGCAGCTCGCAGCTCAGCTTGCTGAACTGGAAGCCATGAAAGATGACAATGGGCTTAAGCAAGAAATGGAGTTTGAAACCAAACTGCGCGGCCTTCTCGGAGAGTATGGCTACAGTTTGAGAGAGGTCATCAACATCCTGGATCCGCAGGCTGGCCTGCGTCAGGTGAACGCTGCTGCAAGCACCACCGGTACCCGCAAACCGCGGGAGACGAAAACCTACAAAAACCCGCATAACGGCGAGCTCGTTCAAACCAAGGGCGGGAACCACTCAGTGTTGAAAGCTTGGAAAAGCCAGTACGGCTCGGACACTGTGGAAAGCTGGCTTCAGTAAGAAGCCTGATACCAAGAGCCTCCTTCGGGAGGCTTTTTCGGTGCGTGAGTTGAGGTGTCCATCCCGCGGACGCTATCGACTACTAGGCCATGAGAACTGTGCAGTCAAAGTCCATGTCTTCGCTACAACGCAGAAGAGATAAGCGGCGAGATCTGCCTTCCTCACAAATCCTGCGCGCTCCGGCGTGAAGGAACACCCGCTTCAGAGTGAGATGAGCTTCCTGCTCGGATCTTGCTCCATGAAGAGCAGGATATCGAAAACTCGTCCTGGCTCGGCTTGAAGGGCAGGGTAATCGCTCCTTAAAACGGCGCCAGTCAAGAGTTCCTTGTTTTTCTCCCAACATTGGCCTAGCGCGAAGGGCAGACTGCAGAGCTTTTGGCCGGCGGCTTTGAGGGTGTCGCTGGGGAGCAGGTAGCGAGGGCTACCGAACCCTCGAACGCCGGCGTTCTGTAGCCCCTTTCTTACCTGGCTATCAAGCGCTGACATGAATCCCAAATCAGAACATGGAATTCCCGTTTGCTGCCTGCTCTGGTACCGCCTGGATAACGTCCCAGTGCTCGACAATTTTCCCGTCTCTGACGCGGAAAATATTCACGATCGCACGACCTCTGTCAGAGGGCCCGCTTTTTGAGTGATTGTGCAACCAGACTAGGTCACCATCGACTGCTGAACGTACGATCTGCGAAGTCGCGCCTGGATTTTTCTTGAAATAGTCTGTAAAGAAGCTCACGAAGGGGGCCTTGCCGTCAGGCACCTGAGGGTTGTGCTGCTTGTATGACGAATCTACTACTTTGGACGCTTCTGCTACCTGGTGTTTGTTAAAGAAGTCATTGTAAAAATCTACAACAAGCCGACGATTTTGCTCTGCATCGTCGGAGGGGGAGGCCTGAGCAGCTGCACCAGCCAGAAAATAGCAGGCGAGGGTGAGTGGGATTACGGCAAAAATTCTCTTACGCATCATGAGACCCCATGCTTTTTCGTCAACCCTTCCGCTGAGATGCGGGCACTCGTCAACGCTAGCCGAAATAAGCCGGCTTGGCCCGCCATAAAGCACAAACCAAGCCGATGATGATCAGGACAGCTTCGCAGCGATCTCAGCTACGCGCTTACCTAGCAGCTTCGCTGTCTCCAAATCGCCGGAACGTGGGGCTTCATCAGGAGACGCATCAGATGGGGAGACCGCCAGGGCGCCCGCAAAACCAGCAGTCCAGTTGATGTCTGAAGGGCCATGAGCCTTGGTGTTCGCAGGCATTAGCCCAGTACCTACCCAGATTTGTCCATGCTGCTGGGAAAGCGTCCAGAAGTACTCGATAGTCGAGAATTTATCGCCATTCACAGACGCGGAGTTCGTGAAGCCAGCTGCAACCTTATTCTTCCATGCTTGGCCGAACCAAGGCTTGGAGGAAGCATCGGCGAACTTCTTAAACTGCCATGCTGGCCCGCCCATGTAGGTCGGGCTGCCGTAGATAATCGCGTCCGCTTCGTTGATTTCCTCCCAAGCTGCCTCAGGCAGGTTGCCCTCTGGATCGATTGCGAAGAGCTTAGCACTCGCAAGGGAAGCGGCCCCTGCATGAACGGCTTCTGCTTGCTTGGCCGTGTGGCCATATCCGCTGAAGTAGACAACTGCAACTGTAGTCATAGCGATTTCCTTAACGAGTTGAGGATTATTGAGCGGGATTGGTAACCAGCTCATTAGGATTCGCGGATGACTATAGGGCCTGAGCGCGTAGGTGTGAAGATAGTTACCTCAGGGAAACCTACTCATTATGAACAAATCTTCATAATGATTGTATTTGGTTGAAAATTATCTACCGATGTAGTGGCTCTACGTTTCCACCAAGGTTGAGATCATAATTGCTCTGAGCCTGAAGCACTGCCTCTGCATTTTTCTCTGCCCATGAAATCGTCACCGCAACTGCATCAGCCAGAGTCGCACCCAGGTGGGTGAGAGAATACTCAACAGAAATAGGAACGGTATCGATGGGTATTCTACGAATTAACCCGTCTCGTTCAAGTCGCTTAAGAGTTTGTGACAAAACTTTTTGAGAGACACCTTCAATTTGCCGGAGCAATTCGTTGAACCGCCAAGTTCTGTCGTGCAAAAGACCTAAAATCAACATGGCCCACTTGTCCGCAACACGCTGGAGTATAAAGCGTGATGGGCACTCCGACGCATACGGGTTCCAAGGTGACGAAGTGCTCATAGATCATGATTCTCGCGTAGGTGGTGCAGGGATAGTCACAATGTCTACAGCCCATGCGACATATCCCTAAACAGTGTTCATTTCAATTTTTATGACAGATCGAATGTCATATTACCTTGAGATAGGAGGTGTTTCGCCACAAAACTTTGAATGAAAAGGCCCTGCTTCACAATTGGCGGCAGATCTTCTTCCGTCTCAAATGTCCCATCCATTTCATATGCCTCAAGCTCTCTCGAGTAGTTTGGGATTAGAGAGAGCACGTTTTCAATGAGATCTTTTTTGTCAAGCAGCCTATATCGATTACTGATGATGAATCCAAAACTATCTTCTAGGCTCCAGTGGCGAGAAAGCTTGCGCTTGGCGGTGTAGTTTTTGTGGCGATGGTAGAGGTTTGTAAAATAGACGGCGTCAACGCGTGAATAACCTTCTGGATTTGCGAAGGGTGCATCGCTAAACAGGCCGTTGTGGCCGATGAGGTAGTGCAGCCACTTTTGCATGTCTTGGGGCGTGTCACAGCAAACAGCGAGGATATTGAGCTCGCTTTCGCTTGGGCTCGGGCTGAATTTCTGGTGGGCGCTTTCCAAGAAATCCTTGAGCTTGTTGTCCAGGTTCGGCTGAACCACGAGTGGTTTTGACGATTCAGGATTGAAAAACTGGGTAAGCTCCTCTGGGAGCGTAAGGAAATCTGGATGGCGCCCCAAGAAATTAAGCTTGAACGCATCCTGGCTATCAATTTCTTCGGTCTTGGTGTAGTCCGCGCATTTGACCTCGATATTGTAAGTTACACCATCTACCGAGAAGGAGCAGTCCACATCCTTTGGGGGATTTAGCTTTGGCTCATATTTGAAGGTGGCGGGGTATGCAGCAGCAAAGTGCCCACAAATTGTAAGCTCACACGCCGTCTGCAAGTAATGCTTCTCTGAGAATGACTGTGGGTTTGGTCTCAACTTGGAATCACGAAGGTTCCTGAGTTCTTTGGTAGAAAGGAACGGCGTCAGTTTTTCCAAAAGCTGTTGCAGATCACTCTGATAGGCGACTGACGCCTCAGAGTCATTAAAGTATGCATTGTGAGGCGTAGATTGCTGGTCGTTCATGGGGCTGTACCGGTAAGAGGTCAATTCTAGGCTCGCCGCCAGATGACCAAGTAAATTTGCGCTTTGGTGGAGATGGTTCCGAGTTACCCCTGTGACTCGCCAGTTTTTATCAGCCTTAACGGGGACTTTGGTACCTTAAGCATGAATTGGGTCTCGACCATCTGACTGGTCAGCCCAGCTCCTGCAAGAACTCGGCTCCAGGTTGAGAAATCCAGGAGATCGATTGCTCGCTGAACAAGCAGGGGAGATTCCATCGGAATGAGCTCATCGAACTCTTCATGCTTGGTGAACCCTTTCCGTGCGAGGTAGGTAAATCCGCTCTTGGCTTGATCGGCGGTAAGGAGATCCAGCGCCCGAGCGCGATAAATCAGCGCCTTGAAGCTGACCTTCCAGCGAAGCTTCAGCTCTTTCAATGCTGGCCAGTTCAGGTACTTGCCCCGCATTGCCGGAAACTCCGCGGCGAAGCTCGCCCTCGGCATAAGCAGGGCACTCGCAAATTGGTTGGCTTGCTCTTCTGTTTCGCGGCAACCGGTTTCTATACCTTGGTGCATAACCAGATGACCGAGCTCGTGAGCCAGATCGAACCGCTGCCGTCCTGGATTCACTTTTGAGGTGTTGCGGACGATCAGTGGACGTTTGTTGAATAACGAGAATGCGTCAATGCGATCGTCTGCGTCAGCCAGGTTAACGACGAGCACACCTATTTTTTCCGCCAGCTTGGTAACGCTCGAGAGCGGGCCTAGGCCAATGCCTTGCTCTCTTCTAAAACGCTCAGCAACCTGTTCAATTTTCCCGGCACCGGTAACCGGCTCCTCGATCACATGAAAATCAACCGCGGGGAACGCTACCTCCTTGTCCAACTCATCAACGAGCAGCTCAAACATCTCAACCTGGGCGGCAATCGTTTTCTTCAACGTCTGGGTTGAGGTGCGCACACTGCGGAAGTGACATTGCTCAAGCTCAACACCACTCCTACGGGGGACATAAAAGAATCTTTCCTTGACGTTCAGGATTTCGCAGAGCTGCTTCAACTGTCCCGGGTTAGGAATTGAGTTGATCTCAAGCTTATGCGCGTATTGCCTAGTCACGCCAAGGAGCTCGCCGATTTCGGCAAGGGAGCGCCCCGAGGCGCACCTCGCGAGGCGTAGCTTGTCGGGTGAAAACTCGTCACCCAGAGGCAGGAGGCCTGTTGTGTCATTCATCTTTCAATTCAGCGTCTTTCGTTTCTTTCTGCCCAGCGTCCTTGTCGCGACGAACTGGCAGAGAATCATCAATTTCAACAACAGGGGAGAGCTCAGTGGTGCGGACAGAAAGCAGAGGTTCGTAATTGTGCGTCCACTTGCTGATGACATTGCGGTTGGTGTCGAAGCCCAAGACAGAGACGGTCAGCGTTGGGCCGTCTGGATTTCTATCGCTGTCGACATACAACCGCCAGGTAACGTTCCCGTCAGTGGCCGGCCCCAGCAAACTGTCGTGGTAAAGCTCAACGACGTTTTTCTCCACGCGATAACCCTTCTTGCGTGTGTCCGGGTCATCCGTAACCACCTGCATCAAAACCCCATCAATGCTGATCGTGTAATCCAACGTGTTGTTGACGAGCTTGAACCAAGGGAGGTCACCCTGGCGATGTAGGCGCCTAAACCGACCATGGATGCGACCGTAAGGAAAAATCCCTTTCGTCCAGTTGGTGTCATCTTCAGTGGATGTGGCCTCAAGCGCTTTGTAAGCAGCATCCAAAAGGTTGTTGCAGACGACATCAAGATGGGCGCGGCTGAGCTTCGGCTCAAGCTCACTTGGATGCTGATGTTCAGGCATGCATTTCTCCGAAAAAGCGTGCAAATAATCTGTAGTGTCAACCGATATTTTTGTGCATAATTTTGAGAATGTCAACCTCTGACGTTACGGGTCAGTGTGTTCAGTTGTCGTGCCAAATTGGGGCGCGCTACGTCTGCTCAAGCGCATATGGGCTTGCCGAATCTTGGGGTGATTGGGGGTTTTATGAACGTGTTCATCAGCTCTGTCGTGCGTAATTTTGAGAGCTATCGTGCGGCAGCCAAGAAGGCTGTCTTACTGCTCGGGCATGTGCCAGTGATGTGTGAGGAATTTGGTGCTCGGCCGTATTCCTCTCAGGAAGCCTGCATGACTGAAGTAGAGCAGGCGGATGTGGTGGTGCTTGTCCTGGGTGCTGACTTCGGGTTCAAAACTGAATCTGGGGAGTCGGTGACGCAGCAGGAGTTCCGACGCGCTCGAGCCACTGGCAAACCTATCCTGGCATTCCTGCATGACGTCGCGGTGGAAGGGCCGCAGCAAGAATTTCGATGGGAAGTATCTGATTACGTGGACGGGCTCTTCCGCGCCACATTTGCCAATGAGCACGAGCTGTCTGATGGTGTCATCCGGGCTCTGAGTCAGCTAAATACGAGCCGTAGTGCCGTTAGTGAGGCAGAATTCGCGCAGCGGCTGGAGATTCGAAACTCTAATAGCCGGTGGGGCGGCAGAGATCACGAAACCCGACTCGAGCTGGCTTTCCTGCCTCAGCCGGCTAACCCGGGTAGCTTGCGCTCCATCCACTCTGAACACGAATCCTATTTCTTGAAGTTTTGCCATGCTGGACTATGCACGTCAAAGCCGGCTATGAGGATTTCGACAGGGACGAACTCACAGGAATTGATGCTCCCGGCCTGGTCTGGCGGCATCACGACAGTGGTCTGTCTTGGTTGTCGATGACTCTCGCAAACCCAACGCGTCCGTCCAACCACTTCGACGGGTATTACGTATCGCCGACCCAAGTGAGGCGCTTGGCGGAAGCTGCATATGACATCCTTTGCCAAGGCCGAGGAGGGTGGTTTCAGTTGTCTCTCCACGGCGTGTCATACAAGGTTTTTGCAGAACCGCCTGCCGTTGCGACAGGGAGTTTCACTATGTCGCAACGCTCAGAGCAAGAGCTGCAGGAGCGCCGGCTACTCATCCCGGCGACCTCTGCGGCTTATGGACGATGGCTAGATGACGTGATGTTCAAGTTCAAGCGTAAGCTTTCGTCTTAAGCTGCTTTTGCGCCTGGCACTGGTATGCCAGGCGCAGTTGAGCTCAAAGCGCCTAGCTGGGTGAAACGTACAGTGCCATCCCGCGTTCCGCTACCTCCTCGAGCTTGAAAAACCTCCCAGCCGCTTTCAGTGCGGGGAAGACCACACATGCAGCGTAGGGCTCACTGTATTGAGTCGTTAATCCTTGAACGTCGAACACTATTTGGCCTGGCGGGAACCCCAGGTTTTGAGCGTGTTCAAGGTTGTGAAGTGTCCCCTCCTGTTCCCCGTTAGCCTCAGCGACTTCAATGACCTTCTGGCGGAGCGTGTCCACATCGCCGTCAGCCACTTCGGTGAAAAACTGCTGCCTGCGGTGTCTTGCGTAGCCGAATCCTGCGGCATTTGCAGAGCCAATCCGGTTCAACGCAATGCATGCGACAGTAACAAGCTCCATACCTTTCCTCCTTCGGTTTGCCGGCGCAGCTCCTACTCATAGATCAGAAAGGAAAGTCACGCCAGGATTGCTCAATTGCCTGCTGGCACCCTGCCGCCAATACAGAAATTCCGCACGCGCTTGTCTCGGATCGCCCGTCTTCCAGAACACCTGAAGAGAATCTAACCGCGGCAGGATTTTGATAACTCAATTTGCCCTCTCGCAGTACCAGGATGTCCTCCGTGCAGCTGGCGAAGCCTCCTTTCAGCATTGGAAGAAGATGCGTCACGTCCAAATTTTTATGAGTTAAGAACCCGCGATGGGTCTCGTCGGCGGGTAGCTTGCTTGCCCGAAACAACCGTTCTAGAGCTGTTCCTCACCTGGCTGACCTGCCCGTAGGGCAATCGGCAAGCAAAATTACCATATGACAAACCGTTTACACATAGGATAACTGAATGCTAATTTTTGCTCACCTGCTAGGTGGCGCCCCTGTCGGGCGTCGTTACCGGTAGTCCACGGTTTGGAGAACCAGCATGAAAAAACAAGAAATTTATGAATGCGATGTCCTGGTGGTTGGATCAGGAGCTTCGGGCATGTCTGCCGCCATTACGGCTAAGCATCATGGTTTGAACGTAGTGATGGTCGAGAAGGGTTCGACCTTTGGCGGTACTTCTGCTCGGTCTGGTGGATGGTTATGGATTCCGTGCACCTCGCTTGCTCAAGCATGGGGGCATAGCGACTCTCACGACGCGGTGAAGACGTACCTGAAGCATGAAGGAGGGAATGCCTACAACGAAGAACGCGTGGACGCTTTCCTGCGGCATGGAAGCCCGGCAGTAGATTTCTTCCTCAAACACACTGCCGTCAGATTCGATATGCCACTGGTGTTCCCGGACTACCATGCTGAAGCGCCTGGCGCCATGCAGGGCGGCCGTTCGATGGTTGCAAGACCGTTCGATGCTCGGGAGCTTGGTAAGCGCATGGAGCAACTTGAGCCACCGCTTCCTGAACAGACGGTTTTAGGGATGATGATCGGCTCAGGCCCGGACATTAAGCACTTCATGCGTGCAACCAGGTCGCTGGAGTCAGCGATTTACGCTACGAAGCGACTCTCCAAGCACATTTGGCAGACCATTAAATATGGCCGTGGGATGACGCTCACTAACGGGAATGCTCTGATTGGTCGGCTGGCCAAGTCAGCGTTTGATATGGAAATACCAATCTGGCTGCAATCCCCAGTTACTGAGCTGATTATCGAAGGCGGCGCGGTTGTAGGGGCTCGCGTGCGGAGAAATGGTGAAGAGGTAGTCGTTCGGGCGGCGAGGGGGGTCGTATTGGCTGCCGGGGGGTTCCCTCATGACATTGAGCGCCGCAAAGCTCTCTACTCGCACACTAAAACCGGCAACGAACATTGGACGCCTACTCCTAAAACCAACACCGGCGATAGCCTGAAAATGGTCGAAAAAATGGGAGGCAAGCTCAACACGAATCTCCCTAATCCTGCGGCATGGACACCAGTGTCTCTGACCACGCGTAAGGATGGAACTCAGGGTGTCATGCCGCACTTCATTGATCGTGCAAAGCCAGGTGTGATCGCGGTTACTCGGAGCGGCAAACGATTCACCAATGAAGCCGACTCGTATCACGACTATGTCCAAGCCATGATCAAAGCCTGCAGCCAAGAGCCCGAAGTATGCTCCTGGCTCATTTGTGACCACTACACGCTTCGACGTTATGGATTGGGGTGTGTAGCCCCATTCCCACTGCCAATAGGCAGGCACCTGAAAACTGGCTACCTGATCAAGGGCAAAACATTGGGTGCGTTGGCGAAAGCAGCAGGGATTAACGAGCAGCAGCTGGTAGAAACCGTCACCCAATTCAATGTCTCCGCGTCAGCGGGCCATGACCTTGAGTTCGGCAAAGGCTCAAAAGCGTACAACCGCTATCAAGGAGATGCCTACCGTGCGCCAAACCCTTGCGTCGCACCTATCGAGCGCGGGCCTTTCTATGCAGTGAAGATCGTCCCAGGAGACATTGGTACCTACGCCGGCATCGCAGTGGATCGCAACTGCCAGGTACTCGGAGCGGATGACCGGCCGATCCAAGGGCTATTCGCTGTGGGTAATGACTCTGCAAGCATCATGGGAGGCAACTATCCGGGAGCGGGTATCACCTTGGGCCCTGCGCTGACCTTTGGTTACGCCGTAGGGATTCACTTAAGCAATGCTGCACGAGTGGATGACGCCAGCTTGGTGAGAAAAACCGGTTGATAAGGGCGACATTGAATCGAGTCGTACGTCACCCGCAATGAACGATCAAATAACAACAAAGGTTTACCATGAAAAAACTGAGTGAAACTCGCCTGTCTGTTGCCGGAAAGCTGGTCTTGATTACTGGTGCGGCTCAAGGAAATGGCAAGGCTGTCGCGCACGGTCTCGCCGAGCAAGGCGCCAAAGTCGTCATTGTCGACATTGATGGCGAAGGTGCTACGAAAACAGCCGAAGCGATCTGCGGCGTAGGCAATCAGGCGTGGGGCTTTGGGCTGGACGTTAGTGATCAGGAGGCTTGTGAGCGTCTGGCCGCGGTGATTGTGGGTGAGATCGGTGACATCGATGTGCTGATCAATAACGCTGGGATTTTGAAGCGAGTAGTATTTGAATCACCAGCTGTTTCGCAGGCTTTAGCTGACACGCTGGCGGTGAACGTGACGGGGCCTTTCAATGTCACAAAGGCCTTTCTTCCTTCCCTGAAGAGAACCAAAGGCAACGTGATCAATGTCGCGTCGATTCAGTCCTTCGTCGCAGCCACTACGTCGCCTACCTATGCGATTTCAAAGGGCGCAGTGGCTCAGATGACCCGAACCCTGGCAGCGGAACTGGCGGAATTTGAAATCCGAGTAAATGCGGTTGCGCCTGGCATGTTCGCTACCGCCATGTCTGCAAGTACACGCGGAAACGAAAACGCCCTCAGCACCTTCTTGCAGCATGTTCCGATGAGACGTGCAGCTGATCCCGATGAGCTCGTTGGGCCTATTACGTTTCTTGCTTCCGCCGCGGCTAGCTACGTTACAGGTGTCGTTCTGCCTGTAGATGGGGGCTACCTCGTCCATTGATCCCGGCATTTCACCTGCAGAGAAGCCTTTAGGAACGGCACAATGTAACTGTGTCTGTTGATTGCGGTAGACGGTTGGAGGCGATACAGTGCCGCTTTTAACGCATTGACCAGTTATCGCATGCAGAACAGAGCAGGTATTCAGGAAGGGACACTGCTTGCTGATGGAGACATTCGATGAAGTCGTCTCAGCGGGGAGTGCAAAGCGTTGAGATGGCGGGGCTGATCCTGCGCACGATTGTGGAGCAGTCCCGTCCTCTCAGCCTCAAGGAAATCGCAGACCTTGTCGAAACCCCTCCGTCACAGGTCTATACCTACCTCGTTAGCTTGACGCGTGTAGGTCTTCTCAAGCGCAATGACTACACCCAAGCGTTTGAGCCGGGGCAGCTTTCGTTCCGGCTCGGCGTTTCGGCTCTTTATCGGCTTCCGAAAGTCAGCGAAGCGATTCCAATCGTCAATGAGATTGGACGCCGCCTGGAAGTCAACGTATTTGTGGCTGTCTGGAGTCGACACGGCCCGATCGTAGTGCACTATGCGGAACACGGTACGGTGCTGAGTATCGGCTTTCGTCTTGGTACGGTTCTTTCTTTAACCAGGACTGCAACAGGCCGACTGTTCGCTGCCTACCAGCCTCAGGAACTGTCGGCGTCTGTAATCGAAAATCAGACCTTCACCAGAGACAGCCTCGAGACATTCCAGTCCGAAGAATTCAAAGAAGTCTTGGATGAAATTCGGAGTGCCGGAAGATCTGTCGCACAAGGCTACCCAACCCCTTCGGTATCTACCATATCCATTCCCGTCTTTAACGATGCAGGGTGTCTCTTGCTCACAATGACAGCATTTTCCGCAGCCGCCAGCTTCGATTTGGCACGGATTGCTGAGGTAACCAATGAGATGCGCGCGGCATCTGAGCGTCTCATTAATGGATATGCGGAAGGCAAGCCATGAGCGAGCATGACGAGAAAAGCCCTCGCGGCATCCAATCTGTTGAGGTGGCGGCTGAGCTGTTAGAGGCGCTAACGCTTCTTCAAAAACCTGTATCTTTGAAGGAGTTTGCCTCAGCTGTAGGCATGAGTTCTGCGCGTGCGTTTCCCTATTTGGTCAGCTTGGTACGCTCCGGCCTGGTTTTCAAAGATGAAGAGACAGGTCTCTACGAGCCTGGATTGGTCGCACGAGATCTAGGAGTGCTGGGGTTGCACTTCCTCAGTCCCACCCATGAGGCGGAGCCGGTCGTCAAAGAGCTCGCTGCAGCCACGGGCCACGCAGTTGTACTCAGCGTTTGGGGATCTCTTGGCCCTACTGTGGTACGAATGGAGGAGGCTCGCTTCAGTCTTTACTCTGAGATCCGACTTGGCTCGGTGATGTCGCTGACAAATTCTTCGATCGGTCGTACATTCTCGGCCTGGCTGCCCCAATCGGCCTTGCAGAAAAACCTGTTGCTTGAAGAGATCCGTGATGCGGGCTCTAGTACTGCGCGCCTCGATCTCCCTAGCTACCTTGAGCAACTCTCCTTGATTCGCGAACGCGGCGTGGATGTCCAACGAGATCGCCCGATGCCAGGGTTGAGCTCGCTGAGCGCACCTGTGTTCGGGCTCAACGGAGAAATCGTATTTACCCTTACTGTATTTGACGACACGAATGCCATGAACCTTTCGGTGGATGGCGAAACTTCGCTTACGCTTCAGAGAAGTACTCAGAAGCTTTCCAGGCAATTGGGTCATTATTCGACCCCTTGAGCTTCGGCCTCTGTAACCGTACCTGGACATCCAAACCTTTGCCCCTTTCCAGGTAGCCCGGCGCTAAGCATGCTCAGCCCAGAAGTGGGGCTGAGTGACGTTTGCTAGCAGCGAAGTAACAATATTCTTAAGCGCTACGGGTCTGAATCCACAGCAAATGCCATGAAAAGTGCAACGCTTTTACAGCGTTGTTTTGGTCTGCGCTTGTCCAAAACGACGGAAAAACACGCCGTCTTAGGCCAATTTAGTCGATCGGCCTCCCTTCGCCTTGTAAGACGTAGGTCACCCCACTGGACTGTCAGCCTGTCTATCTCAAGCGCTTTGGGGAGCGTCTTTGAGCCGTTCTGAAGGGCCATCAAACGAAGTGAACCAAGCCGATTAAGGCCGCGGGGGCGCGCCTGAATGGGGGTCGGACTTATGGAATTTGCAATTGACAATATGATTTGCTATTGGCAAATTCAGCCCCGCGGTTCCGGCTTACGCCGGATTCGGCACAGCGGAGGCACGACTCCGGCAGGATGCCCCGAGACGCCTTCAAAGGTCGTTGAGATAAAAATAAGAGAGTCACGATGATGAATACGCAATCTATAGGCACGCCTGTGGGTCAGGGAGTGTCGGCATCCGGTGAGGCGCTGCTTTTTCGTAAGGTTTTACGGCGGTTGCTGCCATTCTTATTCCTTGCCTACTTTTTTTCTTTCCTAGATCGAGTAAACATTGGTTATGCCAAGCTTCAGATGCAGCCGCTACTGGGTTTTACTGATTCCCAGTATGGACTGGCTGCGGGCATATTCTTTCTGGGATACGCTTTCTTTGAGATTCCAAGCAATCTGCTGATGGAGAAAACCGGCGCGAGAGCCACGCTGACCCGCATCATGGTGCTGTGGGGTATCACCTCAGCGTTGACTATGTTTGTATCAACCTCACTGCACCTCTACATTCTCAGATTCTTCTTGGGTGTATTTGAGGCAGGGTTCTTTCCAGGTGTAATTCTCTATCTCAGCTATTGGTTCCCCAGCTACATGCGTGGACGGGTAACATCCCTCTTACTTTTAGCGACACTGGCAGCACCAATCGTCGGCGGGCCGATTTCTGGTCTCATCATGCAAAACATGGAAGGTATTTACGGCTGGGCAGGTTGGCAGTGGATGTTTTTGCTTGAAGCACTACCCATCATTTTCATTGGGATATGCTGCTTCTTCTATCTCAGTGATAAACCGTCCCACGCCACTTGGCTGACTGCAGAAGAAAAAGCCATTCATCAAGAAATTATGGTTCGTGATAGCGCCGCTAATGTGAGTGCCGGTGGTCATGGTAAGGAAGCGATTTTCTCGGCGCTGACAGATCCTCGAGTCTATCTTTTGGCATTCCTGGCGTTTAGTGCATATTGCGGCTCATATGCATTTAACTTTTGGCTTCCTACCATGATCCAGCAGATGGGCATAAAAGATGTTTCAACCATCGCGCTTTATGCCGTAGTTCCTTTCTCGATGGCGGCTCTAGGGATGCTGGTGATAGGGCGGAGTTCTGATCTGAGGCGGGAGCGTCGCTGGCACTATGCTTTGAGTATGATTTTTGCGGCAGTGATGTTGGCAGCAGCCAGTATTTGGCAGCACTCCCTCGTCGTTTCACTACTGCTCCTGGGCTTGGCAGGTTTTGGCTTCAGCGGCGGTGTCACTGTTGCATGGGCGCTGCCTGCGACGTACCTAAAAGGAAGAGCGGCTGCGGCAGGCATCGCGCTGGTCAGTTCACTGGCAACGCTCAGCGGCTTTGTTGCCCCATGGCTAATTGGTGTCGCACGTGACTTGACCGGTAGTAGTAGTGCAGGGCTAGTCAGCATTAGCGGTATGATGCTGCTTTCAGCGCTTGCCATGATTTTCATCATCCCAAGTCGAGCAACATACGTCGCACCTAATCCGAACTGAGAACACTCATGTCAGCCACCTCGCTCGGTGGTGATGGCGTTCGTCGTGTGTATTATAAAAACAAGAAGATTAATCATGGCAAAAATTAACAACGGCCTTGTGCCACTGATGGCCATTGCAATTGCAATGGCACATACGGTACTCGCGACAGCTGCTGAAAGTAACGGGCTGATCGGTGATAGCCATCTGGATGTACTGGCAAGAAATTTCTACTTCAATCGAGATCTTCGTAACGGCTTATCTAACAATTTGGGTCGAAATGCATTCAAGCCGGCCGATGAACGTAATGGTTATCGTGAAGAATGGGCGCAGGGCTTCATAACAAATTTTGTATCGGGTTTCACTCCTGGCTTGGTGGGGGTCGGAGCTGATGGTCATTTACTTGCGGCCTTCAAACTAGACAGCGGAGGAGGGCGAGCGGGCTTGAATCTTCTCAACGTCAACAGCGAGGGGCATCCTAGTGACAGCTACGCTGAAATCGGAGGGTCACTAAAAGTCCGCGCATCTAAAAGCGTGCTTCGCTACGGCTCACAGATGCCGGCCACGCCAGTTTTCGCGGTGAGCACTGTCAGACTACTTCCGGCGATTGCAACTGGGTGGTCGTTGAATATTAATGAAATAGACAATCTAAATATTGACGCTGGTCGCTTTACATCCATTAGTGGCGTGGATTCCACTAATAGTGATGATGACCTGACTACGGACTATGCGGTAGGAATTCACTCCAAGCGAATTGACTATCTGGGGTTAAACTACAAAGAGGGTGAGTTTTCTGCCAGCATTTACGGCTCAGAACTTCGAGATGTATGGCGTCAATATTATTTCGGTGGAAAATATAGGATCGTCCTTTCTCCTGATCGGTCTGTGTCTTTCAACTTTAACTCATATAGAACTACCAGCTACGGTGCGGAAAATGGTGGGGAAATTAATAATTTCGCTTGGTCGCTGATGTCAGGTTATAGCCAATCGGGTCACACCTTTAGCGTAGGTTATCAAGCCTTGTATGGCGACGAGCCACTTGATTGGGTGGGCTTTGGAACGATGGGAGGAAACGTTCTCATGGGTAACGCGGTTCAGTACGCGACTTTCACTGAAGCCAACGAAAAATCTTGGCAGATCCGCTACGACCTTAATCTGGCGGCTTACGGGGTACCTGGGTTGGCGTTCATGACGCGCTATGTCCGTGGAGATGGAATGGACAACGATGGGAGTTCCAACACCCGGTACACGGCCAGGCACATCTACGATGATGACAAGGACAACAAACACTGGGAGCGCGATATCGAGATCAAATATGTCATTCAAAGCGGGCCCGCAAAAGACCTATCGCTGCGGTTACGGCAAGCGACTCATCGCGCCACCACGGGTTACCGATACCTTGACGTAGATGAATATCGATTCATTGTTGAGATGCCTATCAACGTGTTTTGAGCCGTTTGGATTCCCCCTCCGCACCTCACTTTGAGTCATTGACACCCAGCTGGCGATTGCACTCAGTGGGACGATAGGTCAGCGCAATGCTGATCATCTACATGCGCAATCAGCGATCGCCAGCCGATGATGCTGGCGAATCGCACTCAGCTTCCTGGTCGTCCCATACGCCTCCCGAGCGCATACCCATATGACCATCGCTGACAGCCTTGGGGGTAGTACAGAGCTCTCTCCCGCCCAAGGCGGGGGTCTGAAGTGTCTGCCAGCCCTCATCCTGAGTCCCTCAAATGTTGAGAAAGATCCGACTGCGTTGGACTGTCAGACGCGATCTCACCTGCGACGCTTGACCGCACCTCATTACGGATTTACGATTTGCGTAATCGAGTTACGAAAAATAAAACGCACACAGCGACGCAGGAGGAACGATGAGCACCAACGACAGCGGCATCGGGTATCAGTCAGGATTCGGCAACCAATTTTCCAGTGAAGCAATCGCGGGCACGCTGCCGATTGGCCAGAACTCCCCCCAGCGGGTAGCTCATGGTCTCTATGCGGAGCTGTTCTCTGGCACTGCCTTTACGATGCCTCGCCATGAAAGCCGTCGTACTTGGATGTATCGAATCCGTCCATCTGCATCCCACCCGACTTTCAAAGCGATTCCTTCACCTATCCCAGAGGGTAATTTGGCACCAGCCAACCCCAACCGTATGCGTTGGGATGCGCTTGAAGTGCCGGCAGAGCCTACTGACTTCGTGGACGGCCTCCGCGCAATGGTTGCGAACTCCAGCCTGGATCATCCCAGTGGAATCACAATCTTCCATTACGTAGCAAATCGTTCGATGGAGCGAGCGTTTTACAGCGCCGACGGCGAGCTCTTGATCGTGCCTCAGTTGGGTAAGCTTTTGCTCGTGACTGAGCTGGGACGTATTGAGCTGCAGCCGCTGGAGATTGCTGTCATCCCTCGTGGCATGAAATTCAAGGTGGAGCTGCTCGGCGCATCGGCCCGCGGTTATATTGCCGAGAACCATGGTGCTCCGTTGCGACTACCCGACCTGGGGCCAATCGGAAGCAACGGCCTGGCCAATCCTCGCGACTTCCTCACTCCAAATGCTTGGTTTGAGTCCGAGCAATCGCCAACTCGATTGGTGCAAAAATTCCAAGGGAGCTTCTGGGAAGCTGAACTGGATCACTCGCCGTTCGACGTGGTCGCTTGGCATGGCAACAACGCTCCGTACAAATACGACCTGCGACACTTCAACACCATCGGTTCCATAAGCTTCGACCATCCAGATCCATCCATTTTCACTGTGTTGACTTCCCCCACGAGCGTTCCTGGACTCGCGAACCTTGATTTCGTGATTTTCCCTCCTCGCTGGTTGGTCGCGGAAAACACCTTCCGTCCGCCATGGTTCCACCGCAACCTGATGAACGAGTACATGGGGTTGATCGAGGGTGAATACGACGCCAAGGCTGATGGCTTTACCCCCGGTGGCTCCTCCCTGCATAGCTGCATGAGCGCTCACGGCCCAGACGCCCAAACCTCCGAACGCGCCATGGCAGCCAACCTGGAACCTCAGAAGCTTGATGGCACCATGGCCTTCATGTTTGAGACACACCAGGTACTCCGCCCTACGAAATTTGCGCTGGCTAGCCCCGCGTTGCAGGGCAATTACGACGCATGCTGGGAAGGCATCGCTGGAAAATTTGAAAGCACAAATTCCTAATTGAGAGAGTAGTGATGAACAGCTGGGTAACTTCGGCCAATGGCCATCCTGATTTTTCGCTGGCCAACCTGCCATTCGGTGTTTTCAGCGTTCAAGGCGGCGAGCGCCGCACTGGCGTTGCTATCGGTGACTTCATCTATGACCTTAAAGTCGCCCTCGAAGCTGGCCTGCTGACCGGCGCAGCTGAGGCAGCGGCGGAGGCTGCGGTAGGCGGATCACTCAACAGTTTCTTCGCCCTGCCACGCCAAGACCGCAAGGCCTTGCGTGAGCGTTTGATTGAGCTGCTCGGCGAGAACGGGGCTGAGGTCGAAATTCAGCGCCAATTCGGTGATCGATTGCTGATCGAGGCTTCTCGCTGCAATCTGCATGTGCCTGCTCGCATCCAGGACTACACAGACTTTTACGTTGGCATCCATCACGCCGAAAACGTGGGCAAACTCTTCCGCCCGGACAATCCGCTGCTGCCCAACTACAAATATGTGCCAATCGGCTACCACGGCCGTGCATCAACCATCGTTCCGTCCGGCCAGCCTTTTGTACGTCCTTCAGGGCAAATCAAGCTTCCTGATAGTGATGTTCCAATCCATGCACCTTCCCGCCGCCTGGATTATGAGCTCGAACTGGGTCTTTGGATTGGCCGTCCTAACGGTCTGGGCGAGCCGATCGACATCCGCGATGCACGCGAACATATTGCTGGATTCTGCCTGTTGAATGACTGGTCGGCCCGCGATATTCAGGCCTGGGAATATCAGCCGCTGGGCCCATTCCTTTCCAAGAGTTTCGCGTCGACCATTTCACCATGGGTCGTGACTGCCGAAGCACTTGAACCTTTCCGCACGGCCCAGCCTGCTCGGCCGTCCGGTGACCCAGCTCCGCTTCCTTATCTGCTGGATGAGGAAGATCAGAGCACGGGTGCTTTTGATATTCGTCTCGAAGTTCTGCTCCTAACCGCAAGCATGCGAGAGGAGGGTGCCGCACCATACCCGCTCAGCGCAAGCACTACGCTTAACATGTATTGGACGTTCGCGCAGATGGTGACTCATCACACTGTGAATGGTTGCCAGCTTAACCCGGGTGACCTGTTCGGTACCGGCACGCTGTCTGGGCCCACCACCGAGTCGATGGGCTCTCTGCTAGAGATGACGCAAGGCGGCAAGCACCCTATAACGCTTCCAAACGGTGAAAGCCGGACGTTCCTCGAGGACGGTGACGAGATCATTCTGAGAGCTCGCTGCGCTCAAGATGGCATTGGGTCGATCGGCTTCGGTGAGTGCCGTGCGGTGGTTCTCCCTGCCCGGGAGATCCGTTGATGATCCTTTACTCCTATTACCGGTCGACGTCTTCGTACCGGGTAAGGATTGCTCTGGAACTGAAGGGGCTGTCGTATGACGTTTGCCCCATCAATCTGATCAAGGACGGCGGAGAACACCACTCCGCTAGCTATCTGGAGATCAACCCCCAAGGCCGCGTGCCTGCCTTGGTAGATGAGTCGGTTCGGGTTATTCAATCACCGGCGATTATCGAATACCTGGAAGAGGCATACGCTGACAAGCCGTTGCTAACTGGTAGCCCAGCAGATCGAGCGTTGGCGCGCTCGATTGCAGGCATCATTGGTTGCGATATCCATCCTCTACACAACGTGTCTGTGCTGAACAAGCTACGAGCGGCTGGACACGATGAGGCCTTCGTCAATCAGTGGATTCAGGACTGGATCTATAGCGGCTTCCAGGCAGTGGAGGCCCTGATTGGCGAAAACGGTTGGGCACTCGGTGAAAAGCCTGGTCTCGCTGACGTGTACCTTTTACCGCAAATTTACGCGGCCCGTCGATTCGGCTTGGATCTGACTGAATTCCCCCGAATTTCGAGGGTTGAAGCACTGGCCGCGGATCATCCAGGGTTCCAGCGTGCACATCCTGCGAACCAGGTCGACACACCGCCTCCGACGTAAAAAGAGCAATTCTTACGTGGCCTCACAAGAATAATCGGATTGCCATGATGAATAACCAGATTGAAGCCTTCCGTGCGGCATTGGATCAACGACCGTTTTCTCGGTACCAGTTCCGTACACTTGTTTTACTGATCCTCCTGCTCGTCTGTGATGGTTACGATGCCCAGCTTCTGGGCTTCGTAGTCCCTAACTTGGCGCAGGAATGGGCTACCCCGAAAGCGGCGTTCGGCATTGTGTTCACATGCAATCTGATTGGCCTTACCCTGGGTTCACTGTTCCTTACACCACTCGCAGATCGATTCGGGATCAGAAAAACCTTACTGTCCTGCGTGTTGTTGTTTGCTGGGCTTACGCTCCTGTCCGCTTGGGCACACAACATCGAAAC
This sequence comes from Pseudomonas sp. NPDC089395, assembly GCF_044749525.1. NCBI lineage: Bacteria > Pseudomonadati > Pseudomonadota > Gammaproteobacteria > Pseudomonadales > Pseudomonadaceae > Pseudomonas > Pseudomonas sp. NPDC089395. The sequence goes on from NZ_JBIVID010000002.1 coordinate 144,510, forward strand.
CCTAGCGGTGATTCGCTTCCTGTGTGGAGTCGGCATGGGTGGCGCTATGCCGAGTGCGATGGCGCTGATGGCTGACTACGCACCGCCTCGCATGAAGACATTCTTTGTGACTTTGGCGGCGTGTGGCTTTTCGTTCGGTGGAGCCGCTGGTGGCTTTGTCGCCGCGAGTATGATGGAGCATCACGGCTGGCAAAGTGTATTCATCGTCGGCGGGGTAGCGCCATTGGTTCTGCTGCCATTCCTTTACCTATGGTTGCCAGAGTCCTTGGCGCGGCTGTTTAGTGCCAAGCATCTTGGCCAATCGCTTAAGAGGATGCTTGCCACTCTGGTACCTCAGTGGACTCCACCGGCGCCTGTTCTTGAGCACGGCAAAGCACAGAAGGTGACTATCGCGGATCTGTTCCGCTACGGTTATTTGAAGCCAACCATCTTCATCTGGTGCACGTGTGTATCTACCTTCATCCTGCTCTATTTCACTATCAGTTGGTTGCCTACGTTGCTATCGGAGGGCGGTTTCTCTACTAGCGCGGCGAGCCTTGCAACATCCTCCTTCCTTGCATCAGGAACGGTCGGCGCTATCGCGTTCTCGTACCTGGCGGATAAGGTCAAGAAAAAAGTCTGGCTACTCGGTAAAATCATGGCGGTCTGCGGTATTGCAACCGCTGCGATCGGCTACAACCATGGGATACCTACGCTGACTGTCTTAGCCGTGATGATCGCTGGCTTCTGCCTGATCGGTGGTCAGTTGACGTTGAACGCACTGATCAGCAATTTTTACCCCCCTCACATCCGTGCGACCGGTGTAGGTTGGGGATTAGGTATCGGCCGTTTAGGTTCGATCTCTGGGCCATTGATCGGTGCCATGCTCATCTCAATGCAACTACCGCTCAGTACCGTGATGCTCATCGCCGCGATTCCGGCAATAGTAGCGGCGTGCCTTATCGTGAACATCTCTCATCCGGACACAGCTTGCGAAAAAAAGATACAAGAGGTTGATAGCCTCCGCCCGACATCTTTAGCTTCCAAATAATCAGGTCTGCGGAAAGTTGTAGACAACTGCTAGATTAACCTCGCCCTGTCGCGTCTCTGATGCGGCGGGGTTTTTTTCGTTTAAAAAGATCAAGAGGTTTCGCTGCAGAATGCCCACCGTACGTCTACAGTGTCTATTGTATGATTGTTTGCCAAGCTTCCTAACGATCTGAGGAGTTTCCAACCTGAACACCTCCAAGGAGGCGGAGGTAGGCATTGAAGACAACCATTCAAAGGAGCCAGCGGCTGAAAGCTTTTTTCAGCCGTTTGGCGAATCATAGGCGACTCTGAGTCAACACTCTTGCGAAGGCTGCTGTATATATAAACTCTGTGTAGCGGATTAGGATGAACTCAGGACAGTCGCTCAAACCTATCGTCAGCTGGGCGCTTAGTTGGCCTGAATAAGGCGCCGAGCATCAAATGACATTGAAGCGGCCGATATGTTCTACATCTAATTCTAAGGAGAATATCCATGGCCAAAGCCTTTGCCTCTTCGACTGACACCGTCGACAAAATTGAAACGCTGGAAGTGATTGCTGACGGTGTATATGCCTTGACCGCCGAAGGTGATCCAAACGTTGGCGCCATCGAAGGTGAAGATTTCCTGGTTTGCTTCGACGCACGCGCTACTCCGGCTTCGGCTTACACTTGGCTCAAGCAGCTCCGCGAACACACCGACAAGCCTGTGAAGTACCTGATCCTGAGCCACTACCACGCCGTGCGCGTGCTGGGCGCCAGTGCTTTCGAGGCTGAGAACATTTTGGCCAGCACTGCCACCGCGAAATTGATCGAGGAGCGCGGTCAGGAGGACTGGGATAGCGAGTTCGGTCGTATGCCGCGCCTGTTCAAGAACCCAGAAGAAATCCCAGGACTGACTATCCCCAACATTGTCAGCGACGATTACACCATCGAGCTGGGCGGGGATCGCGGTACTCTGGAAGTTAAATTCCTGGGTCGTGGCCATACTGCGGGTGACCTGGTCGCTTGGCACAGCAAGAGCAAGACTCTCTTCGCCGGCGACCTGGTTGAAGCAGAAGCTGCACTTTACACCGGTGATGCCTTCCACTTCGACTGGGCGGGTAAGACCCTGGATGGCGTCAAAGCCTTCCGCGCCGAGAACGTTGTCGGTGGTCGAGGCGCAGTTGCCAAAGGCCTCGAAGCTTCGGATGCCGCCATTGAACAAACCCGCTCGTTCATCAACGGGATGCTGGAGCATGTTGGCAACGCTCACCGCAACGGTGGCACTGTCAAAGATGCGTTCGAAGCAACTCACAAGGCCCTTGAGCCGCAATATGGCCAATGGCCGATCTTCGAACACTGCCTGCCGTTCGACGTTCAGCGGGTCTGGGACGAGTACGAAGGCGTTGAGTGGCCACGCGTGTGGACTGCTGAACGCGATCGCGAAGTGTGGGCTCTGCTGCAGGGCTAAGGCTCACGCCTAGTTTCCAACTCCTTTGTTTAGGGACAGCTTGAAGTTTTGACGGCTATGAACATCGTGTTTTGTCCCCACAGAGCGGCCTAGGCCGCTCTGTTTTTTTGGATGTAAATTATCTCCCATCCCATCCAAATCCACCGTGAACAATTTGATGAGCATCGGCTTCACAGGCAGCGAAAAATCCTACGGATGACTTTCACACACCCGTCTGGGTTCACCTCACACCTTTTGCCCGAGCCAATCGACCTAACTGAGCCCAAGTTCCGTTGCGAGAAATAGCTTCCGTCTGACGTTTGATCAAGAAGCAAGCTCCATTTCCCCGCAGACACTGAACTCTGATGCTTGCCAAGGTCACGCTCCATATTGTCAGGCAAAGGTCTGAACCACGGCGCGCGTGCATTTCGTCACCCCCGCTATCTCGTTCGGCCATGTAGCATCCTGGTTCGAGACCTGAGAGATTTTGTAGATGACTCTCTTTATCTCTAGCCAGTATCAGACCCTGTACAGGATGGGGTCTGATACCGATAGCTAAGTCATTTTGACAGTCGGAATACCCCTAGCTGCCCAGGGCCGACAGCGTATAGAGCCAAGAAACCACCTGCGATGGCTACGTTCTTATAGAAATGAGTAAACATGGCCATGTATTGCTCCGGAGGTACCGACCAATACGCATGACCGATGAAGCCCGTTACGAGGGTATAGGCGGCGAAAAATAGCGCTAGAGGTCGGAAGCACACCCCCAGCAGTAACAGGAGGGCGAGGGGCCCCTCGATCGCAATGGCTACGACAGCGAACAGCGTGGGGAAGGGGGCTCCTACTTTGGCCATCGATGCGATTGTCTGATCCAGGTGCATCACCTTGATTACAGCGAATATCAAAAACAGAGCGCAAAGAAATACTCTCGCGATTACCGGTGCTAGGTTCATGCTAGCGGAGGGCGAGTGGGGCTTCGCATAAATCATTCAGCTTCTACCTTGAGGAGTGGTTCAGAAGCGCCAGCGAGTGGGGCAGTGCTTCGCCAGCGGGATAGCCAGGCGGCCATAGGAATTTTGTTATGCGTAATCAAATTACGCAAATGATAATTTGCAGCTCGTTCGACCAACGCGCTATAAAGCCGGTTTACACGATAAGAGTCCGGGCTATGGAAAATGTGCCAGCTCCAGCTGCCGCAAATAAACAGACGGTGAGATCTGCGGAGGTTGGGACTGAGATTCTGCGCGCGCTTGCCCAGCTCTCACCGTCCACCTCTCTCAGTGCGTTGGCCAAATTCATCGACATGCCGGCGGCCAAAATACACCGGTATCTACAAGCGCTGATTACAAGCGGGTTCGCCGAGCAAGATGAGCAAAGCAGCCATTACAGGCTTGGCCGTGAGGCTCTGTATGTAGGGTTAGCGGCGCTCAGCAGTGTAGATATCTACCGAAGTGGCGGCAGAGCCCTCGTGGAATTGCGCGATGCCATTGAAGAGACATGCTTCTTAGCAGTTTGGGGCAGCGAGGGAGCAACGGTCATCCAGGTCGAGCCAGCCCCCAGGTCTGTGACTGTCGTCACGCAGATTGGATCGGTCTTACCGATCTTTCGGTCTTCGACGGGACTCGTTTTTGGCGCCTATCTGCACCACCTTGATTTCCAGCATTGGCTCGACAAAGACACCGCCCAGCACAAATCGTCAGACGCATTGCGCAGGGAAGATATCGAGGCGCAACTCGCCGGCGTGCGCGACAAGCGTATGTGCTCGATCCGCGGGCTGTTTATGCCTGGAATCAATGCTCTATCGGCACCAGTCTTCGACGCGTTCGGGAACATCAAGGGTGTGCTTACAATAGTCGGGTCGGTATCAAGCTTTGCTGCTGAGCTGAACAGCTCTCAAGCCCAATTACTGGATCAGGCTGCCAGGCAATTGAGTGCAGAGCTCGGGTATCGTGAGGAGTAGATGCGCTCATGACGGAGCGGAAGCGGGTGTAGAGCTCGTGTGCAGGCTGGGTGAGTGCATTAACGGTTGTCTTGGATCTAAATGCCACGCTCTCGATCTGATGCCACAAATGCGTGGTAAGTGGCTCAGGTCGAGAGCATGAACTCGATAAGTGAAGGCGGCACCTTCACCGTATGGGAATCACAGCGAATCGAACACGCTGAAGGGAGTAGGTTGCTCTTCAATCGCGGTTGTTTTCTCGAAGATGAGCCGATTGACAATTGTCATGCTGACTGACGTCCACCATTCACCAGCACTGGTGTCGATCATCAAACCCTCGTCTTTAGCAATCGCTTGATAGTCTTCGCTACGGAGGAAATCCTCCAGGTCGTTTAGGCTTGCGAAGCTGAGCAAACTGACCCCGTCGAATTTGCTCGCTTCAGGGTGGTAGAAAGCCTCACCGGGTTCTGTTGGGCCAATGCTGTGTAACTGAACATAGCGTCGCACCAGGCCACCGGTATGCTGCATGAAGGTCGGAGCATGTTCATGCAACCACCAGTGTTGAAATTGAGCGCGGGTGGTTCCGACCTTCCGGACGTGTAGCTTGACCAAGGTGATAGGCTCGTTGTCCGAGGTGCTTGGCAAGACGATGTACTGCTTCGCGGGGATTGGCGCAATGTTTCGGAACATCGCGTGGTCTTCAGGAGCGATCTTGTTTCGCACCCGCTCATTTCCGAACACAACTGCCATATCTTCCAGTCGGGCGAAGTGTAGGTACGCCACTCCGTCCCATGATGGGCGGTGATACGGCGGCACGTGCCCAACGATCGTAGGCCACAGCTTTCCGTGTTCATCAACTGGGAACTGATAGGGGGGCGCATTGAAGCTGGTGGGGCCCGGAGCGAATCGGTGAAGCTGGTCGTACCGCAGCAGACGCTCAAGAGACTTGTCATCCGATTCTTCAACGTGCACGAATCGTGGGCCGTGAACCTTGCGCCAGTATTCACCCCAATGCTCGAAGCTGAGATTCGGATCGCCCTCAAGCGCGTTTTTAGAAGGATCGGCCGCAGGATCCTCGATGACGTTGCCATCATTATCAAGGCCGAAGCCCTGCGCACGGCTGCGCTCATTCAGCGGCGTGTTATCTGACCGGGAAAGGAGTGAGAACAATACAGTCAACGGTGCCCGCTCGGCCAACTTGGGCTCGATGTATGGAGTGCGTAGCAGGCGATCGTGTGTGGTGTTAGGCATAACGCTGTTCCCGTTTCGGTACATGGTGAAGATAGGTGACGGCCAGGGCGGCAATTCCTGAGACTGCAGCAAAGATGAACATGCCTCGGGCGCCGAAATTCGTGAATGCGAACGTGCCGATTGCCGCGCCTACGGCCATACCGGCCATGGCTCCAGCCATCATAAGTCCGTTCAAGCGGCTTCGTGCTTGAGGGTCAAGGCTGTTGATGATGCTCTGATGTGACACCAATCCAGCTTGTACACCCAGGTCGAAGAGCACGGCACCCACAGCTAGCAGCGCAAGGCTGGGCGGAAGAGCTGCCATGGCTACGAAGGAGACGATCACCAGAGCGCACCCTGCTCTGATTGCGATTAGAGGCCCACGTCGATCTGCCAAGCGACCGAACAGGGGCGCTGCTAGAGCACCGGCTGCGCCGGCAATACCGAACGAACCTGCTACACCAGCCCCCAAGTGGAATGGTTCCGCAGCAAGCACCAGGGCAAGGCAAGACCAGAAAGCACCCAAGGTAGCAGCCAGCAGACCTTGGACAATCATCGCCAATTTCAAAGCCCGGTGTTCTACCCAAAGCGTCCACAGACTCGCGAGCAATTTTGTGTAAGGCGTGCGCAGAGGAGCAGGGGTAGGAGCCAGCGTCAGGAATGTGATCAGGATAACCACCAACATCAGCCCGGCAGCTAAGAATTGCATCTCTCGCCAGCCAAAGCTGTCCGCAACAAACCCACCAAGGGTGCGAGAGAGAAGGATGCCAGTAAGCAGCCCGGTGGTGACCATCCCCACAGCATGGCCACGCGACTTCTCTGGTGCGACATGAGCCGCAACGGGAATGAAATCTTGGCCTACGCTGCCAAGCAGGCCCACGACCATACAAGACACAAGCAGGATATTCAGGCTTGGTGCGGTGGCGGTAGCAATGAGGGCCAGAACCAGGATCAGGGATTTGATGATGATCAGCTTGCGCCTCGAGATCACATCTCCGAGGGGAGCCAAAAGAAGCATGCCCAGTGCATAGCTGATCTGGGTGAGGGTGGGAACCCAGCCGATTTGCTCAACGGTGGCGCCCAGATCGGACTTCACCAATTGAAGACTGGGTTGGAGATAGTAAACGTTCGCCACACCGAGGCCTGAGCAGACCGCGAGCAAGAACAGCTCGACGTTCAGGGGCAGCTTTGAGGGGGTTACAGCGTTCATGTTGCTTCGTATCTCGTGTTACGACGGCCCCCTGACGCAGGGAACCTTGTTGTGCATATGCTATTGACGAATTTGCTTGAGATATACCATGCTGTGATCGCAATAGAGTTGACTATTGGTCGTCAATCGGATGTTTAGGTAAATGAACACAGCAGATCCTTTCCGTGGCATCTCAATTTTTCTCGAAGTAGTCGATGCCGGGAGCTTTACAGATGCAGCCGAACGCCTGGATATGAGCAAGTCGGGGGTTGCTAAAAGCATCTCGCGGCTGGAGACCACGCTTGGAACGCGGCTCTTTCATCGCACCACGCGCAGCCTCACGCTGACAGACGAAGGCACACGCTTTAGTGAAGGCTGTCGTCGATCGCTCAATGAGCTCAAGCAGGCCCAGACACAGTTGCTCGCTCAGCAGCAGGAGCTGAGTGGGCGTCTTCGCATCACACTTCCTATGGTGTTAGGCAAGCGGTGGGTGCTGCCCGAGTTGCTGGAAATCGCCAAACAGCATCCTGCGCTCGAGCTGGACATCAACCTCACGGACAGGCTTGTAGATCTCGTGGAGGAGGGTGTCGACCTAGCGATCCGCATCGGGCCGTTGCATGACAGCGCTACATTGATAGCGAAGCCGCTGGGCGTTCAGCGCGCGGTGCTATGTGCCGCACCCGAATACCTAGAGGAGAATGGGTATCCATCATCGTTGGAGGATCTTCACTCTCACGCCTGCATCACATTCGGTAGTGGTGGCCAGGCCAGGTCATGGTATTTCCTGGACGAGAATGGGCACAGCCACTCCATGGCCATCCGCGGCCGTGTCGGCCTGAACGACAGCGGTGCGATTCTGGTGGCCACTCTTGCAGGGTTCGGCATCGCTTTGATTGCAGACTGGCTGGTTAATGAGCATCTGGCTGCCGGACGATTAGCGGTCGTGTTGCCCGAAGTGAAGACGGTCGGCTTCCCAATTCACGCTGTTTGGCAGCGAAATCAGTTGCTCTCTCCAAAGGTTCGGCATGTGGTTGATCTGTTGGCGGAGCGGTTCGTCCCGGAACAGCCTTGGGAGGTTCGAGGCTAAAGGTCATCAAAAGCGATCCCAATAGGGCGGGGAGCCGATCTGCTCAATGAGAAATGCGGAGACTTCCCGTACTTTGCGTGACCGAAGCTTGTTTTCTGGCGAAAGGAGCTGAACCTGCATTTCCTCGGCTGATGCGGAAACGTCCCAATCGCTGAGCAACCTGACGAGGTGTCCGTCTTTGAAGCTCCCTAGGTTGAATAGCCAGCTGGGGAAAAGGACGATACCTTGGCCCGCGATGGCTGCTGCTACTAACACCTCTGCATTGTTGCTTCTGAGAGGGCCGCTCACCGTGAGGGAGTTGAATTTTTGATCTCCTGGGCGCTTGAAGAACCAGCGCTGCGCACCCTGATCGCCTTTGTAGAGGAGGCAACTGTGTTGAAGCAGATCTTCAGGCGTGCGTGGGATGTCGTGGACAGCCAAATAGTCTGGACTTGCAGCCAGGACATACCGCTGACCGCTGACGACCCGGCCTATCAGCCCTGAGTCGACGACCTTGCCCACCCGTACGGTAACGTCTGCACCTTCCTGAACGGGGTCGATAATAGCGTCCGTGAGCGTCAGCTCTACTGTCAGATCGGGATACTTAGCTTGCATGCTGGCGAGCAGCGGAGCGACATGCAGTCGTCCTAGCGCTACGGGCGCATTGATCCTGACCAGCCCCTTGATTCCCGTATCTCCCTGAACCATTTCCTCCGCAGCAGCGTCCAGCAGGCCTATGGCTTCTTGTACTTGTAGGTAGAACCTTTCTCCCTCCTCGGTCAGTTTCACGGCCCGGGTGCTGCGGTAAAAAAGCTGACGACCTAGCTCCTTCTCCAAAGCTGCAATGAATCTCGAGACCGACGAAGCGGGCACTTCATAGTGCCGGGCTGTCGCTAGAAAGCTGCCGGTCGTGGCCACCATCAGGAAGTAGCGTAGAGCTTTGATCTGCATGGCTGCCTATCTTGTTCGATGAGAAGCTTGGTGATTGCAGTAATCGCAATTTAATTTTGCCAATTATAGCTGTTGTTGCAGCAATGCAGGGTACCTACCATTGGATATCCACGTGCGTTATGCACCAGCTTCTTGGAGTCCCTACTCATGAAAGACCTCTTCAAACCGTTCGACCTTGCAGGGCTTAGGCTACGTAACCGCGTTGTCATGGCTCCGATGACACGCTCCCGAGCTATCAATGATGTGGCCGATGAGTTGACGGCTCTGTACTACACGCAGCGAGCGACTGCAGGCTTAATCATCAGTGAGGGCACGTCGATTTCCAATGAAGGGCGCGGTTACCTCTTCAATCCCGCCATCCATACCGCAGAGCAGATCGCCGGCTGGAAATTGGTTACGGATTCGGTGCATTCCGTGGGTGGACGCATATTCGCCCAGCTGTGGCACGTAGGACGTATCTCTCACCCTTCCATCCAAGACGGCGGCGGACTACCGGTGAGTCCTAGCTCATTGCAAGCGAAGGGGGCGACGGCGTACGGGTACAACGAACGAGGTGAGCCAGATCAGGTAACTCCTCCAGCACCGCGTCCTTTAACAACTGCAGAGGTGGAGCGAACCGTTCTTGATTTCGCGCAAGCGGCGGCAAACGCTATGGAAGCCGGTTTTGATGGAGTGGAGATTCACGGTGCCAATGGCTACCTGCATGAGCAGTTCCTGAACCCAAAGGTGAACGATCGCACCGATAAATACTCAGCTGATCAGATGGACAACAGGTTGCGCTTCACGCTTGAGGTGATCGATGCAGTGATAGCCCGGATCGGCGCCAACCGGGTGGGTATCAGAATCTCGCCGTACGGGCAGCTGTTCGACATGCCCCTGTATGACGAGATCGATGCAACCTACGTCGCGCTAGCTCGAGAGATCGCAAGACGCGAGCTCGCTTACGTACATGTCATGAACCAGGACAGCTTTGAACGCATTGATCGAGGTGTCCAAGGAGAGGCAGTTGGCGGATTCTTTGCCCTGTTAAAACAGATTAAAGCTGAGCTGCAGGACACCGCACTGATCTTAGCTGGCGGTCTGAACCGGTCGCTGGCGGAAGAACTGGTATCAGAGGGGCAAATCGACTTGGCTGCCTTTGGACACACGTTCATCAGCAATCCCGATCTGGTCGCTCGACTCGAACATGGATGGCCATTGACTCCAGCTGACAGAGAAACGTTCTACGGTGGTGATGCGAAAGGCTACGTCGATTACCCGGCCTATCGACCGTAATCCTGGAAATCTGCTCCACGCCTGGCTGGAATTGCGGGAGGGGTTTACTGGTCTGGGGTGGATCGGGCGCGGGAAAAAGAGGTGGTCTAGAGTGGATGGGAAGCCTTGCTATGGGCCTTTACCCAAACCTTTTGAGTACCGCGAATGAGCCGATCGTCACGACGTCGCTACGACAAAGAATTTAAAAAGATTTTGAGGAAGGACGGTGATAGATGTGGGATCTGTCGAAAGCCTCTGGAGCATAACTGTCAGACTTTCGGGGGATTCACCGCTGACGGCACGACGACTTTGACCTCCGAGTGCTGCCGTCACTTACTGCACACCCTGATGGGGTCTGGGGTGTATGTGAATCAAAATACCGACGCTATCCGCAGTGTCCTCAGACAGATGCCGCAAGGGCAGGGCCCCGCCACTGACGTCATTGCGGCGGCTGAGCGCATGCGCTCAGGCGTCAACTCAATTGATCGGTTGACCCAAGAAATGATGGCAAAGGGCGGTCTCACTTCTAAGCCCACCGGTATTTCTCTGACGGAAACACCTTGGAAATCGGACGACGCCGCCTGGTTTGATCGGAACAAGAATCGCACCCACAGGATGCGGCAGATCTACCCAGGAGAGTTTGAAACCCTTCCACCCGAGTATCAGCAGCTCAATATTCCAGATGATCATCGCCTGGAAATAGTGGTACGCCAGGTCAAGAAGGGTCAGCGCATCAGGTCTGCGTTTTGTCGAAACCTGTCTGTTGAAATCCCTGATACCGATGAAGTCATACATGTGATCTTTGACTGGGTGGCTGGGGGTGGAAACGGCGCAGGAGTGATGACTGCTCAGGAGCTTGCGGAGCTAAGCAGCAGATACAAAGCATCGTCATCTGGATCTCGTCATTGAACCTATTCCCACCGCGATCTTGAATGCAAAACGGCACGCTTAGCGTGCCGCTTTCTTAGGTTTGCCAAGATTATGCTTCGGAGCTGCCCACGTGAAGCGCTCGCTTAGGCGTTAGGAAAATCATCGCAAACGCCGCGAGCACCATGATGAAGCTGATGACATAGAGTCCTGCATGGTCTTTCCCTGTAATGTCTCTAACGAACCCGATCAGCGCAGGCCCGACGAAACCACAGGTAACACCGAGGCTGCTCACCAATGCGATCCCCGCTGGGGCTGCCTTGCCTTTCAGATACGTCGAGGGGATTGCCCAGCAAACGATGATCGCTCCACTGAACCCAAACGCGGCGGCTCCCAGGATCAGTAGCGAGAGCAACAGAGAGTCATTTGATAGCGTCGACAGCGAGAGCATCAATGCACCAAACAGTATGCTTGCGGTGTAATGCCAGCGTCTTTCTCGTCGCAGATCCGAGCTCCGCCCGATCAACAGCATCCCTAAGGCAGCACATGTGAAGGGGAACATCGCGTAAAGCGCGATATGCGTGAGATCAGTCACACCCATTTTTTGAATGGTTGTCGGCAACCAGAAATTGAAGGTGTAGGTGCCGAGCGCGCTGCTGAAATATAGGAATGCGAGCACGTAAACCTTCGGATCCAGAAAGGCAGCGAGCAGTGCGTCCTTGTGCTGGTGAGACCCTTGCTGATCGTCAGCGCCTTTCTGATCTTTTTGCATCACCTGTCGATGTAGCACTTGCTCATCCGCTGACAGCCAGCGCGCCTCCGAAGGTCTGTCGCAGAGCACAAAGAAGCAGACGACCCCGATCACGATAATCGGCAAAGCCTCCAGGAGAAACAGCCATTGCCAACCCGACCAGCCGCCAACGCCGTGGAAGTGTTGCATGATCAACGCTGATATCGGCCCGCCGAGTATGGGGGCGACCAGGGTTGCAATCATGATCGTGGCTGTCGCACGGCCACGCATGTAGCTTGGGTACCAATAGCTGAGATAGAGGATCACACCTGGGAAGAAACCTGCTTCAAATACACCAAGGAAAAAGCGCAAGATGTAAAGCTGCTGAGACGTGGTGACGAACATGGTCATGGCGGAGGTCACCCCCCACAGAATCATGATCCGTGTCATCGTCCTTCGCGCCCCGATCTTGTCGAGCAGGATGTTGCTGGGGATCTCAAAAAGCGCGTAGCCAATGAAAAAAATCCCAGCCGCGAGACCATATTGGCTCTCAGAAAGACCGAGCTCAGGAGCCATTTGCAGTTTGGCGTAGCCGATGTTCACCCTGTCGAGGAACGCGAATACGTAGGCGATGAACACGAGTGGCATTACGCGCCAGGTGATTTTTCTGAACAGTGCCTTCTGCGATGAGAGAGTGCAGGCGTCAGCATGCACCCACTGACCGCTGTCAGTGGTGGGTTCCATTTCAGTGTCCTGTATTGTTTTTGTCGTGGACTGCAAACGGGGGCCGAACGGCCCCGCGCTGAATTGGTGACTTACTGCTCGTCGATTACGCGATTTCGAAGAGTGCCTATACTGCTGACTTCGACCTCAACCACGTCGCCAGCTTTCATCCACAGCGGTGGTTCCCGAAACGCGCCGACACCACCTGGAGTACCTGTAGCGATGACATCCCCCGGCAGGAGCTCTGTGAATGTTGAGATGTAGGCGATGAGGTCAGGCACCTTGAACAGCAGATCGTCGATTCCGGAATGTTGCACCACTTCTCCGTTGAGCCGGGTCGTGAGCACCAGCTTGTTCAGATCGGCGACCTCATCTCTGGTTACTATCCATGGCCCGAAGCTGCCGGAGGCTACGAAATTCTTTCCGGCGGTGAACTGCAGGGTGTGCCGTTGCCAGTCTCGGATCGAGCCGTCATTGAAAACGCTGTAGCCAGCGACGTGCTCCAAGGCATCCTCGGCCTTGATATGACGACCACCCTTGGCGATTACAACAGCCAATTCACCCTCAAAGTCGAAAGCCTTGGACGCGGCCGGCAGTATCAGCGGCTGATCATGTCCAACCTGTGCGCTTGAGAAGCGTGTGAAGAGAGTGGGGTGCTTCGGAACCTCTCGCCCGGTCTCCTCAATGTGCTTGCTGTAGTTCAAACCAACGCACAGAACTTTGTCTGGGTTTGGTACGGGGGGAAGCCACTGAACTGCGTCCACAGGGATCCGCGGAGCATCATTGAGACTCCCGATAAGATCCAGCCCCTCAGGACATGCGAGTACAGATTTGAGATCAGGGTATTTGACCGCGAGCGACTGCCCTGCATCCGTGATGTGCTCGTGCTCGACTACACCATAGGAGGCGCGGCCGTTATGGATAAAGCTTGCCAGTTTCATAAATGCCTCCTTGGCTCATTCGAGGATGATCAACACATCGCCTTCGTCTACCGTATCCCCCTCAGCTACCCGGATCTCCTTGACTGTTCCGGCTTCATCGGCCTCAACGGGGATCTCCATTTTCATGGATTCCATAATGATGACCTCATCGCCAAAGTCGATGGCCTGGCCTGGCTGAATATTGATTTTCCAGACGTTGCCGGCCATCTGCGCTTTGATCTGACTCATTGAATATCTCCGGTATGGCTACGGTTAAACTGGGTAAATGCCGTTGCGACGGTCTATGCGCGGGATTGCCCGACGGCTGTAGAGGGTGAAGCGCTTGATGAGGTCTTCGCGCAGCGCATCAGGATCCACCACCGCTTCGAAAGAGAACTGGTCGGCGGGATCGAACGCGTTGATGTCTTTGGCGTACTCCTGGCGTTTCTCAGCAATAAAGCGTTCACGCTCTTCGCCTTCCATTGCCTGGATCTCATTGAAGTGGATCGCGTTGATCGCTGCTTCTGGCCCCATCAGTGCCGGCATAGCGCCGGGGAGGGCGAGTTGAGCATCAGGCTGAGTCGGCCCTCCGGACATCGCAAGGTAGCCGCCGCCATAGCCTTTCCGGATCATCACCGAGATTCGTGGGACTTTTGCCTCACAAACTGCATGGAGCAATTTAGCGCCGTGGCGGATGATTCCTGCCTTCTCAACCGCGCTACCAATCATGTAGCCGCTGATGTCCTGCAGGAACAGAAGGGGGACATTGAATGCGTTGCAGGCCCAGATAAACCGGGTTGCTTTATCTGCGCTGTCGTTGAACAAAACTCCACCTTTGTTCTTCGAATTGTTGGCCACGATCCCTACCGGGCGCCCGCCGAGGTAGGCGAGTCCAGTGAACATTTCCTTGGCGAAAAGTGCTTTGACTTCAAAGAGACTGTCCGCGTCTACCAGCGACTCGATAAGCTCCTTCACGTCGAAGGGGCGGTTCTGATCGGGCGGAACGATTTCGCTGATCTTGCGCGAGGACGAAGGCTTCTGGCTCTCGCGCAGCGGCGGCAGGTCGCTATTGTGCGATGGGAAGAATCGCAGGTAGTCGACAGCAGCTTTGAGAGCCTCGTCTTCGGTTTGAGCGAGGTAGTCCCCCAGGCCGCTAACGGCGCAGTGCATGCGCGCACCGCCCATCTGCTCTTCAGTCACTTTTTCACCGATCGCCATTTCTGCAAGGCGCGGTGAGCCCAGGTAGGCCGTGGCTTGCTTATCGACCATAATGATCAGGTCGCAGAGGGCTGGCACATAAGCGGAGCCTGCAGGCGAAGGGCCAAACAGGACACAAATCTGCGGTACCACGCCTGAAATCTGCACTTGGGTGTAAAAAATATTCCCCCAAGCGATTCGGCCGAGATAGCAGTCGAACTGGCTATCGATTCGGGCGCCGGCGCTGTCCACCAAATAGATAATGGGCATCTTGCTGGCGACAGCAATCTCTTGCATCCGTACGATCTTGCGGAAGGTGTGGTAGCCCCAGGTACCGGCTTTCACAGTCATGTCGTTGGCAATGACTGCAACTTCCCGCCCATCAATCTTGCCAATTGCGGTAACAACGGCGTCGCCGGGCATCCCTCGAGATGCCCCAACCAGTAATCCGTCTTCGAGATACTCACCGTTGTCGAAGATGAACTCCAAGCGTTCACGCACCAGCATTTTACCCTGCGCTTTGTGCTTTTCCTTCGCCTTATCGGAGCCGCCAGCCATGGCAATTTCGACTCGGCGCTGCAGTTCTTTTACGTTCTCGATGCCGCTCATGCTTGAGCTCCTTTCTTAGTGAAGAATTTTTCGATACCCCGACGGAGCTCTTCCGAACACATAAAGGCGGGACGCAATCCACGCGCGAGTTCAAGGCCTTCCTCGAAGCCAACGGACGATATTTTGTGGAAAGCGTGCTTACCACGCCTCACCGTGGCAGGTTCAAGTCGGGCGAAAGCAGCCACCTGGGTCTCGATCAAATCATCGAGCTGACTAGGTTCCACAGCCGCATTGATCAAGCCCATGCGAACCGCGTCAGCAGAACCGATGGTTCGTCCAGTCATCACTAGGTCAAGGGCATGGCGTTGACCCATGCGGTTAAGCAGAGCAGGGAGGATGAACAGGGGGAACAACCCAATCTTGATTTCCGGTGAGCCAAAAGTCGCTTCTTGGCTCGCATAGGCAAAGTCGCAGGCCGCCACTAGCCCGCAAGCACCCGCCATAGCAGGGCCTACAACGCGAGCGATAACTGGCTTGCTGAGCGTGGGGATCAACCCAAAGAGCGCCTGCCATGCATCACCCGTTTCCCAGAGCTGAGTGGCGCCCGCGTCGACCGTCGCGAGGAACTCATCCAGGTCACCCCCGGAAGAGAAGCATTCCCCTTGGCCC
The DNA here is from genome assembly GCF_044749525.1 of Pseudomonas sp. NPDC089395. Lineage (NCBI taxonomy): Bacteria > Pseudomonadati > Pseudomonadota > Gammaproteobacteria > Pseudomonadales > Pseudomonadaceae > Pseudomonas > Pseudomonas sp. NPDC089395. The sequence goes on from NZ_JBIVID010000002.1 coordinate 160,231, forward strand.
GTGATCACGATCACCCGGACATCGGGCTCCAGATCCAGTTGCTTGAGTGCATCTACCAGCTGCGAGGCAGTAGCGGTGGCGATCGCATTGCGTTTGGCGGGGTTTGAAATCGTTATGGTTGCACGCGCGCCTTGGCGACTGATGAGAAGGTCGGTGGAGGTCACTGCGGTCTCCTTTCTTGTTTTATCTAACGGTTGTTAGTTTTCTAGAATATAGCTACGCTCATCTGGCAGCACAACCCTTCACGTAAATTTTCCTAAACTGGCTGGATAGCCCGATTTTCTAGCTAGTAGGGGAAGGGTTTTCTGGTTAATGGAATACTTACAACCGTTTGTTTCTAGGAGGTTGGCGTGACACAACAAAAACTACTGGTCGCGAACCGAGGCGAGATCGCCTGCCGCGTAATTCGTTCAGCACGGCTGCTTGGCATTCCTACGGTGGCGGTTTACTCGGACGCCGACGCGCAGGCTCAGCACGTTAAGATGGCGGATGAGGCATTCCATTTGGGCCCGGCCAAAGCTTCGGAGAGTTATCTTGACGCTGGAAAGGTGCTAGAGGCAGCGAAGAAAAGCGGCGCGACGCTGGTGCACCCTGGCTACGGGTTTATGTCTGAAAACACCGACTTTTCGGATGCTTGCCATACAGCCGGAATCAAATTCATCGGCCCTACAGCAGCAGTCATCAAGGCGATGGGCGACAAGCAACGATCCCGTCATCTTGCGATCGAGGCGGGCGTTCCCGTTCAACCAGCGGCGGAAAATGTCACAGCCGATGACCCTGAAGCCCTGCGAGTGGCAGCTGCAGCGGTCGGGTACCCGCTGCTGGTTAAAGCCTCGGCTGGTGGCGGTGGCATCGGGTTGAAACCTGTTCATTCTGAGGCGGAGCTAATCGATGCCGTTGCAAGCACGCAAAGGATGGCCGAACGTGCTTTTGGTGATGGAACCGTGTTTCTCGAAAAACTGATTCTCAGTGCCCGGCACATTGAGGTTCAGATCTTCGGCTTTGGTAACGGGAAAGCCGTGCATCTTTTTGAGCGTGACTGCTCAATTCAACGGCGCTATCAGAAAGTATTGGAGGAGTCGCCGGCACCACGCGTGCCCCGGAATGTGATCGAACACATGGCTGAGGCCGCCGTGCGATTGGCCAGCGCTTGCCGGTACGACGGGGCAGGTACTGTGGAGTTTCTCTACGACGACGACTCCCAGTCATACGCTTTCCTGGAAATGAATACTCGCATTCAGGTCGAACATCCCGTTAGCGAGGCCATCACCGGGGTTGATCTAGTCGCCGCTCAAATCCGACATGCGTTAGGTGAAGACCTGCAGCAGGAGCTCGCTCAAAACGCAATTCGCGCCACCGGTCATGCGATTGAGGCGCGCATATACGCTGAGACGCCTGAGAAGAAATTCCTGCCTGCGCCAGGTCTGATTGAAACTCTGGTGCTTCCATCTGTTAACGGCGTGCGCATTGACACGGGCTTCGTTGCCGGTGATCGGATCACTCCGTTCTACGACCCAATGGTCATGAAGATCATTGCTCATGGCGACGACCGTGCCCAAGCGGTGGAGCGGCTACAAGAAGCGCTGAGCGGCTTAATCATCACCGGTCTGCGTACCAATCGCGAATTCTTGTTGAGAGTGCTCAGCCACCCCGCTTATCGGGACACCGCGGTTCATACCCGATTCATTGATGCGCACAGCGAATCGCTTTTTCCAGCTGCGCAGCCAGCCTAAAGGAGACAGTCATGGCGGCTACAACACCTAACCTTGCCGAGCTGGATTTGCTCCCAGCGCTAGCCTCTCGTTACGTGAGCCTGGAGCTCTTGCCCTGGAAACCGACGCCTACGCCCGGGATCGATATGAAGATTCTGCTCCAGGATCAAGAGACCGGATTGCTTACGGCTCTTTTCCGCTGGGCTCCCGGGACACGTCTGCCACTGCACGAGCACGTTGAAATCGAGCAAACCTATGTGCTTGAAGGCAGCATCGTTGACGACGAGGGTGAGGTCACCGCGGGAAACTTCGTCTGGCGTCCACGGGGCAATCGACATCTTGCATGGTCGCCGAATGGCGCACTTGTGATCTCGTTCTTCCTGCGTCCCAACAAGTTCCTTGAAGGCGAATTTGCCGGGCAAAATCTGGAGTAATTGACATGACCGACTTGCCTAAACGAATTGCTATCAACGAAGAGGGGCCGCGCGAAGGTTTCCAAATCGAGCCCAATCCAATCCCGGTCGAGCGTAAAGCAGAACTCATTCATGCGTTGGCGGATACGGGGCTGAAGCAGATCGACTGTGTGTCATTCGTGAACCCGAAGCGTGTTCCAGGAATGGCAGATGCCGATGAGCTGGCTGAGGCGATTCGAAAAAAACCAGGCGTACGCTACACAGGCTTGTGGCTGAACCAGCAAGGGCTGGAGAGAGCCTATCAGTCCCCCTTAGATGTGATTGGCTCGATCCGGGTGACCGCTTCTGAAACCTTCTCGATCAAGAACACCAATAAAAATATTGAGCAAACACTCGACGAGCAGCGGGCGTGGTTGAAGTCCTACGCTGAGCATGATGTTCAGGTTGAGTGGGGCTACGTCATGACCGCCTTCGGTTGCAATTATGAGGGCTACATGCCTATCCCGCAGGTGGTGCGTATGGTCGGCGAGGTACTTGAGCTCGCTCGCGACGCGGATGTCGCGCTTAGAGGCTTGTACCTTGCTGACACCGTGGGCTGGGCTAATCCTCTGCTCATGGAACGTACCATTGGTGCCGTTAGAGAGCGCTGGCCAGAGTTGCCTCTCGCCTTGCACCTGCACGACACCCGCGGCACAGGGCTTGCCAACGTATATGCCGCGCTCAAGCTTGGTGTGGCTAAATTCGATAGTTCGTGTGCCGGATTGGGTGGCTGCCCGTTCGCGGGTCACAAAGGCGCTGCTGGAAATATCTGCACAGAGGACTTGGTCTTCATGTGTGAAGAAATGGGCATCGAGACTGGCGTAGATCTGGAAAAGCTGATCGAGGTCGCTCATTTGGCCGAGTCAGTTTTCGGAAGACAGCTGCCTGGTAAGGTCATGCGAGGAGGCAGCCTCACAAAATACAAGGCCTAGAAAAGGAGAACCCCACGTTAGTGGGGTTCTTTTTCTCACGATGATTTGTAACTCACCATTCGCAAGGCCAGCTCTATGTGCTGCCCCTCAAGATCTTCGATGGTTAACCGACCCTCTGGGTCATACCAGGAGCAGATTCCGGTGAGCATGGAGATCAGCGCCTTAGTAGTCAGGTTGCTGTCCGTCACATGGAAGATGCCTTCTGCGACACCTTCCTCGATCAGTTGACGGACGCGACGTTCATACTCAGCTCGGAGCCTCACAACCATCCGATAATTTTCCTGGTCAAGGCTGCGAAGCTCCATGTTGCCGATGAAAACCTCTTTGCGGCGACGAGTGTGAAAATCGATGTGCACGATAATCATCGCCTCAAAACGCGCCAGGGTTGTAGGCTGGAAATCCACCCGCTCAGTAAACTCTAGGAGCAGATCGCGCATGACCGCTTTCAGCACGATTGCCAAGAATTCCTGCTTGGTGTTGAAGTAGTTGTAAAGCGATCCAGCCTTCATGCCCACCTTCTCAGCGAGCATGCGCAGGGTCATGGCCTCATAGCCGTAGGTGCTTATCAGATCAACGCCGGCTGTGTGGATTGCCTGTTCTGTTACTTCTCGTTTCGCACCAACTGGTCGCATTAGGTCTCGTGTCTCAAATTGAAGGGGTGGGTGGCTTAGCGAGTCAGGTATCCACCATCGACCGGCAGTATTGCGCCAGTAATATAGCTCGCAAGCGGGGAGGACAGGAACAGAGATGGCCCTACAAGCTCATGAGCTTGGCCGGTTCGCCCCATGGGTGTGTGACTGATATAGGCCTGGAGTTTTTCCGGGTCGGCCAGCGTAGCAGCCGACATTGCTGTCGGAAATGACCCTGGGGCTAGTCCATTTACCCTCACATCGAACTCAGCGAACTCAGCTGCCATAGCTCTCGTCAGCTGCATCACTGCGCCTTTGGATGTGCTGTAGGTAGACAGCTCTGAACCAGGGGAATATGAGCAAATCGAAGCTATGTTCAAGATTGACCCCTTCGAGCGCTTCAGTTGTGGGAGCAGGGCATGGGTGACGTTGATCATTCCGGTCACGTTTACATCAACCGTCCGCTGCCAGTGCTTCAAGGTTTCTGGCTCTTCAAACCGCCCACGAAAAAGGAGGCCTGCGTTATTTATGAGGACGCTGACGGCGCCATAGCGCTGTTCAATTTCTGCTGCCATGCCCCTGCACGCAGCGTCGTCCGTGACATCCAGCGCTAGACCAAAAGCATCCCCGCCCGTTTTTTTGATTTCGGCCGCGGTACTGGCTGCCGTTTCGAAATCAATATCGACTACCAATACCGTAGCCTTCGCGAGGGCAAATCCTTGGGCGATGATAGCGCCATTGCCGCGACCAGCGCCGGTGATCAGAACTACCTGGTTCGAAAAATCGAAAGTCATCGGGATCATTAGCACACCTCTGTTGTTTTTGTTTAGGAAACTAACGACCGTTATTTTTAGCGGTATCTTGGAATTTTTCAAGCAAAATCAGGCTTGGCGACCTGGCATTGAGGTGCGGAAGAGGCCTTCAGCCCTGCAATTCGTCACAGTTTTTACTTTTTCAGGGTTGAAAACGAACAAGCGTTAGGTATTCTTGCGGTGGAGAGATTGAAAGGCATCCCTGCGTGCGGGCGACGCCAGCGTGATAACAATTACAAAAGGAGATCTCATGTCGAGTCGTATGCTGCTTGGTGGTCACATCACCCACAATGCCCGTCGATACCCGGACAAAGTGGCTCTGATTGATAAATATGGACGTTCTACATACGCAGAGCTTGAGCGCGGCGCGAACCAGGTCGCAAATGCCTTAGGTGCTGCTGGGATTGGCTACGGCGACAAGGTGGCATTCATTGCTTCAGCCAGTCGCAACTGGATTGAAGCGTTCTTCGGCATCGTGAAAGCCGGGGCGGTTGCCGTACCCTTAAATTATCGTGAGACAGGCGAGCAACTCGCCGCGCTACTGGATGACTCTGAAGCCAAGCTGCTCTTCGTGTCTCATCACCATCAGGATTCGTTCGCGCAGCTGCTGGGTAACCTCGCAATTCCTGTTGTTGCTTTGGAGGCCTTGCCGGAGTTTGTGAAGAATGCTGCAGGCGAATGGCACACCTCGCCAGCAATCGATCCGAACGATCCTGCAGTGATCCTTTATACCGGCGGGACGACGGGCCGGTCGAAAGGGGTGTTGTTGAGCCATGCAAATCTGTATTGGAACAGCATGGACGAAATCATCGATACCCGGATGATTGAGAGCGACAACACGCTCATCGCAACGCCCTTGCATCATTCCGCCGCACTGAACTGCTGGCTGCTACCCCATCTTTACCTCGGCGCCACTGCGACCATCCTCGAAAAATATTCCACCGAGGATGTGCTACGGGTGATTGCGCAAGAGCGCGTTACTAACACATTCATGCCACCGTCGTTGACTCGAGAGTTCATCCTTCATCCGCTGTCCAAATCCCTTGACCTTTCGAGCTTCAAGCGTTGGTACGTGGGGAGTGGCATCCTTACAGCTTCTGACCGCCAGGCGATGAAGGAATGTATTCCTGGGGTAGAAATCTTCTATCAGTACGGGCTCACCGAGGCTGGCCCGATCGCCACCGTGCTCAAGGAGGAGGATTATCAGAAGGCTCCTGACTCGATTGGCAGGGCGTTCATCAACATGGAAGTTGAGATCCACGACGCTAATGGCCAAGTGGCAGTACCTGGAGAAGTCGGCGAGATCGTATTGCGTGGGCCGACCGTCATGCTGGGGTACCACAACCGCCCGGACGCCACAGCTGAAGTCCTCGACTCTAACGGATGGCTGCACACCGGTGACTTGGCCCACATGGATAGCAACGGCTACGTCTATTTTTATGACCGCCTCAAGGACATGATCAAAACGGGCGGGCTCAATGTGTACTCGCAAGAAGTGGAAGCCGTCCTGGCCAAACACCCTGACGTCCGAGAGGTCGCCGTAGTCGGCCTGAGTAACGAACGATGGGGGGAAGAGGTCACTGCCATCGTTGTTTTGAAAGTCGACAGTCTGCCGGATCCCGAGTCTCTGCTGAATCACGCCAAGGAGCTGCTGGCTAGCTACCAGGTACCGAAGCGCATTGAGTACATCGCCTACGAGGAAATGCCGTTCAATCACAACGGCAAAATTCTTAAGCGCGACCTGCGTCAGCGTTTCCAGCCAGCCAATTGAGTGAGTCCGCCATGTCCATCATGTTTGAAAAAGTCGGCCATGTAGGCCTCGTTACGATCAATCGGCCCCAGGCCATGAATGCCATTGACCTCGAATCGCATCTCGCGTTCCAGCAGGTCTGGGGGAAGGTGAACGCTGATGACCAAGTGCACGTTGTTGTCATTACTGGAGCCGGCGGTAAAGCGTTCTGCTCAGGTGCTGACATCGGTACGTTCCTTCCATACCTGCGCGAGCGTGCCCAGCGCGAAGTGGATGATGGTGATTTTTGCGGTATCAATCGAAAGCCGCCCACGACGAAGCCCATCATTGCTGCCATCAACGGCCTGGCTTACGCGGGTGGCCTTGAGATCGCTTTGGCATGCGACATCAGAATCTCTGTAGTTCATGCTCGATTCGCTCTTCCTGAACCCAAATGGGGTGTTATCGCTGGGGCGGGGGGCGTAACCCGTCTTGCGCGGGCGGTGCCTACTTCATTGGCGACTCAAATGATTTTGACCGGTGAACCGATAACGGCAGATAGAGCGTTGGCTGAGGGTTTGGTTAGTGAGCTGGTTGAGCCTGACCAACTCCTGCCTCGTGCAATGGAAATCGCGGAGCTGATTGTGCGAAACGGCCCATTGGCTGTCAGGTCTTCGTTGCAAGTGGTTCGCCGCGGTGCAGACTGCGGCCTTGATGCTGCACTTGAGCTCGAGCGCACTGCATTCCGCCGTGTTCTCCTCAGTGAAGACTTTAAAGAGGGGATCGCTGCGTTTACTGAAAAGCGAACTCCCGTCTACAAGGGCATCTGAGGGTTAATCGCATGGATATCTTCACACCTTTGAAATGCGGCGCTTGTGTTTTTCCCAACCGGATTCTCATGGCGCCCCTCACCCGAGCGCGCACACCGGACACAGTACCTGGGCCGCTTCAAGAGCTCTACTACAGTCAGCGCGCGAGTGCTGGGCTGGTTATCTCAGAAGCCACGAACATTTCTCCGACAGCAGTTGGCTACGTGTACACGGCAGGGATCTACACCGACGATCAGGAAAAGGGCTGGGGTGGTGTTGCCCGCGCAGTACATGCTGCAGGGGGCCGCTTGGCGATGCAACTCTGGCATGTAGGGCGCGTATCGCACGAGCTGGTTCAGCCAAGAGGAGCTCAGCCTGTGGCGCCGACTGCAATCCGAGGTGAGACTACCAAGGCCTTCGTGGAGTTTGCTGATGGCTCCTCTGGGCCGACGCCCGCCAGTACGCCGCGAGAACTGAGTACCGATGAAATTGGCGGCATCGTGGATGATTACCGCAGGGCAGCAGTTCGCGCCACTCGTGCGGGATGTGACATGGTGGAGATCCATGCCGCGAACGGATATCTCCTCCATCAGTTCACTGCCACTGGTACGAATAAGCGAAAGGATCAATACGGCAGCACGATCCAAAACAGAGCAAGGATTGTGCTTGAGATTGTCGACGCGGTAGGTATCGCCATCGGTTACGACCGGGTGGGTGTCCGCCTTTCTCCTTTGACTGACATTTTTGATATCACAGATGACGATTCAGAAGAGATGGCACTGTACCTGGCCCAGCATTTGTCTCGCCGTGAGGTGGCGTATGTGCATATCAACGAGCCTGATTGGCGGGGAGGGGAAGTCAAACTCACTGAGGACTTTCGCCGTGCTCTGAGGCAAGAGTTTCCGGGCGTCTTGATCTACTGCGGTCACTACGATGCTCAGAGCGCTCAGCACTTGCTTAACCAGAATCTGGCAGACGCAGTGGCATTCGGACGTCCGTTTATCGCGAATCCCGACCTTCCCAACCGTTTTCGACTGGGGTTACCGCTCACGAAACCTGACTCCTCGACCTACTACGGTGGCGACGCCAAGGGCTACACCGATTATCCATTTGTGAATCAGCAATAGGCTCACCCATGACCACCTCGCTCGCTGAACTGGTGAACATTTTCTCGCTTGAACGCATTGAGCAAGGCATTTTTCGTGGCGCTAGTCAGGAACTGTATTTACCGCAACTTTTCGGAGGCCAGGCGCTGGGCCAGGCCGTTGCTGCATCTAGCATGACCGTCGGAAGCGAGAAAGTGCTGCACTCTATTCATGGATATTTCATCCGAAAAGGAAGGGCCGCCAAACCAGTGCTGTATCAAGTCGACTCACTGCACGATGGCAGAAGCTTTAGTACACGCCAGATCACTGCAAGTCAGGATGGAAAGCCGATATTCACTGCTTCGGCTTCGTTCCACATTTTCGAGCCTGGCTTGAGTTATCAGACGAAGATGCCATGTGTGCCGGGGCCGGAAACCCTTCCGCTAGAGATTGATTTAATGGAAGGGAATGAGGCATTGGCAGAGCAAGTCAGACTGCGTTTTTCCGCGGCCCAAGCGATCCAAATTCGTCCTGTCGACTTGATTGATCCCAGCAAGCCAATAGCGCAACAGCCCTTGAAGCGCTTTTGGTTCAAGGCAGCAGGTGACTTACCCGAAGATCAAACGCTGCATAGGTCAATCCTGGCTTACGCCTCTGACATCGGGTTGCTCATCACATCACTATTGCCTCATGGTGTTTCAGATCTTCAGGAGAATATGCAGGTCGCCAGCCTCGATCATGCTCTTTGGGTTCATCAAGATATCAAGGCTGATGATTGGCTTCTGTATGTGATGGACAGTCCCTGGTCTGATACAGGAAGAGGCCTGTCGAGAGGGAATATTTATAACGCACACGGCGCAATGGTTGCCAGTGTGGCTCAGGAAGGGTTGATCAGAAAGCTGTAAAGATTGAAGCTACTGGGCCAGAAAGTCACATTCTTTCGTTGTATCTAAATACAAAAATAATAGATGGTGCACCCTATGACTGCGAACCGAGTTGCGTGCTTGGCTATCATCCCCTTTGTCTTTTTTGAGGGGAGGGCAAACGCTGAACAGAATGCCGATTTCATTGGTGATAGTAAGCTGACGGTGACGGCTAGAAATTTTTATTTCAACCGTGACTATCGTAATGGTGCAAGTAGTGGTACCGGCACAAACGCATTCAAGCCAGCTGGTGACCGCAATGGGTATGCAGAAGAGTGGGCGCAAGGCTTCATGGCCAATTTCACATCTGGGTTTACGCCAGGAGAAATTGGTGTCGGCGTAGATGCTTACAGTTTCTTGGGAATCAAACTCGATAGCGGCGGAGGGCGCACGGGTTTGCGGCTGATGCCTATACAGGATGATGGTAAGCCGCAAGATAACTTCAACAAGGCGGGTGCTTCAGTAAAATTGCGCTACGATGGAGCGCTTTTCCAGTATGGGAATCTATTTCCAGCAGTCCCGGTTTTCTCGGTCAACACCGTTCGCCTGTTTCCAAGCTCTGCGACCGGCTGGATGTTTGGTTGGGACGTGGAAAAGCTGCATTTGGATGCAGGTCACTTCTATGGGCAGGGAGGGGTTGCCTCTTCTAATAACGATGACCCAATCACTACGGACTACGGCCTACCCATTGCTATTGACTCAGTGAGCTATGTAGGTGCTAAATATTCGGTTATTGATAACCTAAAGCTTTCGGTGTACGGCTCCGAACTCGAAGACACTTGGCGTCAGTACTACGGCAACGTCAATTACCGCTACCAGATTGATCCATCTCAGTCGGTCACATTCGACGGCAACATTTACAGAACGTTGGATACTGGGCGTCAACTGGCCAGCGTGATCAATAACACAACCTGGTCGATGTCGGTTGCCTATAAGTATCTGGCGCATACGTTCACATTCGCTGCTCAAAAAGTAGAAAGCGATGAGCCGATGGATTGGGCTGCATTTACCACCATGGGTGGATCAGTTTCTTTAGCCAACGCGGTACAGTTCGCGACCTTTACTGAGCCCAATGAGCGATCTTTCCAGTTGCGTTATGACTTAGACATGGCACCGTTCGGGGTGCCTGGACTATCGTTTATGACACGCTACGTCAGAGGCGATCAGATCGATAACCGAGATAGTCATAACACTTTTTATACTCGACGCTATGTCTATCCCGAGGGCGCTGATGTTCGCCACTGGGAGAGGGACATAGAGGCGCGGTATGTCGTACAGACTGGCGCAGCTAGAGATCTCTCTGTCCGTGTCCGACAAGCTACCCATCGCTCCTCGACTGGATACCGCTACGTAGATGATGATGAGGTAAGGATTATCATCGACTATCCCATCTCTATTTTCTAGAGATCCCGAGCGGACTTACACAGGTACGCGGCTGAAATAAATTCTGTTTCAGCCGCGCATACCACTGCTTGCGGGTTTGAAGTTTGACCCTCGCTCCCGCTTAGAATCGCACTTAAGGAAGAGCGTAGGCGATCACGTAGTCGCCGCGGTCAGGCGATTGTCTGGCTCCACCGGCGGTGATGACGACATACTGTTTCCCTGTTTTCGGAGACACGTAGGTCATTGGCCCGCCTTGACTGCCAACTGGCAGCCTGGCCTTCCAGATTTCGCTGCCATCGGCGGTGTTGTAAGCGCGAAGGTAGTAGTCTTGCGTACCCGCAATGAATACCAAGCCACCTTGGGTCGACAGTGTACCTCCCAAGGTTGGCATGCCGATCGGAAGCGGCAGGTGCATTTTGACACCGAGTGGCCCAGTGTCCTGGACGGTACCGACTGGTACCTGCCATGCGATTTGACGGGTTTTCATGTCAATCGCAGTCAGTGTTCCGAACGGTGGCGCTTGGCAAGGAATGCCAGCGATCGACAGGAAACGGTTTTTATTGACTGAGTAAGGAGTACCTTTGAGCGGGACTGCTCCCATCCCGGTATTCAGCGCTTCGCCGCCAGACGCAGTGGGCGCATTCTTCTCTTGAGGAGTCATCTTCACCCACAAGCCGAGCCGCATGTCATTGGCGAAGATGTAGCCATGAACGGGATCAAACGACAGCCCACCCCAATTCATTCCGCCCAAGGAGCCTGGGAAACTCAGCGACAGATCAGTTCCAGGGGCGGTGAATAGACCCTCGTATCGCATCTGCTTGAAGGAGATCCGGCACAGCATTTGGTCAAACGGTGTCGCGCCCCACATATCTGATTCAGTAAGAGTAGGAGCGCCAATTTGTGGCATGCCCAACGACTTCGGCTGGGTAAGTGAATACTGCTCGTTAGGAATGTCGGCCGCTTTAACCGGTACCTCCTCCACATGAGTCAGAGGCTTACCAGTAGCTCGGTCGAGAACGAAGATCTGACCCGCTTTGGTACCAATGACTACAGCAGGCACAGATTTTCCATCAACAGGGAAATCGACCAGGCTTGGCTGCATGGGCAGGTCAAAGTCCCAGAGATCGTTGTGAACCGTCTGATAGACCCATTTCTCCTCACCAGTGGTGGCGTTGAGAGCAAGTACGGAAGCGCCATACTTGTGGTTGAGAGCAGTACGCTCGACACCGTAAATATCGGTGGAGGAGCTGCCCATAGGCAGGAAGATGGTATTCGAGGATGGGTCATAGGTCATCGGAGCCCAGTTGTTTGGGGTGCTCCGCACGTACGTCTTTCCAGAATCAGGTGCGGCCCGGTCAGTGGGATTGCCTGGGTCAAATGCCCAGCGCATGGCACCAGTGACAACATCGAAGCCCCGAATCACGCCGCCTGGCATGTCAGTTTGTACGTTGTCAGCGATTCGCCCGCCTACTACCACCGTGGTACCCGCAACTTGAGGCGGAGATGACAGTGAATAGTAGGAATCTGGCATGTCGCCCATACCGTCTTTCAGATTTACCTCACCGTTCACTCCGAAGCCTTGGCAGAGGGCACCCGTGTCGGCATCCACAGCGATCAGTCGAGAGTCGATAGTGTTGGTGAATAGGCGACGCTGGCAATTGGCGCCTGCAGCTACGGCAACAGCGGGTACGGGAGTGCTTCCGTCCGAGGGCTGAATGAGCGGCGTAGAGGCATCGAAGTACGCCATGCCGCGGCACCGTTGCCACAATTTAGTTTTAGCGTTGGTGTCGTGTCTCCACAGCTCTTTACCGGTGTCCGCATCCAGTGCAATCACGTTGTTGTGAGGGGTGCAGATGAAGACTTTGTTGCCGATTTGCAATGGCGTCAGTTGATCTTCAGCTCCGTTACCATCGCTGAGCGCAACGTCACCGGTGTGGTACGTCCACGCCGGCACGAGTTTACTGACGTTGCTGCGGTTGATCTGATCCAGTGCAGCAAACCGGCTACCCCCTGCATCATTACCATAGGACTGCCAATTCTTCTGCGCGAGGGCAGGATCAACGCTTGTCAAACCTGGCCCTTGGCCGTTCACCGGATTATGAGGCTGGAACATACCCCAGAATCCACCGATCAATGCCAAGAACAAAACGCCTGCCACACTGTAGGATCCGGCGATATGCGCTTTACCGTGCGCTCTCAACGCCGTTGGATAAACCAGTGCCACGACCAAGCTGAGGACGCCAAGGGCGAAGAGCCTTGAGATCAATGGCCAGAACTGCAGGCCAACATCTACCAGTGCCCAGATAACCGAACAGATGATGACGAGGGCGAACAACCAAAACCCTTCTAGCCGTCTACGTGCTGTGAGCACTGCTGATACTAGGAAACCTACGCCAGCGAGCAGGAAGTACCATGATCCTCCAAGGCCTGCCAGGTAGGCGCCTAAACCGATGAAGGGCAGGGCGAAGATCAGCATGCCTAACACGGCGAGCCAGATAGGCCAGCGGCTAGTGTTGGGGGGTTGGGGAGTAGTCATATTGCGTGAGTCCTACGAGGAGAAAACTGTGTTCCATCCACCGGTAGAGGATCGATATGGGAGGGTTCCATCGATCACCTACCAATCCGGTGGCTTTGAATATTGGGCTATAAGCGCGACGGCGGGAGGCTGTCGCGCGAGGTCTGTTTTAACTGTGCTTGCTCAGGCCTCGAGTTGATTAAGATGGGTAGAGCAGCCCGGAAAGCGTCGATGTGAAGATGCTGTCAGCACCTCGCTTCATGCGTTCACTTGCTGATAGGCCTTTAACCGGCACCTCCACGCCGTAACGAACATCTCGCGGCAGCACCTCAATCAGCTCAGCAAGGGGCAGCAATCCGCTCCCAGGCATTAAGCGCCCCTCCCGGGCTTCCTGAATGATGAGTTCAGGGGAGGGGGGAGCAAGAGGGGCGTCGCATAGTTGGACATCTGCCAACCACCCGGGATCAACCTGCTGAAGATCAGCCAGCGTATTCCCCGCCCTGAACAGATGCAGCGCATCCAAGAGGATTCCGCTGTTCTGTTTACCAGCCGCTTCAACAAGCGCAGCGGCCTGCTTGAGGTTGGCCACATCACGCCAGCGCATGAATTCAATGTTGATGCGGATCCCATAAGGCGCGGCCAGGTCGCAAAGACTGCTGAAGTTTGTGCTGAGCCGAGGAAAGTCTGGATCATCACCGGAAACCGTCAGGGAATCAGCGCCAAGCTCCGCTGCGGCCTCCAAAAGCCATTCCACACTCTTCACGTCGATTTCAGGCGTCAGTTCAACGAATTCAACATCATTGACCCTAATGTCTTCGCTCTTGAGCACGCTAAGGAGTTCGGCCATTGCTGGGGTGCCTGAGCGCACTGGATAAGCCAGACCGCCCTTCATGGCTGGATGCAGGCGAAGTCCGACATGTGTGAATCCAGCCTGGGCAGCTTCCTTAGCTAAGGCAACTGGTGCCAAGTCGAGGGCCGTGAGATGAGCAACACTCAAGCGTTTCAATATGTCGCCCTCCCGCCGCTCAAGTCGAAGACGAACCCTGTGGTGAAGCTGCACTCTGGCCCAGCAATCCAGTTGACCATATTGGCGATCTCTTCAATCTGCAGGAACCTGCCCATCGGAATCTTCGCTTTGCTGGCGGCGATGTGCTCTGGCGTCATTTCGTTCATGAGCGCGGTTTCGGCCATTGCGGGAGCGATGCAGTTCAGAATTACGCCGTCTTGGGCGAGCTCTTTAGCAGCAGCCTTAGTGAAAGCGATCACACCGGCCTTGGCAGCTGAGTAGGCGGAGATGTATTGCACCCCGTCTTTACCCGCCATGGATGCAACGTTAACAATCCGTCCATAGCCATTGGCACGCATGTGGGGGATGGCGGTTCTGCAGCAATAGAACACTCCGTTCAGGTCTACGGCGATGACCTGATCCCACGCTTCGATCGGATATTCCCAAGAGGGTGTAACGGGGCCATTGATTCCGGCGTTGTTTACCAGGATGTCGATGCGACCGAACTCGGCTGCAGCTACAGCAAAAGCCTCTTCCACGGATGCGAGGGAGGCGACATTGACGGCCTGCCGAAGCGCCGGCTCAAAACCATTAGCCTCTGCATCCCAGTTGTCGACATTCAGATCCCAGATCACAACTCTCGCGCCTGAGGTGTGGAGGCGCTTTGCGATGCCCAGTCCTATCCCCCGCATGCCGCCAGTCACAATCGCCGTTTGGCCTTCGAGATACTGTTTCATTTGGTAAGTCCTTGCTCAGGCTGCTCAATGGCAGGCAAACGGGTGAGATCACGCACGATGAAGAGGTAGCAAAGGGCACCGAGCACGGTGATAGACGACACGAACGCAAGTGCCCAGACGAAGGAACCTGTTGTGGAAACGATCACGCCGATCGTCAGTGGAGTCACGATGCCGGCTGCGTTAGCAAACAGGTTGAACACACCGCCAGAGAGACCAAGCATGCCTTTGGGGGCGATATCAGAAACGATCATCCATGCGAGTGCAGACATGCCCTGTGCGAAGTAAGCGACACACAGGATCGCGATCACCAAGGCGTCAGAATCGACGTAGTTTGCGAGTACGATCACGGATGCAGTGAGTAGGCCTGCGATGACTGGCAGCTTGCGTGCCACGTTCAAGGAATAACCGCGGCGCAGCAGCGCGTCCGAGAGCCAGCCACCCACCAAGGTTCCCAGCGATGCAGCAATGAAGGGCAACACGGCGACCCAACCTACCTTCAGCCAGGGCATATGGCGCTCTGTAACCAAGTAAGTCGGGAACCATGTCAGGAAGAAGACGTTCGTGGAGTTACACGCAAATTGACCAAGGCAAATGCCCAGCATGTTGCGATGCTTGAGCAGAGCAGGGATCTGACGCCATTCAAAGCGAGTAGCTTTTTGACCACCGTCGACCACACCGCCACCTTCGCGGATGTAATCGAGCTCGGCCTTGTTTGCGGTGCGCGACTCGTGTGGTTCATGGTATTTCCGCCACCAAACCAAGCCATAGAGCACACCTACAGCGCCAACACTCAGTAACAGCACTCGCCATCCGTAGGCATGCAGAACCCAGAACAGCGCAGGGGAGAGGAAGGCGAGACCTACATACTCAGCGAAGGTGTAAATACCCGTTGCTCGAGCGCGCTCGCTTTGCGGGAACCATGTGGCGACAACGCGGCTGTTGGTCGGAAAGCATGGAGCCTCGGAAGCGCCGACTAGCATTCGGAGGCCCAGAAGCGACGCAAAGCCTTGTGCTAGGCCCTGTAGCGCAGTGAACACTGACCACAGTGTCAGTGCTAGCCAGTAGGTCAGCTTCGTGCCGAGCCGGTCAATGAGGATGCCGCCCGGGATTTGAGCAGCAGCGTAAGTCCAAGAGAACGCAGAGAAGATTAAGCCCATCATCACTGCTGACAGGCCCAGGTCTTGGCTGATGGCTGGGGCTGCAATACCCATGACCGTGCGGTCAAGGTAATTGATCATTGTGCCGCCGGAGATCAAGGCCAGGATCATGAAGCGTGTCCGCGTACGCCGCGCTTGAGTCGCGGGCGTATCTAGCACGGGAGTATCGATCGCCATTTGGGGTGCCTCTTATCATTATTGGTTGGTAGCGCGCAGGCTCGGCGGGCGTGGCAAAAAAGGACGCGAGCTCAGAGTCCTTTCTGAGCCACGTCCCACACACGAGCAAGCATCAGCAAAAGGGCCACAATTCAACCGGTAGGCTTCGGTCAGCGGCTTGACCTTTCGAAGAAGGCAAGGCCCACTGTTATTGTGGCTCGTAACCACATTACGACGACTCAGCCGGCGACGCTCATGACGAGATCGCCTAAACCATTAGCCAAGGTAATGATGTTCATGTCCATGTCAGACTCCGCCCAGTGGGTATTCAAGATGCGCCACATGGAAATGTTCCGAGCCGTGATGCTCACGGGGTCGGTCAGCGCGGCTGCAAAGATGATGTATGTCACCCAACCGGCGGTCAGCAAGCTCATCCAGTATGTGGAGGCTCGTCTGGGCTACAGGCTATTCGAGAGGGTTAACAACAGGCTGGTACCTACTGCAGAAGCTCACACTCTTTATCGAGAAGTAGAGCGAGTTTACCTCGCCGCCCAAGCGGTCAATGAGTGTGCGATGGCGTTGGCAGGGCAGCCGGCTCGGCAGTTGCGAATATGCTGTAGTACTACACTTTCGACAGTGCTTATCCCTTACGCGTTAGCGAAGTTGAAGCGTGAAGTCCCGGGGCTTGACATCCACTGGCAAACTGCACTCATAAGAGACATGCCTGCTCAGCTACTCGGAAAACAGATAGATCTTGCTGTTGCAGCCCTTCCTGTGGAGCATGAGCACCTTAACTGTTTTCCATTTATGCGCGGCAGCATGGTGTGCGCTGTGCCGCCAGACCATGTTCTTGCGAGCCAGGAGGTTGCAACCCTAAAGCAGTTGGCCGACTTTGAACTGCTGTTATTCAGGCGCGACATACCCTTTGGTGGAATTTTGGCGAAAGCGTTTGAGGATCAGGCGCTTGCTTATTCTCCAATTCTCAATTTCACCACGGCAGTTGAGGGCGTTGCCTTGGTGAAACAAGGTTTAGGTATTGCGTTGGTCGATGAGTTCGTGGCACAAGATAGCGGCTTAGCCGTAGTTCGGTTGGTAGAGCCCATTGAGTTCGATATCAGCTTTGTGTACTCGAAATTTGAGGCTTTGTCCGAATCTTCAATGCAGCTTATGAGGATTTTGCTCGATCGTGCGGCTGTTCTAAATCGATTGATTCCGGGTAGTCGACTCCCATTCAACTGACTCCTTAAGCTCGACACAAATGGACTGAAAATGGCCTATTTGATTGGATCATTATGTGGGACTTAGCTCTCGGACGTCGGTTACGGCACGAAAAACGACCGCATCCTCCCAGCGAAGCAGCGGAGGGTGCGATCGATAGGTCGCGACGACTATTTTACAGAGGTGTTGGCATGAAAGGGCGGGTAGTCGATATAACCGGTGAAGTCACCAGCGTAAATACGATCAGTGTTTACGGGAGCCAAAGGCCAGCCATTCTTAAACCGAGCAACCAGGTCTGGATTACTGATGAAGTTCTTACCGAAAGCTGCTAGGTCAATATAACCTTGAGTAATCAAGCGCTCTGCCCGAACTGGGGTCAAGCCACCGGCCAGGATTAAAGCTGTGCGTGGCAGGTGAGCCTTCATCTTTTTTAGGAGTACAAAGAAGTCATCGTCTTGGTTCGTGCGCTCGACAAAGTAGAAGCGTTCTGCCCCTCTCTGGTTCATGATATGAACATAGGAAAGATTTCTTTCACCTGCCTCAATCGCTAATTGCTCATAGGTCTGATCAATCTCGTCATAGAGAGGCATATCGAAAAGTTCACCGTATGGTGACAATCGAATGCCTACTCGCTCAGAACCAATGCGCTCTATACAGGCATCGATAACATCCAAAGTGAAGCGGATACGGTTCTCAAGCGTTTCTGCAGAGTACCGGTCGCTGCGATCGTTGACATGCGGGTTTAAAAACTGCTCATGCAGATAACCGTTCGCGCCATGGATTTCCACGCCATCGAATCCAGCCTTCACTGCGTTGTTTGCGGCATCGGCGAAATCACGGATAACTCGCTCTACCTCCTCAGTACTCAAACGGCGAGGGGCAGGGGAATGCAACCTCGCAGGCTTACCCTGTGCGTCATAACCAAAGGCTTGCGACGCCCTAGCTTGTTTGGATGTAGCACTGACTGGAGATGTACCATTGTCTTGGATAGACGGATGCGACAGCCGCCCAACATGCCAGATCTGCGCATAGATTCGCCCCCGACCGAGTGGACTGAATCAGTGGTCAGCTTCCATCCTTCGATCTGTGCGGGTGTATAAATACCAGGGTTAAAGATATACCCCTGACCCTCACGCGATATTGGCGTGCCCTCCGTAACGATCAGCCCTGCTGTTGCACGCTGAGTGTAGTGCAGGGCAATCCCAGCATTAGCGATGTCATCAGGCGCCCTGACACGAGTCATGGGAGCCATAACGATCCGGTTAGAAAGCTCGATTCCTGATAGATCAAAGGGACAAAAAAGGTTAGTCATAAGCTGCTCTTTTAGGTGGAGGAGGCACTGGGGCCGTTAGCCAATGCCCCATTAAGGTGAGGAACGTGTAGGGTGGGAATCCCAACCGTCTTGAAGAAGAGCCTCCGACAGAATCGAGGGCTACTTCAATGGCAGATAGCTGCAAAACAGAATTGCTTTAAACGGAATTCCAGGCCGTGCTTGACTGACTGCCACTCGAATTCGCAGCAATCACGCAAACCTGATGCCTAGGGGCAGGAGGGTGCAATTGGTCAACCAATGCACCCTCTACCGAGCGCTTACTGATCAGGCAAAGAATAGGCAATCACGTAATCACCGCGGTCAGGGGACTGGCGCGTTCCGCCAGCGACTACCACGACATACTGCTTACCGGTTTGAGGCGAAACGTAGCTCATCGGTGTTGCTTGGGAGCCAACCGGCAGTTCTGCTTTCCAGAGCTCATCACCAGACGTCTGGTCATAAGCCCTCAGGTAGTAGTCCTGTGTGCCGGAATGGAAAACCAGACCAGAGCGCGTGGTGAATGACCCGCCCAATGTAGGCATGCCTAGTGGTACTGGGAGGCTGACGCGAACGTTCGCCATGCGGATATCACGCACTGTACCTGCTGGCCGCTGCCATTGTAGTTTTCCGGTATTGAGATCAACCGCTGACACCGTCCCGAACGGCGGAGCGATACACGGAATGCCGAGTGGGGACATGAACGGAGAGGTCACCACTGCATACGGAAGTCCTGCTTGTGGCGAATAGAGGTTTTTGCCGTCATGAACGCCGGTGCTTTGTGCATCGCCGATTGCGCGCGGCTCGACCAGAGTCGTAAGCAGCGGAAGACGAATGTCATTGACGATAAGTGTGCCGGTATCTTCATTGATCGATGCGCTGCCCCAATTCATACCGCCATAGTTGCCGGGGAACTGCAGCCCTGTGGACTCGGGCCGAGGAGGAGTAAAGTCACCCTCGTACCGGACGCTCTTGAACGTTATCCGGCACAGCATCTGATCAAAGATCGTCGCTCCCCACATGTCTACCTCTTGGAGACGCTTGACGCCGATGACTGGCATCTCCACTGAGTACGGTTGTGTAGGCGCCAGGTGATCACCTGGCGCTGCGCCTTGCGGTACAGGCTTCTCTTCAACCTTTCGGATTGGATTTCCGTTGCGACGGTCAAGCACGAAAATCTGGCCCCGCTTAGTTACTTGCACCAAGGCCGGTGTCTTGCTCCCATCCTGTGCAGGAATGTCGTACAGCGCTGGTTGCGCGGGAACGTCATAGTCCCAGAGATCATGGTGAACTGTCTGGAAACGCCATGCGATCTTGCCGGTGGCAATGTCGAGAGCCACGATAGAGGATGAATTCTCCTCATCGAAATCACGCCGTTTGCCTCCGTAGTAATCCGGAGTCGCGTTGCCAGTCGGGAGGTAAACCAGGCCCAATTTTTCGTCGAAAGCTGGCGTGCTCCAGACGTTAGGAGTGCCGCGGGTGTATTGATAATCTTCTGCCGGGGGCATCTGCAGATTCGGATTACCTACATCCCATGCCCAGGCGATCTTGCCGGTGCGGGCATCGAAGGCACGGAAGGCGCCCGATGGTTCGCTCACTTCCTGATTGTCGTACACCCAACCACCGACAAGGATCAGCCCTTTTGCCACGGTCGGCGCCGAAGTCGGAACGTAGAAAGCATTTTTTATTTGGCCCAAGCCGCGCTTCAAATCGACGCTGCCTTTATCGCCAAACTCCTCGCATGGTTTGCCAGTGGCGGCATCCAGCGCGATCAGCCGTGCATCCACGGTGCTGGTAATAATCCGTTTGCTGCAAGCTTGGGATGATTGATCTACCGAAGCGTTCACGCTCGCTCCAGCGGGCGAGATGCTGACGTCGAAGTAACTCACACCGCGGCAACGCTGCCATTTACCGTTGCTCTGCACCTTCGGATCAAAATGCCAGCGCTCCTCCCCCGTATCAGCGTTCAGTGCGATCACACGGTTGAGCGGAGTGCACACATATAAAGTATCTCCAACCTGTAGAGGAGTATTTTGATACTCAGAGCCGTTAACTGGCAGCTCACCAGTTCTAAAAGTCCAGGCAACCTTTAGCTTGCTTACGTTAGTTTTGTTGATCTGATCAGCTGGAACGAAACGTGTGCCTGCAGCGGTTCGGCCATAGGCGGCCCAGTCGCTGGCGGCAGAGGTTTCAGCGGATGGATTGACTGTCACTTCCTGCGGATCGCTGATCACCCCATGGGGCACGAACATCGCAGCGAACCCTGCAATGACGGCGACCGCCATAACTGCTGCCGCACTGTACCAAGGGCGGGTGGGTGAGGTTGGGCCGGAGAGATGAGGGGCGATTAGCAGTGCTGGAACTGCCAGTACCAATACACCAGACAGACGTGGCACAAGTGGCCAGAACTGTAGCCCGACCTCTGTAAGGGCCCATAGGAGGGTACCGATAAACAGTACGCAAAATGCCCAGAATCCGGAGCGCCTTGCTTTCACATGGAGATAGCCGCTGACAAGGCACACGATTCCGGCGAATGCATAATACCCAGAGCCGCCTAATTTAAGAAGTTGGACTCCGCCAATTAACAGAGCTAAACCGCACAGTAGCAGAATAAAGCCGAACAAGGCGGGCCAAGTTCGTTTTGTTGCAGGGGATACTTCGCTCATTTTTATTACCTTCATAGAGCCAATTCCTTGCTGAGCAGAAGGATCATCTGGCTTGAGAGATGGTGTTAACGCGACGCGCGAAAAAAATGTACGTGCAAAAACGCAGGGGAAGCAAGAAGTTACATTTCTCACGACAGCACTAGGACTTGATTTGAGGTGGCACAGGTAATCACTTTGGGGTGCGAAAAGTGCCAGTCAATCACGCTGACTTCAGCCGCCTACCCTTGTGACCCATATGAAGTATGCCGCCCGAGCCTAGCAGGTATGTGAGGTGCCTATGCTGAATGCCCCGTATTCTCTAGGCTTCAGGGTTCAGTGTGTGTGTTCCGGGTCGTTGATTTCTAACTAACTAGCATGAACGCTCAAAATTGGTTGACCGTTCAATCAATCCTATGAAATTGAGTTCTGATCACTCATTGACGACTTTCAGTCAACTCACTTACTAAATGCGTCCTACAATTGATTAACTAAACTGGCTGCGCTTTTGAGTCTCGCTGTCTTTCAGTGTGGATGAGCACAGAGGGCACGTCAGATCGGTTTTCCGTGGCTTAAGGGGATGGTGGTTGCCAGGGCTGAAACATCTAAGCGAAAGTTAGGGAGTGTGACCAGGTTTCGGTTGGTCTCTGTAAAAGAAGCTGAACTTTAAAATAAATATTCTGAAAGAGCTCAGTGGTAGGTAATAAAGAGCATTTAGCACTACTTGATGCTTCGTCAAATGTTGCGTTCTTGCTATCGATTAGTTGGATCTTCTGTATTGCCGAGATTGCTTTGCCTGTCTTGCTTAAGGCTTCTCGCGTGCTACGGTAAGGCCATGAGGCCCAGTGGAAGCAATCCGCATTATCGTGAAAGCTGAACCCCAAAAATTGTTAATGTATTAATGAGCCTGCAGTGGCATAATGCTTTGCACATTTCATCACTTATGCCTAGGTACGCATGAGCACACCAAGACCCTCCCTGACGCTCACCTTACTGCAGGCGCGCGAAGCCACGATGGCGTTCTTCCGCCCCGCGCTCAATGCCCATGACCTCACTGAACAGCAATGGCGCGTCATTCGCATCTTGCGTCAGCAGGGAGAACTGGAAAGCCACCAGTTGGCTGAGGCAGCGTGCATTCTCAAACCCAGCATGACGGGCGTACTCAAGCGTCTTGAGCGCGATGGCATCGTGGGCCGGCGCAAATCAGCTGAAGACCAGCGTCGCGTGTTCATAAGCCTGACCGAAAAGGGGCATCAGGCATTCCTGGCGATGAGTGAGGAAATGGGTCGAAATTACGAGAAAATTCTAAGTCAATTCGGCGAGCAGAAGCTCCAGCATCTGATGCAGTTGCTCGAGGAGATGAAGAAGGTAAAGCCGTGAAGCGCCCGTAGCTTAGCCAGGTACCGATGCACTTGGCAGGGTTCAGCCTGCGATTTCTGGCTTACCAATGTCTACACTGAAAGCTGTTCTTGGAGGCAAAGTCTTGGCTATCACAACTCTGCCTGCCTGACATCGTCGGTCGCCTAATCAAGGGCCATAGCACGTGCCACGTTAAGAGTTGGCGCTTGTGCGATCGCTACACCAAGAGCATGTGATGACTTTGCATCACGCTTTACCATTCCTGAAATTCGAGAGCGTCGCGCCTTGGTTATTCCAGGCAAGCGTCTCATGGAAAGTGCAATTTTCCCCTCGGAACGTGCATTTCTCGACCACGTCCAGCGACACATACTGAAACTGTCATCGAGATTTCTCGGCTGCCCAATTCTGCATTGGGCATGCGCGCTGACTATCCAATAATAAAGAGACAGTTCATGAAAAAGCCAAACCCCCTGCTGGAAGACCTCAAAGCTGTTCTGCCGTCCATTGCCTCCAACGCCTTTCGGGCGGAGCAGGATCGCAGCGTCCCCGCAGAGAACATCGCCTTGCTCAAGAGCATTGGCCTGCACCGTGCGTTCCTGCCCAAGCAGTATGGTGGGATGGAGATATCCCTACCACAGTTTGCTCAGTGCATTGCACTGCTGGCCGGTGCCTGTGCCAGCACTGCATGGGCGATGAGCTTGCTGTGCACCCACAGCCATCAGATGGCGATGTTCTCATCAAAGCTGCAGGAAGAGGTATGGGGCAGCAACCCTGATGCCACCGCCAGCAGCAGCATCGCACCCTTCGGTCGTACCGAAGAAGTAGAAGGTGGTGTGAGCTTCAGCGGCGAGATGGGCTGGAGCTCCGGCTGTGATCACGCCGAGTGGGCCATTCTTGGATTCCGCAGGCCTAACGCCGAAGGCTCCCAGGATTACTGTTTCGCGCTACTGCCGCGCAGTGACTATGAGATTCGTGATGACTGGTACGCGGTCGGTATGCGCGGCAGCGGTAGCAAGACACTAATCGTTAAGGATGCATTTGTGCCTGAGCACCGTATCCAGAAAGCCAAGGATATGATGGAAGGCAAGTCGGCAGGTTTCGGACTGTACCCGGACAGCAAGATCTTCTTCACCCCTTACCGTCCATACTTCGCCAGTGGATTCTCGACAGTCAGCCTCGGCGTCGCCGAGCGCATGCTCGAGGTCTTCCGCGAGAAGACCCGTAATCGCGTACGCGCCTATACGGGGGCCGCGGTCGGCGCCGCAACGCCAGCGCTGATGCGCCTCGCCGAATCCACCCATCAGGTCGCGGCTGCTCGCGCACTCTTGGAAAAAAGCTGGGATGAGATTGCCGAACACAGCGAGCGCCACGAATACCCATCGCGCGGCACGCTTGCATTCTGGCGCACCAACCAAGGATATGCAGTGAAGCTGTGCATCCAAGCGGTCGATCGGCTGATGGAAGCTGCCGGTGGCGGTGCTTGGTTCGAAACGAACGAGCTGCAACGACTCTTCCGTGATTCGCACTTGACTGGCGCCCACGCCTATACCGACTACGACGTATGCGCACAAATTCTGGGGCGTGAGCTGATGGGGCTGGAACCCGACCCAGCGATGGTCTAAGCCGCTTCAGGCTGATATCCCCACACAACCACAATAATGAACAGGGTAGGCCGTCTGGCCTGCCTGGGAGTCTTGCATGTCTAATGAAACTGTAAACCCTGCTGATTTCGACACCCGTGCCTTCCGCCGAGCGCTGGGTAATTTCGCGACTGGCGTAACAGTGATTACCGCTGCTGGGCCTAGCGGCCGGAAGGTCGGTGTTACTGCGAACAGCTTCAATTCGGTATCACTAGAGCCGGCGCTGATCCTCTGGAGCATCGACAAACGCTCCACTAGCCATGAGGTATTCGAGGAGGCTTCGCACTTTGCCGTGAACATCCTCGCGGCTGATCAGATCGATCTGTCCAATAACTTCGCACGCCCCAAGGATGACCGCTTTGCAGGCGTTGATTACGAGCAGGGGGCCGGTGGCGCGCCTCTGCTTGTCGATTGCTCAGCGCGTTTCCAATGCGAAAAGCACCAGCAACTCGACGGCGGGGATCACTGGATCTTGGTGGGCAAGGTAGTAGCTTTTGACGACTTTGGACGCTCGCCGCTGCTGTACCACCAAGGTGCCTATTCCATGGTACTCCCACACACTCGTATGACTCAGCGTACCGAAGGGCTTGCACCGAGCAGCAGTTTTCAAGGCCGCTTGCAGTATAACCTGTATTACTTGATGACACAGGCACTGCGCGCTTACCAGGCCGACTATCAGCCACGTCAACTGTCCACCGGATTGCGTACCAGCGAAGCGCGCATGTTGATGGTTCTGGAGAACGATGCAGGTCTGAGCCTGAATGACCTGCAACGCGAGGTGGCGATGCCTGCGCGTGAAATCGACGAGGCGGTGGCGAACCTAAAGCGTAAGGGTTTGATCGCCGACGATGAAGGCCGGGTACGCTTGTCGATCAAGGGTATTGATGAGACCGAAGCTCTCTGGAGTATTGCCCAACAGCAACAAGAGAAAGTTTTCGACCGATTCAATCCTGAGCAAATCGAGAACTTCAAGACTGTGCTGAAGGCGATCATTCAGCTGTAATTCTTCTGAACACTGCAAAAAAACGGCGCCCATTGGGCGCCGTTTTCGTCTTGTTCATCGCACTCTGTCTGTGCGCGCGATGTGGTGTCAGTAAACACCACCACCAGCACTGCTGAACACCAGCGTATCCTTGAATTTGCCGGCGAGCGTTTGCAATCCACGCATCAGCACGGTGGTATCGACCCCGACCGCAACGAAGGCCGCACCCAGCTCGATATAGCGCCGCGCCAGCTTCTCGTCGGCGCTGAGAATCCCCGCCGCCTTGCCCGCCTTGCCGATGCGCACGATGGCGTCCTCGATCGCCACTTGCACGTCCGGGTGCCCGGGGTTGCCGCGGTGGCCCATGGCCGCGCTGAGGTCGGCAGGGCCGATGAACACGCCATCGACGCCGTCGACCTCGACGATCTCGTCCAGGTTGGCCAGGCCTTCCATGTTCTCGATCTGCACCAGCAGGCACATCTGCGCGTCAGCCTGGTCGAGGTATCCCGGGATGCTATTCCAGCGCGAGGCCCGCGCCAGGGCGCTGCCCACGCCACGCACACCCTTAGGCGGGTAGTGTACGGCCTTGACCAGCTGGCGTGCCTGTTCGGCGCTCTCGACCATGGGTACCAGCAGTGTCTGCGCACCGATATCCAGCACCTGCTTGATCAGCGCGGTATCGCCGATGACCGGGCGGATCACCGGCTGGCTCGGGTACGGCGCTACCGCCTGCAACTGCGCGAGCATGCCGCGCAGGTCGTTGGGCGCGTGTTCGCCGTCGATCAGCAGCCAGTCGAAGCCGGCATTGGCGGCAAGTTCTGCGCAGTAGGCATCGGCGAGGCCTAGCCACAGGCCGATCTGCGCCTGGCCGCTGCGCAGACGTTGCTTGAAGGTGTTGATGGGCATGTCCATGGCGAGCTCCTCAGATGAACCGGCAGGCAATCGAGCCGAGAAGGTCGTAGTCGACGTGGAAGGTGTCGCCGGGGCGCGCAGCCACCGGGCGGGTGAACGAGCCGCCGAGGATGATCTGGCCAGGCTCCAGGGTGATGTCGTAAGCGGCCAGCTTGTTGGCCAGCCAGGCAACGCCTTTTGCCGGGTGGTTGAGCACGGCGGCGCTGACCCCCGACTCCTCGATCACGCCATTGCGGTAGAGCACCGCCGGCACCTTGCGCAGGTCGATCTCGGTGGGGCGCACGGCCCGCCCGCCCATGACCACGCCGGCATTGGCGGCGTTGTCGGAAATGGTGTCGAAGACCTTGCGCGTGGCCTGGGTCTGCGGGTCGACCTGCTGGATGCGGGCATCGATGATTTCCAATGCCGGGATCACCCATTCGGTGGCGTCCAGGACGTCGAACACGGTCACGTTGGGGCCTTTGAGCGGCTTGCCGAGGATGAATGCCAGTTCGACTTCGACTCGCGGCACGATGAAGCGCTCGAATGGAATCTCGCTGCCTTCGTCGAACAGCATGTCGTCGAGCAGCGCGCCGTAGTCGGGCTCGGTGATGTTCGACGACACCTGCATGGCGCGCGAGGTCAGGCCGATCTTGTGGCCGACCAGCTTGCGACCAGACGCGATCTTCTTCGCGACCCAGGCACGCTGGATGGCGTATGCATCTTCGATGGTGATAGTTGGTTGCTCTAGGGAGAATTGGCGAACTTGCTCGCGCGAGCGTTCGGCCTGGTCGAGGCGCTCGGCAGCCTGCTGGATGAATGCGTTATCAAGCATGGTGGGGATCTCTGGATTCAAGGGTTGACGATGGCGGCCCGGGTGCGCAGCACCAGCAGGCCACCGAGGGTTATGAAGACGGCCAGGGCGTACAGCGCAAGACTGGCGCTTTGTGTGGTGTCACGCACCCAGCCGATGAAGTAGGGCGCCGCGAACGAGGCGATGCTGCCCAGCGAACTGATCAGGGCGATGCCGGCGGCCTGGGTGCGGGCATTGAGAAAAGCCGGTGGTAACTGCCAGAACATCGGCAGCGCAGCGCTGGCGCCCATGCCCGCCAGAATCAGCCCGGCCAAAACCGGCCAGGGTTGCAGCGGTGCCAGGCCGGTGATGGCGATGCCGGAGGCGGCCATCAGTAGCGGTACGCACAGGTGCCAGCGGCGTTCGCGCTGGCGGTCGCTGGAGCGCCCGCAGGCGAGCATGAACACGCAGCCGGCCAGGTAGGGAAGGGCGCTGAGCAGGCCGACGCTGGCGTCGCTGCCGATGCCGGCACCATGAATGAGGCTGGGCATCCAGAAGGCCAGGGTGTTGACCGCCAGCATCACCGCGCAATACACAGCCACCAGCAGCCAGATGGACGGGCTGATGAGGATGCCGCCCAGGGAGGTGACCGTCTTGCGCTGCTCTTCACAGCCGAACTGGGCTCGCAGCGCCGCCTTCTGCCGGTCGTCGAGCCAGTGCACCTGCTCGAAGCGTTCCGGCAGTGCCGCAAGCACCACCAGGCCCAGCACCACCACCGGCGCACCTTCGAGCAGGAACATCCACTGCCAGCCTCGCAGCCCGGCGCTGTCGTGCATGAAGGCGAGGATCGCCCCGGACAGTGGCCCACCCACCACGCCGGCCAGCGGCACGGCGATGGCGAACAGGGCGGTGACCTGGGCCCGGCGCCCGGCGGGGTACCAGCGATTGAGGTAGACCAGGATGCCCGGGAAGAAGCCGGCCTCGGCCGCGCCCAAGGCAAAGCGCAGCAGGTAGAAGGTACTGCTGCTTTCAATCATCAGCATGCTGGTGGACAGCAATCCCCACACCACCATCAGCGTGGCGATCCAACGACGCGGGCCGACGCGTTCCAGCATCAGGTTGCTGGGCACGCCGAACAGCGCATAGGCAATGAAGAACAGGCCGGCGCCAAGGCCGTAGACCGTATCGGACAGCTGCAGGTCTTGGCTCATCTGCATCTTGGCGAAGCCGATATTGATGCGGTCGAGGTGGGCGAACAGGTAGCAGACCAGCAGCAGAGGCATCAGCCGCCAGGTAATCGTGCGGTGGGTGGCGTCGGCCAGTTCAGCCTGGGTTGGCGCCGGCGAGGCATGTTCGAGTGTGCTCATGGTTTTTGTACTTGTTGTGTGATGAGGCAACGGGCGGCCTGGGTTCAGGCCGGGCGGTTGAACAGCGGGTGCAAGGTGCTTTGTTTGGCGTCGTAGACCTGCTGGGCACTTTCATCGATCTGCAGGGTGATGCCGACCGGGCGTTGTTGCAGCAGCCCGTCCAGGCGTTGTTTGAGTACCTGTTGCAGGTTGTCGCCGACCGCCTTGTGCACCTCGCGGCTGCGGCCGCTGCCCATGCGCAGGTTGGCGTACAGGAAGCCGTACTCGCCCTTGCCGTCAGCCACCGCGCAATGGGTGGCGGGGTAGGCCAGCACGCGGGTGCCGCCGGTGGGGAACACGGCCTTGCCGGTTTCGTCGTGCTGTTCGAGCATGCAGTCGGCCAGGGCG
The DNA here is from genome assembly GCF_044749525.1 of Pseudomonas sp. NPDC089395. Lineage (NCBI taxonomy): Bacteria > Pseudomonadati > Pseudomonadota > Gammaproteobacteria > Pseudomonadales > Pseudomonadaceae > Pseudomonas > Pseudomonas sp. NPDC089395. Next base: position 188,856 of record NZ_JBIVID010000002.1, read on the forward strand.
CGGCACAGCCCGGGTATATCGGCATCGGCTTCCAGGTCAGGGGTGTAGAGCAGAACCAGGTGTGGCATGAAGGCATCCTCAGCGAGAAGCACCTGGCCATCGCGGGGACGGCCAGTTGCGAACGGGTGGGTTACAGGCGACTGGTGGAAGCAACGTTGGCCGGATTAGCCGCCTGCGGTTGCGGAATCGCCGAACCGTCCTGGGGGGTGACCGGGAAGATGGCATTGATCTGGCCAGTTCCCGAAGAGCCGAAGTACGGGGTCACTACCTCAGCCTCGCCGTCATAGTTCGACCAGCCGAGGGTTCCGAGCAGCATCGCCGTGTCATGCATGAAACCTTCGCCATGACCTTTGGAGGCGTACTCGGGGAGCATTGCGCAGAAGTCTGCCCATTCGGCGCTTTCCCACATTTTCACCACCCGGTGATCGAGGGTTTCCAGGAACGGGCTCCACACCTTGGTGGCGAAGTCCGGGGCCTGGCCGTTCTGGGCGAAACGGTGCGACAGCGAGCCACTGGCAAGGAACGCAACGGTGCCGTCGTAGTGGTCTTCCACGGCTTTGCGCATGGCCCAACCAAGGCGGGCGCTGTCAGCCAGATAATGCGACGTGCACAGAGCCGAGACCGAGATCACCTTGAAGTGCTGGTCTTGGTTCATGTAGCGCATTGGTACCAGGGTGCCGTACTCAGGGCCCAGCGTGGTGGCATGGTGGGCCATGGTTTCAACACCAAAAGCATTGCAGGCATCGGAGAGGATCAGCCCAAGCTCTTTGTTACCAGGGAATGCGTAGGGCATGTTGCTGATAAAATGCGGCAGCTCGTTGGAGGTATAGACCCCTTCAAATCGCTCTCCGCAGAGAATGTGATAATTGGCATTGACCAGCCAATGGGTATCGAACACAACGATCGTATCGACGCCCAGCTCACGGCAACGGCGACTGATTTCGTGATGTCCATCGATAGCGGCCTGGCGAAAGCCTTGGCGGGGCCCAGGCAGTTCGGACAAATACATGCTGGGCACGTGAGTGATTTTGGCTGCGAGCGCCACTTTACCCATGATCAGACTCCTTATTCTTATAGATCCCAGAGCACCAAGCGAGGTCGCAGTCGTCAGAACAGAAGCCCGCCCGGTACTCAGGGAAAACGGTCACACGCCCCAGCGCGGGATGTGGTGGCTACCCATGGAAATGCAGACGTTCTTGATTTCGGCAAACACTTCGAAGCTGTACTGCCCACCCTCGCGGCCGGTACCGGAGCCTTTCACACCACCGAACGGCTGACGCAGGTCGCGCACGTTCTGGCTGTTGATGAACACCATGCCTGCTTCGATACCACGGGCCAGGCGGTGAGCCTTGCCGATGTCCTGAGTCCAGATGTACGAGGCCAGGCCGTACTCGGTGTCGTTGGCCAGTTGCAGCGCCTCGGCTTCGTCCTTGAACGGGATCAGGCAGACTACCGGGCCGAAGATCTCTTCCTGGGCGATGCGCATCTTGTTGTTCACGTCGGCGAACACGGTGGGCTGGATGAACTGACCTTTGGCCAGGTGCGCAGGCAGGTTAGCCGGGCGCTCCAGGCCACCGGCGACCAGGCGAGCGCCTTCTTCGATACCGATGCGGATGTAGCCAGTGACCTTGTCGTAGTGCTGCTGGGTAATCATCGAGCCGACCTGGGTTTTCGGGTCGGTCGGATCACCGACGATCAGGCGCTTGGCGCGTGCAGCGAACTCGGCAACGAACTGCGGGTACACGCTTTCCTGGATGAAGATGCGGCTGCCGGCGGTGCAGCGTTCGCCGTTCAGCGAGAAGATGGTGAACAGTGCAGCGTCCAGGGCGCGCTCGAGGTCGGCGTCCTCGAAGATCAGCACCGGGGATTTGCCCCCCAGCTCCATCGAATACTTTTTCAAGCCAGCGGTCTGCATGATCTTGCGGCCGGTGGCAGTGCCGCCGGTGAAGGAGATCGCGCGTACATCCGGATGGCGCACCAGGGCGTCGCCAGCCGTGGCGCCGTAGCCCTGGATCACGTTGAGCACGCCATTGGGGATGCCCGCCTCGACGGCCAGGCGGCCCAGCTCGTTGGCGGTCAGCGGTGACAGCTCGCTCATCTTCAGTACCGCAGTGTTGCCCAGCGCCAGGCACGGCGCGGTCTTCCAGGTGGCGGTCATGAACGGCACGTTCCACGGCGACACCAGGCCACACACGCCGACCGGCTGGTACATCGTGTAGTTGAGCATCTGGTCGTCGACCGGGTAGGTGTGGCCGTCCATGCGCGTGCACACTTCGGCGAAGAAGTCGAAGTTGTGCGAGGCGCGCGGGATCAGCACGTTCCTGGTCTGGTGGATCGGCAGGCCGGTGTCGAGGGTTTCCAGCTCGGCCAGTTTCGGCACGTTCTGGTCGATCAGCTCACCCAGCTTGCGCATCAGTCGTGCGCGCTCTTTGGCCGGGGTATTGGCCCATTTCGGGAAGGCTTCTTTCGCCGCGGCCACGGCCTGGGCGACTTCCTCGGCGCCGCCGCTGGCGACTTCGCAGATGGCGTCGCCGGTAGCCGGGTTGTAGTTGACGAAGGTGTCTTTGCTTTCGACCTCACGGCCATTGATCCAGTGCTTGATCATGCTGCTCATGCCTTGTTGTTCTTGAAGAAGTCAGCTTCGCTGACGATGCGGTTGACCAGGCGGCCGACGCCTTCCACTTCCACCACCACTTCGTCGCCCGGCACCACGTCGGCCAGGCCTTCCGGCGTGCCGGTGGCGATCATGTCGCCCGGCTGCAGGGTCATGAAGCTGGAGAAGTATTCGATCAGGTGGGGGATGTCGAAGATCATGTCGGCGGTGGTGCCTTCCTGTTTCAGCTCACCGTTGATCCAGGTGCGCAGCTTCAGGTTGCTGACGTCGGGTACATCGGCGGCATCGACGATCCACGGGCCGACCGGGGTGGTGGCGTCGCGGTTTTTCACCCGCAGGTTGGGGCGGTAGTAGTTCTCGAGGTAGTCGCGGATGGCGTAGTCGTTGCACAAGGTGTAGCCGGCCACGTAGTCCAGGGCATCCTCGCGCCTGACGTTTTTCGCCGCTTTGCCGATGACCGCGACCAGCTCGCACTCGTAGTGCATGTACTCGACATTGTCCGGGCGCCAGGTCACCTGGTTGTGGCCGGTGTAGGTGCCCGGCGACTTGATGAAGGCCAGCGGCTCGGTGGGCGGGGCGAACGCCAGTTCGCGGGCATGGTCGGCGTAGTTCAGGCCCAGGGCGAACATGCTGCCGTCGGCCGGTGGCAGCCATTCGACCTGGCTTTCGTCGAGCACCCGGCCATCGGCCAGGCGCACGGCGTTGTCGGCTTCGACGGTGACAGCGTGGACGCTGCCCTCATAACGGATACGCGCGTGTTTCATGCAGGCTCCCCCGACTCGGCAACGATGGTGTTGGCCAGGCGACCCAGGCCTGTGATCTCGACTTCCACGTGGTCTCCCGGGAGCACGTCCACGCGCCCCTCCGGGGTGCCGGTGATCAGCACATCGCCTGCATGCAGGGTCATGAACTCGCTCAGTTCGGCGATCAGTTGCGGGATGCTGCGCACCAGGTTAGCGGTGGTGTTTTCCTGCACCACAGCGCCGTTCACGTAGAGCTTCAAGGTCAGCTGATGCGGATCGGCGACTTGCGCCACCGGCACCAGATCTGGGCCGATCGCGCAGAAGCCATCGCGGCACTTGGCCTTGACCGCAGGGCGGTAGTAGCTGTCTTCCGGCAGGCTGTATTCATTGACGATGGTGTAGCCGGCCACATGGCCCAAGGCGTCGGCGGCGCTAACCCGGCTGGCGTCTTTGCCAATCACCACGCCCAGCGCCGGGCCCGGTTGCAGACGCTCGCCGGCGGGGTGAATCACGTTGGCACCATGGGCGTTACGGGTGTTCGGCGTCTTGATGAACAGCACCGGCTTGACCGGGGCCTGTTTGTAAGGGGGCTGTTCGAACTCAGCCAGACGCTGCTGCAGCAGACCGTTGTAGTTCAGCGCTACGCCGAACACGGTGCCGTTCGCAACGTCATGCAACGCATGGCTCATGCTTCTCTCCTGGCAGTGATGGGGAGCAGATCCTCCCCAGCTAGATTGTTAATGTGTTAACGTTATAATTAAGATGTTAACGAACGTCAAGGTTCCATCCTGTAGTGTCCGCTTCCCAGCGGGTGCACTATGGGTCATGGTTAACTCGGTCAAACGGCTAGCGAGTAAGCAGTGATGAGCGATCGGCACCCCATCCCGAACATCAACATCGGTCAGGTTTACGACCAGCGATACAGTGACAGCGAGGTGCACTACGACCGGCTCGGTAACCTGGCGGGTTTTTTTGGCCGCAACATGCCCGTCCACCGGCATGACCGGTTCTTCCAAGTGCATTACGTGAAATCGGGCACGGTACGGGTGTATCTGGATGACCAGCAGTTCATCGAGTCGGGGCCGATGTTTTTCCTCACACCGCCGACTGTGCCGCATTCTTTCGTCACCGAATCGGATAGCGACGGGCATGTGTTGACGGTGCGTCAGCAACTGGTTTGGCAGTTGATCGAGGCCGATGCCAGCCTTCTGCCTGCCGGCGTTCAGGCGCGACCTGCCTGCGTGGCACTGGCGAAGGTACCGGCATCCGATCAAGCTGAGGCCAGACGCCTGGAGCGCTGGCTGGAGGCGCTTAGTGATGAGTTCGCAAGCTCTCATCCCGGCCGAGATGCAGCGCTCCAGTCGCTGACCCGGCTGGTTATGATCAGCCTGCTGCGGTTGTGCCCTAACTCGCAGGAGTCCACGACAGCCCGTCATGAAGACCTGAAGATTTTTCACCGTTTCAACGCACTGATCGAAGTGCATTACTTGGAGCATTGGCCCCTGGCGCGCTACGCCCAGCAGATCGGGGTCACTGAGGCGCGTCTCAATGATGTTTGTCGACGGATCGCTGACCTGCCATCCAAGCGCTTGGTGCTGGAGCGACTGATGCAGGAGGCTCGACGATTGCTGTTGTTTTCCGCAAGCTCGGTGAATGAAATCTGCTACCAGCTTGGCTTCAAGGATCCCGCCTACTTCAGCCGTTTTTTCAATCGCTATGCCCAGATCTCGCCTGGTGAGTACCGGCAGCGGCAATCGGAGTTGCAGTGAATTGACCACGTGGGCACACCTGCGGGGCGTTGTAGTTGTTTGTCACTGATGCTCGCAGCTTGCCGACAAGGCTTGAATGGGTTTTCCGTAGATCAGATTGCACTTTCCACAGGGTGGAGGTAGGTTGCTATCGTGCCGCGCGGCGCCTATCTCCATAGCAGTCTCTATCAGCACAGAGCCCAACGATGATCAAGACACAACCCTCGTTGACGTTAAGCCTGCTCCAAGCGAGAGAGGCAGCCATGGCATTTTTCAGGCCTCTTCTTAACGATCACGACCTGACTGAGCAACAATGGCGGGTGATTCGCATCTTGCATCAGGAAGGCGAATTGGAAAGCCATCAGCTCGCGCATTTAGCATGCATCCTAAAACCGAGTATGACGGGAGTTCTTGGGCGCTTGGAGCGTGATGGGATGGTCAGCCGGCGCAAGGCCGCTGAGGATCAGCGGCGAGTACTCGTGACCCTGACTGACAGTGGCCAGGCATGCTTCAGTGCGATGCGTGAAGGTATGGAGGCCAACTACCGCAAGATCCAGGCGCAGCTTGGAGAAGACAAGCTGCAGCAATTGTTAGGGCTATTGAACGACCTCAAGCGCATCGCCCCTTAACGGCACGCGATCAACTCATAGCTGCGCTTACGGTCTTCGAAGCGGTGGGTAACCGTAACGATTCCGATCTCCTTGCAGTCATAATCCCGAGCGAAAGCTTCGATTCTGCTGCGGCAGGTGTGCGCTGACCCGACGACCATTGCGTCGAGTGTCTGCGCATACTCGCAGCGCACCTCCAAACTCATGCGCGAATATCGCTGCTGTACCTGTTCCGGGCTAAGCAATGGCTCACGCGCGCCGTGCCTTGCACTCATCTTGCGATACACCGCCGTGCCAGCGAGAAAGCGCGCCTCTTCGTCCGAATCTGCGCAAACAACTGCTAAAGCCAACAGGCGCGGCGGCGTTTCGTCATTGCCGGCCTGGCGCCATGCCCGAACGTGATGCTCGAAGATGCCTGGAGAGCAGGTGTTGGGTGCAATGAATTGCGCCAGGGCCAGACCCATACCCAGCTGACCTGCAAGATTTGAGCTGCCACCACCAGAGCCGAGCATCCACAGCGAAGGCAGCGTCCCTGCCTCCGGTTGGCAAGTTAGGGAAGCATATGGGTGATCAGCGGGGAACTTGCCACGCAGGAACGCGCAAAGTTCGGCCGCCTGCTGCGGGAAGTGATCGTGCCCGAGGAGTTCGCCTGGCGCCGCCAGCGCGATACTGCTCAGGTGGCTGCCGCCTGGAGCACGACCGATGCCAAGGTCAATGCGCCCGGGGAACAGGCTGCCGAGTAAGGCGAAAGTTTCCGCGACCTTGTAGGCACTGTAATGGCTGAGCATTACGCCGCCGCTGCCCACGCGCATGCGCTGAGTGGCACTAGCGATACGGGTTAGTAGGATTTCTGGAGCGGCTCCAGCGAACTGGATGCTGTTGTGATGCTCGGCCAACCAGTATCGGTGGAAGCCCAAACGATCACAGGCCTGGGCCAGCTCCAGAGAGGCCGCAGGTGCGGTACCTGAGGTGTAGTGCTCGTGCACAGGGGTTTGGTCGATCACGGTAAGGAACAAGGTCAAAAATTCCACGTGGATTTCTAATTAATATATTAACAAATTCGGGCTGGAGCACCTAGAATGTTAAGATATTATCGAATTTGACCTGCGGAGCGTTCGCTTGACCCATCCTAGTCGTCTGATCGTGTTACTGGCTGCGTTAGTGGCGTTTGCCCCGTTGTCCATCGATACCTATCTGCCAAGCCTACCCAGCCTCGCTCAAGACCTAACTGCCGACACGGGTCGCGTGCAGATGACGATCGGCGTTTTCCTCGCCGGGCTGTGTATCGGAATGCTCTTCCATGGCCCTTGTGCCGACCGTTATGGACGCCGGCCAGTCCTTTTATGGGGGATGGTGCTGTACTTAGCCGCAACTATCGGCTGCATGGCGGCGGGAAGCGTGGAGCAACTGATCGCCTGGCGTTTCCTTCAGGGAGTGGGCGGAGCTGCCGCCTCGGTACTGGCGCGAACTATCGTGCGTGACATCTTTCCGCTCAACGAGTCGGCCAGGATCCTTTCGCTGATGCATCTGGTGACCATGCTCGCCACTCTCGTCGCTCCACTCGCTGGGAGCTTCCTGATGTTGCTAGACGGCTGGCGAGCAATTTTTGCGGGGCTTTTCTGTTTCGCCGCTATTTGCCTAAGCGCAAGCCTGCTGTTCATTCCCGAAACACATCCTGTCGAAAGACGAGCGGGAACGTTCCGAGCGGCGGTGGCTGCTTATTGGCAGATTGCACGCAACTCTCGAGCCTTGGCGTTAATCCTGTGCATGGGTTTGTCGTTCGGTGGAATGTTTGCGTTCATTACCGCTTCGCCCTATGTCTACATCGTCTACTTCGACGTTTCGCCTCGCGACTACGGATTGCTATTTGCCCTCAACATCGCGGGAGTAATTGTGGTTACCTTGCTGAACGCCCGACTGGTCGGCCGGTATGGCCCTTTGGCAATGCTCGGTGTCGGCGCGGCAATCATCACGGTGGCGGCATTGGGATTGGGCTTTTTGGGGAGCGCAGGAGTTCGGAGCTTGGAGGGCATTGTCCTACTGGTCGTGCTGTACGTCAGTGTCACCGGTCTTATGGGGGCGAATTGCGTTGCCAGTCTTTTGAAGTTATTCCCAGCCAATGCAGGAGCCGCCGCCGGGTTGGCGGTGTCGATGCAGTTCGCAATGGGAGCAGCGTTCAGTGCGCTGGTCGGTGCCTTGGCTGACGGCTCGCCGCGGCCGATGTGCCTAGTCATCGCGGGCGCGGGGATGGGAGCAGCACTGTGTTATGGATGGATCAGGATCAAATCAATGGCTACGCGATAGGCGCGCATACTCCAGTGGTTCTATCTCCGTCCCGAAGCAGTGGCTGGGCGGATAGACGCATCGTCACTCTGAATCCGCATCAGCGCCATGCTATGGATTCGTGTGTCTGAAGGGTCTACCGCTCGCGGAAGCATTTTCTACATGTCCTATTCACACTGCGGCGTAAGGGTTGCGCTCCCTCCAGATAACGGCATCGAGTTCAGCCAGATTTTTAGCGGGATAGGTTTTGGCCCGACTCAGCGCGATGCGGAGCAATCGCGCCGATCGGATGTAGTTGGCTCCCTGGCTTGCACCTCTCACCCTGTCAGCGCCTGTTCCTAGCAGCCAATCGCGGATCGGGGAATTTAGTACAAAGTATCGTTTGGGGAAAAATTGGCAGAGCATCTCAGAGAATAGAGCTCCACGTGTGTTGACCCCAGCGCTGGCAAGACGATCAATCTCAAGCCTGACAACCCTATCCCGCGATATCTCTTTGGCATTGAGCACGCGTACTACGCTGATAGCCAGTTCCTGGAAATTACTGCTCCGTCCCTGACGCTCCCAGCCCGCACCCTGGAAGCGATTGCGATGGCCATGGCACCAGAGACTGTTGAGCTGGTCGTAGAATCTCGCATCGTCGCCGGCCCTCCAGGTTTTTTTATCCGCTGCTGCCCGGAAAGCAGTCTCCAGCTCCGAGCGGAACCTAGCGAACTGACGCATTTGCCCTCGACGTCGAGCTAGCACCTGATCGAGCCTTGAAAGGGATTTCGGATTGGGTAGCTCTAGCTCGAAAACCGCCCCTTCGTCATCCCCATCCTGCCGCCCCTGTCGCTTAGGTTTACTCGGCTGCTTTGCCTCCTGGTAGCCCGCAAGCCAGTTCGAATCGAGTGTCGCGCAATTGTTCGCGAGATTCTCAATCCACTTCTCGGCCGCTCGGAACGTTGTCTTCGAAATACGCGAGTACCCATTGGCCTCGTGATTGGATGAAAACGCTGCTTTGGAGAGATTGGATGAGCCTACGAGTGCGTGGCATGATCCATTCACCTCCCGCCAAAAAACCGCCTTCGGGTGAAAGCCCACGATACCTTCTGCAACGAGGAACTCCTCGTGCCATTTCTCAGGAAGCCACTTGAGCACCTGCTTGCAAGCCGCTATCCGAGTGATTCCAAAGTCTTTGCCGACGATAAAAGTAAAGGTCTCGCACTGCTTGCCTAAATCTTCCTCGATGTCCCAGTGGGTGAGGTAGGCGCTGACTATGTACAGATGGGTTGAGTTGCGGAAGGCGCGGCGGTAGATGTCCGCAAGCTCTGTTTTCGAGCTCTGAGGGAGCAGCAGTAAATCCATTCGGTAACATCCATCCAGAGAAAAGCAGCGGCAGAATTTGCCCAGATGACTTGGAAATGGAGCCACTCCCGGCAAAGTCTTGTGCGCGTAAATGGAACAGCCGCAGACAGCAAAATTGCCGTCTAGAGATGCTGTCATATAGCTATCAATGGTTGCGTGTGCCCTCAGCTTTTGCAAGCTTTCGAGCCCACCTACCTACAGGTTGAGCTGAAAAGGCAGCTACGGCATCGATTTCGTTCAGAAGCAGGGCTATTTCCCTATATTTTGGAATTCAAGGATGAAATGAATGGAATTTCTTGCGATTAATCGTTTTAGCTAGTGCCCGTAGAATCAGCGCCAAGTCAGCGAGCTAGAGCTTCCAACCCGACCCGTTTAACCCGCAGGCGCGGGTGCATTTGAGGCAAGCCGACAGCTGGGGCTTTCCAAGGCCCTGCCTCGAGCTACTGCTCAATCGAGTCTTCTAGCCACACCTCTAATAAAACCACCTTAAACATTCTGTCTAGCGCTACAGCGTCAGGCTCAGTCGCGCCCTGAAAAGGATGCGGCTGTATTGCTGTGGGCTGATGAATCATTGGAGATCAAATGAAGAAACCCATTTTGATTGGGCTTATCTGCGCGCTTCCTGTCGGCGCGCTGTTGCTGGCGGGATGCAAACCGGCAGATACCCATTCGGAGGCTGCTCACGCACTCAAAGTCGGTTACTACGAGGTAACCGAAGCGCCGATCACGCTCACTACAGACCTGCCTGGTCGTACCTCCGCGTACCGTATGGCGGAGGTGCGGCCACAGGTTTCAGGCATTCTCCAACAGCGACTGTTTACAGAAGGCAGCGAGGTCAAACAGGGGCAGCCGTTGTATCAAATTGATCCGCGTACCTACCTTGCTCAACAGATCCGAGCCGAAGCCAATCTCAAGTCTGCACGAAACCTCGCGGAGCGATACGAACGCTTGCTCAAAACTCGAGCGGTAAGTCAGCAGCAATACGACGACGCTGTGGCTGCTTGGCAGCAGGCACAAGCTGATGCAAAGGTTGCACAGATCAAGGTGCAGTACACCAAGGTACTTGCGCCTATTTCAGGCCGGATTGGTCGTTCGTCGATGACAGAGGGGTCACTTGTCACAGACGGCCAAACCTCCGCGTTGGCCGAGGTGAATCAGCTTGATCCGATCTATGTCGACGTCACTCAGTCCATCACACGTATCCTGGCACTCAAGCGAGCACTCAAATCAGGTGATCTCAAGTCTGCCGGTGACGATCGGGCTGAAGTCACCCTGAGACTCGATGATGGAAGCATTTACCCAATCCCGGGCACGCTTAAATTTTCGGAAGTCAGCGTTGATCAGGGAACCGGTTCAGTCACGCTTAGGGCAGTGTTTCCGAACCCTGACCGTGCGCTTTTGCCAGGCATGTTCGTTCACGCCGGGGTGAAAGAAGGAGTCAGGCAGAACGCCATCTTGGTGCCCGAGCAAGCAATCATCCATGACAGCCGCGGCATTGCAACCGCGTGGGTCATTGGTGATGACAACCACGTTCAGCTGCGAGACCTCACGACGGTTCGAACTGTAGGCAATGCATGGTTGGTCGACGCCGGTCTTGAGCCTGGCGATAAGGTCATTACCGAAGGACTTCAGTTCGTCCAGTCTGACTCCATCGTCGACGCCCATCCTGCAAACAACGTTCAGCTGAAAACAGCTCTGAGCGCGAATTAAGGGGGCAACGATGTCACGATTTTTCATAGACCGGCCCATCTTTGCCTGGGTCATCGCGCTGGCAATCATGCTCGCTGGAGTGCTGGCGATTCACAGCCTTCCCGTTAACCAATATCCCAACATCGCCGCACCTGCAGTCCAGATTTCCGTTACTTATCCAGGTGCTTCCGCTCAAACCGTTCAGGACACGGTGATCCAAGTCATTGAGCAGCAACTCAATGGCCTCGATGGACTGCGATACATCAGCTCTAACGCAAACAGTGATGGCAGCGTCGAGATCACTGTCACTTTCGACCAAGGCGTCAATCCAGATATCGCCCAGGTACAGGTGCAAAATAAGCTCCAGCTTGCAACGCCGAACCTCCCGGAGGAGGTTCAGCGCCAAGGCATTCGCGTAGTCAAATTCCAAGCGAATTTCATGCTCTTGGTGAGTATCTACTCCACCGACGGAAAGCTGAGCTATGGCGATCTAGGTAACATCATCGTATCGAGCTTCAAGGATCCGCTGTCTCGAACCCAAGGAGTGGGCGACTTCTTCGTATTCGGCTTTCAAAATGCAATGCGTATCTGGCTGGATCCGGCAAAACTAAATAGCTATCAGCTGATGCCTAGTGACGTAAGCGCGGCGATCGCATCTCAGAACGTTCAGATCTCCTCCGGCTCAATTGGGGGCCTTCCTACTCGCCAAGGTGTTGAGCTGAGCGCCAATGTCATCGGAAAAACACGCCTGCGCAGCGCGGATGAATTCAAGGAGATTTTGGTAAAGGTTCGGCCAGATGGTTCGCAGATTCGCCTAAAGGACTTGGGCGAGGTCGTATTGGGAAGCGAGACCTACTCCTACGACGTCAACTACAACGGCAAACCTGCTGCGGGTATCGCATTGCGCCTCGCGAGCGGGGCTAACATGCTTCAGACAGTGGAGCGGGTGAAACAGACAGTCGATAAGCTGAAGGCAAATTTACCGCCAGGTGTGGAAGTGGTTTATCCCTATGACACCAGTCCATCAGTGAAGGCGTCGATTGAGTCGGTGGTTCATACGCTATTCGAAGCCATCGTTCTGGTATTCCTGGTCATGTTCCTGTTCTTGCAGAACGTGAGAGCGACATTGATCCCCACTCTGGCAGTCCCTGTCGTTCTGCTTGGTACCTTTGGTGTCCTCTACGCCTGCGGCTTCACCATCAACGTGATGACGATGTTCGCAATGGTGCTAGCAATTGGCTTGCTCGTCGACGACGCCATCGTCGTGGTTGAGAACGTTGAGCGGTTGATGCAGGAGGAGCATCTGTCCCCGAAAGAAGCTACCTACAAGTCCATGCAGCAGATATCCGGAGCCTTGATTGGCATCGCATTGGTCATCACTGCAGTGTTTATGCCCATGGCCTTTTTCGGCGGCTCCGCCGGCATCATCTACCGTCAATTCGCCATCACCATCATCACGGCGATGGGATTGTCAGTCCTCATCGCCCTGATTTTCACACCGGCACTGTGCGCGACGATACTCAAGCCTCATGAGGCCAAGAAAGCAACGGGCTTTTTCGCTTGGTTCAATCGCATGTTCGAGCGGAACACCACCCGTTACGAACGCTCGATTACCCGGATTTTGAGCAACCGCAAACGGACTTTTGTTGTGTATGCCATGTTGCTTGTCGGCGTCGCTCTGATGTTCCGGAATCTGCCATCTGCTTTTTTGCCGGACGAAGATCAGGGACTCTTGGTCGTGCAGATCCAGACACCGCCCAACAGCAGCGCTGAACGCACCGAGTCGGTACTGAAGAAGGTGCGGCATTATCTGCTTGAGAAGGAGCAAGCTGGTGTGCTCTCGGCATTCACGATCAGCGGTTACAACTTTGCAGGTCGTGGGCAAAACTCTGCCGTTGTCTGGGTGCGCCTCAAGCCATTTGAGGAAAGAGGGGCGAAGGAGAATTCTGCATTCGCTATCGGACAACGCGTGACGCAGTTTGCACGAACGATATCAGAAGCCAGCATTGTTTCGATCGTGCCCCCTGCCATCATGGAGATGGGGAACGCGACCGGGTTTGATCTTTACCTGCAGGACAATGGCGCCCGAGGGCATAGCGCCCTTATGGCCGCGCGCGATCAGCTAATGAAGCTCGTGGCCAAAGAACCAGCGCTCTCCATCATCCGCCCGAACGGGTTGAATGATGAAGCCCAGTATCAAGTCACGATTGATGACGAAAAGGCGAGGGCGTTGCAGGTCACGATTGAGTCGATCAACGACACCATGTCGGTGGCTTGGGGCTCGAGCTATGTGAATGACTTTATCGACAAGGGCAGGGTGAAACGGGTTTACGTGCAAGGTGAAATGGATGCTCGCATCTCTCCTGAAGACTTTGATAAGTGGTACGTCCGAAATGCGCTAGGACAGATGGTGCCATTTTCGGCGTTCGCCAGTGGTACATGGGTGTATGGCTCTCCAAAGCTAGAACGGTACGCCGGCGTTCCATCGGTAGAGCTCCTCGGAACACCTGCTGAAGGCTACAGTACCGGTGATGCCATGGCCGCAATCGAGCGGATAGCGTCTCAGTTACCCAGTGGCTTCGATGTGGCATGGACTGGTCTGTCCTATGAAGAGCGCGCTGCCGGTTCACAATCCACGATGCTCTACGTGCTTTCTCTGCTCATCGTATTCCTCTGCTTGGCAGCGATGTATGAGAGCTGGACGGTTCCTGTTTCAGTGATGATGGTAGTACCGCTGGGCGTACTGGGTGCGGTGGCTGCGACGTTAGGGCGAGGATTGTCGAATGATGTTTTCTTCCAGGTAGGGATGCTCACCACCATGGGCTTGGCGGCCAAGAACGCCATCCTCATCGTTGAGTTCGCTAAAGAGCTATATGAAAAGCAGGGTCGTACCTTGGTTCAGGCTGCTACTGAGGCAGCTCGCCTGCGCCTGCGTCCGATCATCATGACATCGATTGCCTTCGTCATGGGTACCTTGCCACTGGCTCGCGCTCACGGCCCGGGCAGCGGTAGCCAACACTCCATCGGTACAGCAGTCGTGGGCGGCACGCTGGCCGCAACATTCCTCGCCATCTTCTTCGTGCCACTGTTCTACGTCGTGGTGATGAAACTCATTTCTTCCAGGAAAGCATGCGGAGAGCGCAGCCTGGCCGATATCGGAGTCCAGCAATGAACCGAATGACTTTGATTGCGGCGCTCACCTTGACCTTGGCCGGCTGCAGCATGATTCCTGAATATCGTCGGCCTGATACGACTACCCCGGAGCGCTACCCAACGGGTCTTGCGTATTCTCAGCATGCGTTAGGAGACGCCTCACACATTCAGTGGAAAATGTTTTTCCAGGATCCATACCTTCGACAATTGATTGATCTGGCGCTTACCAACAATCGGGATCTGCGAAAAGCCACATTGAATGTGGCTGCCTATCGCGCCAAATACAGAATTCAAGGTGCAGCTCTATCACCTGAAATCGGAATTGAGGGGGCGACCGGACGCTCTCGTACTCCTGGGTATCTGTCTGAAACCGGAAAACAGCTTACGGCAGGCAGCAACAGTCTGCAGGTCGGATTAGCTAGCTATGAGATGGATCTCTGGGGGCGTGTTCGTAGCCTGGATCGCAATGCGCTCGAAAACTACCTGGCGACAGAGGAGGCCCGGCGTAGCGTGCATATTGGATTGGTGGCTGACGTAGCAGTGGCATACCTTACCTGGCAGACAGATCGCCAGTTGCTTGATATCACTCGCTCAACGCTGAAGAACTACCAGCACAGCCTGGAATTGACTACTGCAGGCAGCCAAGCAGGAACTGCGTCTGATCTTGATGTTCGTCAAGCGAGAACGTTGGTAGATAGCGCGAGAGGGCAGGTGCAGTCCTATGTACGACAGGTTGCCCAAGATAAGAACGCGCTACAGCTTTTGCTCGGCTCGACGGTACCGGCAGAGCAAACTTCCGCTGATCTGGACACCCAGATTCTCGTTCAGATACCTGAGGGTTTGCCAAGCGCATTGCTTCGACAGCGGCCTGACATCCTAGCTGCGGAGCACCGACTCTTGGCAGCTAATGCCAACATCGGTGCCGCCCGAGCAGCCTTCTTCCCAAGCATCACTCTGACAGGCGGAGCAGGTACGGCCAGCAGTCGTCTCAGTGGACTTTTTGATAACGGTTCGGAGAGCTGGAGCTTTGTCCCACAGATTCACATCCCGATCTTCACAGGTGGGCGACTCGAAGCGAGTTTGGACTACGCCAAGATTGCAAAGGAAATCGAAGTGGTGAACTACGAGCAGTCAATCCAGACGGCTTTCCGAGAGGTGGCTGATGGATTGGCAGCTCTGGGTACGTGGGACGAAGAGCTCAGTAGCCAACACGATCTGGTGCAAGCGACCGAAGAGTACACTCAGATGGCTCAACAACGGTACGATGAAGGCGTTGATAACTACCTCACCTTGCTTGACGCTCAACGGCAGCTGCTTTCAGCCCGACAGAAGCTGCTCACTGATCACCTGGCTCAGCTTACGGCCCAGGTTCAGTTGTATAAAGCCTTGGGAGGAGGGTGGGATTCGAGCACTGCAGCGGGCCGAACGTAGCGCAGTAGCAGTGTCAATCCATGACTGTCGAGATTGATAAGTGGGGCATACGCAACAGGGCCTCACCTGTCTTGAACAAGGACAGCAAGCCGTGGCCGCATGCTATCAAATAACCTGTAAGTCGTTTGTAATGGATGAAAAATGATTTATCACTACTGCACCGCTAATGTTTTTTCAAGCATTATCTCCACTCAGGAGGTCTGGCTCACCGATATCACTAAGCTTAATGATGAGACCGAGTACGTAACGGGTTTCGACTTGATTTCGGAGGTTTTGTCGGCGCGAGGGATTAAGAAAAAACTTCTCCGAGACTCAGCCTCGGAGCAGATCTCCTGCACCAGCTGTCAGATATTAGTTGGATGCTTCTCGCAGGAGGGTGACCTGGGAAGCCAGTGGCGTCTGTATGCTGATGACGGAAGGGGTTTATGCATCGGTTTTGATGAAGCTTGTATTTCAAGAAACAATCTTTTCAATCGCTCCACAGCGGCAGGATTTCAGCCTATAAAGTCACACGTAGCGCTTCGATCAGTAGAATATGACCAAGCGGCGTTTATCAGAAAGGTGGAGGACTTAGTAGATACCTTGGAGCATAACAACCCTAAGATTAAGGATATAATGTTGGATATAGGGCTTCGACGTTATGCGGCTATCTATAAAGACCAGTTTTTCAGAGACGAGCGGGAGGTCAGGGCGATGATTGAAATTGATGCTCGTATCGATGACGATTATGAGCTAGGAGTTAGGAAAAATGTCTACAATGAGCAAGCGAACTATCATAAATTGTTGACTTCATACAGAGGGATTAGTGCTATTAAAGAAGTTCTGATTGGCCCTCTTTGCCCCCTGAGCATTGAGCAGGTGCGGGATGAGCTGGCGTCGCACAACTTGAGCGAAGTCGAAGTAACATATTCTTCTGGCCGTGGTCGGTACCGGGCTGCTCCAGCTAAAGCTTGAGATTGAAGTGGCATCAGGTGGTGATTCAACTCACCACCTGATTAAATCCGGCATGCTCATCCATGTGACCGGAAGTGAGGGAGGATCTCTTCCGCCAGCTCCTGGAGTATTTCACGATAAGGCCGGTGACTGACTTTCAGATTCAATGCGAAATGGTTAATGCCTGCTTCTTGGGCTTCATGCAAGTACTCTTTTAGCATGTTCCTACCTGTCCGAATGCCCCCGAAGCTACGGCGCAGCGGTGCATCGGCATTTTCGAAAAGGTCTACAAATGCGCCTATACCTAGGGGCTTGAAGACTGAGCTATCAAACTCAACTAGAGCGCTTCGCCACTCCATCGCTGCGGCTTTCAGTTGATACGGTTCCGGGGCAGAGCGAATCAGACCATCCATATGCTCAGCAATCCACGCAAGCGATTGCTGTGATCTTCCTACCGCCAAGGCTGGTGTACGACCAATAACAGGCTTGGGCACAAGCTCGAATTCTCCGTTAGACCGTCCAAATAGAGGTGACTCAAAGGCAGGAAAGCTTTCCTCTGTGAGTGATCGTAAAACCTCATAGCTTTCTCGGAATCGGCTTCCGCGTGTTTCAAAATCAATACCAAACAACGGATATTCAGCGGGCCTGTCCCCTGAAGATATGCCCATCATCAGGCGACCGTTGGAAAGGTGATCCAAAGAGGTCATTTGCTTTGAGAAAATCAGCGGCTCTCGGAAGGGCAGCACGAAGCCGGTCGTACCTAAGGCGATTCGTTTGGTGATTGCTGCAAGGTAGCCAAGGTAAGGAACAGGATCGAAAATCTGCGCTACATCACCGTAGTGCGGGTCGTAGAATGGAACATCCCTGAGCCAGAGCGCACCGAATCCTAGAGTGTCTGCACGCTGGGCCATTTCGCCGTGATCAGCCATCGTTGGAGCGGGTCTACCAGGATGGGTCTCGAGCGGCATAATCAAGCCGATTGTGAGCTTTCTTTCTTCAAAAAGACGACGATAACCTGGGTGGCCATCCAGGCGTGGAGCTGGTAGATCTAACTCCGCTGGTGCTGCGACTGAGTTCATCATTGCTCTCCATTTCATCAAGAGCTTGAGTGTATTCCTGTAGAATTTGTGAATTAACCCGTTCAAATTCTCTACATTGCTGCCTGGAATTCTAAAATGTCGATGATCACCTTCGACGGGGTAAGGGAGTTCGTCGCGGCGGCCCAAACCTTGAGCTTCACCGCTGCGGCTCATGAGCTAGGAGTAACGAGCTCCGCGGTCGGCAAAAGCGTCACCCGTCTTGAAGCGCGTCTTGGTGTCAAGCTGCTCCACCGGACGACGAGGCGATTGATCCTGACGAATGAGGGAGAGGCGTATCTGTCGAGCTGCCTGCGTGCTATGGAAGAGCTCCTTGAGTCAGAGAACTTTCTAACCACAGGGCATCAGGAGCCCGTCGGACGTTTGCGTATCGACCTTCCTGCGGCATTTGGACGTCGCCACATCCTTCCAACGCTGATCAACCTCACAGTTCGTCATGAAAAGCTTGACCTATCTGTGAGCTTTAGCGAGCGAATTATCGACATAATCAATGAGGGAATCGATCTTGTCGTGAGGATAGGGACGCTCAAGGACGACAGTGAAATCGTTGCAAGAAAGCTCGGTTCACAAAGCTTACTCATCTGTGCCACACCAGAGTATTTGACGCTCCGTGGTACTCCTCACAAGCGGGAGGATCTCCTGGCCCATGACTGCATCGTGGGTTGGAAGAACGGCATCCGAAAGACTTGGATGCTTCTGGATAGCGATGGGGTCGCTATTGAGCAGGAGATTCGGGTCAAGCACGAAATGGGCGACGGTGAAATGTTGCTTCAGATGGCGCTAGCGGGAGGAGGGCTAGCCCAGTTGCCGACCTGGCTAGTCCAGGACTACATAGAGCAAGGCACGCTTGTTCCTGTCCTCGAGGAATATTCTGGCGCTGAAATGCCTATCCACGTCATGTGGCCACGTACCCGGTACATTCAACCTAAGGTCAGGATGATCGTGGATGAGCTGCTTGCATTAGCCCAGCGTGATGCCAAGGTTTTCCGACCGGATTGAGGGAGAGCACAAGCCGGCCGGGCTGATCGTAGCGCGGCCGTGAGCTGACCCTAGTGCTCCGACCTTGGGCTCATTCGTGATCCAGATCCGCCAATCGCTTGTACAGGTATGACCTGGAGATCCCAAGCTCCTCAGCGACCCGCTTTTTATTGCCATCATACTTTTTCAGAGCGTCGCGAATCAGGTTCAGCTCGACGTTGTCCATTGTGTCCTTCATCGTCACAGGCGCGGGTTCGAGCGGAGCTCTATGGTCATGATTTTCGTCAGGCAATGCCAGGTGGCTGAAGTCCCGTGGCTCTAGCTCGTGGTGGCTGGCGAAGATGATAGCCTGCTGAATCTCATGGTACAGCTGTCGAACATTCCCGGGCCACGAATGACGCTGCAGTAAAGCCAAAGCCTCAGGACTGATGCTCCGTACACTGGAACCTACTCGTTGCGAGATATGCGTGATGAAATGACGGGTGATTAATGGAATGTCTTCACGACGTTCGCGCAGAGGTGGGATAGTGAGGGTCACCCCATTGATTCGGTAAAAGAGATCTGCCCGATAGTCTTGGCTTTCGATGGCACCTTTTAGATCCCTGTTGGTGGCACTGATCAATCGGAAGTCTACGGTTCGTGCTTTATTGCTGCCAACCCGCTCAAAGCTGCTGCCCTCAAGCACACGCAACAGCTTCACCTGTGCCTCCAGCGGCAGATCGCCGATTTCGTCCAGGAACAAGCTGCTACGGTCAGCCAGCTCGAACTTACCTAAGCGTCCCTCACGCTTTGCTCCGGTGAATGCTCCCTGGTCGTAGCCAAATAACTCGCTCTCGACCAGCGTGTCAGGCAGTGCGCCACAGTTCACAACCACCATCGGTTTTTCGCTTCGCCGGCTCAAGTTGTGAATTGCGTGTGCTACGAGCTCCTTGCCAGTACCGCTTTCTCCTGCGATGAAGACAGGAACATCGAGGGGAGCGACCTTGCGAATCTGGGCTTTCAGCCGCTGGATGGCATCACTCTCACCGACAATTTCCTCTAAGCCGTAGGTACGGTGCCGTAATCGGGTGAGTTCCGTCTCGTAGTAGTTGACCTCTGCCCGAAGGGATGAAATCTGCCGGCTCAACTCATGGACTTCTTCAGGGGCGCGGAACATCACCCGACCAATCGCCCCGACCACCTCATCCCCCCGGGTTATCGGGATGCGGTTCACGACACGAGATGTGTTTCGCATTTGCTGAACCTGGCCAATCTCCGCTTTTCCGGTACGCACGACCTCCTGCAAGCGCGTGTTCTCGATGACTTCCTGTACCGGCTGGCCGACTGCACCGCCTGGTATAAAGCCAAAGAACCGCTCATGGACAGGACTGATGTACCTCAATATCGCGTCCTTATCGACAACCGTAATCCCTTCATAGGGGTTGGTGATGAAGTGTTTGAGGATGTCGAATGCGATATCGACCGTACTGATGAAGTCGAGCAATGCATGATCAGCGTTCTGCTCGTGAATGATCACCACAGTCTGATCTGCGCGCCTGAGGACGAGCCCGATACGGCTATCTTCCGCACCCAATGACACCATCTGCTTGTGACCCGGTGTGTTCCTCACGAGCTGAGCGAGCTCGGTTTGATGGGAGGGGTTTGCTATCCCAGCGGTACAAAAAAGCACGGCAAATTCGCTATCAAACGCGATCACTTCAAAGCCGGGTTGCATCACTCGCACCTCATATTCTTGTAGGTCAGCACTGTGTCCCCGAGAGACACTGCCTTCAGCTTGGGTGTATTCCGTAAATACAAACTCGGTCAGTTCTGCTGCATCTGTCAATCAAAAATAATCGCGCAGCATCCGTAAATCATTGATGTTTCAGCAGTCCTCGACAAGTGGCACACCGGTTGCACTCCAGACTACAAAAAGCAAAAGGTGAAACCAATGTTAGCCACCAGCCTTCCTACAGGTCACTCGGAAACCACCTTCTCGATTCTCAAAGGGGTGTGCGTGGTAGACCTGACCACGTCGATCGCCGGGCCTTATGCAACAATGCTGTTGTCGGATTTCGGGGCTGATGTCATCAAAGTCGAGCGGCCCACCGGTGATGATGCTCGCTTCTGGGGGCCACCCTTCCTGGATGGCGAATCGCTTTGGTTCCTCAGCGTAAACAGGAACAAACAAAGCATTCGACTCGACTTCAGCAAGCCCTGCGGCCGCACCGTACTCGACGCTCTGCTGGATAAGGCTGATGTGGTGGTGACCAATCAGACACGAGACGTACAGGCAAAGCTTGGGATGTCGCCGGAGCAACTGCGAGCGGGTCGGGAGGGGCTGATTGTCGCCAGCATCACTGGGTTCGGGCTGACCGGCCGCAATGCAAGCAAACCTTGCTACGACCTCATCGCTGAAGGCTACAGCGGGATCATGGATCTGACCGGCCCCTCAGAAGCCTCTCCTCAAAAGGTTGGCGCTCCCGCAGCTGACATGCTTGCAGGAAGCGATACTGCCATGGCGGTTTTAGCGGCCCTCTACCGCCGGCAGCAAACAGGGCAGGGTGCCACAGTCGATATCGCTTTGACTGAAAGTATGGTGCGTTTCACTTCGCCGCGAATCATCCCTTACCTTGGGTCTGGCGAAGTGTCACGCAGAACCGGCGGCCGCGACAGTGTCATCGCTGTGTATCAGACATTCGAGACAGCCGACGAGCCGCTCACACTCAGCTTGGGAACCGACCGGATCTGGCAGCGCTTCTGGAATCTGGTTGAACGACCAGAAATCGGAGTTGATCCGTCTCTCGCCAGCAATGCCCAGCGACGAGTGCGAAGAGAGGAAATTGTCGCGGGGATTCAAGACATCCTGCTGCACAAGCCCCGAGCTGAGTGGCTGGAGCTGTTTGCGGCAGCCGGCGTGCCCGCCGGCCCCATTTACCGGGTCGACGAGGTCACGGAGGATGCGCACTTCCACGACCGTGGCCTGTTTTTCCAAATTCCTCGAAACGGAGAGGCATTGCCCCAGGTTAGCCTGGGGATTCACCTCGATGGGAAAGCTGCGGGCTACCGTAGTGCCCCACCTCGACTGGGCGAGCATACTCAACAAGTTCTGGGCGATCTGCTGGGTTATACATCCGAGCAGATTGAGCTGCTGCGAAATGAAGAAGTCATCTGACTGCCAATTCACCTAAGGATAACTGCCATGCATTACGAAACCATCTTGTACAAAGAAGACGGCCCGGTTGGCACCTTGACGCTGAACCGTCCTGAAGACGGCAACATGTTTACCAAGACCATGTGCCTCGAGATTCGCGACTGCATCGAGTCTATTCGTACCGAGACCCGCACCCGTGTGCTGGTGATCACCGGTGCCGGAGATCGCTTCTTCTGCACAGGGGGACGCAAGGATGGAATGGAGGATTCTTTGCTGTACGCAGGCGTGCTGCCAACGCTCGAAATGTATGACGCCATCGAGCGTCTTCAGAAACCCGTGATTGCAAGTATCAATGGGTACGCCGTGGGTGGGGGCAATGTGCTGCAAGTCGTGTGTGATCTGTCGATCGCCAAAGAAAGCGCGGTGTTCCGTCAGGTGGGCCCTATGGTGGGGAGCTTCGACGCTGGTTACGGCACATGGTACCTGGAAGATCTTGTAGGCAAGCGTCGGGCGAAAGAAATGTGGTTCCTGAACGACAAGCTCAGCGCTCAGCAAGCTTTGGAATATGGGCTTATCAACAAGGTGGTTCCGGACGACGAACTGGAGTCCGCGACTCGTGAAATGGCATTGGCTGTAGCTGAACGGGGTGCGTTCGCGTTGGCTTCCTTGAAGGCGGCGTTTACCGCACGTCACAACGGCGTAGCTGGACTCGCGCGCGTTTCGCATGACCTGCTTCTTCGACCCTACCTGGATTCCCAAGAAGCGCACGAGCTTAAGGATGCTTTCGCAGAGCGCCGCAAGCCTGATGCCAATAAATTCGGTCATTGATCCCATTTCAAGCACCACCGGAGACACCCATGAATGTGATCGAGCGGCTTGATAGTCAATTGGGTCTCAACCCTGAAGAGGCCATGCTCCTGGAGTCTGTCAGAGCGCTGGCCAAGAATGAAATTGCTCCCCGTGCCGCTCATTATGATGAGACCAAGGAATTCCCTTGGGCAAACGTTGAAGCAATCAACCGTCTGGGTCTGAATGCGATGTTCATTCCCGAGCAATACGGGGGAGCAGGCCTGTCGTATCTGGTTTACCTGGCATGCGTTCGCGAAATCAGCTCGGCATGCGCCAGCACAGGCATCATCTGGGCAACCAATTATCACGCGATTAAGCCCATCATCGAGTTCGGAACCGATGAGCAAAAAGAACGGCTACTGCCCGTAATTGCCAATGGCGGTCTCGGTGCACTGGTCATCACCGAACCCGATGCTGGGTCGGATGCGACCGGGATGAGAACCAGTTTCCGGGAGGACGGTGACCATATTGTCGTCAGCGGCAGCAAGACGTTCATTACCAACGGCGATGTCGCGGATTTGTACTTGGTGTTCGGGAAATGGGCCGGAGTGGAGGACGCCAAGGAGGCGATTTCATGTGTTGTCATAGAAAAAGGCACTCCAGGCCTGAGCGTAGCTCGACTGGAGGACAAGCTTGGTCATCGTGCCTCCAGCACCGCCACGTTGAATTTCGACCAATGCCGCATACCTCGTCGGAATCTGATACGCGGCCCTGGTGAGGGCTTGCGAATGCTCATTGGCTCCTTAAATAAGTCTCGTCCGAGCATCGGCGCTCATTCGTTGGGCATAGCCCGAGCCGCCTTCAACGACGCGGTCGCGTATATCAACGGTCGGCGCCAATCTTCTCGGCGCATCATTGAGTTTCAGGGAATCCAGTTCCTACTTGCGGATCTGGCCTCCGAGCTGGCGCTCTGCGAAGGGTGGCTGCTCAATGTGGCTCGCCTGGTCGACAGTGGTGAAACGGACATCGGTGTTGAGGCTTCCATTTTGAAGCTCAGGGCTTCTGACCTGGCCATGCGGATGGCTACCGAGGCTATTCAGTTGCACGGTGGCTACGGCTACTGCAAAGAGTACCGAGTCGAACGCCTATTCAGGGATGCGAAGATCGAGCAGATCTGGGAAGGCACCAACCAGATTCACCGGCAAATCATCGGCCGCAGTTTCGTCGAACGTTAACTGCTCACAGCAAAGGAAAAGACCAATGTCCAAGTTATCCATCTGCGTGGCAGGCTGTGGAACCATGGGTACCGGCATAGCAATCGTTGCCGCTCGCGGGGGTGCCAACACTGTGCTTTTTGACGTCGCGCGGGATCGCCTTGAAGCGGCACGCCAGCAAATGGCGAACTTCTTCGAGAAGTCGGTAGCGCGCGGCAAGCTAGCCCCTGAGCAGGTCGAAGAGATCATGGGGCGAGTTAGCTTGGCAACTGATCCCGCCGAGGTTAGTGACTGTGATCTTGTCATAGAGGCCGTTTTTGAAGACCTGAAGGTGAAGGGCGCCCTGTTCCAACGGTTGAACGAACATTGCTCCCCATCAACTCTGTTCGCGTCCAACACCTCGACTTTGTCGATCACCGAAATTGCAGCGGTCAGCGGACGCCCAGATCGCTTTGTGGGCATGCATTTCTGCCTCCCAGCGCAGCTAATGAAGTTGGTCGAAATGTCCCCTGGGCTGGAGACCACCGATGAGACCTTTGATCGCGCTTGGTCGATCTGTGAAGGGTTAGGACAACAGCCGGTTAAAACGCTAGATCAACCAGGCTTCATCCTTAATTGCTTCCTGGTGCCATTCAACAACGACGCGATCCGTCTGGTAGAGCAGGGTGTGGCAGAACCGGCAGAAATCGACAAGGCCATCAAAGGTGCCTTGGGATATGCGATGGGGCCGATGGAGCTGCTGGATCTGGTAGGGCTTAATACCCAGGTACTGCTCTGTGAGGCGTTACATGGCGTGACCCATGAACCTCGGGCGGCCTGTCCACCCTTGCTCCGTAGGATGGTGGCAGCCAAGCGCTTAGGGCGTAAAACCCAACGCGGCTTCCTTGAGTATGACTCCAACAAAATTTACGGGAGCTGATCGATGAACTGCATGATTCTGACTGCTGGCGCCAGCCGCTCATTTCCGACTTCGCATTCGTTGATCGAAGCGCATGATCCTAACTCCAACTTGCTCATGATCATCGGCAAAGATTCGGGCCGCGCATTCGCCGAGCTCACCGATATCCAGCGATTCAAGCTGATCCTCATTGAACTCGAGGACGAGTGCTTAGGTGTGCACACAGGTGAGCAGCGCGGCACCGAAGGAAGCAATGTCTTGGGCTTCGCGAGGTTCCGCTTGGGGCACGCAGATCCCACCCCATTAGTTGAAATTGTGCGCCAACCCAACAGCGCGGCTGAGGCGGTTGCGCTGGCTGAAAATCTGTTCCAGTCGCATGGTCTCAAGACAGCCGTCTGCGCGGACTTCCCTGGTCGCATCGTCAACCGGTTGGTTCGACCTTACTACAACGCTGCTCTAGCCAAGCTGGATGCGGGGTTAGCGACGGCGAACGATCTCGACCTCACTCTTCGTCTGGGGTTGGGGTACCCAGAGGGCCCGATCGAGCTGCTGGAGCGAACCGGCCTCGCGGAGCATTGCGTCACCACCGAGTCGTTGTACCGAGCGTTGGGCGACCCGGCTTATGCGCCAGCACGCCGAGCTCAGGTGGCGTTGGCGAGATCTAAAAAATAATCCTGGCTGCTTCACCGAAAACTCCAATAAGAGGTGAACCCTATGCAACCTTTGGAAGGCCTTTTGGTTCTGGATTTCAGCACATTGCTGCCGGGGCCAATGGCTAGCCTGATCTTGGCGGATGCCGGCGCACGAGTTGTCAAACTTGAGAAGCCGGAACGTGGCGACGAGATGCGTTCCTATGAGCCAAAGCTCGGCGAAGACAGCGTGAACTTTGCGCTGCTCAACCGTGGGAAACAGTCGATCGCTATCGACTTGAAAGCACCTGACGCTGTGCAAAGGCTCAAACCGCTGATTGAGCGCGCGGATGTCCTCATCGAACAATTCCGTCCAGGCGTCATGGAGAGGCTCGGACTGGGCTATGAGTCGGTACGGCGTATCAATCCAAAATTGGTGTATTGCTCAATCACCGGCTGGGGCCAAACGGGCCCCAAAGCCAAGAGTGCAGGACATGACCTCAACTACATGGCGGAGACCGGACTCCTGGGTCTGACAGGGGCTGGTGGCAAGCCAGTTCTACCCCAAGTCTTGGCGGCTGACATCGGTGGGGGCGCCTATCCCGCGGTCATGAACATCATGTTCGCTTTGACTCAGCGAGACCGCACGGGCCTTGGTTGCTACCTTGACGTAGCAATGGCAGACAACCTCTACACGTTTATGTATTGGGGGCTTGGAAATGGCTTTGCATCAGACCGCTGGCCTGGAATGAGCGACGAAGTAGTAACTGGCGGGTCACCTCGGTATCAAATCTACCCCACTGCGGATGGTCGTTTCTTGGCGGCTGCGCCATTGGAGCCCAAATTTTGGGAGCTCTTCTGCGACCTGATTGACCTACCTCAAGCAATGCGCTCGGAGCAAGCGCCCGCCGAGGAAGTCAAGGCAGCAATCGGTGAGAGGGTGGAGCGCCATACCTCTCTGCATTGGCGAGCAGTCTTCGAGGGCCAAGATGTCTGCTGCTCGATTGTCGCAACGTTGGAAGAAGGTGTGCGTGATGCGCAAGTTGCAGCCCGTCGCTTGTTCGACCGTCAGGTCGACGCCGGCGGACGCAAAGTGCCTGCGTTGCCAAGCCCCGTTGCACCGCTGTTTCGCTCGGCCCAGGTCTGCGCCAACGCTCCTCGGCTCAACGAAACCCAAGATCCCCTATTGCTGATCTGATTGGAGATGATCCCATGCGTAGTTATCGAGTGCACGAACATGGCGAGCCTCACACTCTCCAAATAGATGAGCTTCCTCCGCTGCAGCCAGGCGCAGGCGAGATAGTTGTGGATGTGAAAGCCGCTGGGATCAATTTCCCAGATGTGCTGGTGATATCCGGCGAATACCAGCTGTTGCCGCCTCGCCCTTTTACGCCTGGGAAAGATTTTGCTGGGGTTGTCAGTGCAGTCGGTGCCGGTGTCGAAGGGTATGCGATAGGTGACCGGATCATGTCCCAGATCGAATGGGGAGCACTGGCCGAGCAAGCGATTACTACTCCGGCTCAGAGCTTCCATATGCCGGATGGCCTAGAGTATGCGGAAGCTGCAGCAATGGGATTGGTCTACCAGACAGCCCACTTTGCACTGGTTGAGCGTGGGCGAGTTAACGCTGGCGATGTCGTCCTGGTGGGCGGTGCTGCGGGCGGAATCGGCCTTGCCTCAGTTCAGATCGCAAAAGGCCTTGGCGCTACTGTGCTTGCAGGTGTGCGTAGCGATGTGGAAGCACGGGTCGC
Source organism: Pseudomonas sp. NPDC089395 (assembly GCF_044749525.1). Taxonomy (NCBI): domain Bacteria; kingdom Pseudomonadati; phylum Pseudomonadota; class Gammaproteobacteria; order Pseudomonadales; family Pseudomonadaceae; genus Pseudomonas; species Pseudomonas sp. NPDC089395. The sequence goes on from NZ_JBIVID010000002.1 coordinate 215,891, forward strand.
TTTAGAGTCGGGGGCAGATCACATCATCGACCTGTCCGGAGGAGATCTCAGAGAGCGGATTCGCGAGCAGGTTTACTCGGTAACAGATGGCCAAGGCGCTGATGTCGTCATTGACCCACTGGGCGGCCAATTCTTTGCTGGCGCCCTACGTGCAACAGCGTGGTGTGGGCGCATCGTCGTTATTGGCTTTGCGGCTGGAGAAATTCCTACGCTTAAAGTGAATTACCTGCTTCTGAAGAATATCGGCGTCTGCGGACTGCAATGGAGCGACTACCGCAATCGGACGCCGGAAAAAGTGGAGGCGGCTCAGGCGGCGCTGTTTCAGCTCTGGCGAGAGGGGGCGGTGAAGCCTCGCATCATGCGTTTGTTCAACTTTGAGTCAGCCAGTGAAGCCCTCGCTATGGTCAAGGCCGGGCAGGTTCATGGTAAGGCGGTAGTCTCTATGGAACGAGGAGCGTGATATGAACGCATTGTCTCAATCGGTTCCCGTTGCGGTAATCGGAGTAGGTGCAATGGGCAGCGGCATCGCCCAGGTTGCAGCAATGGCGGGGCATATTGTCTGGCTATTTGATGCCCGAGAGGGAGCAGCCGCCAAGAGTCGCGACCAGATAAGGGCCGTGTTCTCCAGGCTGGTTGAAAAAGGGCGCATGAGTCCTGAGCGAGCCATCGCAGCTGGTGACTCATTGCGTGTGGCGAGCTCACTGACAGATATCGCTGAAGCAGGGCTGGTGGTTGAAGCGATCGTTGAAGATCTCAAGGCTAAACAACAGCTTTTTGCCCAACTCGAAGAGGTAGTAGCGCCAACCGCCATATTGGCTACAAATACTTCTTCTGTGTCTGTCACAGCCATCGCCGCTCATTTGTCTCGTCCAGAGCGTCTGGCGGGGCTGCATTTCTTCAATCCGGCGCCGCTGATGGCGCTGGTGGAAATCGTATCTGGTTTGGCAACTGCCGAGCAGGTAGCTCAAACGCTTTATCAAACCGCTAGCGCGTGGGGCAAGAAACCCGTGTACACCCGTTCTACCCCGGGGTTCATCGTTAATCGTGTCGCACGCCCTTTCTATGCTGAGGGGTTGCGCTTGCTCGAGGAGGGAGTTGCCACCGCACCTACCCTTGATGCATTGATTCGCGAGGGCGGAGGCTTCCCAATGGGGCCTTTTGAGCTGATGGATCTGATCGGTCATGACGTGAATTACGCTGTGACTTGCTCGGTGTTCAATGCTTACTTCCAAGACCCACGGTTCAAGCCCTCATTGACACAGCAAGAATTGGTGCTCGCTGGCCACCTGGGCCGAAAAGCTGGACGAGGCTTTTACCAGTATGGCCCAGCATCAGAGCCGCCCGCCGCAGCAGAGCAAGGTCATCAAGCTTCTCCATCAATCGTGATAATCGAAGGGGATCTTGGCCCGGCGCATGCCTTGATGGAAACCGCGGCCGAGGGGATAGCTGTGCAGCGCCGCCCGGGCAGCGGGGTTTTACGAATGGAAGGCTGCACGCTCGCCATGAGTGACGGTCGCTCTGCGACTGTTCGGAGTAGTCAGGACAGCTATCCCGACCTGGTGCTGTTCGATCTTGCTTTGAATTACCAACAGCCTGGGCGATTGGCTATTGCCAAAGCAGACCAAACATCCGACGAGGCTTTGAAAATCGCGACGGGTTTGCTGCAGGCGTTGGGCTGGCGTGTCAGCGTGGTCGATGACAGCCCAGGATTAGTCGTGCTTCGCACGGTTGCGATGTTGGCAAACGAAGCAGCAGATGCCGCGATGCAATCAGTAGCGAGTGCCGAAGACATCGACGCTGCCATGCGTTACGGCGTGAACTATCCACTAGGCCCGTTGGAATGGGCTGATCGGTTGGGTGTGAGCTTTCTCCATCAGGTGCTCAGCAACCTCCAGCAGCACTATCAGGAGGATCGTTATCGTCCCTCAGCCCTTATGGGTCGCCTGGCTACTGGTGGGCGCGGATTCCACTGAAATCTCAGAACCTGTCCAGTACAGACCTCATGATAAAAAAATAAGATTGGAGGCAGTATGCGCTCGACTTTGATGACCCTACACGACCCGGCAATTGCTAAAGATTTCTATGCCCGCGGCTTATGGCAAGACGCCACGTTGTACACGTTGGCGCGTCGTCACGCTGCCTCACACCCAGCACGGTTTGCATTCCGAGATCGTCAGCATCGTCTGACCTGGGAGCAGCTGGTTGATTGGGCTGATAGCGTAGCAGCGGGGCTCCATGAAGCTGGTTTACGAAGTGGTGACCGCGTTGCAGGGTGGATGCCAAGCCGTGTTGAGTGCGTGGTGTTACTACTAGCCTGCTCGCGTAACGGTTACGTGTCCATGCAGTCACTTCATCAAAATCACACCGTTGACGAAATTTACACGCTGCTAGAGCGCTGTGGGGCGTGTGCTTTCGTTGGTCAGCCAGGATATGGAGCTGATGCCGGCACCAAGGATATTTTTGCTCGGCTTCAGGATCTGAATGGCTTCTGTCGTGCGTATGCAGTGGCCCCTCCTGACATCTCCCAGTTCCAGCTGCCTGAAGGTGCCGAGGTGTTTCCAAGGGCCAAGGTAGTCAAATCGCTGCCACCCGCAGACGAGAATCCAGACAAGATTGTCTACATTGCGCTTACTTCCGGCACGACCGGCCATCCTAAAGCTTTGATGCATAGCGATAACACGTTGCTGGCTAATGGCCGAGCACTCGTCGCCGATTGGTGCATGACACGCGAGAATGTCATCTATTGCCTTGGCCCCTTGAGTCACCACATCGCCACGGTAGGATTCGAGCAGTGTTTTGTGACTGGGTGCGAAATGGTCGTCAACGATCAGCCTAAAGGTGCTTCGCCCATCGACCGGATTTTGGAAACCAGTGCCGATTACATTATGGGTGTACCCACCCATGCGATCGATCTCCTTCAGGAGCTTCGTCAGCGTGGTTTGGAAAGGTTAGGGCGCGTCAAAATGTTCTACATGGCGGGCGCCGCCATTCCTGAAGAGGTAGCAAGGCGCCTGGTAGCACTGGGGATCGTGCCTCAGAACATCTACGGGATGAGTGAGAACGGCTCTCACAACTCCACGATTCCAAGCGACAGTATCGAGACGCTTACCCGCACAGTAGGCAAGCCGGTGGGCCGAAAAAACCCCGCCTATGAGGTCAAAATTTGGAAGGCCGAAGATCGCGATACTGAGGCCGCTCAAGGGGAGGTTGGTGAAATCGGTGGTCGTGGCGCGACGCTGATGCTCGGTTATTTTGGTAATCATGCCTCCACTCAAGCGTCATTCAACCGTGAGGGCTGGTTCATGAGCGGAGACCTGGGAAGGATCGATGCCGAAGGTAACCTCGAGATTGTTGGTCGCTCGAAAGACCTCATCATCCGAGGCGGGCATAACATCTATCCGGCGGAAATCGAGAACCTAGCCCTACGTCATCCTGGCATTGCAAAAGTGGCAGCATTTCCCGTCGCAGATCAGCGACTAGGAGAAAAGGTGTGCCTGGCCATCATCCCTGTACCAGGCGCTACCCCGAGCAGCGATGAGATCCTTCTCCATTTGAACGAGGTCGGCCTATCGCGCTATGACATGCCCGAGTATTTCCTCTGCTTGGAGGCTTTTCCTATGACGGCTAGCGGCAAGATTCTTAAAAGAGAGCTCACTGAGCAGGTGAAAGACGGTCATCTGAAGCCAGCAGCGATCTGTTGGGGAGCGACAAGTGAGGCAAAGCGCGCGTGAAGATTGGATGGGCCACGATCGCCGTCATGCGCCCTAGCGAAGGGCACATCACGTCGGCATAGCGTATTTCTGAAGGGTGCAGCGCAACGCGCGGATTGACGACTGCCAGTCAACTTACTTGCGATAGAGACCCTATATATTTAATTAATCGCGCTCATTAGTATCTAATTGCCACCCAACGCGATGAGCATCCTATCGGCGTAGCGAGAAGATCCTCGAGCTTGTATCCAAGGTATAAGGAGGAATTTCACCACTCATGAATCCAGGTGTGGAACGCCTGCGGATTCGGAGCGGTTCGGCAATAGATGGGTCTTAGGCAAGGAGCCCGATTTGGCTCATGGTTTTCAATGCCTGCTGATGTACACAGCTCTGCGACCCAGTCTCGGTCTGAGTAGTGCGTTCTCGAGGAAATCTATGGATTGAGCAGCAGCCGACCGAGCACCCTGCATTTCAGCTTGTGCTGCCTACGATGCAGGCTAATACCCAACTGTCGTGAAAATAACGACTAATTCTTACGTGGCCTCACAAAAATAATCGGAATGCCATGATGAATAACCAAATTGAAGCCTTTCGTGCTGCTTTAGATCAACGACCGCTTACGCGATATCAGATTCAAACCCTCGTGCTTTTGGTTCTATTGCTTATCTGTGATGGATACGACGCTCAGCTTTTGGGATTTGTTGTCCCGACCCTCGCGCAAGAGTGGGAAACACCAAAAGCTGCATTCGGTGTTGTATTTACTTGCAACCTACTTGGACTTACCGTCGGCTCGCTATTGCTAACCCCTTTAGCAGATCGCTTCGGCATCAGGAAAACACTGCTCAGCTGCGTACTCCTGTTCTCTGGGCTAACGCTTCTGTCCGCATGGGCTAACGACATCTACACTCTTGCGGCCATCCGTTTTCTTTGCGGGATAGGAATGGGTGGTGCTATGCCAAGCGCTATGGCCTTGATGGCGGACTATTCGCCTCCCAGAATGAAAACGTTCTTCGTGACAATGGCTGCCGCAGGTTTCGCATTTGGCGGGGCTGTGGGGGGCTTTATCGCTGCAAGCATCATGCAAGTCTACGGCTGGCACAGCATCTTCATCGTTGGTGGTGTCGCTCCCTTGCTTTTGATGCCTCTGCTTTATCTGTGGCTGCCTGAATCCTTGTCCAGGCTGTTCCGCGCTAAACACATGAGCGCTGCACTGGCCGCCATGCTGCATAAATATCTGCCCCAATGGACTCCGCCAGCTCCTATCTCGGAGGACGGCAAGCCACAGAAAGTCACGATTGTTGATCTTTTCCGTTATGGCTACCTGAAGCCCACTATTTTCATCTGGGGTTCCTGCATTGCTAGCTTCACTGTTCTCTACTTTACCGTCAGTTGGTTGCCGACTCTCCTGAGAGATACAGGGTTCTCATCCAGCGCCGCAAGCCTTACCACCTCTGCCTTCCTGGCATCAGGGACTCTCGGAGCTGTCACGCTTTCGTACCTAGCAGATAAGGTTAAGAGTAAAGTCTGGTTAGTGGGTAAAGTCATGGTGGTTTGCGGTATAGCTACGGCTTCCGTAGGCCTGGAGCATGGGAACGCTACTTTCACTGTTCTTGCCGTAATGGTGGCCGGGTTCTGCCTGATCGGCGGATCGCTCACACTGAATGGTGTTATCAGTAACTTCTATCCTCCACACATTCGTGCTACCGGAGTGGGTTGGGCGCTGGGCGTGGGTCGGTTGGGCGCTATCGCAGGCCCCCTCGTCGGAGCGACGCTGATAGCCATCCACATTCCCTTCGTCGGCATCATGTTCCTTGCGGCAATTCCCGCAGTTCTTTCGGGTATTTTCGCTATAAATATTGCACACCCCAATGCAGTGCCATCAGATAATTCTGAGGAAGCTTTAGGCTATCAAGTGCCTAAGACCTCAAAGAACTAGATGGCACATCATCAGTGACGGCTTGAGTCGGCGCTCGGAAGCCCCGCGGTTGCTACCAGCGCTGCGGGCATGCTGCAGTATGGAAATAGCTAGCGACCCTATTGCGCGGCACACGGAAAATTAGTCTGGGAAATGATCTCGATAGAGCTACCTGTCGGTTTCTTTCGCATAGCATATCAACAACATGCAATTGCTGATCACGATCGAACATTGAGATTTCAATGCTGGTTGTCGTTACTTGTTGCAGCAGCCAATACAAGGTTAGTTCTATTTCCTGATACTTAATTCCCGCTCAACACCTTGCTCTCCTTACTACAAAAACAATAGCTGGAAGAAAAAGATGACCACCAAAAAAGTAACTTGCGTTGCATTGCTTTCTGTCCTTTTTTGTGAGGCCCAAGCTGACGAAAGCCATTCACCATCATTTATTGATGATAGCAAGCTAACCATCACGTCTCGTAACTTTTACTTCAATCGAGACTTTCGTCACGGAATGAGCAATGGCGGAGGAACTAATGCCTCCAAGAGCGTAGGGGATCGCAACGGCTACGCTGAAGAATGGGCGCAAGGCTTCATGGCCAATTTTTCGTCTGGGTTTACGCCTGGCACTGTAGGCTTAGGTTTCGATGCGTATAGCTTCTTGGGCATAAAACTCGACAGTGGTGGCGGCAGAGCGGGTGTTCGCCTGACACAACTTGATAGTGATGGTGAGCCACGAGATCACTTTAGCAAGTCAGGCGGCGCTGTAAAATTGCGGTACGGCGGCGGGCTGTTGCAATATGGCAACCTATTCCCAAGCGTACCCGTATTGTCGGTGAACACAGTGAGGCTTTTCCCGAGCTCTGCAACTGGTGGTATGCTCGGATGGGACATCGATAAATTGCATCTCGATGCCGCGCATTTCAATGGCCAAGGTGGCGTGGACTCGTCGAATAATGACGACGATTTCACGACTGACTACGGCTTACCAATTGCGATCAAGTCCGTTAGCTATGTTGGCGCAAAATACAGTTTTGGAAATGCATTGAAGGCATCCATCTACGCGTCTGAGGCAAAGGACACATGGAAGCAGTACTATGCCAACGGTAATTACACCCATGCCATTGATGCCGGCCAGTCCATTACTTTTGATGCAAACGTATACCGCACAGTTGATACAGGTAAAAAGCTCGCAAGCGTAATTGATAACACTACCTATTCCCTGTCGATGGCCTATAAGTACAAAGCACACACGTTCACGTTGGCATATCAGAAAGTTGACAGCGATGAGCCTATGGATTGGCTTGGTTTTGGTACGGCACCTGGTGTAGTTTCACTCGCAAATGCGATCCAGTTCTCGACCTTTACTGAGCCGAACGAGCGATCTTTCCAGCTTCGCTATGACATAGATATGGCAGCTTTTGGAGTTCCAGGGCTTTCATTCATGACGCGCTATGCGAGAGGGGATGATGTCAGCAATCATGGGAGTGACAACACGTTCTATACCCGTCGGTACGTGTATCCTGAAGGGGATGACGTACGCCATTGGGAACGTGATATTGAGGCTCGGTACGTCGTGCAATCTGGCCCAGCCAAAGATTTGTCCATTCGGGTCAGACAGGCTACTCATCGAGGTTCGACCGGCTATCGATATGCCGACAACAACGAAGTTCGCGTGATTGTAGACTACCCGATATCTATCTTCTAACGGCTGCGGCAGGGATGCCGCTGCTCGGCTTCTCAGGACTGACTCCATTTTGAAGTGACAGGAAGGCGATTGGGAATCTCAGCATGCCCGTCCCGCTGTAGAAGTGAGCCCTTCAATAGCCTAACTGCTACTTGGGCACGATGAAGCACTTTGACATGATCCTAGAGCCACGGGCTCATGGTTGGCTTCAATTGTTATGCTCCTTGTTCAGTCGATACGAGCCATCTGCTGCCCACCAACCATGCAAGGAGTGCGGCAATCAAGGCCTTGCACGAGAGCATCGACAACTCCACAGAGCAATGCTCCTGCCTCTTCTTCCACCAGCCACGCCTCGTCGTAAAGATGACTCTTAAGAACAGCAAGGATACTGCCGGTGATCTGGTTGAGCCTGGGATGGTTTACCTCCATCCCGCACCGCGCGCTGATGGCTAAGCCAAGCAGCACTCGGTATCGCTGGTGTAGTTGCTCGATCTCTGCACGTTGAAGATCTGTCAGGCGACCCACTTCACGGAAGGCGAGGCCTAGAGCAAGGCGATCTTGCTGCACGTGCGACATGAAAATACGCACCAGAACGGCAAGTCGTTGGTCTGGAGTCCGCTGGGTCATGTCTGCGGTTGAACTCGCATGGACTAGGCGTGACAGCGCCTCATCTGTGATATCAGCCAAGAGGGACTGCTTGCTCTCAATGTGGTAGTACAGGGATCCCGAGCTGATTCCGGAAAGTTGCGCGATCTGCCTCAACGACACCGCTTCATATCCCTGTGCGTGAAACAGCTGAGCCGCCACCGTCATTATTCGCCGAGCTCGGTCACCCTGATGGTGCGTAACGGAAGTATCAATCATGGTTTTCCCCCAGACCCGTTTAGCCTGCAACCGCAAGTCATGTGCCAAGCTGGCTGGGGCTACGAAATCTGTCGATGCTGGGCATATCAAGGCCAAGGGAAGTCGCTCCATTGTCCCCTGAGGCTACAGCAGGTTAGTGCTACGTGTAGTCAGCGCGGACACGAAGCAGACGTGAAACTTGGAACGGGGACGGTGCAGACGAGGCAGGACGGGTTCATGAGAGGATGGCACGACGCTTGCGATGACATACGAGCCTGTCTGACCTTCAACAGGCTAGAGCAATACGCATAGGCCTTCCACTGGAGGGGGCTTCAACAAAATCAGTACGAGAGACATCGATGACTCTAGCACTCACTCGAGAAGGACTGTACGCCCGCCTGACTCTAGACCGTCCTGAAGCATTAAATGCCCTTAGCTTTTCAATCCTTGCCCAAATCGGCGAGGCATTGGATGAGGCCGCCACGTGGGACATTCGAGCCCTGATCATTACGGGCGCTGGTGACAAAGCATTTTGCGCCGGCGCGGACATCAAAGAGCTTCAAGGCCGTACGCTTGGAGACCAACGTAAAGGTCTCGAGTTGGGACAAAGCGTCTTCGCACGCCTGGATAAATTTCCCGTGCCTTCGATTGCCGCGATTAATGGCTACACATTCGGAGGCGGGCTTGAGCTGGCCCTAGCCTGCACGTTCAGGATTGCGTCAATCAAAGCTCGACTGGGCTTACCAGAAGTAAAACTGGGTCTCATCCCTGGGTACGGCGGGACACAGCGTCTCCCCAGGCTTGTAGGTGAGGCTAGAGCGATGGAGCTCATCATTACCGGACGAACCGTGGAGGCGAGCGAGGCACTAGCGATTGGTCTCGTGAATCGAGTTGTTGAGGAGGACGTTGTGCAGGCAGCAACGGCATTTGCTGACCTGTTCAGTGGTTACAGCAAAGCGGCAACATCATTCGCGCGGGAGGCAGTCCAACGCGCCCTGAGTTCCACGCTTCAGGACGGACTGCGAGTCGAGGCAGACCTCGCCACGCTGACATTCCAAACCTCGGATGCCAACGAAGGAATGGCTGCATTCGTAGAAAAACGCCCACCACAATTCAAGGATTTCTGAGATGAATGGGAAGAATATTTTCCTGACGGGAGCGAGCCGCGGAATCGGGGCTGTGCTGGCTCTGGAACTCGCTAGTTCTGGCAACACGGTAGGGTGTTTTTCACGTAAAGGTATGGGCCCGGAGTCCGTCGCGATTCCCAACGATTTAAGAGATCGTTTGGTCTTCTTGAAAGGTGACGTGACAGATCCATCCTCAATTGCGGCAGCCCTGGAAAGCTTCAGCGCCAAGGTAGGGTCGATCCACGGGCTGATTAACAACGCTGGTATCCAGCTCGAAGCACCATCTGCGCGACAGGCACTGAGCGAGTTTAGCGAAGTCGTACAGACCAACGTGATCGGAACGTTCTCCGCCTGCCAGCAGGCCTACCCGTACCTAGAGGGTCACGGCGGCCTCATCATTAACGTGGGTTCCTTCTTTGACAAGATGGGTGTTCGTCGCAATGCGGCTTACTCTGCATCAAAGGCAGCGATCGCAGCTATGGGACGCTGCCTTGCGGTCGAGTGGGCGGCTAAGGGAATACGTGTGATAACGGTGGCGCCGGGTTACATAGAGACCGACCTGAATAAGGAATTTCTTCAGTCGGAAAAGGTGAAGAATTTCCTAGCTTCTCGCATTCCCGTCGGTGGGCCTGGAAAAGCCAAAGACGTAGCGGCTCTCATCACAATGCTCTTCCGGGAACAGATGGACTACTTCACCGGTGAGACCATCTACCTTGACGGCGGTCAGGGCGTCGCCCTTTAGTTTCGTACCCTCTCAAGATGGCGGCCACGAGGCCGCCTTTTTTGTGTCTGTGCTCATGGATTGAAGTGTCTTCCGAAAATACAAAATTAACAGCCGAGTTGGCTGATCCTTTGAAAAATCGTTGGTAAACATGGAGTTACACAGCGCCACAAGGATGGTACGCCTCTTGCAAAACTCCTTGGGCCTGATCCAGCACTGCTGGAAGGCCAGGACGGTTCACAAACACAATAAAAAACCTCCACTGGAGATGCGCCCATGAGTCGCCCAAGTGACAAACCGCACCGCTCCCCAATCGTGAAAGTGGCAACCGCCAGCTTCATCGGGACGCTGATTGAATACTTCGACTTCTTCCTGTTCGGTACCGCCGCGGCGCTGATCTTCAACAAGGTATTTTTCCCGACTCTCGATCCTTTGCTGGGCACGCTGGCAGCGTTCGGCGCTTTCGGTGCTGCCTTTATAGCTCGACCAGTGGGCGGGATAATCTTCGGTCATTTCGGCGACCGCTTAGGACGTAAGACGATGCTTGTACTGAGCTTGCTCATGATGGGACTCTCCACCCTGTCCGTGGGATTGATGCCAACCTATGAACAAGTTGGCCTCTGGGCGCCCGTACTGCTATTGCTGGCTCGACTGGTTCAAGGTGTTGCGATTGGTGGAGAGTGGAGCGGGGCGGTTCTTATGGCTGTTGAACATTCGCCGCCACGCCAGCGCGCGTTTTACGGCAGCTGGCCTCAATGTGGTATCCCGGCAGGCCTGGTGCTAGCCACCGCATCATTCTACTTCGTGCAGCTCCTTCCCGAAGCTGAGATGATGAGCTGGGGCTGGCGCATCCCATTCATCGCAAGTGCACTGCTCGTAGCACTTGGCCTTTACATCCGGCTGAAGATCTCCGAAACCCCCGAGTTCGCCGCTGTGAAGCGGGAAGGTCGGGAGGTGCGCTTCCCGGTGGCCCAGGTGTTGTCGAAAGCCTGGCGGTCTGTACTCATCACGATGTTTTCAATGGCGGCGCCGAACATCATTTTCTACATCGCGACGGTGTTCATCCTGAAGTACGGGTCGACCACCGTTGGGCTTTCCCGCTCGACGGTTCTGGGCGCAGTGTGCCTGGCATCTTTTGTTCAGATTTTCACCATTCCGGTCTTCGCTATCTTGGCGGATCGCTACGGTCGTCGCCCAATTTTGATGACGGGCTGCGCGATGATGATTTTATTGGCCTACCCGATCTTCTGGCTCGTGGATTCTGCAGAGACGCTTAACGTCTATTTTGCGCTGATGCTCTGCCTGCCGCTGCTGCACGCTGCCACATACGGCCCACTCGCCAGCTTCGTAACTGAGCAATTCGACACACATCTTCGATACTCGGGTTCCGCCCTCGGTTACCACAGCGGCAGCATGATCCATAGCGGGCCTGTTCCATTCCTGGCTGCAGCCTTAGTCGCATGGGCAGGAGCATCGTGGCCTCTGGCGGTCTATGTAATCCTGGGAGGCGTTATGACCTTCGTGGCGGTAGCGGCAGCACGAGAAACCGCTCCCCATTTGATAGCCGCTACCGCTAAGGGGAATGAGCCTGTGGACAATCAAAATGATCGCCTTATGGGATCTCGTGCAGCTCGCTGACCCTTAATCATGAAATAGGCAGTCGACCGACTCCACGTTGGTCGACTGATCTATCCTCTCGAGTCAGAGCCCGATGCATATGAGCTCTGAAGCGAGAGGGGCGAGGCTTTGATTCCTGGTGTGAAGACAATCAAACTGCCTCCGGCACCAACAATGATTTCAGGTGTACCTCAAATGAGTCTACGTACGCCTTAACCATGCTTGAGTAGGGCATGTTAGGCGCTTGCATCCTGCGCATTTCACGAACTCGTTTGAGCGCTCGCTCCAAAGATTTCGGTGATCCACCTAACGCCATGTCCTCTTCAAGCTCTTCTATCGTTCTGCTGGCTTGGTACCTTAATTCGTTGAGGATCCTTGTGCGACTTTGAACCAGTTTCAGACGGTTCAACGCAAACACACTGATGCTAGCAAGAGCTCGAGTACAAACCCAAGGATCATCGGTATTAGCTAGAACGACGCTGTATGACCCTACATCAGACCATTTAAAAAAAGGTTCTGGATCTTCGGCGGTTGGATCAATCAAATGCGGCCGTTCGGTCGTTAGGGGGAAACCATACGTAGCCCGAACACCGTCGATCGGAAATTGGTTCGCCTTTCCATATGACAATTTGGCCTGCGTGGATCGTAGGGCTAAAAATTGCTCCTCAGTCATAAACTCTGTGACTAAATGCTGGCGTCTACTTTGGTTGCAAGGAGTGCAAGAAGGGAGCAAATTTTCCCAGGTGTGGGCTAACCACCAATAACCAGGATGCCCAGGGTCACCTGTGACACCGCCCTTAGGTCTGAAATGCTCAACATCCATATCATCTCCAACCTCGTCTTCACAGTATGCGCATTTGTCGTGAAATAGAATGCGAAGGGCGGCGGTGACATCAAATCCTTTGTAGTGGTTAAATGTATACGCGGCTGGACGAGGCTCCGCAGCTGCGTTGAAAGTTCGATAGTACGCCGCAGCGCCCAGCTTCTCGTCTCTGACAGATGCACTGGGTGTTGTCAATGAAGGCGGTGCGGCGACCGAACTGCGATCCACGTACCTCATAGTCAGTTATCACCCTCACTCAGGGCTTTTAAGACAGCCTCTACCGCTTCAGCGCGCAATTGCGGTCTTAGCATTCCCCGTTGAGATTCTCGGTGCTCGAGATATTGAGTCAAGGCCTCTTGAACAATTTGTTCTGTTGGCGAGTCACCGATAGCCAAGCGGCTCACAAGCTCGGTCGTAGCCAATGCAGGAGCGAATGTCGAGTCTCCTCGCCCAGTTGTTCTAGCTACATCGCCCGCTAAGTTGGCCAAGCGGATTTCGGTTGAAGGGTCAGTTGTGCTTGCCAGCCCAAAATAGTCCGAGGTTAGCAATTGCTCTGCAGTCATACCTTGAACACTTGGCAGACCAGCTAGAGAGTGGATGCGTCCCGCTCGATCTCTTTGAAGCACCATCACTTCACCGTCGTCCATCCCACGTAAACAGAGCGGGTCGTGAGTGGTGACAATAAACTGTACTTTAGGAAATACGTTCCTGAGTGAGGTCATAACCTGCATTTTCCATCGAGGATGCAGATGAGTTTCCAACTCATCAATGAGGACTAAGGCTTGCGCCTCCTCTAGGTTCTCAAAGTCATCAATCAGTTCGCGGATAATATCGACCGTCATGACAAACACAGATCGATAACCTTCACTGAGCGCGTCAATTGGGGTCACTCGCCCGTTAGCTCTGACTGCGAGATAATCTGGTTCTACAATCAGCTCGTCATCGTCACCTAGCGCAAGGACAACTCTCAAGGCTGACGCAATGCTGTCAAATCTATAGCCTGTTTGGGCTCGCAACCAATCACCCGGATACGGAATTGTTGCTAATGGGTTGAACAGAGTTACAACACGAGCAGCCGCCCCGTACCCCCGATTTCGCTTGTCCGTATCAAAAAAACGGCGAGGCCCATAGGCAAGCACTTTAAGAGCAGGATATGGCGAGCCTTCTGGAGCTTCTAGCGAACGATTGTAGACAAAAGCAGCACTGCGATCACTCAGATGAAAACTTATATCCGCTGAAACTTCTCGATCATCTAACTGATCGAAACGGCTCAGTGCCGTACTGTGCACCAGTGCAGGTAGATGTTTTTTTAGTTTTTTGGCTTCATTCGCTCCAATTGCCGCCAATGCAATTGCCGTAAGAATGCTGGACTTTCCAGTTGAATTCTCCCCCAAGATCATGAGCGCCGGAGTACCAGATCTATGAGACCTGCGCTTAGGCAGAGTAAACGATAGATTTTCAATGGCTTTGAAATTGGAGATGGTTATATTTGAAATTTCTCCAGCGGTGTAATGCCATTCTCGTCCAGGTATATGGTCAATTGAAGGAAGAGAACCCTCCCAATAGAATTCAGGTAGATTTTCTTCACGCTCGATTTCTTCAATCGACGCTTTTAATCTTCTATGCTCATCATTACTAGCCGCTTCGTATGCTTCTACAAAACGTCGGATGAATGCGTCACCGCGGCCAAGAGATGAGCGCCCTAACGGTCTCCATGCCCCAACTAATCTGCGAAGGATACTTCGCAGGAAGCCTGAATGTGGAGCATATGCATGAAGCATGGACTGAAAGTCCATGTCAGCCCTGTATTGTAGCGCTCTAAAAAAATCTTGAACTGTTTTAAGCCTAGCGTAGACCAATTGAGAACGATCGAGCCCAAACGTCTGTATGGTCTCGTAGCCTTTGTGAGTCAGCGGGTGAACATCTCCGTTGAGCCTAAAAAATAGATGTTTTTCTGGGTCGTCAGTTGTAGGATCTATGAGCAGCGCACGCTCATGCTTTACAGTATCTTGATAGCTTGACAAAAAATTTGCAGGACTGCCTTCAATTGGGAACTTATTACCTTTCCTGAGGGCGCATTCATCGCAGGAGTAAAACAAATTTCTCCACTCAAACGCCAACCAGAGATAATACTCCCGGTATTCTTTGCTGAATCCTTCGACATAGCGTAGCGGGCGCATATGCAAGGTGCGTCCGGACTCAATTAACTCAACCTCGCAGAATGCACACTTATCCTTGAACGTGTGAGCTAGGGCTCTAACAAAGTCTCTGTCAAAAAACATATCCTCATTGACCCCATCACGACGCTGCCTGCGGTCACCTTCATCTCTTCGAAGAAAATCTAAAATTCGTCTTCGCTCTTCCATTACAGTCGAGGTATTGAGAAAATTCGGCACCTTTGCTGGCCGTTGGATCCGTAACATATTATTGTACTCGATGCGATTGGATGAAAACCACGAAAGAGAGGGGCGTCCTTTGCGGCTTCCGTTTCTAAAGGTCTTGACACGGAAGGCGCCTGCGGAACTACCTTGGTAATTAGAATATTAAGGTCGTTGACATGTTGGGTTTCCTTCCCAGATTGCTTGTCCATGTTTCTTGCACGCCCATTATGTAGATCGATGGCGGCCTAATGATATCATGTCTTATCAATTTCAAGGGATGTCATTGCTTGCTGAGGTGTATGGGAAGTAGACACGATTAGTGTCGGACGTTGGAGAGATGTCATCACGGCAGAGGTGCTTGATTGAAAGCGGCCGTGTGGCGCGTCAGCACATGGGCTTCCTCCGTCACAACCCCTCAAACCTAAGGCCCACAAAATCGGCTAATCAGTTACCAATGGCATGAGCTTGAGGTGGGCAGCCGTCCCTGCGCTGTGGTTACGGAACGTCGCATTCCATGTTTCAGGGGGGGAAATTGAAAACCCCGTCTGCGCGACGAATATTGTAGAAGAGCGGCACTGTGGCCATAGCTCAGCGATGTCACACTCGAATTTAGAGGTCATGTTTCGGTTAGGCGAGCGAGCCTTATGCCGTTACGATCGGTAGAGTGCGAGCATAGGGCTCGCCTGAACGTAAGGAATACGCATGTTCGGCTCATTATACGATCCCCGATTTCCCATCCCTGAAATGAAAACTGCCGAGAAATACATCAAGCAGCTGAGTTGGGTGGGTAGCAATCTATTGGCGCTGTGCTGGCTGCTGGCGACAGTCAACGTAAGCACCTCGGTGCTTTTGGGTACCGGAGTATGTGCTGGTCTTTACCTCGCCTATGTGGGGACAGACTACCGCCGGGCCTTCCCGCGCATCAGGGCGTCAATCACAAATGGTGGGCTACTACGGCTTTTTCTCAAGGCCTGGCCGGCTTTTGTAGCTATCGTGATCATCTCTGGTCTTGCCGTAGAAGCGTTTACGTGGCAGCAATTGGGCCAAATCAAGACCCAGATTCTGGGGTTGGCGGCGATTCACTACGGATCCTGGATACTGGGGCAATTTTTAACGATTGATTAGGCGTTTCGTCGTTCGCCAGGCAGTGAGTGACTCTTTTAGATCAGTCACTGCCAGGCGTTTGGTACAGCACTGGCGCTGACCCAACGAGACGACGTATCGCAAAATCGTGGATGGTGCCCAACGAGGTGCCGCAGGTACATGTGCCCAGTGTGTAATGACTTCTTTTCGGGTGACGGCCGAAGCTGTTACGTCATGCGACCATTGCCAGGGCGCTTAGCCTTCCAGTCGCGAACCGCCTCGATTTCAGCCTGTGGTTCCTAAGTGACTGGAATCCAATGCCGGTTATCATTTGATTTTTCCTCACTAAAGTAAGCAGCTCTAGGGTGAGGGATGCGTGGCATTAGCTTCGATCCGACGAAATGACGACATCTGTCGTGTCTCGCGCCCGTATTGGCTCAGTGTTACAGAGGAATACCAATGAGCAGTAGCATTCAAGACGTCGTTGATCGTGAAGAGATCCGTAATCTCCGTACCTTGTACGCTCACCACCTGGACAGCAATAACATCCAAGCGCTCGACCAGGTTTTCGCGGCTGATGCGGTGGTGGAGGTGACCGTTGGAAAAATGGAAGGGATTGAGTCAATACGAGTCGGCCTGGAGAACGCGTTCAAGAAATTTGATAGAGACCAAACAGGCCGCTATCCGTTCATGCATGCCATCGTCAACCACTCGATTATCCTGACGGGGCCAGATACCGCAGAAGGGCGCTGCTATCTCATCGATTTCGAAACTGCGTCCAAGCCTGATCCTAACCCACTATTCCTGCTTGGCCTGTATACGGATCAGTATCAGCGTATCGACGGCCGCTGGCGCATCTCGCGTAGCAAGCTGGAGGTGGTTTGGCCCAAGCGCGCCTAGCCCACTGCTTGATGGCCTTCAAATCAGAGGATCATCGAATCTCACGGTTTCGTTGATCCCTGAGTCTCCGGCTCAACAGATTGAGGCGAGGACGAGGAGGGCAGCTACCTTTGCCAACTCGTTAGCTCAACGTCCGTCGAAAGCTTCGAATGAAAAAAATTTCAACCACCCCCCTTGAAATTTTTTTTGCGCGACGGAGTATATATTTTGTAATCAAAGAAAAGCGCCACTCTCCTAGAATTCCCATGCCCTAGCAGACGCTGCTCCTGCCATTTCTGTCGTTGCGATTCCTGTTGCAGCCTAGATTTTTCTAGCTACATATTCAGCAGGGAGCTTGCCCTGCTTTTTGTCATCTGATTCAACGGTTCGGGGCATATTAGTAAGTGTCGCTTCCTTCGGCCGTTAGGACGGCTAGCTTCTCTTTTGTACTCAAAATTTGAGCTACCCCAAATTTTTTTGAGCTGACTCGACGATCTCATCGCTAGCGAAACCCGGGCCCTGGCTCTATTGAGGTCATGCCACTCCCTGGGCGACACGCACAAAATGCTTCCTGTGATTCAGGATTCTGGTGAGCACATCTGTGTTAGCCGTGCCTACGAAGCCAGCGGTATGCGCGATTCACGGGCAGCCTGTTCCAAGCCCGGCATATCTCCATCGCGTTCCAATCTCTCAATTTCTGAGCGGAGGTCGCCGATGAGTTCCGCTGCAGATTTACCAGACTCCTGGCTCAGGGTAAGAGTCAGCAACGTCAATGAACTCAGTTCAAGCCGGTGGCTCACCTGCTCGAGCTTGTCCAGCGTTAGGCTTGATCGGGCGCCTTCCAATTTGGAAAGGAAAGTCCGGCTAGTATCTCCGAAGTCGCGCTGCGAGATTTTTCGCCTGGTGCGAAGCGTCCGAAGGACGATGGCGAATGATGACTTCAGTGACATGTGCAATTCCTCCATATGTTCTCGTCCTCAGTTGCTCCACGTGAGGTCACGGCCTGGCTCAGTCTGAATGTCCCTCTGTTCAGGACAGGAAGGAGGCGTGACGAGCATTCCCCTCCGTCGAAGTACTGTTGATGCATACAGTGTATCTCGCTAAACTCAGAAGGAGAACATTTGTACTCCACGCGGTGACGAGCGCCATGAAGAATCCACACGAGACCCAGGACGACTGCTTCGCGTTTTTCTCGCGAGAGGAGCTGCTCGAGCAGCAGTGCCTTCTGCTTGAGAGTGAGCTGCTTGTGATGGGCGAGGAGTTAAGTGCCTCCCGCGAAAAAATTGCCACCTTGGTTCTGATGTGGACGGGCATCAAGAATGAGCTACTGCAAGCGGAGGTGGAGTTGAGTGAGGCAAGGCAGCAGCTTGATATGAGCACCACTGGTCACTCATAACCCTCGGCACCCTAGCTGTCTTCATGATGGCTTTATGATTCCACTCCGGTTACGCTCATTCTCAGCAGGGAAGAGGTGCATTGAGCTAGTGCCGTGTGGGCTTTGCACGGCAAATCATCGTAGGGCGTTCCGATACCTACCTCGTGCTTCTCTGGTCTATGCATTCGACTCAAAACGAGGAAGGAACCCATGTCATTTAGCGACTATCTGAAAGGCCCAGCTCACCGACAGCGTGCGGAAGTTCTCGAGGCACAGCTTGCCGAGCTCCAGGTACAGCATTCGCAGCTGCAAGAGCTCGTTACGAAAATCGGCGCCATGGACGTAGTGAATATCCAGAAGCTGATTGAGCAAGAGCAGGCGAAGCTGGCAGGTGTACGCGAAGAGACCCGACGCTCAGAGAGGGAGTTGGCTGCACTCGCACAGCGCTCCACTGACCTGCAGGGGCAGATACTCGTCTGGGAAGAAACGTTGCTCTTGGAAAGCTTTGCCCTGTATGAGCCCAAGTTCAAGCTGACTTCCAGCCAGGAGTACAAGGAGCGACTGGATCACGTCCGTGATCGTCAGAAAGTCCTGATCAAGAATGGGCAGGCGGCCACCGGCAACATGAACTGGACGGTGAACAACAGCCAAGCCCAAGGTCGAAAGCTGGTCAACGACATGATCAAGCTGGTGATTCGCTCGTTCAACAACGAAGCTGATGCCTGCGTGGCCAATGTGAAATTCGACAACGTTGAGCTCGGCGAGAAGCGAATCCTCAAGTCGTATGAGGCATGTAATCGACTAGGCAAGATCATGAGCGTGGAGATTTCTGGGATCTATCTCGACCTTAAGCTCGATGAGCTGCACCTTGCCCATGAGTTCCAGATCAAGAAGCAAGAGGAAAAGGAAGAGGCCAAACGCGCCCGTGAAGAGCTTCGAGAGCAGCAGAAGCTCGAGCAGGAAATTCGCGCGGCCCGGGAGAAAATCGCGAAGGAGCGGAAGCACTTCACCACCGCTATGCGTGATCTCCAGGCCCGCCTTGAGCAAGTGCAATCTGATGAGGAGCGTTCAGCGCTGCTGGTGAAACTGGCCGAGGTTGAGGCAGGTCGCGCCGAGCTTGAGAGCGAAGAGAAGCTCATTGATTACCGTGAGCAGAATGCCAAAGCCGGGTACGTCTACGTGATCTCTAACCTGGGGGCTTTCGGAGAGGGCATCTACAAGATTGGCATGACTCGCCGCCTTGAGCCTATGGATCGAGTTGATGAGCTCGGCGACGCCTCGGTACCGTTCTGGTTCGACGTGCATGCGATGGTGTTCTCGAACAACGCTCCTGCATTGGAAGCGAAGCTCCACGAGCATTTTGCAGCTGGTCGGCTCAACAAGGTCAATGGGCGGAAAGAGTTCTTCCGAGCCGAGATTGCTGAGATCGAGAAGGTCATTCGAGAAAATTACGATGCTGTCGTCGAGGTCATGCATGAGGCGCCGGCGGAGCAGTATCGCGAAAGCTTGCGCATGGCATTGCCCAAGCCGGTGATCCAGCAATCAGAGCGCATGGCTGCGCAAAGCTAGTTCGTGACCAAAGGCGTGTGAAGCGTAACGACACAGGGACGGTACACCGTGATCTACCAATGCAACCACTGTCATCGCTCAACCTTTGAAACCTTTTGCTCTCAATCTGCCGCTACACGGTGGGCAGCGCCTGGTACATCACCTCAAAGAGGCACGGCGAGCCGTGAAGAGCGCGAAGGCCTCGGATGATGCAAGCAGCTTCAAGCTGCTCGATTGCAAGTAGGTGCAGTTGAAGTGGCTTTAGTGGAGAGGCGCCCGGTATGGTGGAGCGATGGTTACCCGGGCTACAACCGCCACAGCCAACCAATACGCCTTACGCTGACAATCCCCACTAGGTGCGCGATGAACCGATGGGGTCTGCATCAGGGCTAATCATTCTCAGAGGCTGCGCCTTTTCCGAGAGCGGCACTTAGGCTGCTGGAGAGACTAAGCCGAGCTCAGTCAGCGCCCTCAGTCCTTCAGTCTCTACAACCCTGGCGATATCCGAAGGTGCCCATGTGGATATCTCTTTCCTGAGAATTTCGCTCGAGCGAAAAGGCATTGTCGACATCGCATCGAGCATTCCAACTCTCGAGTTTTGATAGCGATCGATGTCGTCTAGCTGCAGAAAATAGCAGTCGGCGTGCTCGGAGAAGATCAGCTTAGCTGATGCACGGAGGCGCAGGTGCTCGCGCAGCAACTCTAGGGCAAAGCCCGAACCCCGTACTGCATCAACAGCGACAATCAGGCGATTCGGGCACAAGGGCAGGTCATGCGGAGCTGCTTCTTTAGGTAGTTCACTCATGACTCATGCTCGCCTCGACCATTCACATTCACCTGATTCATGATTGCCCATGTCCTTTCCATATTTCTCTGTCTACAAAATGAGCAATCTTGTGATCTTTCCCGGCTTGCAGGGTACATGGGATGCCGCTACATCGCCTATCCCCAAAGGGGGCTTAGGGGGACGATGGGAAGACGTGGCGTCTCCGCGCACGGTTGTCCACCTCAAGCCCCCCTCGGCACCATGCCCAAAAGCTGCGGCATCAGCTTCCCCAGGTTTGGTACCGAGCGCTTTTTCGGCGATCATGGCCAGCATCTGAAGAGGCTGGCATCCCGTTGTCGCGACGGGGCATATGGACAAGAGAGGAACCGCGTGGCGTCGAATACTTATGGGGAACAGGTCTGCTACAAGTGTGTTCAGGATGCCTATCTAGCCGGCAAGATCAAGCGTACCGGGAAGCCCGCCGTCTGCCACCTCTGCAGCGGCACTCGAAAATGCATACCGTTGTCCACCGTCGTTTCCCTCGTCGAGGGCATCCTTGATAGCTACGTCATAGAGGGCGAGTATCATCGTAGATGGGCTGATTGGGGCGATAGTCAGGAGGGTGACAGCCTTGACACTTGGGTTAGCGCGATCTTTGGCTGCGACAATGTTGAGCCGATCGTGGAAGCCGTATGTAATGGTCTAGACGGCTACCATATGGACACCAACTACTCCAAGCGAGCTTATAGACTGGATGACATCGGACTCCAGTGGTTCGAGTTCCAGGAGGGGATGAAGCATGGGCAACGATTCTTCAACGATCGCGCCAAGACGTTCTTAGATTGGATTTTCAAAGGTCTGGACAAGTACTCAGCCTCTTCCGACGAACATGCTGTGGTGCGGTTGCTTACACCTCAAGAGTCACCAACCATCTACCGTGCTCGCACCTGTATGACGTCTGAGGAGGTTGGTGGGATCACAGCCAATCCTGCGCGAAATCTAGGGGTTCCTCCGAAAGAGAGAGCCGGAGACGGGAGGATGAACCCAGCTGGCGTTCCGGCATTCTACGGGGCATTTGAACGTAAAACGTGCATCGCTGAATTGCGCCCCCCTGTTGGCGGAACTGTTGTCAGCGGTGAATTCAGGCTGAAGAGGATGGTGAGGGTGCTGGATTTCGGACGCTTCGAGAAGGCAGATCTTGGCCCAGTCCCGAGCTTCTTTGATCCGAAGCATCACGCCAAGACCGGACGCCGGGAGTTCCTTAAGTATCTGCACAATGAGATCACTGTGCCGGTGCTGCCTGGCGCTGAACGTGATTATCTTGTCACCCAGGTGATAGCTGAATACTTGGCAACCTGCTGCAAGCCAAGAATTGATGGAGTGATCTTCAAGTCGGTGCAACAGAGTGCGGGAAGTAACATCGTCCTGTTCTCGCATGTAGCCTGCGCCCCTACGGCTTCCTGGGGACGATTACAGGAGAGCTACGGCATCAAAGGAGTAGAGGAGCCCGGCAT
The DNA here is from genome assembly GCF_044749525.1 of Pseudomonas sp. NPDC089395. Taxonomy (NCBI): domain Bacteria; kingdom Pseudomonadati; phylum Pseudomonadota; class Gammaproteobacteria; order Pseudomonadales; family Pseudomonadaceae; genus Pseudomonas; species Pseudomonas sp. NPDC089395. Next base: position 237,880 of record NZ_JBIVID010000002.1, read on the forward strand.
CGAATATGTCCGCAACACTTTGGTGTATCACGCGATTCGTGAGGTCAGATACCAGGTGGATGATGAGCCTTTGCCGGAAGGGAAGCCGTCCTTCATCTTGGAGACCGATTTCTGACCGGCAACCGTCATCCAGAGGTGAGGACATGTCGAGCGAGAATGCCTGCAACTACTTGTCCATCTCGTCACGCCTCTCCATCATCATGGGCTCTTGATCAAGGAGCTCATCACATGGAAATGACATCACTTAAACTGCTTCACCGCAGCATGATCTCGATCGGCAGTGATATGCAGCAGTTTCTGGTGAAAACAGGAGCAGCGAGTTTCGATTGCCTGTTCTCGACGCGGGACACGCCCTTCGTGCTTACGCTTACCGCCAGAGGGAAGGCCCGGGGCTTCTTCCGTTTCGATGTCCTTGCAGGCTATCGGATTCGAGATTATCTAGGTGATATGTACGGCGATCTCTTAGAGGTTCTCAAGGAGGACGGTGGTAGCGGCCAGCGTCTGATTCCCAAGGAGTTTCTGGCCCAACTGAACGATGCCATTCCCACCCGAGCCACGGAAAGGGCCCATCCCACCCCTTCGGATATCGTGCGCTTGCGACCTGATATCGTCGAGGATAGAGAAAAGCCTTACTTCAATTGCTGGTCATATTGGACGCAAGGTCAGAAACCCAGCGCTGAGAATCAACACAAGACCTTGCTTCTTTTGGGCCCTGATGCCTTACGCCACAGCCTGGAGCGGAGCGCCTCATCACGCTGGAGCGCTACCGACACTGGCGGCTCATGGACTAAAGATATCTCAAAATAACCAGTCGAACTGGTATTCACTGGGCACGTACCTATTGGTGATTGAAAGAATTTCCAATAGGTACCGAGCGCTTTCGCTGGAATCGATAGCCTAGGTGCACTTTCTACAAACAGGTGAACCCGAATGTCCTACACATCCACTGAGGCTGTCGAACACTGCGAAACCCTTCTTCGCGGGATGATGGAAGACCTCCAGGCCAAAAGCATTTGGCCTAATGTCCAGACCATCATCCATAGCATGCTCAAGCGTCGTATCGAGCTGGTTGAGGTGTATGAAGAGGTGTTTACCTCGCTGGCCACAAAGCCACGAGCGCTTTATGTCTTCTGGGATGCTTTCGTCCATGCCGCTGACGGCTGGAATCCTGCGAAGAATCGTGCAGCCCGGCAGGCGCGTGAAGAACTGATAGGAGTCAATGCGCGGATCAGTGAGCTCGCCGATCAACTGGCTACGCTGCTGGAGCGGCGTGATGAGCTTCATAACTACTCAGGCTTCGGCTCCAACACTCATCACCATATCTTGGATATCGTGCACGAAGCGTCGGTGCACAATTACCTCTACGAGAGCTATGTGAAGGAAGACCTGGAGCGCATTCATTACCAGTACGATTTCAAATACTGGCCACCTTTGTGCGATGTGATCAGTGCTATTGGTAGCGATGCAGATGTGGCAGAGGTGACTGCCAACGATCCGGCTACCGAAGCCGCCACAGCGAGCAGGAAGTCGGGCCGCTCAGATTTTGTGAGAGCTTTTCTGGCTCGTATCGATGACAACCGGGTGCGGGAGTGTGGGTTTATACCTAACAGCTTCGCGCTCTCTGACAGCAGCCTGGCGTCGCTTGTGAACTGTGGACTTGATTTGGCTGTGGACGAGCTGGTGGATGCTGATTTCATCAAGCGGTTTCGGCAGCGTCAGCGGCAAGCGAAACAGGCCTGATGGAAGTCCAACCTCATCCGTACAGCATGGGATTTATGAGAAGCGGAGCAGCGCTGGAACGGTCAAGGTATGGGCAGCACTTCACGGTATGGCGAGCTTTACTGCTCATCCCTCCAGCTTCCTGATGAGTCCACCAAACTGCTGAGCCGGCTCCACATAGCGAAGTGCTGATTTCATGTCGCTCCATCCCACGTACTCCATGAGCGTCTTGATGTCCCATCCTGAGCTTGCTGCCCACGTAGCAAACCCGCGTCGGATCGAGTGAGCACTGTAGATCTGGGAGGGTAGGCCACAGCGCTCAAGTGTGTCGCGAAGCAGAGGTATCAGGCTATGGGCTGCAAGCGGTCTCTCGCTGATGTTGCCCCAGCGATCAATACCTCTGAACACACTTCCGCGGGTAAGGCCAGCAGCCTCGATCCAGTTCAGATAAGCCTCGACCGGGCAAAGCTTGCTCAGCGATGGGGTTTTGTACTCGCGCCCGATGTTCTGCCGATCTCCCTTGCTAGACCCCAGGTAAAATCTAATCCCGACGTAGCGCTCAACATGCGTGTTTTCGATCGTTAGCCTGGCAAGTTCATCCCCGCGGAAACCTCTCCAGAACCCGACGGTAAGCAGGGCTGTGTCGCGGCTCGCCCTGAGGAGAGCGGCCATGTTGCCGGTGGCTCTTGCCTGAGCAGCCTCATCCTCAAGATGCGCGACTGCCTTCTCAAGATGTAGCAACGCTAGCGGGGCGGCTTGCTTTTGCTGAACGGGGTGAAGCGCCCTGATGCCTTTGAGCAACTGCCTGACCTTCGGTGCCTTGGTCGGATCTGGGAACCCGTTGCTCTGATGCCAGCTGGCGAGAGCAGCCAGACGCTGCTTAAGGGTACTGAGCGCCAGCTGGTCAGCGTATTCAGCGATGTACCTCACAACTGACTCGGTGGTGGTGGGCAGATAGCCGCCCCATGTCACCTCAAAGTGGGAGAGAGCAGCTGCATAGCTCTTCGAGGTGTTCTCTCGAACGCTCGCCTCCAAGTACTTATCTGCCTTGCTGGCCCGCTCAACCACGTAATCCTCCAATTCCAGCACTCGGTGGCTCTGTTTTGCCGTTTGTATCGGCTTTCGGCTCATTTTACCCACGACCATGGCCTTGACAAGCGATAATCCTCAATTATGTCTTGCGAAGAATGAAGGGGTTCATACCTATAAATTGTGATAATGTGGCACGTAATTACATGAAACGTAAAACAGTACGAAATCGTAGGAGCTGACATGGCTAGAGGCGGCATTAACCTGGCATTGGTGCGCAAGGCGCGAGATGCACTGCTGTCCAGAGGGCAAAACCCTAGCATTGACGCTATACGCATCGAGCTCGGAAATACCGGCTCAAAGACAACAATTCAGCGCTATTTGAAGGAAATTGAGTCGTACGACCCCCGACCATCGGCTTCGCCTTCACGACTAAGTGATGAGCTCACGGAGATGGTGGGCAAGATGCTTGAACGCTTGATGGAGGAGGGGAACGAAGCGTTGGCGCATGAACGAGCCGCATTTGAGCTTGATCGCAAAGCGATGAAAGCTGAGAGCAGTACACTTCAAAACAAGCTTGAGCAATCGCAGTTGGAGATCGCCAAGCTGCAGTCAGCCCTGCAGGCTCAGAACGAAGAATTCAAAATCGTTCAGTCCAGCCTTCAAACTGAGATCACTCGAAACGCTCGGATCAGTCAGAACTGCAGCGACCTTGAGATTCGCGTGCAAGAGAAGGACGCTCAGATCGAATCTCTGGAGGAGAAGCACACGCATGCCAGAGAAGCACTCGAGCACTACCGGATAGCAGTGAAAGAACAGCGCGACCAGGATCTAAACCGTCACGAGACTCAGATCTACCAGATGCAGCAAGAGTTGACCCTGCTCCAGCAGACGCTGATGGTTAAGCAGGAGGAGGCCACCCGAATGATCCGGGACAACGAGCGCTTAATCGCTGAGAACCGCCAGCACGCCAAGGAGACCAACCAACACCGTGATGCGATTGAGCATCTGAGGGGTGACCTGGGCATTGCCAACGCGGCGACTGCGCGAGCAGAAGGTGCCAAAGAGTTGCTCGCACAACAGCTCGAGACCAAGAGCAAAGAGGCTACTGAGGCCCAGCAGGCTGGGACAGCAGCACAGCAAAGGGCAGAGGAACTGAAGGCCCAACTCGCACAGTCTGACGCAGAGCTAGAAGCACTCCGCGCCGCAATTGAAACCAATGATCAGGCAAAAGCCGGTAAGCCCGAAGTCGAGATGTAGCAAAAGAGTACAAATGTACTCCTGCCGTATTTTCAAGCAAACGACTTTATCTGCGCTGCTCCGAAGGGATGATCAACTACGATTTTCTTCCATAGATGAACCGGGCCAGGCAACCGGATGTACCAACCCCGGAGAGACGCGTGTCGAGGAAGAAGCCGGCGCCCTCTGCAATGATGCAGTCATTCCCTTGCATCCCTGCCTGCAGCACCATCGGTTCAGTTTCCGATCTGCGCTGGCGAAGAGGCTTTGCTTACCATGTGAAACTGCTGGCGCTATCATCGATGTACTGATTGCACTCGGATGACTCACCAAATGTTTTACCTGTACGTAGATGGCAGCGATAACGATGCCGTGGAGGCCGAGCTCGTAACTGCGTTCCTTGGTCTCGCCAGCGAGTGGTCTGAACAGGGCGCGTTCCTTGTCAACCAAAAACACGGACGTGACGAGGGCCAATCGGAGAGTGATCTGCCCGGTTGGGACATAGGGCTGAACCTACCCTTGGAAGGCTATGGCATCGGGCAGGCTAACCGCCTGATACGCTTTGCGCAGGAGCTTGCTGTAAGCACAGGCTGTGAGTTCGTATTTGGGGTTTCCAGTGATCACGGGAGTTGCCAGGATCTGGTTTTTCTTGATTCGCACTCTGGGCCGCGCGAGCAAGACATCCTCAACAGTCTGCTCAAGGATCTGAGCAGTTCCCCAGACTGCATAAGCGGTCACTAAGCAAGCTGACACCTAAGCTGGCGACGTGGAATTTGTTCCCCTCGCAGTTTCGCCGCAGCGCTCAATCAGCCGGATGCAAGAGGCAATTTATGGATCGCGAAGGCCCTGGCAACCCAGGCACCTTTGATGCTCTGGCATCACCCAATCAGGAGCAGGTGTTTCCGACGACCGCTTCTGAGCGACTGCAATTGGCGCTCGACGCTGGCGCTATCATCGGCACGTGGGTGTGGGATATTCCAGATAACCGTGTGACCGCTGATGAGCGATTCTCGAGATCTTTCGGTTTGCCGGCGGATAAATGCATGACTGGCATTCCTATCGAAGAAGCGTTCTCCTCCATACACCCTGATGACCGTGATCGAGTCTCTGCTGACATCCAGGAGGCCATGCGTCGTGGTGGCGCTTATCGGTGTGAGTACCGGGTGCGGCAACACAACGGCGACTACAGGTGGGTCGAGGCCAATGGCCGTGCCGAGCTCAATTCGGAAGGCCTTGCTGTGCGCTTTCCTGGAGTGCTCATGGACATCGAGTCACGGCGCACTGCCGAGGCCGAGCGTGACAGAATGTCAGCCTTACTCCGCACTTTTGCCGCGGCAGTACCTGGCGTTGTCTATGCCAAAGACCTGGAAGGAAGACTGCTGGTCGCGAACCATGGAGCCACGCAGCTAATTGGTAAGCCACCTGAGTTTTACCTTGGCAAGACCGACCTGGAAGTTCTGGAAGACAAGGCCCAGGCCCGTCAGATCATGGAAACCGATCAGCGCATCATGCAGAGCGGAAAGGCTGTTCAGATTGAAGAACGCGTCGACATGCCGGATGGCAGCGCCACTTACTGGCTTTCGCTCAAAGCGCCTCTTTGCGACGACTCCGGCCAAGTAATGGGGTTGATCGGCTCGTCTATTGATGTGACCGCGCGAAAAAATGCTGAGTCAGAGCTTTTGGAGCTCAATCGTACGTTGGAAGCACGAATTGAGGAAGCCGTTGCCGAACGGGAAGCTGTGCAAGCAGCGCTCCGCCAATCGCAGAAGATGGAGGCGGTTGGGCAACTGACTGGAGGCATCGCCCACGACTTCAACAACCTGCTGGCTGGGATCACAGGAAGCTTGGATTTGATCAAGCTTCGTATGAAGCAGGGGCGCATTGCTGACGTAGAACGCTACCTGACGGTAGCTCACGGGGCCGCCCAACGAGCGGCATCCCTCACTCACCGACTCTTGGCCTTCTCTCGTCGCCAAACGCTGATGCCTGTTCATACCAATGTGAACAATCTCATCAGCGATATGGAGGAGCTGATTAGTCGAACAGTAGGGCCGACAATCCAGCTCAGAGTAGAGCTGAATGCGACATTGAGTACCTGCCTGGTTGACCCAGCCCAGGTGGAGAATTCACTGCTCAACCTTTGTATCAACGCTCGCGACGCATTGGAACGCGAGGGGTCGATCTCCATTAAGACGTACAACCAAATTCTGGAGCAGGGCTCGGAACTGGATCCTGAGCTGGCGCCTGGAACGTACTTCACAATCTGTGTCGCCGATGACGGAGTCGGCATGAGCACTGAGACGCTTGCACGAGCATTTGAACCTTTCTTCACGACAAAACCTGTCGGAGCGGGCACTGGGCTCGGTCTTTCCATGATCTATGGCTTCGCCAAACAATCGGGAGGCCAGGTTAGGATCGAGTCAGAAGAGGGGTGTGGCGCCCGGGTGTTCCTTCAACTGCCCACCCAGTCGAATGAGGTCGAAGCTGGAGCTCGAGCCGAGCCACTCCCTGAATTGGCAGTGATCTCGTCAGGCGAGACCGTGCTGGTCGTCGATGACGAACCTACAGTCCGTATGTTCGTGAGCGAGGCGCTAGGTAATTGCGGGTACATCGTCATTGAGGCAGCCGATAGCCTTGCTGGCCTTCAATTACTCCGGTCGGATACTCCCATTGATCTACTTGTGACAGATATCGGTCTTCCAGGAGGGATCGACGGGAGGCAAATGGCCGATGCCGGCCGGGGCACCAGGCCTGGTCTTCCGGTCTTGTTCATGACTGGGTACGCGCAGCCGAATGTTTTGGATAACGCCCAGCTGGAGCCCAACACGGCAGTCCTGACTAAACCTTTCGCACTTGAGGCATTGACGATGAGCGTCAATGAGTTGCTCCGCAGGCGCTTGGGTGAGGCTGATTGATACAGTTCATGGTCAAAATGACTCCGGGTGGCAAAGGAGCGTCTCGAAGGCAAGTCTTGCCGCACCAGATTCTGTTTCAGCGTAACGAGCACTCCAAAAGGTAACATGGTCACCGAGATGAACTCTAACCTACATGTCGTTAGGAGGATCCATCATGCAGCCAAAATCCGAAGGACTTGAAGAGCAGGGCCCTAGCGGCGTGCCCTACATCAACGACCCTGAAAAACCTACCTCGCCGCCTTTGAATGACGCCGATGCCACGGACTCAGCGGAGGCCGAGGAAGACATCGAGGACGACGGTGAAGCCATTTAGGCAAGAGGAGAAAGGCAATGGATAGCTACCACCTGAGCCAAACCGCTGATGGCTGGAAACTCAAAAAAGCCGGCGCGGAGAGCGCCTCGAAACTGGACGCGACGAAGCATGAATTGGTGAGCTCGCTGGCCGACTTATTTGATGGCAAAACCGCATCTGTGAAGATTCACAAGGCCGATGGCACCATTGAAGAAGAACGTACCTACCCGCGTTCTGCTGCCCCAAGGCGTTCCAAAGGGTGACACCTATCACCGCTGTTGACCTTGGAATTGAGGTCGGGGATGAGAGCGGTCACGGGTTGTACAAGTGGTTGCTCGCGAGCTTTTTGATCGGGAAGAGGATTCGATCCTCAGTCGCAGTGGAGGCGTATCGGAACCTGGTTGATCGGTACGGCCTGGATACGCCAGAAAAGCTGGCTAGCTGCTCCCATCATGACCTGGTCAGGTATCTGGGTCAGGCGGGCTATGCGCGGTACGACGAATCTACCGCCAGGCGCCTGCACGTTCTTGGGATGAGGCTCTCCGAAGAGCTGCCTCGACAACTTACGATCTTGAGGGCGGGTATTGTGGACGCCTCCGCAGTCGAGCAGTGGCTTCTGGGGTTCGAAGGCATAGGCCCAAAGACTGTAGAGATTTTTATGCGGGAGGCCGCTTTCTTGTTCCCCCAGCGGCTACCGAAGCTCTGAAAGCCAGTTCCTGCTAGGTCGGCTCTAAACGACCACGGGGTCAGGAGTTGACCTCAAGCGCTGTGTTCTTTTTTGCAGCCCCTCAGGTTCATGAGACAGAGGATTACCTGCAGTACGATCAGGCCCCAGGCCCCTGCGTGCCACCCCCACGCTGACCACAACAGGTTACTGGCTATATAGCAGCAGAAGCCAAGCTTCCTTCTTTCGGGCTCCGGGCCGGCGAGAGCCTATACACCAGGGCAGCCACTACCGTCACAGCCATGGCTGGCCACTCCAAAAGATTGATCCACATCTCCACCGACTGCCCTCCAGCATTACTTTTTTAACAAGCTCGATCCTGTCTCATGGGGATCGGCAACCAAACCGCGTTTCGCGCCGAAGACGAGCCTGCTCCCCAGCCATGCGATCAATCGTCCGAGATCAGTCCGACATTCTTTAGCAACGCGATATTGGTGAGCTTGACGTCGACCTTGAGTATTTCCTGTGGGCTGAACCATCGACATTCCACAATTTCACTGGCTGCGTGCGGCACCACTGAATCTGGAACTGGCATCTGATACAGGTAGTGCTCTTCCGTCTCGAAAACGTAGTGCTGGACGAATTCAGCGTTCGTGAAGGGCAGGGTGGTCTCCTCCCTAAGCTCTCGTTGGGCTGCCTCGAGGTGATCTTCGCCAGGGTCTATTTTCCCGCCAGGTAACGACCACTTGGGCGCTTCCTTGCGCACCATCAAGACCTTTCCATCCTGCAGACAAATGACGGGGGAATGCCGTTCTCGGATCTGGCTCATCATTTTTCCTCCCATATGAAGGAATGGCCATTTCAGCCTGCGTAAGTTCAGTCGCAGGCCGGATGTTCTCGGCCTCACAAGGCACACATCTCGTCATAATCAATAGCCATAATCCGCCCGCCAGTGATTGCGTTACCGCTTCACTGCGCTAAGGTGAGAGCACCCCACAAATAAGACTAAAGTCGTAGGAGGTCGGCATGCGGATTCGCGGTGATGTGTTTTGGAAATGGGCAGATCCAACGCTCCACCACAGGTCTCACGACGAGACACTGGACGACGGCACGACCATGGACATCCAGGTGCGACTGTCGCGCACCGGCGCTACCCAATTGTTCATCGGTGTATATGCCGGGACGGGGATGGCACTTTATGAAGAGGCATTTGACTCGCGGCCTGGCGAGTCGATGACCAGGGCATTGGCTTGGGGGGTAGGGCGCGCAAGGTGCCTTGCCACCAATCAAATGCCTGTCGAGCGGCGAGTAGCGTAAGAGGGCCTACGCCAGCAGTATGGTGGCGGCAGACTACTGGCCGACACCTAGGTGAGCCCACTCGCGGTATGCCGATTTCAATATCTGGGGCAGGCGAGGCAGTTCACGCCTGATTTCGCCCAGAGCATCGGGGCTTCGAATCCACTCCGTCAGCCACGCGATCATCATGGATCGAGTAGTGGGGCAAGTCCCAACCTGCTTTTCAAGCTCGTCGGCTATGTGGTCGAGTAGTTCGAGGTACGCGTCCAGCTCGGCAATTTGATTTGCCATGGTGTTCAGCCTCTTCAAGTGCGGACAAGCACTTGCTTCTCCGCTTCTCCCGCTCCCATTTCAGCAAGTGCGCGTCCTCTGCCGACTCCCCACGCCATTGCCCGGGTAGTCGTCTCACCGGGCCGCTTGGCATAAGCCTCCTCAATTCGGGCCAGGCCTGACCGTTCGTAAATCCCTATGAAAAGCTGCGTATCGCCGGTGCGGGAAAGTCTGACCTGGACATCAAGCCGTGCTCCATCTGCCAGTTGCTCTTGGTGAGAATGGTGCTTCAAGGTGGGGTCTGCCCAAGCCCAAAAAACTGTTCCGCGATGTCGCATCCTTGCCTCCTTATTACATCTCCATCAGGACAGCCTAGACCGTTTCGCTTGCGGCACGGGAGCTAATCATTTCAGGACATTCCAAGCCGAAGACCGTCACTACAGTGTGCGGGGTCATCTACTTACTCGAGGTCAGCCGTATCATCCGAGCTGTCGTATCGCAGCCATCCCGCAACCTCTAAGCCTCCGCCTACGCGGTCTTTAGGGTGAGTCCGGCCTTCATAAACAGGCAGCTCGGGGAAGTCAAAGGGGCTCATGCCTTCGACGCAGGCCACGTTGACTCCGTACTGGTCTGGCTTAGAGCGGCGCTGGTGAAAGGTGTAGATGCCACATTTGGAGCAGAAGTAGTGTTTAGCTTCGCGTGTGTTGAACTGATAGAGGGTGAGCGCCTCTTCCCCCTGAGTGACAGTGATGTCACTCAGGTTGGCCGATACCGCCACGGCACCACGCATGCGGCAGAGCGAGCAATTGCACCTACGCGCGGTACGCAAGCCATCGGTCAATCGCAAGGTGAAGCGCACCGCCCCGCAGTGGCAGGCTGCTTGGTGAACAGGGCGATCATCGTTCTTTTCATCAGTCATAGCATTCTCTGATCCAGTCTGAGGAGGCAAAGTGGATTTGGCGAAGAGCCCGGTCTCGGCTAGGTAATTCTAACGAGATAACTGGTTCCTGTCGGTGGCCCAGCAATCAATATCATCCCTCGCTACCTCCTGCGAACTGGGAACGGGTATATGCGGACACAGTGTTGGCCACGACACAAACTGAACGGTGAGATCAGGGTGCTGGTCAGACCGTTAACTGTCACGGAAAAGGACGTTAGCGATGAAAGCGATGACTCGAGTGTTCACTGGCCTCGCCATGGTTGGCGCACTGGCAAGCTCTGCAGCATTGGCTGACCAGCCTGGCGCTGATTGGAAGGTTACCAAAGATCAGGCTGAAGCCACTTTGAAGGGCGCCGGATACACCCAAATCACCAAGATCGAGGCCGATGACGGACATTGGGAAGGGGAAGGCATGAAATCTGACGGCAAGCTGTATGAATTCCAAGTCGACCCACACGATGGCAAGATCATCAAAGACGAATTGGATAACTGATCATCCCTCATGGGGAAAAGCCCGCGCTATCGCGCGGGCTTTTGTTTGAGCCGTGATCAGAAACCTTCCAGGACAATCTTGCCTCGGGCCTTGCCGCTTTCGATCAAGGCGTGGGCACGCTTGAGATTGCCGGCACAAATGCTCCCGAAGTGCTCCCCAACAGTTGTTTTCACAATCCCCTCATCGACCAGCTGCGAAACACGTTCGAGGAGCTGGTGCTGCTTGATCATGTCCTCGGTTTTGTACAACGAGCGGGTGAACATTAGCTCCCAGTGCAGTGACAGCGATTTGCGCTTGAGCGGCATGACATCCAGTTGCGCCGGATCATCGATCAGTGCGAGCTTACCTTGCGGGCGAAGCACCTCCACCAATTGAGGAAGGTAGGTGTCGGTGTGGGTCAGGCTGACCACGTAATCAATCGGGTTCAACTTGAGCTCTTGCAGCTGAAGCGGAATCGACTCAGAGTGATCGATTACATGATGAGCTCCCAGCTCTTTCACCCAAGCTTGAGTCTCAGGCCTTGAGGCCGTGCCTATGACTGTAAGCTGCGTCAGCTTCCTTGCCAGCTGTACCAGGATCGAGCCCACTCCGCCCGCAGCCCCGACCACCAGCAGGCTCTGACCTTTGCCGCCATCTTCTTCTATGGCTAAACGGTCGAACAGCAACTCCCAGGCAGTGATGGACGTGAGGGGCAGGGCGGAGGCACTGGCGTTGTCCACGCTCTTAGGCTTGTGGCCGACGATTCGCTCATCCACCACGTGGAGCTCGCTATAGCTGCCTGGTCGATCAATGGCACCGGCGTAGAACACTTCATCCCCTGGCCTGAACAGGGTTACCTCTGGGCCAGTTTCACGGACGACACCGACAGCATCCCAGCCGAGAACTTGTGGGTGCTCACCACCACGGCTAGCCCGAACTTTGGTATCGACCGGGTTGACGGCAATTGCCCGGACTTCGACAAGCAGGTCACGAGCGCCGATTTTTGGCTCGGGGAGCTCCGCGTCATATAGAGACTGAGCGTCCTGAATAGGTAATCCGGGTTGTGCGTAAACGACAGCCTTCATGGCGCTACCTCTATGAGATTCAAAAGTGGGGATAGGCTATTCGCTTCGATTGACTCTAAAAACAGCCTAAAAGCAGTAAGACTTTCTCGCTTGCAATGAAAATAGCGAGAGGCGCTGATGACTAGACCAAGCGCCCCACAGTCCATCACTTACCGGCAGGTGGGAAGTCGATATCCGTCATCGCCACGTTGTTGAGGTAGTTGGTTAGCGTCAGCAGGGAAACCTGAGCAATCACATCGACGATTTTCGCGTCATCCAGCCCTGCTTCCCGTGCAGCTGCTAGCTGGGCATCGCTGACCTGTCCTCGACTAATTGTCACCGCCCTGGCGAATGCAGCAACGCCATCGAGCGTGCCTGCCCGTGCCGCCAGCAGCGCATCGGCATCCAGCCCTACTTTGCCCCCAAAAAAGCTGTGCGCAGCGATGCAGTAGTCACATCCATTTACTTCAGATGCAGCCAGCGCCGCCACTTCACGCTCGGCGGGGCTGAGGCTGTTCTTGTTCAGCGCTTGGGACAACGCGAGGTATCCGCCCAATGCTGCAGGCGAGTGGGCGAGGGTGGCGAACGCACTCGGGATAAAGCCCAAACCTTTCTCTACACCTCGCAGGGCCGCCTGGGCTGCCGCGGGCGCCTGTTCCAAAGGCAAAGCATTGATACGCGTCATGACTGGACTCCTTCAAAAAAATTTGTACCGGTGTCAGGTCAAGCAACCGGGATCGGGTTCTCGACCACGGACTGATTGAACTGGTTGATCAGCTCATGCTCGTTAGCCCCTTGATTCGCACGCAGCGGCAGCACGCGGTCTACCAAGACTTCGGTCGTAGCAGTTTCGAGCTTGGCCAGCGTTTCTTGGATGAAGTCATCCAACGGCATTGCACGGTCGTCACCGCTTTTGTGGATCAAATCGGTATCGACCCATGGCGGTGCGATTTCCAGTACTTTGACGCTCGTGTCACGTAGGGTGAAGCGCTGCGACAGGGAGTAGGAGTGAATAGCTGCCTTGGTCGCCGAATAAAGTGCGGTGGCTGCCAGTGGTAGATAGGCCAGTACCGAGCTGTTATTGATGATGTAGGCGTCCGGCTGGCGCTTGAGATGCTCAACGAAGGCAGCACTGACTCGTACTGGGCCGAGTAGGTTAGTCTCCAGCAGGCTTATCGCCTGGGCATCGTCATAATCACCGGATGCTGGATTGTCGAACGGCATGATGCCGGCGTTGTTGATGATCACATTCAGCGAGGGGTGGCGCTGGATAACCTCCTGGGCCACCCGTGCAATTTGCTGAGGATCGTTGATATCCAGTCTTACCGTGTCGATGCCAGGGTTCGCATGAGCGATCTCGTCCAGCAGTGCCTGCCGGCGGCCTGCTACGATCACCTTATTGCCACGCTGATGAAAGGCTTCGGCAAGGGCACGGCCAATGCCTGAGGTACCACCCGTGATAAAGATGGTGTTGGCGGTCAGTTTCATGATTGGTGTCCTTCGAGGGTAGTCAGTTGGCGCTGTAACGCGGGGCGAGTTGGCTCGTGGAAAGCTGGCCGAACAGGGCTTGTCGGCTGGCTTCGTAACGCTGAAAAGCTTGCAGGTCATGTAACGACGGTAGGGAGATCAATACGTCCCGGTCGAAGTCCTGCAAGGCGCCAGTCACCAGATCCTGGGCCGACATCACGATGCCGGGGTCAAGGTGCTCGAGGGGTAAGCCGCCAATCTTCCAGAGGTCGGTTGCAGTGGCGCCCGGCAGTACCGCCTGGATTTTGATGCCCTTGTCCGCAAGTTCTTTATGCAGAGAGTGGGTAAAGGCGGTGACATACGCCTTGCTGGCGCCGTAAACGCCATTGAGCATCTCTGGCGCGAGGCTCACGACGGACGAAATGTTGATGACCGCGCCATGCTGGCGAGCAACGAACCCTGGGATGGCAGCGTAGGTAAGGCGGGTGAGGGCGGTGACGTTGAGATTGATCATCTCAGCCATGCGCTCCACATCGCTATCCAGCAAGCTGGTATGTGTACCAACACCTGCGTTGTTGACCAGCATTGAGATGCTGGCGTCTTCCTGCAGCTTACGCTCCATCTGGCGCAGGCCCTCGGCATCAGCCAAGTCTGCTGCGAATACCTCCACAGCCTGCTGGGTCTCGGTAGTGAGCCGACCGGCTAAGGCGTTGAGTCGCTCACGGTTGCGTGCAACCAGCACCAGGTCGTAGCCGCGACGTGCAAGCTGCTCTGCATAGATCGAACCGATCCCGGTGGAAGCGCCCGTGATGAGCGCGGTGCCTTTGAATTCCTGCGTCATGGTCATGCTCCAGCGGTTAGGTGTGGAGTCATGATGTGGGAACGTTCTCTTGTCTTAAACGACGCTTATGCTACTTTTTTAGGACATCGCATACTGGAGCTTCAAACCATGCACCGGGTCGGCTACCTCATCACTGAAGGTTTCCAGGTCATGTCACTGGCGACACAAGCTGTATTCGAGTTCGCGAATATCGTTGCCGGTGAAACGGCTTACAAGATCCAGAACTTTTCCATTGAGGGCGGTACCGTGCGGTCGTCTCTCGGGATGTATATGGATACGCTTCCCCTGGGGGCTCCAGGCCTGGCCGACACTTGGATGATTACGGGGACATTGACCCCTCTGACACCGCCAAGTGAAGACGTGTTGGCGAGCGTGCGTGGCTTTGTGGATGGAGCGAGACGCACGGCAGGCCTATGCACGGGCTGCTTCGTGCTGGCGCAGGCAGGCGTACTCGATAACCGGAGGGCAACGACGCATTGGGCCTATGCGAATAAGCTTCGTGAGATGCACCCGAGGATTGAAGTCGAGGAAGACCGTATCTTCATCGTGGATGGGCCAATATGGACGTCTGCAGGTATGACTGCCGCTCTGGACATGGCGCTGGCCATGGTCGAGAAGGATCTGGGCACCGAGATGGCTCGGTCGGTGGCGCGTAAGCTGGTCATGCATCAGCGCCGCTCCGGTGGTCAATCACAGCACTCCGAGCTGCTGTCGCTTTCACCAAAGTCTGACCGTATTCAGATGGCTCTGGATTACGCCCGTAAGCACCTTACCCGTCCAATCAGCGTGGACGAACTTGCTGAGGTCGTTCATCTGAGCCCCAGGCAATTCACGCGCGTATTCACCGCCGAGACGGGGCAATCACCGGCGAAGGCCGTGGAAAGCCTGCGCCTCGAAGCTGCCAGATTGATGATTGAGCAGAGTCGGCACAGCCTGGATGTAGTAGCCCGGGAGACAGGCTTCAGAGATCGCCGGCACCTGCGAGAAGTGTTTATCCGCGGATTTGGTGTACCGCCTCAAGCCGTGCGAAGGGATGCACGGCGGGTCGTATCCGCCTGACTGTGAAATTCCAGCCGCTTTCTATGCAATCACTCAGCCTAACAACTGAGTCAGCGCACGGTAGTCGGGGCAAAGGTGGAAATTCGCATCACCGACAAACCTGGAAAAGTCAGTATCTCCATAGCCCGCTACATGGCAGCCCGCGAGCAGTCCTGCCTTAACACCAGATAGGCTGTCCTCTACAACCAGGCACTTTTCGGCTGGAAGAGCCAAACGCTCCGCCGCATGAAGCATGATTTTAGGGTCAGGCTTCCAGGCTTGCACCTCATATGCGCTGATGATGGCCTTCTCGAAGGCAGGATAAAGGCCAACAGCTTTGAGGCAGGTTTCGATCTTGATGCGAGGCCCATTGGAAGCCACACATGCAGGAATTTTGAGCGCCTTTACAAACTCGATTGCGCCCGGCATGGGCTCCAAGCTCCTTTCAAAGAGAGGGATGCTCCGCGTGCGAAATCCAACCGTGAGAGCCTCGGAAGAAAGCGTAGGGTAGAGGTCACGCAGACCATCTACGAAGAACTGGAATTGGGCACCCCGAAATCGGATGAGTACCTCAGCAGGTGACATCGCAACATCCTGCTCTCCCAGCAACTCACTCAACAGCTGCGCTGCAAGGCGTTCGCTGTCTACCAGGGTGCCGTCGCAGTCGAAAATAATGCCGTGAATCGTCATAGGTATTTCGCTAGCTCCTCTTTGACCAGCTTACCGAGCACCTTTTCTCAAGCGATAAAGAGCTCATCCCAGGCATCGTGCTTCAATAAATGAGATTTTTCATACCTCTGTATCGCCAGTCCTGACCCGCGCTTCCGCTTGCCCGAGCGTATCAACCGAGGCCTGCTCCCGGATGGCATTCTTAGCCTGCAGTTCTAACTCGTCAGGTGCCCGCTCAGAAGCCTCCGTTTCACTCTGTGGGTCGTCAGGGGGTAACACTTGAGCCAGAAGCGCGCTGTGGTCATCCAAGGTGTAAAGAGGAGCGATGCGCAGGAAAACAATCTGAGCGTTCAGTTTCCTAGGTTGTTCCGGTCGCTGAGCGGCCTGCTTGGTACTAATCAGCATACGCCTGATGAGCGCGAAGTAGGTGGGTGTAAACCCATAATCCTCGAGATAGGCGAACCCTTTCAGGCTACGTTCTAGAAATTCTGTGGGGCAATGTGGATGCCGGAATAGAGGCTCCAGAAGATGCGAAATCAGCTCAAGCATCATTGGAAAATTACACCTGCCGGTTACGAACAACTGGCTGATAAATCCGATTACCATGAATGCTGCAGAGTCAAAATCTACAGCAGGTGCCGCGAGGTAAAGCCGCAAGCTTCTGATGCCCATATTCGCGAAGGCTAGACCTTGATCCATCATCGCGATCAGACTCGGAATGTCTACTGAGACGAAGCTGCGGCCTGCTGCAATCAGCTTGATCAGTGCGCAGGAGTATTCAACGCGCCTAAGCACACCAATATCCTGCATCCCTTTGAGCAGCATTTGAGTCGATGCCGAGTGCACACCAAGTGCCAAGGCCAGTTGAAGCATCCGCGCATCCAGAGAGAGCAGACCAGCGTCGTACTCTTTGCACAACATCAGGGACGCATGCTCCTCCACATCAAGTACGTCCCGTAGCCGATCTAGCTCAGGCGTCGGATGGAGTGGGCCATAGCAAGGCACCACGGTGCAAAAACTGGAAATCGCAATATCGATACTGCTTAGGAAAGCTTGCTCGCGAGCGTGATCATCTTCGGTTTCCTCATGGAATCCCAGCTGCCCCTCATGGGTGAACATCGTGCCGCGCTTGCGGAAGGCCGACGACATTTCGATCTTCATGTCGAGCGATCGTCTAGTTGCGGTGCTGACATAGACTGTCGCCAGGTGACCGAGCACATCCAAAAGCCCCAGCATCGCCAGCTGGGTCAGCATCGACAGATCAACTACCCAGGTGGAGCCATTGAGAGAGCAGGGCAGGACGTCGTGACCTGTCCCCACGACAGTAGAGACTTGCAAGGACGGGCCATCCAGAGGCCAACCCCGCACGAGATCAATGATGTCTCGCCCCAAGCGATTCGCAACCAGACCTAGGGTAAGCGGATTTTGCTCATAGAGCTTGAGTATGCTCTCACCTTGGGATTGATGCTGATCGAGATGCTGTAGGAAGACATTGAAATCCATCTCACCATTGGCATCGGTCGGGATTCTCATCGAAACCAAGGTCTTGCTCGGAACGACGGAGTCCCGAACCCGATTATGAGAAAGCTCCATTAGCCGCTGGTGAATCGTCATGATGCGCCTCACCTCTAAAACCTGCGTGCCCATTAGGTAACTGAACGTCACCTTCTCCGATACGCCTAGGCCGATCAGGCCTAACGCAAACTCCGAATCCGGTGCGATAAACTCACCTACGGATGGATAGTGCGTGTCTCTACCATCGATACTGACATGCCGGATTTCCCCATGCTCGTCAGCCAGCTCTACAGATGCTCCGGGCTCAACTACAGCTAGCGTCTGCTTAACCATGCCCATGATCGAGTCCGCTTCTTCAGTCAGCGTCAGCATCACCTTGACGTGGGTCGCTGCCAACTCAACGTCTTCAAGGTTATTTCGCATGGTGTGGGCAATACGAGCGAGTCCTTTTTCTGCTTGGCCATGGCGCATCTCGATGTTGGCCAACAACAGCAGGTCTGTCGGTGAACCTGCAAGTTCCGACGGAATCTCTGAAATGAGTGCGTTCAGGTCGACAACCCCTTCGCATGCGGCAACCCGGATCAACGTGAGCCAGGGGTTAACATCTTGGCGGTGCTCAGAAACTGTTAACTCCGCAATCTCGCGCATGCGAGCCCAGTCACCGGCACTGTTGAACAGAAACAAAGCCTGTTCCCGGGCTTCAGGCGACTGCCGCCAGGCAGTTGGCATAGAGTCGAGTAGATTTCTCGCCTGCGCATGGCGACCCACCAGGATGTAGCAGTGCAGCAAATCAACGTGCAGCGGCGTAAATGACTCGGCTGGGAGCAGCTTTTCGAACAGAAAAATTGCATCTTCATATCGGTGAGCACGAAGCATTGCTCGAGCTGCCATTGCTAGCTCTTGAGGCTCTGTGCACGCTGGCGCTAGCTCTGCGATTCGATCTACATACTGATTCCGAAGTGCGTCATCGTCTTCGTATGCTCGACTGGCGAAGCACAGGTCAATGACGGAGGTACTGGCCGGAGAGAAATCACGCTCGGCAAGCTCCTTGCGGACGGTTGCCGTATCTGCTGACTGCAACAGCATCTCCCAACTGAGCCGCCGAAGCATGGCCGATACACGAGTCACAATGTCAGACGGAGTCCGCCTTGCCGCCTCATTACGCGCTACCTGTAGAAGTTCATGACGGGACTGGGCCATGCAGGCATGACCAAAGCGGAGCAGGGACTCATCAGGCAAAGTATCGATCACAGCAGAGAATTGATCGGTTACCTCCCTCCAGCGTTGGAGGTCGCACATAGCCTCGACTTCAACCCGAGTCACAGCGGTCGTTATGCTGGCGCCCTTTGTTTTGGCTTGCTGAACAAGCTCGAGCGCTTCCGCGGGACGCTGCAGTAACACCATCGCGTAGGCTAGATTAGCGATAACCTCGCTCACTGTCTTAGCGCTTTGCGAAGCCCAGATCGTATTGTCTCGATCATCAAAGCAAGCCATAGCGTCCGACAAGACTGCTACCTGATGAGCAGATAACGACCTCAGGTTCACTCGCGCCTCATCTTGCGTTGCGAGGCGGATGGCGAAGCGCAGGTAGGACTCAAAGATGAAAAACGTGCAGTCCTGCTTTTCCATCGCTATACGAATGAAGCGAACGGCGCCTTCATCGTCATCCATACCACTGAGAGACGATGCCAGAAGCTGCCATGCCGATGCCTTGTCAGCAAAGATGCTTGGAATTTCGTCCTCGCTCGTCAACCGCTCTCCGGCAAGTAGCCGAGCGTTGGTCGTCACAGCCCAGATATGAAAGGACTCAGGGAACCGATCTAGCAATACGCGACCGATATCTACCGCTGCTTGGTACTCCTCTCGCAACATTCGTGCGCGAACCATAGCAGCGGCTATTCGATCATCTGAGTCACAAAGGCTAGCGGCGGTATCGAAATCCGTCGCTGCGGCTTCGTCAGTGCCTAGGTGCCAGAGGGAGAGTCCACGCAGTAAATACCATCTGGCCTTCTGGTGATCGTCGAAGTCCTTCAGGTCGCTCTCTAAAAGCTCTAATTGCTTCAAGCTGTCTTGGTATAGGTGCTCTCTCTGCCCTTCAGTAATCCGATCCAATTGTCGCGATATGAATGTGTCCGCTGATGATGCAAGGGCCGAAGGCAGATCGTCTGACATGATCAAGCCTTGAGCAGTTGCAGAAACGGAACGCAGTTCACCTAGGTGGCCATCAGTATCTGGAGTCAAGGTGAGGGCAGCTGCCAGCTTGCCGCCGCCACCAGTGAGCCTCAGGCCATTCTCTGCGTGGAAACCCTTCCAAATTGAACGAGTGTGTTGGAACTCCAGGGCCAGGGCGCCCAGATGACGCTGTGCTGTTGCCTCCGAGATTTCGCCTGCAGAGCTATTGAGTTCTGCGCATGCAGCCTGAAGCGAGGCCCACACATCACTGCTCTGGCGCGAGAAAATCCGCTGGCTAATGAGCTGCTTTTGGTTATCGACTTCTATTGAGCTGTCGGAGTCCAAGTCATGCGGCATGAACTTGAGATGAAGAACGAATGGGTATAGGTCGGCCTTGTCCATCTCAGAGCCAGTCTGGAGCTCCACTGCCCGCTTGATCGCAGCGTACGCTTTACGGTTGCTTTCGTTACTAAATCTCTGAGCATGGACACGCACATACCAGTCATCAGCTGAGGCAGACACCATCGCGTAGCGCACAACCTCTACAGCACCTTGCATTGAGGAGCTGCTTGAAGCGTGATACACGATGAGCAGCTCATCTAGGTTGCGCTGAAACCCTGGCTTTCTGAAGTCTGTCCAGGCGAGTCCAACCGCCTCGTTGAAGATCTTGTTGTCGGTGGGTTTCAGCGAACGCTTCATTTGCAGACGCTGTTTTGCGGTCTGGCCAGTGAGGGGATGCAACAAATCGATGATCAGATCATCTGTGTCATGATCGAAAAGTCGCCCTTGGAAAAGTAGCCGGGTGATGACATAGCCATCCCGTGCACCTGGGCATTGCGAACCAAGACACAGAGCAAGCAGGCGGACTGCTTGGACACGGCGCTCGAATGACCCGCCACGATCGCCGGTGGATACCGGACTCGCAACATTTTTTCGGCCGCCTTTAGCAGCCGCATCATTAGGGGCTGGAGCTACCCTTGCGGGCTTTTTCCTTGGAGCCTTGGCCATACCTGGTTCGCAATCCTGAGGTTCGGGCGTATTTTAACGGTCAGCGCGTGCGGTGCGTAGCCGTTTTGCACCGAGATCGCATGATGACCTCTGATTACTCAAACTTGGTTTCCCAATGTGTTTGCAAGGATAGTGCTGGCGCCTATCAGAGCCTGGGGCGCATGTGGGTGCTAGACGCCCTCGACTGTAGGCATCGTGTTCATGCCTATATTATTTTTGATTCCCCAGCCGCGGCTGTCTGAGTCCGATACTGAAGAGTTGTTCATCAATCCAAAGCTTTAGCGTGGCGGCTTTCAAATCTAATGTCGTTCGAACCTACCAAGCGCGCTGGCCGTTGCTAGGATTGCTCGACAACCAGTTTCGCGAATTGCATTAGGTCTCGGATTGCTTCAGTTCCGGATCGATTTAGATAGAAGCCTTTGATGCCAATAGCTCGAGGCCCATCGCGATCGCACCTTGGTGAATCTCCGATCATTGCTACCTGAGCCGCATCTTCGAACAAGTGGCCAGGAACTACCCCGAGATCGTGGCACACGGAGCGGTAGATTGTTGGGTCAGGCTTGATGACCCCGAGCTCGTAGCTGAACGCGTAGGCGTTGAGATCTGGCAGTAGCCGCTTCACCGCCGGCCCGTAGGGTGCAGCAAGATTGCTGCATATGGCAGTAGCGATGCCGTGCTCATGCAGCAGGGCGATCGCATCATGTGCATCCTGGAAGACCTCAATCGAGTCGATCTCGCGCTCAAGAGCTGACTCAATTGCAGCCATGCGGGACGGTGCAACCTGGATGCCGAGCAGGTCAGCAGCATCTCGAATCCGGGCGTTGAGGGTCATCAGTCTGTGGAAATCCACTGAGCAGGGGCGACGGCCATGCTTGGCACCTTCACGCAGCAACTGGCGAAATGGATTTGTGTGCGTACCGATTCGCAGGGTTGTGCCGAATGCGTCGAAGATCACTGTTGTGATTGCCATCCGTATCTCCGTGGTCGATCTGGCGGATGCGAGAGTACACTAAGCCCTCAGATGCAGGATGCCACACCGTTGAGGGTGAACAAGTGAAGAGAACGCTGCTGGGAATGGCTGAAGCCGGCGAGCCGCTGCTCAGGCAAGCGCTTGACGCTATCCGAGCTCAGAACGACGCTCTCGCTCATGGGCTGCCAGCAGAAGAAATCGAACGCCTCCGACTGGAGGCTCATCATCTCTACCAGACAGTTATCGACTACCAATTGCACAGCGCCGGCACACTGGGTGAGTCAGTTCATTGATTGAGGCGAAAAGTGTGACAATTCGCCAAATCCGTGACGACATCCAGTTGGTTCCCCGGCTCCCCACTGAGCAAGCGTGACGGTATGCAAGGGGTTGAGCGAGGCCGATCTTTTAGTCCGCGAATGCTAGTTCCGCCTGCCTAGACTCCCTCATGCCTAAGTGAGTCGTCTTAGGAGCGTTCATGCGAGGGCGGCGAGCAGCGTCGAGTCCTTCCACTTTGATACGAAGGCCTGGAAGCCCACCATCGCGCTGCAGCTCTGAAAGCTCTTCCGTTAGCTTTGACATCAGGTCTACTGGCGTTCGACCTGTGTCTTCACTGAGTGTCAGGGTAAGGAGCGTCAACGGGCTGAGTTCTAGCCGGTTACTGATCTGTCCGAGCTTATCCAGGGTGATGCTGGATTTGCCTAGCTCGAGTTTCGAAAGGTACGTACGGCTTGTTGTGTCGGCGAAGTCACGCTGACTGATGTTGCGCTTGTTGCGGAGCGCGCGGAGTACGCTGGCGAAGGAGGTCTTTAGAGTCATGACGCTTGCTCATCGGCTCGGGCGTAAATGTGCATTTCCTTTTGCTCCGTTCAATGAAGAGGCGGCCACCTGGAAGGCGCTTTCGATAGCAGGCTATCTATGGTTTCAGAGCCTACCATGATTGGTAACTAGGACAAACGACGCGTAGACCTAGATCTGGGACGCCACAATGGTGCCTACGCTTCCTCCACTCAAGGAGCGTATTTTGAACGTTGGTGCGCTGATAGTAGCGCTGCCAAAATACGACCCGGCGCTATCAGTGCTGAACACAGTTCACCGGAGTGATCACGAGGAAGAAGGATCTCAGTAAGGTTTTGCTACCCGACCATCCGATGTACACCGATGCAGTGGATGCTTTGAAACGCTACCACCAGGCTCAAGCCGACGGTGTTACGGGGACTGAGCTTGAGCGCCTTCGTCTCATGGCGGAGCACCAGTTTCAAGCAGTCACCGACTACCAACTGCACGCGCTCGGTGGGCCAGCAGAGCTGAGCACTAGAAGCTCCTGCTACACGCCGTACCGCTTGTTCCCTCCAGAGGTGATGCAGTAGCGACCCCCTCTTGGGCCTATACAGATTCGACCAGAGGAGCAGGGACACGATGAGCCAATTTCGGGCGTGTTGATGCGCGCTGGTTGGGGAGCCGGGCGGTCACTTTTAGGCCGCGGGGTGGCAAAGCAGTTGGAACCGCTGCAGAGGTTTCTGGAAGAAATCCATCGTTGCGGTTGGCCATCGAGACTGATGCGCGCCCATTCCTCTTTCTGCTCATAGACCTGCACCTTTTCCCCACGCTTCAGGCTGGATATCACTTTACCTCCTGGTTGAGCGCGCAGATTCAGCTTATCCGCGTTGACGAAATGCTCAGGTGCTGACGCTTGTGTCGGTTGTGGTGCTGGTGATGAGGTTGATGCCAAAGTGCTTACCGGTGCCTGGCTGACTGACGGCTCAGTTTTGGGCGTGTCCTTCTTGCCAACAGCCCAGCCCACCACGAAGAGAACCAGCAGCATCAGAAACCATGACTGACCATTTTTGCGCATATCCTTTGCACCCTCGAAGTGAGATCTGTCCTTTACAAGCAGTAGTCGGCGGGATCGCCGCACCACCGAACGGCTCAGTTCGGCAATGTACGCCTGCAGAGCGATTTTCCATCCGCCATCGCTGAAGATATTCAGCTTAGCCGAGCGGCACGGATGGGAAGGGCAAGCCGTCTAGGCGGTCTCGATCAGTCTCGTAGATATCACCAGATGAGAGACAACAAGCGGAGCGCGCCGGCGTGACGGATGGACGCCCGAAGCGACGAGACGTCGCGTACGACGATCGCTCGGTTCACGACAGCCGGCTCCGAAAGGACACGCCCACGCCCTCGCGGCTACCTGTCGTAGTAGAATCCTCCGAGCTGACGTTCGGATCGTCTTTGTCGCCGGCACATGAAGCATTTTAAGGAGCAACACCTGTGTTCAGGACGTTCATGGATTTGATCTTCGTGGTGAGCGTGGCTTTGACTGTACTCGCGCTCATCCTTATACCGTGTGTGATCCTGTGCCTCGGAGTGCTGCTCGTGCTCGGCATCGATGACAGGTTTGTGAGCCCCATTGTGGCTTACATTGCGTTTCCACAGGCCGTCATCATCAGCGGGTATTTGCTGCTTCACTACTGGAGGCAAATCACCGAAATTATCAAGTCGATGACACCATGGTGATGTAGGAATGCGTGGGGGAAGCGAGTGATTTGGTTTCTGGGTGACGTACACGGACGCTTTGATCATGTCATCAGGTTGGTGAAGCGTGATCGTCCTGAGGCAGTGGTATTCCTGGGTGACCTCGAATGCAGTTTGCCCTTGGACATGATCCTGCGCCCGATCTTGGAGCTGACAGAAATCTGGTTCATTCACGGCAACCATGACACGGATCGTCCGGCCTACTGGCATAACCTCCATGGCTGCGGCCTCTCTGATCGCAGCCTGCATCGCCGGGTAGTGGAGATTGCTGGCCATCGTATAGCAGGCCTGGGTGGCACCTTCGAGTCGCAAATTTGGTTACCAGGTAGCCCCGATACCGGCATCCAAAATTACGGGGACTTCCTTCAGCACCTAGCGCTCAGGCCACAGCAGGCAGACATACTCGCGACGAAAAGGCAGCACGCGCTGTCAGCAATTTACCCGGATGATTACTTCTCGCTCGCAATGGAGAAGGCGGATATCTTGGTCTGTCATGAGGCCCCTAGCTGTCATCCATACGGACACTCGGAGATCAATGAGCTTGCCCACGCCATGGGGGTTAAAATGGTCGTTCATGGCCATCATCACGACTGTCTGGATTACAGGTTGGATTGGCCGAATCTGGGGTTTGAGGCTTACGGCGTTGCGTTCAGGTCGGTCATGGCTGTAAACGGCCAGGTCATCCTCTGACCGATATCAATAAGCTGTGGGCGCAAGCGGAGCGCGCCGGCGTGACGGATGGAAGCCCGAAGGGTCGAGACGTCGTCGACGACGGCTTGATTCACGACAGCCGGCCCTGGCAGGGCACGCCCTCATCGCTCTACAGGTCTTTCAACATCCGCTCCAATGTCTGATGCTCCCAAGTCGACAGCAAAGCAACCGGATCTGTTCGATCACCTGGGTCGAATTCCCAGCGCTGCCCATCGGGACTCACACATCTCTCGCAGTAGTCCAGCTCATCACAGTCGTTGTAGATCGTGATTCGCCATCCCTCTACATCGACCTCGAAATGGCAGGCGTATAGCTGTTCCCAGGACTCGTTACCGACCTTGGCCATTGTCCGGCGTCCAAGCACGACCTCTCGCAGCACCTGGCAGACTTCCCGAGCAGTCAGCGTGCCTAATGGCGTGTCGTTGTAGTTTTCTGTATGGTGTTTTTGCGTCGGCTTCTGCTCATAAAAGGTCAGCGTTGATGAAGCACGCAGGTTCGCGTGCTTGCTCTGAACTGCAGAACAGATCAGGTTAACACGAGAAGCCTCAGATCCCCCATCGAGCGGCTGCCCGGGCGGTGCATGGCCGTGAGGAGTACAAATGTACTCGCCATCTAGCTGCAGTCTTCGAAGCGTTTTGAATGTCGGTCATGTAACCACACACGAGATCTGCCCCTATGCATCCAACAACGCCGGACGGTCGCTACCTCGTAGTCAATGGTCAGCTCTGGCGCTGCAGCAACCCCGCGTTGCCTGATGAGGAGCGTCAGCACCTGGTGCACGACTTGATGGAAGCCCGGCGAGCCGTGAAGGAAGCCAAAGCACTGGGTGATGGCGACAAGCTACATGCCGCTCGAGCAGCGGTGGACTTGGCGAAAGTGGCACTAGGGGAGAGGGGCCCGGTGTGGTGGGATGACGGTAGCCCGGACTACAACCGCCACAAGGCGATCAACACGCCCTACGCTGAATGGTACCGCTCACTGTCCGAGCCATAGCGATCATATGCTCGGAGTTGATTTATGGCGTCATGGCACACAGACACTAAGATGGCACCTGACGAAGCGCCATCTACCTTTCTTCATCGAGTTCAAGGCGCCCGTCAGCGGAGAAGATTGCGTCTGCGCAGCCGTGGACGCAATTCCTTAGTGACGATCTCCCCCGACAGCGAAACGGAATCTGCTGTCCAGAGAGATTATTGCTAGGAGATAATTATTGCTTAACCATAATTTCAAATAATTATTCGCCCCCTAATCGGCCCGACCACTGCGCTCGCACCACGATCACCAACCAATCTCGCTAGCTCTTCGACCGCGGCACGCAGTGCGTCCTGGTTGTGGCTTAAGCGCTCAAGGACTTCAGCGGATGTCCATAGCTCTTTCATGAATAACGTGTCTTGGTGAGATTGGCGGTAGACCTTTAATCACGGCTTCCCTCTCATCTGAGGCGAGGGTTGGTATAGTCATCGACACTTCGGGCTCGAAGAGGCCGGCTGAATCGTTGCGAGGTTTTCTTAATGAGTTTGTATAACGAGCCTTACGAATGTGGCTTGGAGGTGGGTAGGAAATCACGGACGATTCAGTCAAAGATTGACTAGCTAGATTTGCGTGCTAAACCTCAAACTACTAGCAAAAAATAATAGCAGAGGCTATGCATGTCCAATGATAACCGACCCAAGCTAAGGCTCATCAAGACAGGCTCCAAGTTAAGCATGCCTTTGTTTCGCAATCCGGCGAAGGTCGAACTTGCGCCTATGGCATTGTGCGAGCCAGCGGATGCTTGCCAGTCCACATCTGCTAGTCCTTGGCCGCACAAAATTTCATTCGACCTGCAGTCCATTGATGCCGGCTCACTGCGCGGAATCATAGACGTCGCCCATGAGCCATCAATGCTTCATCCGGAGGCTGAGATGATCGTAGAATGGGCTTTCCGCTCGGGCTGTCTCGACCAAAGCATCAGTAAGCGGGCCGTGTGGGAAAACGTAAGGGCTAAGTGCCGGGAGGCGGGCATTAAGTCTCCGCCCTACCAGGCTGTGGCCAAGCGCATTGATTGCTTGTTTTCGCTTGAGGTGTTGCGTTTCCACCCGCTGACCCGCGAGAAATACGCGCGAAACTCTGGCGATGAATCTGTGGATTAACCCGAACCTGTCTTTGCCGTCTCCACATTGCGAATGGCTGATTTCATGTCGCTCCACCCCACGTACTCCATGAGCGTTTTGATGCCCCAGCCTGAGCTTGAGGCCCACGTGGCAAATCACTCCTGGATACTTGAGCAGACTGAAGGGAGACAGCGCTGTCGTCCGCAGTAAACGAGCTTTTGACTGGGATCGCTTTCATTCCAAGAGCTGCCAGGCGGCGATCTTCCTGTTCCTTAGCTTCACGATCCTTGACCATCTTTTGCAAGAGGACACTCCCGGTCGCGGCTTCGGGTGAGCCTGGGTAGCGGGAGGTTAACGCTTCCAAAGCGGCTTTTGCTGCTGTTTCGTTCCCGGTATCGACCGCTTTTCTCACCTGCGCCAAGGACACTGGCGGTGTCTCTTTGAGAACCTTATTTTCCTGTTCAAGCTGGCTGATCCTACTGTTCGCAGCTGCGATCTGTGTCTGAAGAGATTTGACGTCTCCACGAAGACTCTCCGCCTGCTTTTTATAGGCTTCGCCCCCATCCCCACATCCGGTAAGAGAGAGTACCAAGCAGGCCACCACCAGATCATTTCTCACATCGAACTCCTTGAGCTACCAGCTTCCACGTAGATGGCAATTTACCATCATGCCGCTATTGTCGGAATGGGATTCGCAGTCGAATCAGGGGATCAGCCCGTTTCTTGGCGCGGCTTGCGCCTCCGGTGCGAAGCTGTGCTAGGAGTGCTCGTAGCATACAGTGCAACCATATTGGAACTCCTCTTGCCGAGCTGAGATCTTGGACTACATTAACAAGAGGCTGCCTCGCCTAAGCTCTGGTCGACTTGAAGAGGTTATCCGCCAAACACATCCTCCCAGCATCTTATGACTCACCTGTCTTGCGACAGATAAAACGACCAGCAGCAAAACAGGGCTTGAGGATCATGAGATGGCCAACATTCTCACCCACGCTGCTCGTCATGCTAAAGCGGCACTCCTTGCTGCAGGCATTGAACTGGGGCATGCGAAAATTCAGGAAGTCCTGGCTGCGCTCCTTGGCTACCACACCTACAGTGCACTGAAACAGGAAGAGGATGATCAAGAGCTCGAGCATCATCTGTCCGATGCAGAGTTCGTCATTCTCCATCAAGAGTTAGGCGTATGCCGTGCTGCTGACGTCTCCGAGCTTCCGGGTGAGGTGGTACCCAGGTGCATCGCGGCGCTGGAGGAATGCCTGGCAGTTCGGGTTCTCCCAAACACGGACGCTTACCTTGAGCGTCATGGAACGGCGGCAGCAGTCGCAGCTTTGACAAACCTCTCGACGCAGGGATTGCACCTTGGGGCAGATTGGAGCTCGAGCGTTAAGCCGAGTACTGGCCTACGTTTCTCAGTTCAGCAGCCTGTCTGGGAATCGCGTCATTTATGGCACGTGCATGCCCATGTCTCATTGCAGAGCATCGCTCCTGTAGCGGAGCCTCTGAAAATCGATGTAGTACTGCTATATGCGAAAGCGGGCCGCTCTGGCTTGATCTTGAAGGGGGTTAAGCCAGTAGTGGATACCACCGCGACGATTGGGTTCATGCGAGTGGATCTGTCGGTTCAAAGGGATGACGCTTCACTTGTTCGACCTTGGGTCGCTATCGTCCTCGATACCTACTCCGATACTGTCTTGGGAAGCGCTGTTTCATTGACCGATGATCTAGCTCTGCTAGGGGTCAACGATTTGACCAACGCAATTAATTCGACTGCGCCTGGTGATAATGAAGAAGGAAATGGAAGCAAAGTTTACCGCATTACCAAGCTCGAGATCGATCACTCCTATGCTTCTGCGAGGGTGAAAGAAACGGCCCAGTTAGCTGGGATTGAAATCATTGACCGCAATAATCGCATTCAGTGGAGGGGACGAGCAGAAGCCATCATGCGCAGTATTTATATGCCCACAGCGAAGAACCCGCCGAGCCTACTTAGAGTGAGTTCTCTTTCCGATATTGAAACGGTGACGGAAGAGCAATTTGTGCAGCTTTTCCAAATAAGCTGCAAGCACACGCCACGTCGGCCGGTGTAGGCGGGTTACACCTGTACAGCGTTCTAAGTGCAACGCGGTCATACGCAGCTACCTGTGTGGGAGCCATGTTGCAAGTCAGCAGCTTAGCCGGTCATGAGGGAAGGGCGCCGAGATCTCGAATCTATCGGAAATTCGGGCTCGAAGAGACCGGCTCATAGCGAAGGGCACTGAGAAGAAGTGGTCGCATAGGTCTGGAGCACCAAGCCGGGCGCCCATCCTGGTTGCGATCAAAACCTCGGCCTTAAGTGATTTCGCTTCCACACACAGACTGTGAGCCTGCCTCTTGTGCTTTCACCACCTCACCAATAGGCCACCGGCCTGTGCGAGCCACGCAGACGCGGGCAAACGCCGTAATCTCGAAGAAGAGATTAAACATAAATTGCCAGCGTCAGGATAAGCATGGCGAAGGCCAGTGCTATGGATGCATCAATCTAGGGCGCCGCGCTCTTGCTGAGGATGACTTCGTATCAACAAACGCTATTAATTGACGCGTGTGCCGCAAAAAAAAAATCCTAGGGATATTTTCTGTCAACAAATAGCTAGTGATGCCAGAAACTCGATTCTTATCGATTAGGATGCAGCTCATCAATAAGCCTAAAATGTCACCTTCCCGCCGGAACGGCGGCTCGATGCCCGTCAATAAACGATTTTATGCGGACTGTTACCGATTCTGAGATGATGACAGCCGACTCAATGCCAGGTGATTTCCTTGCCTACCCACATGATTAATCTTACCTATCGTGACGGCGCCAGATCAGACAGGCGGCACGGGTTGCCCGCTCTGTACGCTACAATTCGAGAAGGAGACCGTGGAGCCAAGCCCCTTATGAACGCCCCAAACCGCCACGAGGCCATACGCCTCGCTCAACAGCGCATATGTGAGCTGGAGCAGGAGATTAGCGTCCTTCAGGAAGGGGAGGAGACGCCAGATGCCGATTTCTCACAGAAGCTCAGCAAGCTGATGAGGAAATACCGGCTCAGCGCAGATGAGGTGATAGCGCTCTTGCTTGTCAGAGGTGATGTGGATCAAAAATCCGTGAGCCTTGAGACCGTGTTGAAGCTTCGGTACATCCTGGGGCTCAAAGACGTCCAAGCATCACACAGTTCTGAAAAACCTTTTCGGGTGAGAGGCTGGGTCAATGTCGATGTCGAGTAAGCGCAACAGAGCACTGGATGGGCTTGTCAAAGAGGGCTTTTTCGATGTCGAGAGTGTCGCGCGCCTCTTCGAAATTAACAGTGTCATCGGTCAAAAATACGCAGAGGCATGCGCAGAACTAGAGGTACCCAGGGTAGCAAGCATGGTGCGCTTCTTGGCTGAGTTAGATAGCCTAGCGAAACAGCATTCTGTCTCACCTCAACAGGTCATAGCTTTGCTAGATCCTGATCATTTTCAGCGGAAGGGTAAACATCCGAAGGGCGCCGAGCATCAAGAATGTTGAAATAACTCGACTAAATATTCATTTAGTTGAGTTGGAATCGAGCACGCATAAAAAAGAAGGGGAGTCTGGCGTTTATTGCTTATGAATGCAACGAATCTAGGAAGTATTCCTAAGCTTTAGAGCTCCGGCCTCTGTTCTCGATGGTTCACAGCGTGGGCTAACTAGCAGCCTGGCGGTTGAAGTGGCTAGACATCCTATCAGCAATCTGGCGTGGACGCCTCAGCGTCAACTGGCGTTGATTACCTGCATTTGCATAGTGAGCCACAGGCCTCGTTGCTAGCTGCCTGTCATACACAGGTGCCGTAGCGCCTAAATTTCTTCTTGAGGCATTAAGGTAAAAATTGCTTCTTATCAAAGATCTCGGCCATTGGTCAGAAAAAGTGCAGCTCTCAACGGTGCTGTGATTTCATCGATAATTGATCGTGGTTTACCAACGCAAGTCGACTGGTGCGGCTGAGGCTCTGCTAAGCACGATTGAGGTTGCATGTGCGCAGTGGAAACGTACAAAACCTTCTAGATGCGAGGAAGATGTAGCCGAGAAGCAAGATTGCACCCATGGCATCACTGGACAGAACTTAGAAACCGGTCTACCAGGTGCGCACCCAATCTGATCAGCAAATGGGATCAGAATGTGGTTGAAAATGGGCTTAGGCCGATTTACTTCCGCGATTGGGGTCAGAAAGGCTTCCGTGTACTGTTCAGGGATTAGTTCCGAAAACGACCTAAGAATTACTTCCGAGGACTAGGGCCTGGCTTCAAATCTGGCCACCCACGGGCCACCACCAAAATACACAGATGCGCATAATGCATATTATGTTAAATCTCGTAATTGGACGGCGACACGTCAGTAGACCTTTTCAGCAATCACCGGCATCGTTGTCAGCATTCACCGAACCCTTTCGCTCTCAGCCGCTTAGCACCGCTTCTGAACCCAAACTCTTATGAGGCTGTCGCTAAATGAGGCGACTCACCAGTAGTCATGCTTAACCCATTGATCTGATTAAATAAAATTGACAATCAAGGCAATGCCCTGCGAATTAAAGCGACATCTGTGCAGCTCAGCCTCATCATCTGAAGTCAAAGTGCCCTATTTTTTGAGTCAGACACGATTCCTAAACCCTTTAGCGTTAGCAATTAATGAGGAGTTTTTCCCACTCTTCGGAGTAAACGTCGTGAATCGACGAAAAATCCTCCCTTCAGATTGCAAGATTGAGGCGACTTTCCCGCACTCGTGCAACAGATTGAGGCGACTTCCCCAGGTTTTGGAATCAATAAGGCGACTTTCCCACGCCTTGGAAGTAATAAGGCTACTTTCCAGCAGCACCGCTGCTGCGTTAAAAATATGGCTTTAAGGATGTTTGTGCAGGTTTATATCAGTTAGGGAGTATAGGAAAGTCTCCAAATTTAAGAGCGTTTGATGAGCGTATTTGCCTAAACCTGAAGGAGCGCGGCAAGACATCTGTCATTGATCCAGTCACAGCACTCTCATGTTGCGCCTAGCTAGGCTTGTCGTTACCATCAGTGAATCGACGCTTTTTCTTCGAAAAAGGTTGAAACTTCCGATTACTGTCATAACTGGAAGTCTATTGTCTTCAAAACTCTGGCTGGTATTCCATGGCGCGCGCACCCCAACCCTTGTTCGAAACCTACGATAACTTCATCGAGCAAGACTTCAGTTTGCAGGGTTCCTCGCTCGCCTGCGTCGCTTCCTTTTTGGATGAGTGTCAAGCGGCTTTGGATCCTGATCGTGGCTACGCTGCGGTGCGTGCATTCCTGCGCGCGTTTTCCGACAACGCGCAGACGTTCAACTCGTACCGCAGTCATACGGAGCGCTTGTTGCTGTGGGCGCTGCTGGTCCAAGGGAAACCGCTGAACCAGCTCAAGCGCCAGGATGCGCAAGATTATCTGGATTTCTGTCGAAACCCGCCGGCTGACTGGGTGGGTCCGGTGACCCGCAGCCGCTTCCTGAATAACCCAGCAGCGATGGATGCTCGTGATGGCTGGATACCTAATCCGAAATGGCATCCTTTTAACATTAAGTCTCGCAAGGCGGCGGCCACAGAATCGCCCAGCGCCCAGCACTATCAAGCGGCGAATGGCACGTTAAACCAAGTGTTTACCGTCTGCAGCCGGTTCTATGAATTTCTAATCGAAGACGGTTTCGCCCAAACGAATCCGTTTCGCCTCCTCAAGAAAGGCAACCGATTTTCTACGCAAGAAACTGAAGTTGCTTCTTCGCGGGCACTTACGCCCCTGCAATGGGACTTTGTCCTGGATACCGTTGAGGAAATGGCAAACGCTGAGCCGGAGCGGCATGAACGAACCTTGTTTATTGTTGCCACCTTGTTCGCCATGTACCTGCGTGTTTCAGATCTCGCCGGCCGAAAGAATTGGAAACCCACCATGGGTGACTTTCGCTTAGATGATGAAGGCAACTGGTGGTACTTCGCGGTGGGTAAAGGCAACAAGGCGGCCAAGATTGCCGTGCGGGATATCTACGTAGAGCGATATTTAAAACGCTATCGGCGATTCCTGGGGCTCCCCGAATTACCTCATCCAGGAGAAAGTACGCCGCTGATCAAAACACTCAAGGGTCGAGCAGGCTTGTCTGACCGACAGATCCGCGCCCTCCTCCAAGCTGTTTTTGATAAAGCCGTGGACAAGATGCGCAGCGAAGGTCGCGCTCATCATGAGATGGAAAGCCTGCGCTGTGCCTCTGCGCACTGGCTGCGTCACACCTCCGCCACGTTTGACGCTCCGCTGCGCAATCCTAAGGACCTGCAGGAAGACCTGCGTCACAGCAACCTCAGCACGACCCAGAACACCTACTATCACGCGCATGACCAAGAACGCGCGCATTCGGTGAAGCGCATCGGCATGCGCGACCGCGGTTAAGCTTGGATTGCCCACTCGTCGATTGCCAGCTTGCCGTCCCACATGGATGGAAGCCATTTTTCTAGGAGTTCACAGTGAAAATTACCGGGCTGGTCGAGGTTGAGGCCGTCACTGACGTGACTTGTGACGTCTGCGGTTGTTCTACGCGCAGGGCCGCGGGCGGTTATCAGTATGGAACCCTACAAGCCCACTGGGGGTATGGCAGCGAGCACGACGGTCAGCGATTCGAGGTTCACCTCTGTGAGCACTGCTTTTTTCAGACTTTGGCGTACATAAAGCAAGAGCGACGCGTTCAACAGCTGTTCAGTGATGAGCCGTCTGCTGTGACTGATGATTTGGGCCTGGTTGCCCAGGACGATTACTTCCAGGACACGGGCCGCCGTTGATGAGTCGATTATCGACATCGACCAGCCAGTGGCCTCGCCCTAATGAGCGGGCTTCCGCGAGTGGCATTTACCTTGGGCAAACGGTCGACCAGGACCAGCATTGAAAAATCTGAATTAATGTTGATCTATCTCTTGGCGGGCAGCTCGGCACTGGCTTGTTGTGCCCTCTCCCCTTAATGCTTAAGGAGCGTCTTGCAGAATGCGGGCAATTCCAAAGGCGAGGAACCTTTCCCGCCGAGAGGCCATTTTTCAGTCCAAGGCACAGGCCAGGGTCATAGCCAGTGGAGATTGGCTCACCTGGTCAGAGCTGAATGCACTGTTGCCGGCGGTGGCTGAGGGACGCAGCGACGGCGCTCCTGGCCGGTACACAGACGGTGCGATGTTCTCTGTTCACTACGAGGGTGTGGAGTACTTCCCGCGTTACGCCGTCGAATCACTCAGCCTGGCCATAGGGTCCCCGGGAATGCAGCGCGTCATCGCTGTGCTGGCCACCAGGATGAATGGCTGGGGCATGGCTTTGTGGTTCGAATCATCGAATTCGTATTTGGCGGGTAAGCTGCCGAAAGACATCATATCCTCCGACCCCGACGCGGTTGTTCAAGCCGCACAGGAGGAGATAGATGGGGCCTCGCATGGCTAGCGCTGCTCGTGGCTAGGCCCATCCTCGCGCCTCGCTCGCTATACCCGAGAGACAAAACCGCATTATTTAACTACGCCCTCCTCCATCCAGGCTCGCTGCCTGCAGTCTTCGGCAGTGTTAGTTAGGAATGCTCCACGATTCTCGATACGGTTTCCCGTACAGGCCAATTGAAAATGGGGAGCAGCGGCGGTGGCCATAGGCATTTGGATGTAGAAGGGGCCACCTTAGCAATGGAATGATCTACGCATGACTACGCTGCTCCCCGAAGCGGGTTCCAGTTAGCAGCGATGGTAGTCGATTCACGGCGGCATGAACACTATAGCGCTCATTTTCGGCGCTGGATCGAGGGTCAAGGCTTGAGCGCCTCTTTTTTCACCTGTTTGATCAGCCCGTCGAAGCCCATATCCGGGTTCTGGATAAGGTATGCAGATACGATGAGGCTGAGTGGGTGGATACCCATGCGGCCGGCCAGCTCTTCAATTTTTTGAATAGTCGGCGACTTGAGTCCGCGTTCGAGGGAGCTCACGTAGGTTCGGCTACTGACCACGGCGAAATCTTCCTGGGTCAGGTCGTGAAGAATGCGCATGCGCCGCAGTGCCTCACCCAGGGATTCACGGATTTCCATCATCATTCCTCTGAAAAGGAATGATGAAGCGCTATCGAACACGATAGGGCTACAATCTATAGTGTTCATTGTGGGATAATTTGAGGTTTCCAGCCCTGGTGACCGTTCGCCAAGGGGTATGCAGCGCTCAGTGGAGCCCGTTTTGATCTATTTGTCCGAATCTCACACCCGTACTGTCCGTACAGGTTCTTATTGTGAAATTGAGGGGATGTGCTTTTGGGTAACCTTGCGGTCGCTTTTCAACGGTGAGAGCGAGCGAGCAGCTGTTGTGGAAGATGCCTACGAACTCAACGTTTTCCTCACCCAGGCCAAGGGCGTTGAGATCGCACAGGTACAAATGCTATGCCCTCCATCCATCAGCGGACGTCCGCACTGGAGCCTGGAAGAGCTTCGTAAGATAGTGATTCACCGTGGGCTTGAGTGCTCGCAAAGCGCGGTGATTTACGAGACCGCGGTGGCCACCTACAAATTAGGAGATCTCGATTTACGCCTGCGGAAACGATCACATGCGTTGTACTCGGCGCGAAGCCTGGAAGCGCGAACCACCAGCGTGGCCCTTCCACCTAAACCTGCTGACGAACCGCAGTTGTACGCACACTTTTGATGCAGAAGCGCACACCGTCATTGCCCATTAAAACCCGACGGGAATGCGGTTTGGGTTCTGCGACTGTGAGCCTGGCTATTTCGGCACGAGGCGCTCGTAATGGCTGTGCAGTTAATAACGTCAATTCCGATGCCGCTGGCGGCCGTTATCCTGACAGATCTCCCTGCCCCTCGTTAGGCTGATGAATACCCATGGACAACCTAGCAAAAGCCGCTGAGGCACTGCGGTCCGCGCAACATATCATGGTGTTTACCGGCGCTGGCGTTTCCGCCGGCAGCGGAATCCCGACTTTCCGCGACGAACTGACCGGGTTGTGGGAGCGCCAAGACCCGCAGCGTTTAGAAACGGCGCAGGCATTCCGCGAAAATCCGGCGCTGGTTTGGGGCTGGTACCTATGGCGGCGCCAGCAGGTAATGCAAGCCAAGCCCAATGCGGCACATCAGGCGATCCATCGGTTATCTGGCAGCGGCCGGAGTGTCACCGTGGTCACTCAGAATATTGATGATTTGCACGAGCGGGCAGGTGATCAGGACGTCCTTCATCTCCATGGCAGCCTGATGCGCCCCAAGTGTTTCGCCTGTCATCGATTTTTCGTGGAACCGCTGGTGTTTCCGATCATCCCAGCGGAAGGCGCATTGATAGAACCGCCCCGCTGCCGCCGGTGCAACGGCCGCTTGCGTCCAGCTATAGTGTGGTTTGGTGAGGACCTCCCGCCAGGTGTATGGAAAGCCGCCAGCCAAGCAGCACGACAGTGTGACATCTTGCTTTCATTCGGGACTTCCGGTGTGGTCAGGCCTGCTGCTGACTTACCTGATATCGCGTTAGCGTCTGGTGCAGTGGTCATACACGTCAATAACGTAGATGTATCCATGAATGGGCCGAGCGAGATCATGCTGATAGGCCCTGCTGAGAAAATACTGCCACAGCTGATTGCTCTGGCGTTGAAATGACCATCCACTACCCAGCAAGGAGAAAGCTTTGAAACGTTCTAAGCCGTTATAACTAGCAGTGCAAAGGACTAGGTGGCAATGGCATTCACCCCGTACATCACCCAAGACAAGGCCACGGAGGAGCTGCTGGAACAAATCATCCAGATCATGAGGCTCGACGAGGCCCTCCACACAGGGATTCCAGCCCCATTACGCGTGCCTATGATGAATCTGGTACAGCTTGTAAATTCGTACTACAGCAACAAGATCGAGGGGAATTCAAGCGCACCGATCGACATTCTGAGGGCCGAGGAGAGTCCTTATGAGATCGAAGGCGACCAAGGCCTGCAAGAGGTTAAACGCCACATTGACGCCCAGCGCCGGCTCGTCAATGAGCCAATCAACAAAGTCACCGTGTGTGCGAAGGTCACAATCGCACGCCTACATCGCGAACTCTATGTCGGAGTGCCTGAACGGATGCTGGAAATGCAATCATTCGAGCCAGCGATTTCAGCGCGCATGGTCCCTGGTGAATTTCGTAAATGTGAGGTCCGCGTTGGCCGACACATCCCCCCTACTTCGCAACAGATGCTGTTGCACCTCAACGACTTTGAGCGCGTGTACCGTCTAGACTGGATCCATGGGCAATCGCGGCTCTTAGCCGCTGCTGCCTCGCATCACCGCCTGATGTGGATCCACCCATTCATGGACGGCAATGGACGTACGGGCCGCCTATTCACAGATCAGTACCTCAAGGCTGCTGGCTTGAGTGGGTCTGGCTTGTGGTCCATGAGCCGTGGGTTCGCTTGCAATATCGCCGCCTATTACGAGATGCTGTGCGCTGCGGATGCTCCGCGCCAAGGCGGATTAGACGGCCGTGGCGAACTATCGGATAGCGGTTTGTTGCGCTGGACTAGATTCTTCACTGAGACAGCACTGGAACAGTTGCAGTACTTCAGTAAGCTGCTGGAACCGGAAAGGCTAAATGATCGGATCGACGGCTATTTTGAGATGCGGAGCCGCCGCGCACTGTCAGGCAGTAAAGGCGAGCAACTGCCTGAACTGCAGATTAAGTGCCGTGATATCTACAAAACGCTTCTCTACTTGGGTGACCTGCAACGCAACGATATCCGTGCGCGCCAGGGTCTCGATGAGACTACCACGCACAGCCTACTAAGTCAGATGTGTTTAGAGGGGCTGATCACTTTGGACCGCCGTCAGTCGGTATCCCTGAAGCTTTCGCGGCGCTCGATAGATTTTCTGTTCCCCTCTCTCTGGTAGTTTGTCCCCCACGAGCATTTCGGTTATCGAGTAGCTAGTTCAAAGCTAAGCCGTTAAAGCGTGACACGCTCGGAGGCTTTCAATTTCTACTAACCGCAGCCGGTAATTGCCATCCTTGCCGGTATACCCGGTAAGTCGATGGGTAATAAGCACATCGAGATAATTGAGGAAGAGCTGCCTCTCGTTGACGCCTAGTGCGGGTGGCCACAGGCGCACCCTGCTGGACAGCGATCAGCAGATTCCTTAGCTCATGCGCGGCACTGTCGGCAAATGCCAGTAGCGCGATCCCCTGGATAACCCTGCCAATCTTCGATTTGGTGCGCCACTCTGGCGGCAATCACCTCGGGTTTTCTGCTCCGTCTTCAGCAATTGATCAGCTAGGTGGCCGGAAGGCGCACGGATGCCGGCGGTACCACGTGCCCTCTTTCCCCGCGCCCTCCCGGCATCACCCTGCTCGCTTCGAAGCCTCCGCAACGGTCGGAACAGCGGAGCATGCGGACTTGAGTCTTCCGATCATGCATGGCCAAAAGCTATCATAGATAGCTGCATGCGGCGCGCTCGGTATCAAGCTCCCGCCTTCTGCAGGTCCGCCAGCCAATCGACTTACTGTTAAGGACAACCAGATGCGCACCACCATCATGACCCAGATGCAAGCATGGACCCGTCAGTTCGAACGTCAATCCGACCCTGAATCAGACCTGGACGATGACGACTTATTCCTCGATTACAAGTTGCTGGGCGTAGCGTCGTTCATCAAACATGTTGCGTTCGAGCACGATGACCTGGAGCTTTTAGCGTTGGCCTCCAAGGTGGAAATGCAAGTAGAGCGGGTGCTTGCGATGCAGAATGAGGCTGAGCATGAACGTATGTTCGCTCAAGATCAGTCCTACGCGCAGCATGAACGCGTTCGGGAGGTATGCATCCGGTATTTCTATACCGAACCTGCTTTCACTGTGGACATGTCTAAATACCGCTCGATGATCGAGGTGGCGGGAGCGTTCTCCGATCCCCAGAAGCTGACGGGTTTGATGAACTACATCGACGCTGATCGCGTGTTGAGCAAAATTTATGACCGGGTCAAAAGTCGCCTGCGCCGCTCGACGGTTGATGCCAACACGTCGCCATCGTTCGAAGACGTGAGCCAGGCCTACAACCTTGAACTGGTGGAAATTTACCGGTTGGCCGACCTTCACGTCTCGCGCGTTCTGCAGCAATACGCAGTGGCGGCTGGCTAGTCGACATCCTCCAGCTCTTCGCGGCGCACTCAGTCCCCTCCGTCGCGGACGTGTCATTCACTTCATTGCTGCGAGCTACCATAGCGAAGATGCAAAACTACTCGGACAATTGGCGGTTGCTCACCACTCTTACGGCGAAAGTCGCTGCAACCCATCAGAGCGCGGTTGCGCGTGACTACAGTGAGCACGCTAATGCGCAAATGCTCGGCTGTTTCCTCGCTCATGCCAAGCTCACGACCCCGAATCTCGGTCGCGACGGCGTAAAAGCGCTCTTTACAGGGGAGCAAGCCTGGCCCCTGCAAGATGGAACCTGCCGCTGGGTCCGCGTGGACGTTTCGGTTGATCAGCTGGAAGAGTTGGGGGTGATCGCTTTCTACGGTGATTGGTGTACCGTCCATAGCGACTCGATCAACGATGCACAGGCGCTCGACCTCTC
This sequence comes from Pseudomonas sp. NPDC089395, assembly GCF_044749525.1. Classification (NCBI taxonomy): domain Bacteria; kingdom Pseudomonadati; phylum Pseudomonadota; class Gammaproteobacteria; order Pseudomonadales; family Pseudomonadaceae; genus Pseudomonas; species Pseudomonas sp. NPDC089395. The sequence continues at coordinate 277,350 of NZ_JBIVID010000002.1, forward strand.
ACTGCAACCCATGCTCGAAGCGCTCCGAGTGTTACGTGACATCCGCGCTGGCAATGCCGGATTTGCGCCACCGCAATACAGCCTGCCATTCGATCAAGCCCTGCAATTGCTAGTGCCTACGTTTGGAGAACGAACTGCCACCGCATGGCTCGAAAGCCTCGAACATCATGCGGATGGCTGTAGGTGGCCTAGCCGCGACAGTCGATTACCAGTGGAGGCAATTACTCAGCTATGGTTGACGCTACGTAGTCGGTTGGACCCGCCACAAGCGTTCAAACTCTGGCTGGAATGCCAGTGCGTTGGCCGGGATTGGGTTCAATCGATCGACTTTGCCTACCTGCCGGTTGATGAACGGCAGGTCTTCATCGAGCAACTGACCGCGCACCTGGCTACCGATCGCGCACTGGCAAAACCGCTGGCCACCTTGCAACGTCAAGCGTGTAATGCAGATCGCCTCTCTCAGCTGCTTAGACCGGTCCAGGAGCGTGTTGATATCCATATTGACGCCGAAGGCGTGCGCACTACCTCGCGCCGCGAGGTCCCTCAAGTAGCCACCACCTTTAGCTCACTAGCCGCAGAGTACCCAACCGCGTTGGCCTGCGATGCTTCACCGCTGCAATTCGTAGTAGCGTGTGAGCGTCTCCGCCACGTCAGATACGGGATGCCGCTTTTTCACCTCGGCCTGCTGCTGACGGTCATTGATGAAACGGTCCGGGTGGAGGGAGCGGCCTTGATCTCCACTGGCTTCGCGGAGCGTTTGCTGGAGCTGGCGCACTCACGTCCAATTCTCAAATATCTAGCATTGATGGCCTTACCGCAGTTCAGCAGGAGCAAGACCTATCTGTTGCTGCTTTTGTCCAAGCCGGAGACGTGCGATGCGGCACTGTATTTCCTGGTCAATCATTCGCACTACGAACGACAGGCAATGGAGGGTGCTGTTGCGCACAGCCTTGACAGCGGCTACCACCAAATCCTCTGTGGCGAGTACTGCCGCACCATCGCACAGGAGCTCGAAGCCGGCGAACGTCTGTGCATGATGGTTGAATATCTCGCCTGCAGATGCAATTGGTCCATCAGCGCCTTTGCCCGTCGGCCAGAATATCGACTCCTGATCACATTTCTTCAAGGCTTGAGTGAACGCCAGGTTGTGCAACTCAGCCACGCGTTCACCGGCTCACTGCTCACCAGTGCAACTTGTACTTCCCACAGAACCGCTGAACCGCAAAAGTACCTAATCGCCTTCTGGCTGCTGGAACGTTTGGAGCAGATTACTCTGAGTGCCGCCCTCACGTCGAGGTCGGCGTTACTGTCGGCGATACTGGAAGCGTATGCCAACGAATTTTCAAACAGCATAGCTACAGCCAGCCGCACACTGGAACCCGAGGAGTGCTATGCGGTCCTGCCTTGGGTTAGCACCGCGGAACACGGGGGGCTGACGCGCTGGCTCAGCCTGTCTCATGACCACCACTCCTGGCTAGCGCACCTGAGCTCTGCCAATGCCAATAGCTTTGCTGTAAGCCGGGCGATACGCCAGTACTTGCAGGTACTAATGAGCATGCAGCCACCCCAACTCAACGAGCAAGACCATCAACGGGTCATGCATCGCGTGGCCAGCATCGTTATTGAACTCGGCTTTGGTCAAGGCGAAGAAACACTCTGGCTGTTTCACCCCGGACTGCAGAGTGAACGAGACCGCGTATGGCATCAGTTTAGCCGCTATGTCGGGCATTTTCCCGATAGTCTTTTTGCGGACTTCCAGGAACGCTGTTTACCTCATGTCCCCTTGGATTTGCTGTTCACCTTGATGGAAAACTGCGCCCTGCTCCATCGTCAACAACAGTTGAAACAGGCCATCGCACAACGACACGGCACGCGAACCGAAGAGATGGGGCTGACGGCACTGGAGGAATCTTTTATCTCAGCGGTGAACTCGGGCGAACTCGCACTGGGCGGCACCTTGATTCAGGCGGCGATGGATTTCATCGGCGCCGAACGATTTGTCCAGACGCGCAACCCGTTGATCGTTCAAAGCCGAAAGGCTTGGGCCAATTACCAATTCAAATGGCAGTTACTTACTCTCATGGAGCGATGGCGTCATGCGCCTGATGCCTATGCTGAGAAGGCTACGGCGCTGGAGATTCCGCACGATCTAAGAGCTGTATCTGAGGCTGAAACGGAGCGAAAACTGCACCAGGACTGCCAAAACTTCCGTCAATACATCATCGCGGCTGCGTATCGCGACAGTGATGTTGGCCGGTGCGCGCGAAGCATGGCTGAACTTTTCAGCAGAACCCAAGACCCCTCACACGGTTTGCTCCTGCTGCAAAGCCGGATCGACATCTACCGTCAAGATAGCGATCGCGTAATACTGACTCAGACCCTGCACAGCTGTCTTGCCAGCATTGCGCATCTGACTCCACCGGACATGAGTGCTGCCTGGGCAACGGCCGTACTGGAAGCCTACGCGCTGCTTGGCGATACACCTAAACTTGATGCGTTCTGGACTCAGCTCTCAGGACACCAACAGACACAATTGGAAATCCTTCGACCCTATTGCCGAGCACTCATTCAGCGTGGCGAGGTATTGGTCGCACAGCACCTGGCGACCCGCTTCCGCGAACTCAACCCGCTGGCGCTTCAATCGGGTAGCTTCACCCAGCTCATGGATGAGTTGGCCAATGCAGCGCCACCCCAGATTACGCTGAGTCAAATGGTACAATTGATGACCCACGACTCACGCAGGTCCGTGGCTCAGCTCGTGGCAGATTACCAACAACTGCTGGCGTTGGATTTCCATCAGTACGTTGAAGTGGTAGGCAACGGGCTCAGCACCGAGACGTTTCTAGCACAATGTGTGTTTGAAGTTGCCGGCGAACTGCTGCTTCGCAAAAAAAATCTGCAGTGGCAGGCGCCGCCCTCCTCCAGACTGGCTAATCGTCGAATCACCCATGAAGACCTGATCAACGATTGGTTCACCTCGCTGTTTGACAAGCGCATGGCGGAAGCACGCGTAGGCATAAGAGATCAAAAGCGCGCGGGGGAGTCAGCGTCAGGAATGTCTCCTGGCGAAGCGGATGGGGTGATTACCGATGCCAAAAACCGTCGATTGGCCATCGTGGAGGCATTTCGCCTGTTTAGCCTAGATTTGACGGTCATCCGTGATCACCTGAACAAAGTTGCCCGTTATGATCAGGAATGCCTAAGCCCGGTGTTCATCTTAGCCTATTGCGACGTCAGCGACTTTGCTGCACTGACTCATAGTTATGCCGAGTTGATAGGCAGCTTGGCGTATTTTGGCTTCCAGCACGGTGTTGATTCCACGCCCAGCGTGGTGCCACAACCGAATAGTAACCTGTGGGTGACCCGCGAGTATCGCACCAGAGGTGGTGCGTCCATCACGGTGTACCACTTGCTGCTGAACATGCGTAGCCCGGCAACCCACGAATGAATTCCCTGAAGTTAGGAGTCGGCGCTTGAGGTGACCGCCGATGGCTCATGAAGGTGTGAGCTCAGCTCGACTGAGCCACACGAACCGGCGCCAAAGACGCGGTTCACGGCGCCCGTCATGCACTATTTCTATCCCGTCGCAATCCTAGGTGAAGGCGCACAAGAGCTTCGTTGGCGTCTGAAAATCTTGGCGATAAGGATGAACGCGTCCGCTAGAAAACACGCGGACACCATCTCCCGGAAGGTGAGTTCGCCGGACGCTGACAAGCCAGTGACATCAGCTACGCCCGGCCACTGCTGGACCTCAGCATTCCATCAAGCCTACGAGGTCATCCACGCAAGCGCTGCAAATGGCTGCTTGTCGACAAAGGCTACGGCGTCGAAAAGCATTCTGTTTTGGCTAATGCCTCACTAGATCAAGCACGAACACAATGACACGTCCTTCTCGTGCTGACTTACTTTCGGTAACAAGCAACTCCCGAAGCTCATGAGCCGTTTGAGGTATCGGCATGCCTTTCCCTGGATTTCTAAGGCGCTTATTCGGTGGTTGTTGATCGCCAAACCAGAGGACGAGATAGATGCCGTGGTCTTCTGCACGCCAATCTCGCGTGTAGAGCGCCTCTAACTGCTTGTCGGCACCCCGCCAGAGTTCTGAGTGCCACTGCCCCTTCACTTCGATAGGAACTCGAAGTTTACCCGCTGAACACGCGATATCGACTTCTTTGTCCGCAGCAACGTGTGCCTCTGGATCAAAAGTGATCACTTTCGATCCCTGGCGAAGTAGCCCCAGCAAATGATCACGACAGCGCTCCTCTGCAAAAGCGACACCATCGTCGTCATAGAAACCGCGCCACGATTCTGCGTCGTCACTCTTGACCTTCGCCTGGGCGGTCGAGAGCTCTTCGAGCACCAACGCCTGCAGATCGGCTGCGGACACAGGGAGAAGATTGCGCGCAATCGCATTTATCGCCTCGAGCGTAGGAGGAACATAAACCGCTTCGACGCGAATGCGTGATTGCTCAGCTATAACAATCTTCACCGTCTCCGTGTAACCGTCTGTTGGAGCACTCTTCAAGCGCGCCAACGCAGCGACCGCATCTTCGCAGGTGTCATTCCCTAGGCGGTGGATGAGCTGGGTCAAATAGTTGCTCGCGTCCCAAGGATTTGTATCGCCAGAGGTGGTCCCCATTGGACGGTCTACCTTCGGCCAGCGAGGGCGTAACGTAGCGATGATCCATTCAAGCTGTATAGGACTAAGATCAATGACAGCTTCGCCGAAGTGGCCAGCTGTGCGACTCCGCAAATGCCAGAGCAGCTCGGGCTCAATCGAAGAAGCATTGAGCCGGGCTACAGTCGGCTCATAATCAACAATAAGGCCAATCGCATCCCAGTTTCGCCTTCTCTCAGGGTCGGTCAGACCTAAGTGACCTGCCGCTGCACGGCGTAATGACTCGAATCGTCCTGAGCGAACAAGCCGATCGATCAATTCTGCTTCTGGTCCGATCGGCATATCTGGAAAGCGTTCTAACCATTCCGTAGCAAGCTCGGCTGCAAGCTCAGCATGGCGCTCGTCTCGCACAAGTGAATAGAGGCCATCTACTGATGTACATCTAGCTTGAAGTTGAGGCTCATGGTAAAGCCGCATTGCATTGCCCCAAATGCCGCGAACCTGGACAGCGGTCTCTATCGCATCCCTTAAGCCAACAATCCCAGCTTGATCGTCGATGTGGGAGCGACGCAGTTCGAACAGTCCTGCCATAAGACGCTCATCAGAAAGGTCGTCGAACCCTATACCGTTCCGAAAACGTTCGGCGAGTGCGGCGACGATAATGTAGGCAGCTTCATAGTACCGACCTTTTGCAAGGCTTTCCGCAATGTCGTGCGCCGTGGGATTGGCTGGTTCGAGTACCATGAAGGCTTCGAACCCTACATGCGCCACCTCCCCGATATCGTCTCCAAGCCATTGAGCGACGCGCTTGTGAGCTGGCACATCGTCTCCAATGTCATTAAACAGCTTGAGATAGGCTTTAGCAGGGGCGATGACAGTGCCGTAATCGCCTGAGCGCATTTCATCGAGATGAAGCGCATAATCGTTTCGCTGTCGTGCGTGTGCAGCTGTTTGCTTTGCTCGGCGAGCGCGCTCCCTTTCATCTTGCTTGATCTGCCACTCTGACAAAACCGGCGCAACAAGATTTTCGACCCACTCCATTAACTCAGTGGAGTGCGCAGCGAAGCGTCTTGCGACTGCACGAACCTCAGAGCCGTTTTGTTCGTCATGCGGAGTGAGCTGAACCAAATGGCGCCAACGTTCATCGCTGTGATCCGAGTGATCAAGCGTCTCGAGTAACGCAATCACATCAGCGGCGGTCGGCGCAAAAGCGGATGACCGCTCTCTCAACCGCCAGGCTAATTGCCAAAGATTGTGATGACTGGGTCGTTCGAGTAGTACATATCGCTGTACGGCCTGGCGTAAACGATCTTCGCGGCGTATGAGGATCTCGAGCTGCTGGCGAGATTCGCGGTGATATCCGGTGCTAGCATCAAATGGTTCTAGCCAAGACCAGAGCTTTTCGGCGGTGACGCCACCGGTTTCTACGCGACGTGCGGTCAGGTGATATGCGAAATCAGTTAAGGCGTCATTTCCGGGACGGTCGTACCGCTTGCCAAGTGTTTCGGCTGCTACGGCTAAGCGGTCAAGTATCCCTTCAATCCTAGAGTCAGGAAGCCGCATTTTTAGGCCTAACAGTACTCCAATCGTACCGCTGTCATTTAGGGCATGAGCGACCACCAGGTCGACGATAAGTCTGTCGTCTACTCGCTCGTAGCCAATCTCATCAATCAGCTCGATGGCTAGTCGAGTCGAAAGTTCATCTTCATAGCCGTGTAGCGCGTGCAGGATAGTCGACCAATCATCCTCACCATCTATTTCGGAAAGAGCATCACCTGCGGCTCTCCGGATCGCGAAAATCATCTGTGGGTCGAGAATTATCCTTCGCAAATAAACTGTTAACTGTGAAGCAATCTTTTGACCTTTTACTGCTTCGAGCAGAAGGAGGCATAGACCAAATGGCGTGTCCGGCGCTGTAAGCAGTCGCCGTATGTCTCCGATGAGCTCGGGTTGTGCGATGCCACGTAACGAATAGGGTTGCCAAGCCCGAAAACGGGGATTGTCGGTAGCCAGTACCTCTAGTGCGGCAAGTAGCGAGCGAGCCTGCTCGACGGTGAGATCGTCTGCATCACCATATTCGATCACGCCCATTGGATCAGTGGAAATTACCACTTGAGCAAGCGCAGGCTCATGAGCAAGCCACGCATGAATACCACGGAGACTTGCCGGCACGAGTCCATGGCTGTGAAACATTGAAAGCAGGCGCCTGCGTTTTTGCGGAGTGTCAGCCTGTTTTACAAGCCATCGAGCTCCCAGATATTCGCCGACACGACGATGCACATAGCCGAAGCGATTGGCACCATCGGCTTTGAATAACCGTGTGCCAAGCATTTCCCCTATGAATTTTCCGTCAGGAAGGTGAGAAATTTCGGCGAGCGGCACCTCGCCTTCAGCGGAGTTCGCTGCAGATGTTCGAGCGATTGCTTCGCTGCCGGTAAGGATCAAACCAGCAAAAGCAGCGCCTGCGGCGTCAAGAGCTGTTTCTCGTGCGAGCTGGATGTAGGCCTTTGCATCCCGGTGTTCGACCCACAAAACTTCTACTGCTCGGCTGAAGAGCTCACTACGTGTCTCCGGCAGATTTCCCGATCCGGCGACACTGGATATGAGTTCGAGGGTCTGCGGATTGCCAAGTAGTCCGTTGAGCCCGCGCGCGTTGAAATGCTCGACCACCGTCCTAGCAATCTCGGCCCCAAGGGAGGCGCATAGAAAGGTTGTTACGTCATCATCATCAAAGGGCTGTAAATGCAGCTCAAGCGGCTCCAGTGGATACTGCTCACGAATAGCCTCTATGCCAGTGGCGCTACGCCAGTCCGCGACACGACATGACAGAATGAAGTGCGGGCAGCCAAGTCTTCCGAGCTGGCGTAGCACTAAGTCCACCGCATCACCTTCTTTTTGGGCGTTTACTTCATCAAGTGCATCAATCACCAAAGTCTTGGCGTCGCCGAGTAGCGTCCTCGGGTCATGACGATTGATCAGTTGGCGAGCAGTGCAACGTGCATAGCCGGGAGCGGCTGCAAGCCATTCGAGCAGATGTGACTTTCCCATTCCCGCTTCCCCGAGAATGAGTAGAGGTTCGGTCCGTTCATGCAGCTCGCCTTGAGAAAGCGAGGCCCGGTCGTTTTGGGTTTCGTACCAAAGCGTCCGTTCGATAATCTCGTGAACCATCAAATTTGCGCATTCGCTCATGTCTTGCCAACGCCTCACCTGGAGCCCAAGCCTGATTCTATCCTGCTGAAATTCAGGGTTGATCACGCATGTGGCAGTGTCTTTTTCTGCTCGCCTACCGCTACGAGGTGCCATTTTCCCTTTAGGTCTGATAACTGAACGTTATCCGACCCTATCGAGGCAAATCGTAATAAAAAATACGTTGTACGTAATGCTTAACACGCTGAGGTACGAATCCCGCGCAATGAGGCGTCGGTACTCCTTAAAATTGGCAATGAGGGGTGCGGGTCCTGCATGAGTCCCCCGCACGCTGATTCACGCCGCCTCAGTGCACCTCATCACATGAATTTAGAAATGGTATTTTTCGAAGCGCCGTTTGAAGGCCTCCGCTGAGCCTTCCATGATGTTTAACACTGCATTGGCGGTATCCGACTGATCGAGCCCGCCTACGGCTAACCGCTCGCCACGCCCGTTTTTAACATCCAGTGCAAAGACCAGGTCAGTGTCAGCATTGACGGGAAGATTGGCATTATGGGTCGCCAAAATCAGTTGCCGGCGATTCTTGACCTTACGCAGCAAGGGCACGAGCTCATGGTAGATAAAGTTCGAATCCAGCTCGTCTTCTGGTTGGTCGATGACGATAGGGCCGTCGCCCTGCGCCAGTAACAGCTTCAGCACCGCCGTGTTCCGCTGCCCCTCTGAAAGCGCCCGACTTTGAATGCTTCCGACCAGGGTCCCATCGGCGCGGTACAGTTCAAGATCAACCTGGTCCTCGATGCGAGTCAATCGTGCAGCGCGCCATTTATCCTTCTGTTCAGCGAGATGCTTACGAACATCGCCAGTGAGCCCCTCCAGTTGTTGAGGCACAGGGATTTGCTCGGTCAGGACGGTTCTGATGTGCAGCCAAGGCGAGTAAGTCGCTGGTTGATTGGCGGCCACATGGTTCTGAAAGTCTGCAAACAATACCTCGCCAATCAGTGTCCATGCCCTGCCGATGCGGGCGCGCCCGTCCGGGGCCAGCCCCTCCCAAACCTGTTGAAAGTGAGCTTCATCACCCATGGGCTGCACGAGGATGTTGATCGAACGATTGGCTTTCTCGGAAATTTCCCCGGCGGTTCGACTACGAATAGACAATTGTTCTGCCCATAATGCGTGCAGCTCTTCTACTAGGGCGGAGAGCTTTTCCACCGCAGGCTCGAGGCCCTCGATCTGTTTGCGCAGCTGTTCCAGGTTTGCCTGTTTGATCTGCCGCGTCTTGTCGATTTCCTGGAGCCGCGCGACGTCCTGAGGCAGCAGTCCCCTGTCCTGGCAAGCCTGCATAAATCCATCTTTAATGGTCGTCAGCTCAGCCGACACCGCCTGCCAACCCTGCATACGCTGCTCTAACTCAGCCTCTTCCCGTTGCATGGACGTCGCCAGCGCGACCAGTTGTTCTGAGTATTTCAGACGCAGCGCCGACGCACCTTCGGTGTAGGCATTAAACCAGCCCGCCATGGGCCAGGTTTCGATCTTGCCATTGTTCAGCACCCCCGGCTGGGCAAGCGCTTCGGCGAGTGCAGTGATTGCCTGAGCGTCGCTGACGGATTGAGCCTTGGCTTTTTCGAAGTACTGACGACTGGCCTCGGCTCGCTGGAACTGCAGCGCTTCTGCCTGAATTTCTTTACGGGCTTGCCACTGACGATTGAGCTCAGTCAGTTGTTGTGCCACGTCCTTCTCGGCATTGCGCAATTCGGCCAATTGATCGGAAGCGGCAAAGACCTGCATGATTTCAGCACGCAGCGTATTTTCACGGGCTTTGAGTGCCTGCAGCTCTGCACTGCAGGCCTCATCTAGCATGCTCAGCAAGCTGCTCTCGCCCCCGACACTGGTGAGATCGCTGAGTTGTTGCTGGCTGTAGAACTGGATGGGGATCTGCTTGAGATAAGCAGCAGTATCCAAGACTTCACCCTGCACAATTTGGTGAGGGCCGTCCGGCCGCAGCGAAATGACATCCACTTGACCGGGCACCGACTCCCAACCGAGCTGGATCTCGGCGTCACCAGTAAAGGTCTGACGCAAGCGGTCGAACTTCGCCTGAATGAACGCAGAGAACTGGCCACCGGTATCCCTGGCGAAGGCGAAACGCAGCAACTCCATCAGGGTCGATTTACCCGTGCCCCGGCCGCCAATGATCGTGTTCAGATTGGGTGAGAAATACACCGTCTGGTCGGCGAGGAACGTCAACCCGCGGCACTTGAGAAAAACGATACGGGGATGCGTCTGCTCATCCGAGGGGCGAGCATCTTGAATTCGTAGCCGAGACGCACCGTCCAGGAAGGCCTGACGAAGCGCCGCGATCGAAGGCTTGGAGGCTTTTACCCAGGTTGACCGATAACCCAATGAGTTCGCCAGTGGCTGTCCGTCGTCGCCCACTTTCAACGACTTGGCATCAGAGGATTGGACGTAAGCGGGCTGACGCCCACGCCTGGACCAATTCCGATCACGTCCCTGCAAAATGGACCGAATATTGGCCGGCATCGGGTAAGTGGCGACCTCCACCGCAAGCAGCTGGGGAATTTGGTAGTCGGCAATGTTATTGGGCGAGGTCAACATGCCATCGGCCTGATCGGCATGGGCCGCGATGACAAGCCCATCATGCTGCTCGACCACTTCGATCAGCTCTTTCAGGCTCAGGGTACGCCCGTCACGACGCAGCTGCAGGGGCACCCCAGCCCGAAAGCGCTCATGTTCGGCCAACCCCAGTTTGCTGAGGATCATGTTGAGACGCTGAATGTCCCGCTGTCTCTTGGCCGGCTGGAACAAGCAGAGCACGTGGTAGCCGATGTCCACTTCGAAACCTGGAAAAAGAGCCAGCGGTTCACGCTCTAGGTCCTTGGCCACCGCTCTGTTTTGTTCGACTAGATGGGTGAGGAACCAGTCCCGGGGTTCGGATTTTTCCGAGAAATTGTGATCGGTGATGCCGACCATCTGGAGCTCGAGCTCATGACAGCGTCGCAGAAAGCGCCGCGCTTTCTCCTGAATACCCAGCTCACAAGCCTTCCCGTCTACCAGTGGCCGCCGTTCGTGCAAACGCAGATCGTCGTCAGCCCAATGGCGATTATCCTCCGGCGTCTGAACCTGAAAGTCCGTTTTGAACCAACGCATGCCCTGATAATCGCTCATCGCCCCCCCCAAATCCTTTTCGCGGTCAGCTGGACTGCCCAGCATGCCATCATAGAGACAGCATACAATTTCTACGGGGGTTGGCTGAAAAGATAGGGAAATTGGAGGTGAAAGGTCACTCACGTGACACCCAACGAGGCACTACTCTGCTGCAAACCGTCGGTAATGTCTGCATAGGAGGCTTAGGTCAGGAGGAAAGGTTCAAGAGTCGTGACGACTAAGCTGGGGCCGCTCAATAAACACCGTACTCGATCCTTGTGAGGTACTGGCCAACTTGGCGATAGCTGTCGGGATCCACCAAAAGGCTGCAGGGGCAGCGTCGATCTAGTCCAAGCGCCGGGCGAGTCAGCCATGCCGAGGCTAGCCGGGCGTTACCCAGGACGTAAGCAGCCTGATTTCGCACCTGATCCTGGCGCGCGACAAAACAACGAAACTGAGCGCTCCAGCAGCGGAGACGGACTGAAGGACAAGCGCCCAGTAGCTCTATCGCCTGCATATACAATTTCCAATACCATTTTTGTCTATCGGCAAAGTTTACAGTACTGCACCGCCCCCTTCCCCTGCTTCACCTAAGGAATGTCTGCTAAGCCTCTCGCTGCGGCAGGGAATTTGTACCCTTCTGGTCGAGAAAGGTACCGTTTACGGGGCGGCCTCAGCGGCCTGCGCAGGGACCTGCCGCGCTCAACTAGCGGTGAATGCCAAACCGCGTAGCTTGAAGCTTGGTGCGCTTTGCGCTAGCGTTGCCGGACGTCGCTACATGGTCGACGTGCTGCCCACCCCTTTAGAGGCCTCGCTGGCCGCAGCTAACCGGATCGAACCATGCTCATCACTGTAAACTTCTGACCTGAGCCTTTCCGGGCATCGGGGATGGCGGGTGGGCGTCTCCGATGTCGCTCCTACTGGAGCAACGGAGAAAACTCATGGTTCCCATCGCACCCCACGAATCAATCAAAGTCCAGGCCAAGCGCCTGCGCGACCTGTTCAGTATCGACCTGACCACCGCCAAGTACGTATTAGCGCGAGGGCCGTATGGCTGTACCGATTGGTCGGATCTATGCACCCGCCTGAATGAAGAACGTCCACTGCAGCACGCCCTGCAGCTGGCCGAGCTGCCCCAATCGCCACTTGCTGCCGCGTACCTGGCAAAGCATCTGCGCCGGTTGGCCGCCTCGGTCAGTCAACTGATCCTCACTAACCGCAACCTGCCTGAGCTCTGCGAAGCACTGCGACAAGTCTTCGCGGTCCCGGGCAACCCGGTAACACTGGCCGATGTGCTGCAGCCAATCACGCCGGCTGCGTGGCAGCCCACCGACCTCAGTCCGGATCCGCTGGCGGTAATCCAGAGCCGGGTCAGTATCAACGGCGTGGAACTGCAGTTGATAGGCACCCGCATTTTCTGGCCACGGCTGTTTACCTTTGATGCTGAAATCACCGTCGAGGCACGCACGGCTGAGCCAGTTGGTGATGACCTTAAAGTCATGTGGGAGGTCGCACCTTGGTATCAAGCCAGCCGCGACTACCTGCTCGAGTACCAGCGAGGCGATGAGTGGGAGGATCTGCCGGAGTTCGTCGAACCGCACATCGTTGAGAACCCTCGCATGTCGCAGCATCGGCGCTGGCTTGCTCAGTGCCTGAAGGAGTGGTCGCAGGAGCGCCACTATAACGACGAAGGCGACGAGTTCATTCCGTTCCTGTACCAGGGTCACGCTTATCTAGTGTTTGGGGTACCGTGCTCAGAACCGGTTATCACCTCCCCCTTGCGCCGTCAGTATGTCCAGTTTGCAGACGAGGACAGTAGTTGCTTCCAGGTGGTCTTGCTCGATGGTCAACTGGTGCAGGTCGAAAAGCTGACGGCTCCCAAATCTGTTGACCGACACGAATGGGAGTACACCGACTATCACCAAACGCTATGTGATGGACTGCTGGGAGGCGCAGCCGCCGCCGGCTGGATTAACGCACCCGCGAGTGGCTGGGATGACCTGCTGTTCATCTCCCCCGCCAACCACTTCAGCCTGGAGTGCGAGTTGCGGGTGGAGATCAAGCCCGAACCAGACGAAATCCTCTGCACCTTGCAGACCGATAACCCGGACCTAGCCGTGGAAGTGCTGGAACGTGTGTCCAAGGGCCAGTTCATTCATTACGAGCGCACTGAACTGGGTGATAGCTATGGCATGCGTATCGATCTGCCGACGCAGTCCGTCCGCGCAGACCTGAGCCTGTCACTGGTTTTTATCGAAGAGACCGTCTTCCAAAGCGCCCATTTGATTGGCCGACGTGTGACGCACACCGATGAGCACGGACCCGCGCTTTACCTCGAGCTCAAACCGGCCTTGCTGAAGCTGGTGCAACGCCAATCGCTGAAGGTCTTGAAGAAGGCTATCTGTGAAGGGCAGATTCTGCGCGTCCACGGGCTACCAGAGCAACTGAAGGAAGCGCCTGTTGTGCCGCCTGATGTATCGGCATGCGAATCTTCAGACGGTTGGGAATCGAATCCCCTGACAGAACCGTTCTTCGACGGTGAAGGCCAACTGCTCTTCCGCTCGATTCACTATAAACGCGATAACTTCTAACTCGATGCTCAGCGACGTAGTCAATGCTACGTCGCTGAGCGACCGCTCCCGCTCCAGGGGCACCTCGCTTGCTGCGGTAACAATCAACTGACACAACGTTCGCATGGCCTCCGCACGTTGTTACCATACTCAACCCAACCCTCAAGGACGATCTAATGTCGAACACATCTGGTTCACAGGCCCTACGCTTCTTCCGCTCAGTGCCCGTGATTATTGCAATTCTCACCTCCCTAGCTACTATCCCCGTCTCGATTGCGTTGCTCCAGCCCAATGTAGCTGGTTTGCTTTTGATCGTTGGCGCTGGCAGCCTTTTTTGGTTGGTACTTCGAGCGAGGCTGGATCAGTTGCACAAGGGTTTCGTCCTCGCTGTGTAGTGGTCAACTCATTCCGGACACAGTTTTGAGTTTTTCTTCAGCTTTCGCCGGGGCCAGTCCATCGTTGAATTGATGGGGGCGGATCCAGTTGTAGTGGCTCATCAGGTACTGGCTAATGTCTCGTTGGGCTTGCTGCCCGGTCAGGTAGCCCGTGGTCGGTATCCACTCTGACTTCAAGCTGCGAAAGACTCGCTCCATCGGCGCGTTATCCCAGCAGTTGCCTCGGCGGCTCATGCTCTGGCGCATGCGATAGCGCCACAGTCTCTGGCGGAATTGACGGCTGCCATACTGCGACCCCTGGTCGGAATGGAACAGTAGCCCTTGAGGCTTACCGCGTTGTTCGTAAGCCACGTCCAGCGCTCTGACCACGAGGTCTGCGTCCGGCTTTTCTGATAAGGCCCAGCCCACCACTCTGCGTGCATAGAGATCCAAGACAATTGCCAGGTAGTGCCATTTGCCCTGCGCCCAAACGTAAGTGATGTCGCCACACCAGACCTGATTTGGCGCTTCGACATCAAACGCCCGGTTCAAAATATTCGGAATGTCTGGCCGCTCCACCGTGGCTTTCTTGTACGCATGCGACCCTGGCTGCTTGCTGACCAACGCCAGCTCACGCATCAGACTGCGCACCTTGAATCTCCCGATTTTCTCACCCTCATCTCGCATCATCATCTTGATACTGCGGCTGCCGGGCGCACTTCGTCCCTGCGTGAACAGTTCATTCACTCGACTGCGCAACCTCAGTCGCTCAACGTCTGGAGTTCGCCTTCTATGGCGATGTGCGTAGTAACTTGAGCGACTGACTCCGAACACCTCGCACAACCAATCAACGGGCTCTAGGAGGACCACGGGCGACTCGATATTCTGGTTAACAACGCCGGCATCATGAGAACCGGTGGCATTGAAGACGTTAGCTTTGAGCAATACAAGCAGGTCATGAGTATTAGCGCAGATGGCACCTATCTAGCATTGAAGAACATGGTGGATCTGCTTAGGGCCCGCACGCCCGAGACTCCGCAAGCAGCTGTAGTGAATGTCGCGTCCATCGGTGCACTTCACGGCGCTGCATTTGCACTGTCCTATGCAGCGAGCCGTTCCGCAGTGGTCTCCATGACAAAGTCCGCAGCACTGGACTGGGCATCGCGAAAGTACAGCATACGGGTTAATGCTGTCTTGCCGGGGTCGGTGAGAACCGAGCTTTCCCAGCAGACCTATGAAGAACTGATGAAGACGGGCATGACGTTGGAGCAGGCGATCGCGTACATGACCAATCTCCACCCAATCGGACGCCTGGGTACGGTGGATGACGTAGCGCAGGCGGTCATTTATCTGGCCTCCAGTAACGCTTCCTTTATTACCGGTACCGCACTGACTGTCGATGGCGGTCGTACTGCGGGCTAACCAGTGCCAGGCCAGTCGAAAAATAGGCAAGCGCCAGCTTAAGTCAACGCATTGACTATTGCATTTACTCTCCCTCCTCCGTGTCGCACACTGCGGTAATGGCCAAGGCTCTGACTGTGAAGTCAGAGCTCGGCTCCGCTGCCTGTAGATCATCCCGCTTATTCTGGCAATACTCGCCTGTTTGTGCAGAGTGCGTTGTTTTATCCGCGTGACACGAGAGCTTCTAATGCTGACGGTGCAAAATCTGATTGCTATTGATCCACTGAAACTGCAGGTTGCCGCCGGCATGGCGGGTATTGGACGGACCATCACCTGGGCACATACGGTTGACCTGCCCGACCCTTGGCGCTGGGTGTCACCGGGTGATCTGGTAATGACCACCGGCGTGGGCCTTCCACAGACTTCGCAGGAGCAGGTTGAATGGTTGGAGCAACTCGTACAGAGCAACCCTAGCGCCTTGGTCATCGCTCCCAGGCAAGATGCCCCGGACTTGACGCTAGCACTGCTGGAAGCTGCCGACAGGCTGCATTTTCCAGTGCTCCGCGCGAGTTTCCAACTGGAGTTCGTCAAGCTTTCACACCAAGTGATTGAAAGTGTTCTGCAGGCACAGCGGGAGCGGTTCAATGCCAGCGAACGGCTGTTTCAGACTTACGCAGAGGCACTGCGCAAGCAACCAGAAATGGCTGGAAGGCTATCGATCCTCGCCACTGCATTGGGTATGAGTCTGACCATAGAAGACGCCGTCAGCGGGCTCAAGATTGTCGAAGCCCAGGGCGTATCGTCAGAAGATGTCGATCACATCGAACGGATACCGATTGGTGGTCGCGCCCGTGCCAATCTCATTATCTCGAGTAGCGCCAGGCGTACTGCCGATGACTCCATATTGGTGCGGTCATTGGCTGGCTTGCTGGGTGTTGAACTGGAGCGTCTGATGATCCAACGCGACCAGCAACGCGAAGTAGGTGAGTCGCTGCTGCGCAGCTTGCTCGACGGTACAACCGAGTTCTCTGTAGCGTTGCCGATGCTGGAGCGTCATGGGCTCACAGGCACATTGGTCAGTTTGGCGATACTGCCAGGGCCAGCCGGTCCATGGTCAATCGACGATATTCATCACTGCCCTTCTCTGTACGCGCTAACACCATTGCTGTTTGTCGAAAGCGGACTGTTGATGGCGCTCAGTCGAAATCAGCCATCAATCTTTGAGGCATTGCGCACCAACCTTGGTGCCGGCACTGTCATCGGCGTTAGCGGGCCAATCTCAGCAGCAACGGGCCTACAAGAAGGCTTCCGACAATCCCGGCTCGCGCTTATCCAAGCCCAGGAAATAGACAAAGCAATCCTGGCTTATGGCGAGGCGGAAACCGGGTTGATCATGGCACCCAAGTCGATGCCTGAAGCACGTGCACTGGTAGGTCGGTATCTGGGTCCATTGATTGAGCACGATCGTACCCAGGGTGCGGCACTGCTGACCACATTGATTACCTTTCTGCAAAACGACGGCAATTGGAAAGCAACCGCCTTCGACCTGAATGTTCACCGCCAAACGCTTGTCTATCGTTTGAAGCTGGTTGAACAACTTACAGGGCTGAAGCCAACCACTACCAGCGGCATCGCACGTTTCTGGATTGCCATTCAGGCGGGCAAGAACACAAAGCTGATCGATTGAAATCAGCGGAATGTAAAAGGCCCCGCTGCGTGGGCGGGGCCTTTTCCGTCAGCTAGCCGATAGCCTTAATGGCTGGTCGGCATCGCGAACTCTGCGCCTTTGGCGATGGCTTGCGGCCAACGTTGCATGATGCTCTTCTGCTTGGTGTAGAAGCGCACCCCTTCCTCGCCGTAAGCGTGCATGTCACCGAACAAGCTCTTCTTCCAGCCGCCAAAGCCATGCCAGGCCATCGGCACCGGAATCGGTACGTTGATACCGACCATACCCACCTGGATACGGCGGCCGAACTCGCGGGCGATGTGGCCGTCGCGGGTGTACAAGCTCACGCCGTTGCCGAACTCGTGCGCGTTGATCAGGTCGAGCGCTTCGGCGAAGTCTTTTACGCGCATGCACGCCAGCACCGGGCCGAAAATCTCTTCCTTATAGATCCGCATGTCTGGAGTGACGTTGTCGAACAGCGTGCCGCCCAGCCAGAAACCATCGCCACAGCCGTCGCCTGCGGTCTGGCCATTGAAGCCACGACCATCGACCAGCATGGTCGCCCCCTCTTTTACACCTTGCTCGATGTAACCGGTGATGCGGTCCAGCGCAGCACGGGTAACGATCGGGCCCATTTCGGCTTCGAGGTTGGTACCATTGAGCACTTTGAGCTCGCGGGTGCGCTCGATCAGCTTGGGCATGACTTTTTCAGCGGTATCGTCACCGACGAACACCGCCACGCTAATGGCCATGCAACGCTCACCGGCCGAACCATAGGCCGCACCGATCAAGGCATCGACCACCTGGTCGATATCTGCATCGGGCATCACGACCAGGTGGTTTTTCGCGCCGCCCAGTGCCTGGACGCGCTTGCCATGGCGAGCGCCGGTTTCATAGATGTGGTTGGCGATCGGAGTCGAACCTACGAACGACACGGCCTGAACATCTGGGTGCTCGATCAGTGCGTTCACCGCGTCCTTGTCACCCTGAACCACGTTGAACACGCCATCTGGCAGGCCGGCCTGCTTGAGCAGCTCGGCGATGAACAGGCTCGGGCTCGGGTCCAACGGGCTTGGCTTGAGCACGAACGTGTTGCCGGTGGCCAGAGCAACCGGGAACATCCACATTGGCACCATCACCGGGAAGTTGAAAGGGGTGATGCCGGTGACCACACCCAGCGGCTGACGCAGGGTCCAGTTGTCGATGTTGGTGCTGACTTGATCGGTGAAATCGGTTTTCAGCAACTGCGGCGCGCCGCAGGCGAATTCGACGATCTCAATGCCACGCATTACTTCGCCCTGGGCGTCGGTGAAGACCTTGCCGTGTTCAGCGGTGATCATGCGCGCCAGGTCGTCTTTGTGCTCATTCAGCAGCGCCAGGAACTTGTTCAGCACCCGCGAGCGGCGAAGCGGCGACAGATTGCTCCAGGCCGGGAAGGCAGCCTTGGCCGATGCCACGGCAGCATCCACGTCTTTCTGCGCCGACAGTTGCACCTGACCAGTGACCACGCCGGTGGCTGGGTTGTAGACCGGCAGTTGCTGGCCGCTGGTGGCCTCGGCTTGAGCGCCGGAGATCCAGTTCATGATGGTTTGGGTCATTGTCTTTCTCACATCAAAGGGTAACTACGGTGGCGAGCATTTTTTGCTCGCCGTACTCATGTTTCAGTAGATTGCGTAGACCTTGCGTACGGTCTCGAGCACATCCCAACGGCCGGTCCACCCCGGCGGCAGGATGATCAGGTCGCCGCCGTTCACTTCTACGACTTCTTCAGTGCTGCTGTCGGTGAGCAGGGCTTTACCGGAAATGATGTAGGTGAACTCAGTGTCAGGTCGCTCGATTACTGGCCAGCCACCGGGTTGGCATTCCCACACACCGAGATTACCGACTGCTTCTGGAGCAAGGGTCTGGATGGCGATCTGTGGGTCACCCTTGTCAGCCCCTGCACGCTGGCCGGCGGGGTTAAGAGGCAGGGCCTTGATGTCGGCGTGCTTGATGATGGTGAACGAAGGCATAGGGTTTTCTCCTTATCAATGGGCGCCGGTGAGCTTTTCCAGCAGCATCGCGGTACGCGAAGGTTTGTGGGTGAAGCGTTCTTCGATATCACTCAGCGAGGCCGCGGCGAGGCCGCTGTTGATACCGAACCAACGCAAGGGTTCGCGCTCCCAGGATGGCGAGCGGTGGTTGACCAGAGGCAACGTGTTGATTTCCTCGTCGCGCTCCAGAATGAAGTTGCGCAGCAGACGCCCGGCCAGGTTGCTGGTGGCTACGCCGTCACCGACATAGTTACCCGCCCAGGCCATGCGCTTATTGCGATCGATGCTCACCGTTGGGCACCAGTCGCGCGAGACGCCTAGCGCGCCGCCCCAACGGTGAGTGATGCGTGCATCTCGCAGCGCCGGGAAGAACTCGAGCAGGGTGTCGTAGATCTTGCCGTGGATGTTGTCCACCAAATCGTCCTCGGCAGACATGCGCGAGCCCCAGTTGTAGGGCGCCCCACGGCCACCGAAGACCAACCGGCCTTCCGCCGTCACCTGACCGTAAACGCGCAGGTGGCGCATGTCGTTGAAGGCCATGCGGTGATCGAGTTTGAGCTTGGCCAGCAAATCGCCAGGCAGTGGCTCGGTGGCCAGGACCAACGAGTACAGCGGAATGACAAAACGCGAGTGTCCGGGCTGTTGGGAAGTGAATGCCTCAGTGGCACGCACAGTCATTTCAGCGCGCACCGAACCATGGGCGGTGTGCACCACCCCCGGCGCCATCTGAGTGACTGCCGACTGCTCATAAATTTTCGCTCCCAGGCGTTCTACCAACGTAGCGAGCCCGCGCACCAGTTTGCCCGGATGAATCAGCGCACAGTGTTCGGTATAAAGGCCACCCAGCGTTTCTTGAGCGCCTATGCATGTTTGGGCTTCAGCAGCCTCAAGTACGCGCCACTGATCGGGGAGCCCAAAGTGTGCCGAGGATTCGACCGCTGCCCGGGCCCGCTCCATCTGTGGTTTGCTGCGTGCCAGCGACAGGAAGCCTTGCTTGGCATAGTCAGCGTCTACCCCTTCCAGAGCCAGTACCCGGCCAATCTCATCGACTGTTTCGTTCATTGCAGCCTGCAGATGCAGAGCCGAATTGTGCGAATACAGCTGCTCTACGCGGTGCAGCGAGATCGGGAAAATTGCCGATGCCCAACCGCCGTTGCGCCCAGAGGCACCAAAACCGACTTCGTTTTTCTCCAGCAGAACTACGCGCAGAGAAGGATCACTCTTGAGCAGGTAGTAGGCCGTCCACAGCCCTGTGTAACCCGCTCCGACGATGACGACATCGGCCTGGACCGCACCATCCAGTCGCTCACGCGACGGGCTTGGCGCGAACCACAGCGGTTTGTTGGGCAACTGGGACAATTCGTATTTCGCTGACATGCTGTTGGCTTCCCATTGAGGGCCCCGGGTCCGGGGTGTACTGATACGGCGTTATTGACTAAGCAATGGTGACGGACTGGCCTTTGACACCTCGCTGACGCTTGCGAGAAAGGCTCAGTGCCAGATACGAAGCAGCAATAGCGAAGATGGCTATCACGCACTGCAGCAGGCTCATCTGCATGGAGGGGTCGAATGCCATGCTGACCAGGACGGCGATGATCGAAGCGGTGACCAGCAGCGGCAGCCATGGGTGAGCCCACATGGCGAACTTCAGGCTGCCCTCTTCTACCCACTTGCGGCGCAGCTTGAGTTGCGAGAGGCAAATCATCAGGTAGACAAACAAGAACACCGTGCCCGAGGAATTGATCAGGAACTGGAACACCGTATCCGGCCACAGCGCTGCAATAACCACGCAGCCATAGCCCACCAAGGTGGAGGCAAGCACGCCACGAACCGGCACGCCTTTTTTGTTCACGCCAGCAATCCAACGAGGCGCCTCGTCATTGGACGCCAGGACGAACAGCAAGCGCGAAGAGGTATAGAGGCCGGCGTTGAGCACCGACAGCACGGCAACCAGAATGACCGCAGTAAGCATCTCGCCAGCACCGGGAATGCCAATGTGCTCCAGTGTGGTCACGAAAGGCGATTTGCCTGGGGTCAGGCTGGTCCACGGCTGGGCGACAACGATGAAGAACGTGGCCAGCACAAAGAACACCAGGATGCGGAGCATGACGGTGTTCACGGCCTTGCGGATGTTGCGGGTAGGGTCTTCCGATTCTGCCGCGGCGAGTGTCGCGACCTCGACACCTGTCATCGAGAAAATGACCACGACGACACCCGTGAACAGTGCACCAACACCGTGGGGCAAGAAGCCGCCGTGCTGGGTCAGGTTGTCAAACGTGGCAGTCGAGTTCGGCCACAGATGGAACACGTACGCGCCCGCCACGAGCAGGAACACAACGATAGCGGCCACTTTAACCCCGGCGAACCAGTACTCGGCCTCGCCAAAGGAGTGCACCGACATCATGTTCAGCAAGGTCATGCTGATCATGAGCCCAAGAGCAATGACCCAGACCGGAATATCCGGGAACCAGCCATTGATGATCTGACCGCCAACCACGGCTTCAAAGCCGACGACAATGACCCAGAAATACCAGTACAGCCAGCCGGTCATGTACCCCGCCGGCCGGCCAAACGCCATTCGGGCGTAGTCAACAAAAGAACCTTTGGTGGGATGTGCCGCGGCCATCTCACCGAGCATACGCATGACCAGGGCGACGATGATGCCGGTGATGGCATAGGTGAGGAACGCACCCGGGCCGGTTGAGGCAATGACTGCGCTGGAACCGACGAACAGACCTGCGCCAATCACGCCGCCAAGGGCAAGCATGCTGATATGGCGTGTTTTCAGCGCTCGTTTTAGGCGCGGATCATGCTCTGACTGAATGGGCATGGGGTGTCTCCTTTTATTATTGTTCAACGCTTGAACAGGAGACTAAAACGCCTTTGCGGTACTGGAAATCGTTAAATGTTCAGGTTTGCTAGCATTAATTTGTACAAATGTATGATATCGAATGCGGCTAGTTAGAGGCACCTTAGCTCTGCTTTGCCATGCTTGCCCGCAATGTTATAGATTGTTATGAAGCAATGCGGAGACGTAGAGACGCCAAGGGCCAGGACACTCCACGCCTGGCGCTCCCCGGACTTCTCTGACGGATGGACAACTCAGGCGCCTCACAGAAATTCACGTCTGTTCTCAAATGATCTCTGGACAATGCCCCGAATCCTTCTCCCAATGGGATAGTCCATGGCGACTAAAAAAATGCATTTTTCCAGTCAGGTCAGCGACTTCGACCGGCGCCTGTTGAGAGTCTTCAAAACAGTAGTCGAGTCGGGTGGATTCACCGCGGCAGAGGTGGAACTGAACGTTACCCGCTCGGCCATCAGTGCAAGCATGGCCGATCTCGAAAAACGTATGGGCTTTCGCTTGTGCCACAGAGGGCGCACCGGCTTTTCCCTTACGGATGCCGGGCATCAAGTGCACGAGCACACCCTCGGTCTGCTCGGATCACTGGATAGCTTTCGCAGACAGGTGAATGCCATTCACTCCTCACTCAAGGGCGAATTATCCATTGGCATCACTGACAATCTGATAACCATGCGCCGCATGCGCATTGTCCATTCACTACAGCGGCTGAAGCAGCAAGCCCCTGAGGTGACTATCAATATTCGCATGCTCCCACCCAATGAAATCGAAAAGGGCGTGCTCAACGGCCAGTTCCATATTGGCATGGTTCCACGCTTACGACCGGCACCGGGCTTGGATCATTTCCCCATGTATGAGGAGGAGTCCGGCCTTTACTGTGGTGAGCAACACCCGCTTTTCGGTATCCCAGATAGCGAGCTAACCGCAGATCGCGTCCTGAAGCATGATGCTGTGGCACCTGCCTACGCACAGCCGAAGGATATCCAACGCATCTACCAACGACACAAAATCGACGCCACTGTCAGTGATCGTGAAGGCGTGGCATTTCTGCTGATGACGGGCTGTTTCATCGGCATCTTGGGAAAACAGGGCTGACTGAGCAAACGATAAGGAAGATCGCCCACTCGCTTAGCCCTGAGGAACACAAGAAGCTAATGGCCTGCAAAATGCCTAAGTGGATGCGAGCTGCATGGGCCAGCTCCGCTAACGAGGATGAAGGCTAAAACCCTACGTTCCACCCTCCCCCAGTTGCTAATCGCGAAATCCACAGCAACGATTTGGTCAGCGCCAGCTTCAGTGATCTGAGCAACGCTAGGTACGGTAGAAGGTAATGCATCTACGTGAGTTACGCGCTGCCGTTAGACGCGCTTGTTGGAAGCGCCCAGCGAAGTCAGTTTTCGCGCCGGACGCTCACCCTCGATTCAGTCAGTCCCGATTAAGCAGTAACCGAGTGGATAAAATTCGTAACTGTCGCCTGATCACTTGAGTGGGATCCACGTGCGGCTCCGCCTCAAGATTGAGATGACAGATCAGTAGTGCATGCAGCTCATCACACAGGTTTTCCAGCCCTTCCGGACTCAAGCCAATGTCATCACCTGCTGTTTTAACAATCAGGCGCAACAGCTCTTGACGTTGCAACTGACGAATCTCGGCAATGGCTTCGGCCTGCTCGATATCGAGGTGGTGAATTTCAGCTTTCGCGACCCGAGCTGCTCTCCCACCCTGCGCGCTGTATTCGGCCAGCTTTTCCCAAAGCAGTGAATGCATTTGAACGGCGCTGTCGGTTTGCCCCAGAGCTCTGTCACGCAGTACTTTCAGCAGGTCGTGCTCATGCTGGTTGATCAGCTCGAACAACAGCAGTTGCTTACTCTCGACGAAGTTATATAGCGATCCGGCTTGCACACCGACTGCCGCAGCAAGCGCCCGCATACTCATGCCCCGATAGCCCAACTCGCACATCAATTCACTGGCCACCTCCCTGATCCGTTCGAATGTCATGCATCGTCTTGCAACCACACTTTCCACGATCAACCTCACTCATTAAATCATGAACAACAGATCCATCAGCTCAAGGACCGACCCGACATGCAGGCGACATCCAGACGGGGCGCGGGTTCTGCATCACCCCCGCCCCGTCAGAGCTTAAAACTCGCTAAAGCAGCGCCTTACTTCGAAAGCCATGCATTGAAACGCTCGTTCAGCTCATCCGCATGATCGGCCCACCAGGTGGAGTCCACTTGCAGTGCCGACGCGAAGTTTTCCGGTGTCGTTGGCAAATGCGGTTTCACATCTGCAACAACCAATGGCTGGGAAGACTCACGGGTCGGGCCATAGGCGATGTACTTGCTCTGGTCAGCAAGGACCGCACTCTGGGTCGCGAAGCGAAGATACTTGAGGGCTTCCTGCTTCTTCGGTGTACCTTTCGGAATCGTCCACACGTCCATGTCATACATCTGGCCATCCCAGATGATCTTGAACGGCTGCTTCTCTTTCACCTGTGCGTCGTAGATCCGGCCGTTGTAGGCTGAGGCCATGACTACCTGACCGTCTGCGAGCAGCTGCGGCGGCTGTGCACCCGCCTCCCACCAGATGACCTGGCTCTTGATGGTGTCCAGCTTGGCGAAGGCTCGCTCCAGTCCCTCTTCGGTTTCCAGGGTTGCGTAAACTTCATCGCGCGGCACTCCGTCTGCCAGCAAGGCCCATTCGAGGTTCACTTGGGGCGCCTTGCGCAGCGAGCGCTTACCTGGGAACGTCTTGGTGTCGAAGAAATCCTTGAGCGTGGTCGGCTGCTCGCCCTTGAAGGCGTGGGTATTGAAAGCGACGGCTGTCGTCCAGACGATGCTGGCCACAGCGCAGTCAGACAGCGCGCCGGGAATGAAGTCCTGGCTGGCAGGTTTACCGTTGGAGCCTGGTGCCAGGTCCTTATCGGGGTCGATGCGCTCAAGCAGCCCGGCATTACACGCCCTCACAGCATTGGGCAACTCCATGTCGACGACATCCCAGGTAATTTTATTGGTATCTACTTGGGCCTTCACCTGCGCGATACCCCCGGAGTAGTCCTCCGAGATCACTTTGATCCCCGTCTCTTTAGCGAAAGGCTTGTGCACAGCCTCGATCTGCGCCGTGGCCAAGCTGCCGCCATAGGACACCACCGTCAGGCTGTCATTAGCCATCGCGATGCAGGAAGCCAGCGCCGAAACTACGAAGAGAATGCTTTTCATACGGTCTTACCTTTTTGTGTTGAAGGTTATTGGCAGAAAAACCGGTTATTCACGAATCCCGCGCATGCGCAGTGATCGCCTGCGCAGGAACTCGATGGCGACGAGCAACAAGACAGAGCCCAGGATCAACAATGTGGCGGCAGCGAGAATGGTCGGACTGATCTGCTCGCGCATGCCCGACCACATCTGACGTGGAATCGTGCGCTGCTCCACCCCCCCCAGGAACAGCACGACTACCGCCTCATCGAACGACGTCACCAGCGCGAACAACGCACCTGAGATGATGCCCGGGCGAATGATCGGGAACGTCACCCGAAAGAAGGTGTAGGTCGATGATGCGCCCAGGCTGGCCGCTGCCCGGGTTAGCGAATGGTCGTAGCCCACCAGAGTGGCCGTGACGGTGATGATCACAAACGGCGTGCCCAATACCGCATGGGCCAGGATGATGCCGAGGTGACTCTGGGCGATGCCGAGCGTGCTGTAGAAGAAGTACATGCCCGCCGACGAAATGATCACGGGCACGATCATCGGTGAGATCAATGTTCCCATCAGCAGCCGTTTGAACGGCAGGTTCGAGCGACTGAGCCCAAGTGCCGCGACAGTCCCCAACGCCGTCGCGATAACCGTCGAGCATGTGGCAATCAGCAAGCTGTTCTTGAACGACAGGATCCACAGCGGATCCTCCAGCAACTCACGGTACCAGCGTAGCGAGAAGGCTTCAGGGTCCAGATGCAGCATGCCGCTGGTGAAGCTGAAGTACGGTTCCACGTTGAACGACAGTGGCGTGATCACGATGATCGGCAATACCAGAAACAGCAGCACCAACAGGGCAAAGCCGCGGACACTGTAGAACCACACGCGCCCGACCGGGCCGGTATAGCTTGGAAGGCTCATGATCGATCACCCCAGTTTCATGTTGCTGATGCCGACGATGCGGTCGTACAGCCAGTAGAGGAACAGGACGATCAGCAGCAGGATACTGCCGATGGCGGCCGCGAGCCCCCAGTTGAGGGAGGACTGCATGTGGTAGGCGATGAAGTTGCTGATCATCTGGCCGGTACGACCGCCCACCAGCGCGGGCGTGATGTAGTAACCGATGGCAAGGATGAACACCAGGATGCCGCCAGCACTGAGCCCGGGCAGCGAAAGCGGGAAGTACACTTGCAGGAACGTTCGCAGCGAACTTGCGCCCATGGAGTGCGCAGCGCGGATATAGGTGTTATCGATACTGCGCATCACGCTGTACATCGGCAGCACCATGAACGGCAGCAAGATGTGGGTCATTGCCGTAACCGTGCCGAACATGTTGTAGATCAGGTCCAGGGGCTGCGAGATGACGCCAAGGTTCAACAAAGCACTGTTGAGCACACCATTGGATTGCAGGATCACTATCCAGGCGCTGGTGCGAACCAGCAATGAAGTCCAGAACGGCAGCAGCACCAGAATCATAAGCACGTTGCTAAGTTTTGGCGGCAAGGTAGCCAGCATGTAGGCCAACGGGTAGCCCAGTACGATGCACGCCAGTGTGATACCCAAGGCTACGCCCAAGGTTTTGAGCAACACATCCACGTAGATGCGCCGGCTCTCGGGTTGGCGGGCCACGTTACCCTGGTCGTCGTATTGCAGATCGAGGGCCGCCATGTAGTGCACCCCCGAATAGGCCGGTGCCAATACCTTGAGCTGGTTCCAGGTTCCTGACTCACCCCAGCGTTTGTCCGCCTTGATCATCAGGTCGCGATAGCCAATAACGGGCTGAGGTGCCTTGGCCAGTTCCCGTGCGGTCCGCGCCAACAGGCTCTTCATGCCACTCTTGACCCGGTTCAGGTCGGAAGAAACCCGTTCCAGTTCACGGGATTGTTGCAATGCCAACAGCTCCGATCCTAGCGCGGTGTAGGCCTGCTCATCGGGTAAAGCGGCGCCGTTCCAGGCAGACAGGGCGCGCGACGTTTCCGGCATCGACTGCGAAAGCGTGGCGTTCTGCACGCTTCGCACCAACATATCGCCGATCGGCAGCAGGAAAAATACGGCGATAAATGCCAGCAGCGGCAGCACCAGCAGCAGCGAGCGCGTTTTGTTGATACGTTCCGCGCGGGCCAGGCGCGCCTTGAGGTTGCCCGCTTGTGCGGCGTCCCCTGCACTTTCGTACGGCGTGTTCACAGAAGGTAGAACATTCATGACGAACTCCGGATCTCAGGTAGGACGAAGTCAGGCGTCAAGCGCCCGGCAATCTTCGGCCGACCAGCCAACATCGATGCAGGTACCTGGTTGTGGGCGTACGTGGCCGGCAGCATTGGCGAGCTTGACGATGAACTCGTCATGCCCGGCCAGGCGCAACCGTGCCCGCAGGTGATCACCGTGGTAGATGATTTCCTGAATACAGGCCGGCAACCGGTTCTCGTACAGGCCTGGTGCGGGGTCTATGGCCACGCGCTCAGGCCGAATTGAGAGCGTGGTCTTCTCGCCGCTGGCTGGCACATTGACCGAGAGCGCTTTCAGGGTGTGATCGCCGACCCGAACCCGGCAGAAGCGGCCGTCGCGCTCGACGACTTCGCCATGCAAGCGGTTGTTCTCCCCAATGAAGCTCGCGACAAAGGCGGTTTCTGGTTTTTCATAAAGATCGGCCGGGTTGGCGAGCTGCTGCACGACCCCATCGTTGAACACCGCAATGCGGTCGGACATGGTCAGCGCCTCGCTCTGATCATGCGTGACGTAGACCACCGTGATGCCCAGTTGCTTGGAGAGCCGCTTGATCTCGTACTGCATCTGTTCGCGCAGTTGCTTATCCAAGGCGCCGAGCGGCTCATCCATCAACACCAGGCGCGGTTCAAAGATCAGCGCTCGCGCCAGGGCGACGCGTTGTTTCTGGCCACCCGACAGTTGCGCCGGCATCCGGCTGCCTAACTTGCCCAGTGCAACCATGTCCAAGGCCTTGCGGACCCGTTCCTGGATTTCCGTGCGCGAGAGATTGCGCACCTTGAGCGGAAACGCGAGGTTTTCCTCGATGGTCATGTGCGGGAACAAGGCATAGTTCTGAAACACCATGCCGATGCCCCGCTTCTGCGGCGCGATGTCATTGACCGACTTGCGGTCGATGCAGATTTCGCCGTGGGTCACGGTCTCGAAACCGGCCAGCATCATCAGGCAGGTGGTCTTACCTGAGCCGGACGGGCCGAGCATCGTGACGAATTCGCCGTGCTGAATTTCCAGGTTGAAGTTCTTTACTACGAGGTGCTCGCCGTCGTAGCTCTTTTGGACATTGCGAAAACTGACAAACGCTTCTGTTTGCATGGTTACCCCTTTTTTGTTCGGGTTGCGTGGGTGCAGGCAAAGAAGATCGGTTGGCCAGCTGCTGGCTGGCACCGCTGGTTTTTATTGTTCTAGTCGGCTCCATGCCCCATTCACGTCGAGGTCGCCAACTACGCCTCCGGCGCTCGCCACTGCCCGCTAGCGGGCTAGCCACGCGTTGAATCGCTCGTTCAGGTCATCGGCGTGATCGCTCCACCAAGCCGAATCCAGTTGCAGTGCTGTCACGAAGTTTTCCGGGCTGGTGGGCAGGTCAGCTTTGACCCTTGGGTCGACCAGCGCCTGCGCGGAAAGCCGAGTCGGTCCATAGGCGATGTAGTTACTCTGGTCGGCCAGCACGGCGCTTTGCGTAGCGAACTTGAGAAACGCCATGGCCTGTTCTTTACGCGGATTGCCTTTGGGCAGAACCCAGGCATCCATGTCGTATACCTGGCCATCCCAGATGATCTTGAACGGTTGTTTTTCCTTCTGTTGTGCCACGGCAATGCGGCCGTTGTAGGCTGAGGCCATGGTCACCTGGCCGTCAGCCAGCAACTGCGGCGGCTGGGCCCCGGCCTCCCACCAGACGATGTCTTTCTTGATGGCGTCGAGCTTGGCAAATGCCCGCTCTACCCCTTCCTCAGTTTCCAACACCGAATACACCTGGTCACGTGGTACACCATCCGCCATCAATGCCCACTCGAGGTTGACCTGAGGGGCCTTGCGCAGGGCACGCTTGCCGGGAAAGCGTTGCACGTCGAAGAGATCGTTCAATGTCTGTGGCTGCTCGCCTGAATAGGCTTTGCTGTTGAAGGCCACTACCGTGGACCAGACGTAGTTGGCCACCCCGCATTCACTGAGTGCACCGGGGATGAAGTCCTTAGCCGCCGGGGTGCCATCTGGAGCGGGTGCCAGGTCGGCAGGGTTCAGGCGTTCCAACAAACCGGCATTGCAGGCCCGCTGGACATTGGGCAGTTCTGCATCGACCACATCCCAGGTGACCTTCTGGCTATCGACCTGGGTCTTGATCTGAGCGATCCCGCCAGAATAGTCCTCTGAAATGATGCGAGTACCAGTGGCCTGGCTGTAGGGCTTATGGGCAGCCTCGATTTGCGCAGCCGCCAGACTCCCACCATAAGAAACCACGGTCAGGCTGTTGGCCATGACCGGTGTCGAGAACAGAGCAATTACGAGTGGCAAAACAGCGTTGTTCATGTTCGACCCTCTCTACCGCGACTGAGAAACCCGCCAGTACCTGTGATGGAACCGGCGGATGGCGCTTCAGCACTTGATGCGTTGCATATCCGGGTCGTAGAACGCACGCAGGCTTGCCTCGACCTTGTAGCGCTTGCAGGCGACTTCGATCTCGTACTCACCTTCCTTGATCCACTCCGGCGAGATGCCGGCGTCGTTACGCACATACCCCATCGCCACGTTGCCGCCGATGTGGTGGCCATACATGCCTGAGGTGGTGCGCCCGACGATCTGGCCATTTCGGTAGATCGGCTCCTCGTGGTAGCTGGTGCCCTCGGGGTCGAGGAAGCGGAACAGCACCATGCGCCGGGTCACACCCCTGCTCTTCTGCTCCTGCAACGCTTCTTTACCGATGAAGCCGCCGGGCTTGTTGAAGTCCGAGGCGAACGCCAGGCCGGCTTCCAAGGGCGTGTCCTCTTCCATCACGTCGTGGCCGAAGTGGCGGTAGCCCTTCTCGATACGCAGCGAGTTCAGCGCGTGGTAGCCGCAAAGCTTGAGGTCGAAAGGCTTGCCGGCCTCGACGATGCGGTCGAATACATCGGGGGCGAACTCGGTCGGGATGTACAACTCCCAGCCCAGTTCTCCCACATAAGTAATCCGAGAAGCGCGAACCATGGCGTAACCAAGTTCGATCTCACGTGAGGTCGCGAACGGGAAAGCCTCGTTGGACAGGTCGTCTGCAGTGAGCGTCTGCAGCAGCTCCCGCGACCGCGGTCCCATGACGCTGATCACGGCCATGGACGAGGTCACGTCGGTAATCACCACCGCAGCATCCGTAGGGGTGTTACGGCGCAGCCAGTTCAGGTCGCGGGTCTGCGTGGTCGGGCCGGTAACCACCAAGAACGCATCGTCAGCCAGCCGCGTCACGGTTAGATCTGCTTCGATGCCGCCACGCTCGTTCAGCCATTGGGTGTAGACAATACGGCCTGTTGCTACGTCGATGTTGTTGCTACAAATGCGGTTCAGCACCGCCATGGCATCGCGGCCCTGCACCATGATCTTGGCGAACGAGCTTTGATCGAACAGCCCTACGTTTTCACGTACCGCCTTGTGTTCGGCTGCTGACCAGGCGAACCAGTTCTGTTTACCCCAGCTGTATTGGTACTCGGGCTTCTGCCCTTGCGGAGCGAAGAAGTTGGCGCGCTCCCAGCCAGACACCTCGCCATAGCAGGCGTTGGCCTTCACCAGTCGGTCATGCAGGATACTCTTGCGCACGTTGCGCGCGGTCTCGAACTGGCGGAACGGCCAGTGCATTGCATAGAGCAGGCCGAGGCCTTCTGTAGTGCGGTCGTACAGGTACTTGGAGTTACCCTGGAATGGCATGTTGCGACGGATATCCACGTCCCACAGATCCATCGGCGCATGGCCCTTGGCGATCCACTCGGCCAGTACCTTGCCGGCGCCCCCCGCCGATTGAATACCCACCGAGTTGAACCCGGCAGCTACAAAATAGTTACGCAGTTCCGGGGCTTCGCCCAGGTGGTAGCGGTCATCCGGGGTGAAGCTCTCGGGGCCGTTGAAGAATACCTGCAACCCGGTGCGCTCCAGGGCCGGCACTCGGCGAATGGCGTGTTCGAGGTAAGGCTCCAAGTGCTCCATGTCCGGCGGCAGTTCATCGAAGCTGAAGCTGTCTGGAATCCCTTCGTGGCCCCAGGGCTTGGCATTCGGCTCAAAGGTGCCGATCAACAGCTTACCGGCGTCTGTCTTGAAGTAGTTGCAGTGATCGAGATCGCGCAGCGTAGGCAGCACGCGGGTGAGCTCGGGCATGGGCTCGGTCACCACGTAATAGTGCTCGGCAGCGTGCAGCGGTACGTTTACACCAGCCTTCTTGCCGAAGTTACGCGCCCACATGCCCGCGCAGTTGACGACGAATTCGGCATCGATGTCGCCGAACTCGGTGACCACGCCAGCGGCCTTGCCATCCTTGATCTTGATGTCCAGCACGCGAGTGTTTTCGATGATCTTCGCGCCGCCCATGCGTGCGCCCTTGGCTAATGCCTGGGTGACATCCACCGGATTGACGATGCCGTCCAGCGGCAAATACACACCACCGACCACATCGTCGATGTTCAGTAGCGGCCACAGCTCCAGTGCTTGCTCGGGGTTGACCACTTCGCAGGGGAAACCGCAGAGCTTTGCCATCGAAGCGCCGCGTTTGAGTTCGGTGAAGCGCTCGGCATGGGTCGCAATGCTCAGCGAGCCGTTACGCAAGAAGCCCGTCGCCTGCCCCGTTTCGGCTTCCAGCGATTCGTACAGGCCGGCACTGTACTTGGCCAGCATGCTCATGTTGTAGGTGGCGCGCAGCGTCGGCACCAGGCCTGCCGCATGCCAGGTGGTGCCACAGGTCAGCGTCTTGCGCTCCAGCAGGACGACATCCTTGATGCCCAGCTTGGTCAGGTGATAGGCGACGCTGCAGCCGATGACGCCACCGCCCACGATCACTACACGGGCTGAGCCCGGTACGGAATTGCTCATGATCCAGCTCCAAAATGCGGCGGGCACGCCCACCGTGACTCGCGGGTTTAAAAGACGACAGTCTTGTTGCCGTAGACCAGCACACGGTCTTCCAGGTGATTGCGCAGGCCGCGGGCAAGCACGGTCTTCTCTACGTCCTTGCCCAGGCGTACCAGGTCATCAACGTTCTGTTGGTGACTGACGCGCACCACGTCCTGGTCGATGATCGGGCCTTCGTCGAGGTCTTCAGTGACGTAGTGGCAAGTGGCGCCGATCAGCTTCACGCCACGGCGCGAGGCCTGGTGATATGGTTTGGCACCAATGAACGACGGCAGGAAACTGTGGTGGATGTTGATCACCTTGTGCCGGTACTTCTCGCACAGGTTTTGCGGCAGGATCTGCATGTAGCGGGCAAGCACGATGCAATCGGCGCGGTACTCATCGATCAACGCTTCGGTCTGGGCGAAGCCTTTGGCCTTGTCGTCCTTGTCGATGTGCACCACATGGAAAGGAATGCCGTACCACTCCACCAGTCCGCGCAGGTCTTCATGATTGGAGATTACGCAGGCAATGTCGCAGCTGATGTCACCGCTCTTCCAGCGGTCCAGCAGGTCAGTCATGCAGTGCGAGCCCTTGCTGCACATGAGTACGACGCGCTTTTTATGCTGGCTATCTACCAGACGCCAGTTCATTTGCAGCTCTTCGGCCAATGGCGTTAGCTTGCGTTGCAGTACGTCGTAGTCGAACGGCAGCGAGTCGGCGCGCACTACAATGCGGCTGAAGAAGCGTTGGCTTTCTTCGTCCGAGTGATGGGAGGCCTCCTCAATCCAGCCGCCGTGGGTACTAAAGGCTCCGGAAACCCGGGTGACAATCCCGACTTTGTCCGGGCAATCGAAAGCGAGGCAAAAAGTACGTTTCAAGATTAAGTGCTCCGGCAATCAGGACAGCTCGGCTTCAAGAGCCGGCATCGCTTCGAACAGGTCGGCAACGAGGCCATAGTCGGCCACACGGAAAATCGGGGCTTCTTCGTCTTGGTTGATGGCGACGATGATCTTCGAGTCTTTCATGCCGGCCAGGTGCTGAATGGCACCGGAGATGCCGACTGCGATGTAGAGTTCTGGCGCGACGATCTTGCCGGTCTGCCCCACCTGCATATCGTTCGAGACGAAGCCGGCATCCACCGCCGCCCTTGAGGCGCCGACAGCAGCACCGAGCTTGTCGGCCACCTTGTCGAGTAGTTGGAAGTTCGCACCATTGCCCATACCACGACCGCCAGAAATGACGATTTTGGCAGTGCTGAGATCGACGCCTTCAGTACTACGCAGCTCGGCGTTGACGAAGCGCGACAGGCCTAGATCAGTCGCATTGCTGATCGATTCCAAGGTTGCGCTGCCTCCGCTTGCAGTTGCAGTTGCGAAGGCGCTGCTGCGCACGCTTACCACCTTCACCGAGTCCTGGCTTTGCACGGTCACCAAAGCATTGCCGGCATAGATGGGGCGAACGAATGTGTCGGGCGAAACCACCTCCACCACGTCGGAGATCTGCGCAACGTCCAGCAAGGCGGCAACTCGGGGCAAGAGGTTCTTCCCCGCCGCGCTGGCCGATGCCAGTACATGGCTGTACTGCTTCGCCTGTACCAGGTCGACTACCAGCGCAGCAACGTTTTCCACCAGTTGCGCCGCATAAGCCGGAGTATCGGCGTTCAGTACTTTCGTGACGCCATCCAATTGTTTCGCTTGCTCAGCGACCGCGCCACAAGCGTGACCGGCAACCAGCACCTCGATCGGCAGGCCAAGCTGCAACGCAGCATTCAGGGTAGAAAGTGTTGCCGGCTTCAGGCTGGCTTTGTCATGTTCGGCAATAATCAATACGGCCATCAGATCACCCCCGCTTCGGTTTTAAGCATCTGCACCAGCTCACTCACAGACCCGACGCGCTTACCTGCATCGCGCTCTGCCGGGGCGGTGACCTTCAATACCTTCAGGCGCGGCGATACATCCACGCCCAGCGTGTCGATGGCCACCAGGTCGAGAGGTTTTTTCTTGGCTTTCATGATGTTTGGCAGCGAGGCATACCTGGGCTCGTTGAGGCGCAGGTCGGCGGTGATGACTGCGGGCAGCGTGAGGTGCAAGGTTTCCAGGCCACCATCCACTTCACGAGTGACCTTCACACCCTCTCCGGCAAACTCCAGTTTCGACGCGAAGGTACCTTGGGCACTTCCCAGCAAGGCCGCGAGCATTTGGCCAGTCTGGTTGTTGTCGCCATCGATGGACTGTTTGCCGAGCACCACCAGGTCTGCGCCTTCTTGGCGCGCAATGGCCTTCAAGGCCTTGGCAACGGCCAGCGGCTCCAGACCATCCGGTGCCTGAACCAAGACCGCCCGATCGGCCCCCATGGCCAGCGCCGTTCTCAGCTGTTCCTGGCAGGCATCACTACCTACAGATACGGCTACTACTTCGCTGGCGTGGCCAGCTTCTTTCGTCTGTACAGCAGCTTCCACTGCGATCTCGCAGAACGGGTTGATCGCCATTTTCAGATTGCTCAATTCCACGCCAGAACCATCGGTTTTGACGCGCACCTTGACGTTGGCATCGACCACTCGCTTGACCGCCACTAAAACCTTCATCTCCACCTCCACGCATGCAAACGGGACGGCTGCCTTGTAACAGCCAGGATTTAAACGCTGTAGTTACTGGTGACCCTTTGGATCTTTCGGGGTGATCGCTATAGCCCGCGCAACACAAACTTTCGGTGATGCCACGAACGCGTGCTGATTCGGTAACGGCCGAACAGGCGTCGAAGCGCGACCAAAAACATGTCTTGATTGCGGGCCTTTGAGAGCCCCTGGGCAGAGGAATGACCGCTAAGCGTGTTCCGCGAACACATCTCGCGAAGACGAAGCAGTTGAAAGAGCTGGGTTGGAGTCGCGCTACCAGACGACGCTTGAAGAGCGCCATTCCGATCAACGTGTATTACACGTGGGGCCAACAGAGTAGATGCCACGAGCGACCTCCGAGAGCTTGTTTTTGTTGTTGCGCTCAGTTGATGGCTTGATCGTAGGAATTTTGCTTACACCTGACAAACGATGAAAAACACGATCATTAATAAGCCCTACTAATACGTTGGCTATAGCGTTCCCTCCGCTCCTCAAAAAGACAGCCGGTGCGACACAGGCGCAACGGCTGTTAAGGAAAACCGCAGAGCTGTGGGTTTTAGCCGAAGGCAAGACCTTCAGCAGCAGACGCAGCAGTGAGGGTATTCTTCAGCAGGCAAGCCACTGTCATTGGTCCAACACCTCCTGGGACGGGCGTGATGGCACCGGCGATCGCACTTACTGCGTCCGTATCAGCGTCCCCCACCAACAGGGATTTGCCATCCTCACTGACTATCCGGTTGATCCCGACGTCGATCACAGTGGCTCCCGGCTTGATATAACCCGCGCCGAATTTGCGCGGAGCACCGACTGCCAGGACCAGAATGTCAGCTTGTCGACACTCGTCCTCCAGATTGCGGGAGCGTGAATGCAGGATGGTCACCGTACAGTTGGCCTGGAGCAGCAGGCTGGCCATCGGTTTACCGACAATGTTCGAGCGTCCGACGACCACTGCTTTCAGGCCACTCAGATCGCCCAAGCGATCTTTGAGTAACAACAAACACCCCAGAGGCGTACAGGGTATGAGTGTGGCGGTGCCCTGGCTCAAACGTCCGACATTGATCGGGTGAAAGCCATCTACATCCTTGGCGGGACTGATCGCGGCTATGACCTGCGCTTCGTCCAAATGCGCAGGCAATGGCAATTGAACCAAGATGCCGTGCACCTGTGGATCTTCATTAAGCTGGCGAATCAGCTCGAGCAAAGCCGACTGGCTCGTCGAACCCGGCAAGAGGTGTGGGAACGAACGAATGCCGGTATCTGCCGCCGTCTTCATCTTGGTGCGCACATACACTTGGCTGGCAGGATCATCACCTACTAGCACTACTGCCAAGCCGGGCGGCTGCCCGGTCGACCGGGCAAATTGCTCAGCGCCCTGAGCCACTTGCCCACGTAGTGCCTCGGCGAAGGCTTTGCCATCAATCAGCGCTGCACCTTCAGCGGCCGAAGGCACGGCTTCCTCAATTGCGGTCATCGTCCAACTTCCTCCTCATGCATAGAGTTTGAATCAGTGCTTCAAGCGAGCACCCGTAGGGTCATAGACACAGTTGCGGGTCACAATTGCCGGGCAGCGTTCACCGAGTATTTCGATGCTGAGCTGTGTTCCTGGGTCAACCAGATCACGTCTGATAAAGCCAAGCGCCAGGCTTTTTTCCACGCGGTAGCCGTAGGCACCCGACGTAGTCAGCCCCACCATTTCGTCGCCCTGGAAAATCGGCTCACTGCCCAGCGCATCTGCACGCCCCGCCTCAACTTCCATCAGCACGAGTCGATGGCTGCTCGGAGCATTCTTTTCGGCAATTACCGCGGCGTGCCCCTCGAAGTCGCCTTTTTCGGACTTAATGAAATACCCCATCCCTGAAGCCAGCGCGCTGTATTCAGTGGTCAACTCCCGGCCCCAGATCTGGTAGCCCTTTTCCAGCCGCATCGAGTCCATTGCACGCATGCCGAAGTCAGCTATACCCACTGACTTGCCAGCCTCCATCAGTGCCAGGTACAGCTCGATCTGCCGATCGATCGGGTGATGCAGTTCCCAACCCAATTCGCCGACAAAGTTCATGCGTAACGCACGCACCGGCACACCGCTGACCTCTATTTCCTGTCCGGTAAACCATGGAAACGCTTTGTTGCTCAGATCGGTATCTGTCAGTTGCGCAAGAACCTCGCGAGATCGCGGTCCGGCCAGGATCAGCGCGCCCATCTCGCGGGTGACATTACGAATTTGGACATCTTTACGTCCTTTGGCGCGGACTCGGAGCCAGTCATCGATCAGCAATTCCGCTGCGGCTGGGCACATCAGGTAGAAGCGGCCGTCTTGCAGCAGCGTGACAGAGAACTCCCAAGCAACACTGCCCTCGTCGGTCAACACATGCGCAAGTGCGACATCGCCTGGTTTGGCCGGGAGTCGGTTCGGGCTGATGCGGTCAAGATACGCCCTGACACCTTCACCTGAAATTTCAAATTTGGTGAACGGTGTCAGATCCAGCACACCGGCGCGCTGGGCGACTGCCTCGCATTCGGCACGCACCGCGGCATCCCAATTACCTCGGCTGAAGCTGTGCGCTTCCTGAGTCGGCTGTCCACCCACGGCAAACCAGCTGGGGCGCTCCCAACCGTAGAAGGCGCCATGAACCGCCCCCTTCACTTTGAGCAACGAGTATACCGGGCTGGTTTTCTGCTCCCGGCACGCCGGGCGCATCGCATATTCGTTCGGCTGGCCCAGCTGGTATTCATTGGCATACACCTCAAGCGCTTTGCTCACGGTGTACGAGAGATTGGCGTAGCTACCGAAACGCCGGGAGTCCAACTCCCATAGGTCCACTTCGGGCTGCCCGTGCATGATCCATTGGGCAAGGTAGCGACCCGCCCCTCCGCCCTGGGTTATGCCGAAGCTAAAGCCTGCACAGGCAAAGTAGTTGTCATAGCCGTGTACCGGTCCCAAGAGCGGCAAGCCATCCGGGGTGTAGACAATCGGCCCGTTCACGACTGTCTTGATACCGCCCTGCCCGATCAGCCCTATCTGTTCGATGGCCTCACCGATGATGTCCTCCAACCGACCGAGTTCCGGTTGCAACAACTCCTGGCCGAACTGTGCCGGGACGCCATCGACCGCCCAGGCAACCGGATTTCGCTCGTAGGGCCCGAGGATCAGACCTTTGCCTTCCTGACGCAGGTAATAGGAGATATCCGGATCCCGTAACAGCGGTAGCAGGCCTGGGCGCTTTTCTAGTTCCGGTATGGCATCGGTCACCAGGTACTGGTGCTCGAGGGAGCACATCGGGAACTGGTGGCCGATCATCGCTGCCACTTCATTGGCACGGAAGCCCGCTGCGTTGACGATGATGTCGGCAGTGATCACACCTTGCTCTGTTGAGACTTGCCAGCGGGCATCAGGCAACTGTTGGATGGCGGTGACCGGGTTGTAGCGAACAATAGTGGCCCCGTAGCCTCGCGCTAGCTTCGCCATGGCATTGGTGACGCTGGTGGGGTCGATATGCCCATCATAAGGGTCCCACAAACCGCCCAGCAGGCCAGTGGTATCAAGATAGGGATGAAGTTCACGCAGCCTGGCGTTATCTACGACTTCAACACCCACCATACCGGCGATTTTCGCCAGGCCAGCGACACGCTTGAACTCATCCAGGCGTTCCTGGGTGTGCGCCAGACGAACTGAGCCCGTCTGATGGTGCCCCACGGACTCCCCGGTTTGCTCCGCCAACTGCTGATAGAGCTCAATACTGTGCTTTTGAAGCTTCATGATGTTCAGGCTGGTGCTGAACGAAGGCAGGTTACCTGCCGCATGCCAGGTCGAGCCCGAGGTGAGCTCCAGCTTCTCGACCAGCATCACGTCTGTCCAGCCAGCCTTGGCCAGGTGATACAGCGTGCTGACCCCCGTGATCCCACCACCGATGACGAGTACTTTGGTTTCCGACTTCATGGTCTATCCCCTGTGCTGAGCTAATCCTGCCCAAAAGACTCACGGCAGCTGGCAATTTCTCTAGGCTTGGCCCCTTCCTGCTGGCTGCTGGGGATGGATGCTAATAAGCTTGAATACCACGCACAAACGATGTAAAAGCGGCAATTCAATAAGAACAACTTATGCGTGAACCATGGCCCTCGCGAATCTGCAACTCAACTGGCTGCGCACCTTCGAAGTCGTCGGCAGGCACCTGAGCTTCTCCCATGCCGCGGTCGAGCTGAATATGAGCCAATCGGCGGTGAGCCAGCAGATCAAATTGCTGGAGCACAAGCTCGGTAAAAATCTGTTCCAAAGGCAGACGCGGTCGATTCAGTTGACTGTCGCGGGGCGGGCCTACCTCGGTGTGGTGCAGGAAGGCCTGAAGCACATGGAGCAAGGCATGAGCAGCATCTTCAGCTCAGTTGCCCAAGGGGTACTTGAGCTCAGCGTAAACAACTCCTTCGCGCAGTTATGGCTGGCACCTCGCATGGAGCGATTCGCAACCCTTTACCCACAAGTCTCTATCCGCATGTATGGGGTGAACTGGGAGGCTGATGCGCCGCCAGGCGGTGGCGAGATCGAGATCCGTTACGGTGCAGGAAATTGGGCCGGCATGGAGTCCACGCAGCTCATTTCTCAAGAGCTACGTCCCTACTGTTCCTCGTCGATGTCGAATCGTCTACGTGATGCGGGTGGTGTCCTGAGCCTCCCTTTGATCGATGTTCTCGGGACGCCCAACGGCTGGAACGATTGGCTAGATCGTTATCCTCAAGGCGAACCTGAGCACCTGCAGCGGTTTAGTGTCGATAGTTATGCCATTGCAGCAAGTATGGCGGTTGAAAACGCAGGCATTTGCTTGCTAAACGAAGAATTGCTTCAGGGGTCGCGGTTACGGGAATTTTTGCTGTGTCCCCTAGAGCAGACGATCCCTTCGCAGGCAACCTTCTATCTCGTCAAGCACCGTGATCGGCCGCTTTCAAGTGCAGCCCTCGCCTTCACTAACTGGCTATCCAGTGAGCTCCGATGATGCCCACATGCATTGCTTGCCGTTGCCAGCCATACGCATTTTGATCATATCGCCGGGCATCATGAGCTCGAGCAACGGCTGGTGCATGCGGCAGAGGCTGACGTTCTTGCCAGCCCTGACCGCGGGAGTACCTTGGTGTCAGCCTTCCTCGGGGACGACATGTTCGACATGCACCCGACCGTCCGCCCTTTGCTACTCAAAATAATGCATCAACGTCGCACCTGCGACGCACTAGATCGACGATGGATACTCAGCAACAACCTGATCGAGCGTGAAACCAGCATCAAGCCGGCTTACGGCATGGACTTGGGCGGCAGTTTCGACAGGGCTAGCGGGCAGCATGCCACGAGACTTATCGAACTGCTGGATGGCAGTCTGGGGTGACGCCCTATCCAGAGCCACGGTACGCAGGATGGTCTCGGCGTGATTTCGCAGGCCCTCATCGTCGAGATCGGGCAGAGGCGTATCTACGGTGCGCGCAAAGTCCTCCCATGCCTGGAGGATAGGTTCCATGTTTTGAAGAATGAATTCGGCCAATCTCATGGGTATCGCCATCGAAGTGCGGATACTAAGCATAGGCAAGAGATGCGCTAGGCAGAGCATCCGAAGCCCTGAGTCTATAGCTCGATGTTTGAAGCTCGCAATGGAATCCTTTGCACAGCCTTAAAATGAGATTCGATATCATTTATATTGTTACTTTATATCATCTCATTCGGAGCTCCACGTGAAACCCGGCATCCATCCAGATTATCGTCCCGTCCTATTTCATGACGTCTCGGCAAACGCGTTTTGGCTGATCGGATCGACGATTGATACAGACAAGACCTTCACTCACAGCGATGGCAAGACCTACCCATACGTTACCCTGGATGTGTCCAGCGCATCTCACCCGGTCTACACCGGCCAGGAACGTAAAGCCAAATCCGAAGGCCGTGTAGCTGGCTTCAACAAGAGGTTCGCGGCGTTCACCCAGAAGTAGATATGAAGGGTTTAGTGAGGCAAAAACCAAGAAGCCGGCGCTATCGCCGGCTTTTTTCTGCGCCCGATTGTGATTAGAAGTAGTACCTGACCGAAGCACCTAATGTGGTGGACGGCTGAGGAACGATTACCAGACCGCTATTGGTACCGTAGGCGACCTCAGTGCCATAACGAAACCGGCTGCTGATGGCTTCCACCGGCTATCGTCGGCTTGTGAGAATGCTCAGTACGGTTGCAGTGAGCAAGAATATGCCACTGGCGATGAAGGTAGCCTGATAACCCATCCCGTCGTACAGCATCCCGCCTGCAGTTGCACCAGCAGTGATAGCCAACTGAATTACTGCGACCATCAACCCACCACCAGCCTCTGCATCGTGTGGCAGTGCCTTGGCCAACCAGGTGAACCATCCCACCGGTGCACAGGTCGCGACCAGCCCCCACAGCCCCAGCACTGCGGCCACAGGAACAAGCCAGCTACCAACCACGATTACGGCAAATGCGATGGCAGTCATGATCAACGGTATTCCTACCAAAACCTTGTTCAGACTTTGACTAACAAGAGAGCCAGCTACCATGGTGCCTACCAATCCTGCGGCCCCGATGATCAAGAGCAGGAGCGAGAGCGTGGGCACATCGACATGCGTGACTGTCTCCAGGAAAGGCCGCAGATACGTAAAGAGTGTGAACTGCCCCATGAAAAGGAACGCTACTGCAGCCATGCCGAGGGCAACCTTGCTGTCCCCAAGCAAGCGCAGCGAGCCGGTGGCCGATACCTGAGTCCGCTCACTAGGCATTGCCGGCAACGTGAAGGCTTGCCAGATCATCGCCAGTGCAGCCAAAGGCACCACGCAAAAGAATGCCCCTCTCCAGCCAATGATGCCGCCCAGGTAGCTCCCAACCGGCGCTGCGATTGCTGTAGCCAACGCGGTACCGCCCTGCATCACAGCAATAGCCTTCGGAACGAGTGCATCGGGCGCGATACGCATCATCACTGCGGTAGACATCGACCAATAGCCGCCAATGGCAACTCCCAGTACGGCTCGCCCAACCATCAACGTCAGGTAGTTCGGGGCAAAGGCCACCATGCCCCCGGAAACTAGCATAAGCGCTGTCGTAGCCAGCAGGACAGGCTTGCGGTCGATCCCCTGGGTTACGGTGGCCAGTAACAGGCTGGTGATCACAGCAAAGAAGCCCGAGATAGAAATGGCCTGCCCGGCCTGCCCTTCAGTCAGTGACAAATCGGATGCAATCGGCGTGAGCAAACTCACAGGCAGGAACTCAGAAGCCACCAAGGCAAAAGCACAGAGCGACATCGCCAGGACAGCGCTCCAGACCTGACGGTTTGAGTGTTGAAGGGGTATTGCTGGGCTGCTCATGGCAATTCTCGTTGTAGCAATTTCAAAAAACACGGATGCCCAGGCCCTGCGTGGTGCTGGGCCTGGAAACAACAGCCATTTACTTGAGGTTGTCGCGGAAGAAAGTCGTCAGCTTGCTGAAGGGGATCATCTCTACGCGGTCGTACAGATCCACATGGCCAGCGCCCGGGACAATCACGAGTTCCTTGGGTTCGCCGGCAAGGCGATACGCCTCTTCGCTGAACTCCCGGGAATGAGCATCCTCTCCTGCGATGAACAACATGGGACGAGGCGAGATCGTCTCGATGTCATTGAACGGATAGAAGTTCATGAACCTGACGTTACTGGTCAGCGTCGGGTGCGTCGTCAGAAGCGGCGACAGCCCTTTGGGAGTGAACTCGCCACGAGGAGTGCGGTAAAAGTCGTAAAACTCCCGCTCGATGGCATTAGAACTCTCAGTTAGCTGATCCACCGTGCCACTGGTGTACTTCATTTCGCCTCCGGCAAACTCGACATCACGCTGGGCTACTGCTTCGGCGATAGCCTTTTTGCGCTGTTCGACCGAGACGCCATGCTTGAGTCCATTGCGGTTGGCGGCACCCATGTCGTACATGCTGACCGTGGCAATCGCTTTCATGCGTGGATCAATTTTCGCCGCACTGATGGCAAAGCTGCCGCTGCCACAGATACCCAGCACGCCAATACGGTTCCGATCAACGAAACCTTGAGCACCGAGATAGTCGACCGCCGCACTGAAGTCTTCGGCATAGATGTCCGGCGACACCAGATTGCGCGGACGCCCGTCACTTTCACCCCAGAACGACAGGTCGATGGCCAGGGTCACGAAGCCCTGCTCTGCCAGCTTCTGGGCATAAAGATTCGAGCTTTGCTCCTTGACCGCCCCCATTGGGTGGCCAACGATAATGGCTGGATAACGCGTATTGCGGTTCAGGTTTTTGGGAACAAACAGGTTTCCGACCGTGTTCAGCTGGAACTGGTTTTTGAAGGAAACACGCTCACGTGATACCTGCTCACTCTTGTAGAAATTGTTGGCCCCATGGGACATATCGGCGGCTCCCGCAGTGAAAGAACTGGCCATTAAGGCAAACGCTACGATCAAAGACTTCATGCACATTTCCTTGTCTGCTCGAAACGGACGTGATCCGAGGTACCGCCGCTTAACGCATCCCTGGTACCTCTACTGCTATCTATCTTCCCCGCGTAAACCGGTACATCAGTAGAGCAAACGGGTAGTTTTCTTGCCTAAATCTCCAGACCGACCGGAGCAGGCATGGACAGCGGAAGCAGCGCACGAGTAGTGTTTTGCTACGAGATGATCGGAAGTTCCCTATGCTCCCCAATACACAACCGCGCTCACTCGCGAACCCAATGGCCAAGCTGTGCAAGGTCATCGGCGCCCACGCGCCTGCTGCTGGAGATTTTGCGACGAGCATTGCAGACCTCAGCGTCTATCGACGTAACGCCCCGGCACCACCAGTTACCTGCATCGTTGAGCCAAGCATCGTTTTGGTGGTTCAGGGTGCCAAGGAAATGGTTATTGGCAGCGACGTGTTCCCCTACGACACGACTCGATTTTTGGTCACCTCACTGAACATTCCAGCCAACTCAGCGGTAACCATGGCCAGCGATTCAGCGCCCTGTCTCGGCATGGTGTTTAAGCTCGATCTGCGCACGCTGGCAGAATTGATCGCACAAGATGGGCGCCTTGTGGGGAGCGGTAAGTCCGTTCACACCAGCGCTGGTGTGGGTCAGCTGAGTCCGAAGCTACTGGAAAGCTTTACCCGTCTCGTTGAGCTCCTAGAAGAGCCCGACGCAATACCCGTGCTGTGGCCGCTGATTCAGCGAGAGATTCACTATCGGCTCCTGCTGAGCGATCAGGCTCCTCTCCTCCGTTACATCGCTTCCGTGGGTAGCAAAGGGCATCGAATCGCCAAAGCCATCGACTGGATGAAGGTGAACTATGCGGCGCCGCTGCGGGTGGACGAGTTGGCTTCTCAGGTACAGATGGGCCTCTCGACATTCCATCAGCATTTCCGCCAGCTCACCGCAATGAGTCCATTGCAGTACCAGAAATGGTTGAGGTTGAACGAGGCAAAACGCTTGATGCTCAACGAACACCTCGATGCAGCGACCGCCGCATTCAAGGTCGGCTACGAAAGTCCATCGCAGTTTAGCCGTGAGTACGGGCGCCAGTTCGGCACACCTCCAAAACGCGATATTGCGGAGCTGCGTTTAGGTGCGGAAAGACCATCTGTCTCCACGCTCAACGTACCCTGATCTTCAGCCTTTAAGAAGTCGCCCGACCCAGGATGCAAGGAGATGCAATGAGAAGGAGCACACTCCACAAGCCTTTACTTCTAGTAACCGAAAAGGCCGCGCCTTATCGATGGTCTGGTCTGCAGCACCTTGCTTGGGTGAGTGGGCTA
Organism: Pseudomonas sp. NPDC089395; assembly: GCF_044749525.1. Classification (NCBI taxonomy): domain Bacteria; kingdom Pseudomonadati; phylum Pseudomonadota; class Gammaproteobacteria; order Pseudomonadales; family Pseudomonadaceae; genus Pseudomonas; species Pseudomonas sp. NPDC089395. The sequence continues at coordinate 321,810 of NZ_JBIVID010000002.1, forward strand.
ATGGCACTTGGTTTAGCTCACACAATTTCTGCCAGCGCATCTGACCCTCAAACGGCGAAGTCTGGCGAAGCGAAACCACAACAGGAGATACCCTACATGCAGATGTCAGTAGGCGAGCGGCAATACAAAATCAGGCTGGCTGACACTGAGGCCGCTCGTGTCTTCTCCTCGTTGACACCGCTGACGCTCGAAGTGGCCGACCTCAACAGTAACGAAAAGTATGTCGATCTCGCGGCGCCACTGCCCAAGGATGCGAGCGCTCCAGGAACAATCAAGGCTGGGGACGTCATGCTGTATGGATCGAAGACCTTGGTGGTCTTCTACAAGACATTCAATACACCCTACTCATACACCCGTATCGGAAACATTGAAAACCTCGACGGCCTGATGCAGATGCTTGGCAGTGACGATATCCGAGTCGAATTTTCCCAGCACTGAAAGCCGGCGGGAAATCCGACATCCCTCAAGCGCCTATTCGCTTCGGAGTGCTTCAAGAACAACCCTGAAAGCAGCGGTTTGCTGTCGGCGCGTGGGGTAGTAAAGATGATAACCAGGGAAGGGTTCTGACCACTCCGCCAATACCTCTTCAAGGGCACCGCTGTCGATATGCTCCTGAGCGTGTAGATCGGTCACCTGGGCCAAACCCACTCCTGCCAGACAGGCATCCAGTATCTGCAACGAACTATTCATGATCAGCGGCCCTTGCACCCGGACGCGGAACTCGCTGCCATCATGGGTGAACTCCCAAGGATAAAGGCCGCCGTGCGTAGGCAAGCGCAGATTGATGCACCTGTGGGCCATCAACTCCTCGGGTTGGCGGGGCACTCCATACCGCATCACGTAGGCGGGTGAGGCTACGGTAACCATCCGCATGGGCGGCCCAATGGGCACAGCCACCATGTCTGCATCGATGATGCCTCCCAAACGTACACCCGCATCGAAACGCTCGGCAACGATGTCAGTCAGGCCGTAATCGGTCATCAATTCAATCGTGACATCTGGGTAGGACTCGATCACCGGCTTCAATTTCGGCCATAGAACATGGCGGGCGGCGAATTCATCGGCTGTGATCCGCACCGTCCCTGAGGGGTGTTGCCCAAATTCGGTCAGGGCACCAAGGTGACCATCGATTTGATCCAATAGCGGCGCGATATCATGAAGCAGTTTTTCCCCTGCCTCCGTCCGCGTGACGCTCCTGGTGGTGCGGGTGAGGAGCCGAACACCGAGACGCTCCTCAAGGCCCCTTACTGTCTGGCTGACGGCTGAAGGTGACACACCCAATCGTGCCGCTGCCCGGGTGAAATTACTTTCCCTGGCGACAGCCACAAAGACCACCAGATCACTCAGATTGTCTGCTTTCATTGTTAAGCCCAGCTTCAAACCGAATTCTTGATTTTGCTAATACTCGAATTAAAGCGCGGTCGCTACAGTTGTCTCAATTACATTTTTGAGAGGCTGAAACACCATGGCGGACAACAACCTTTCCAGCGTGGCCATGCAAATCCACCGTGCCGGCTCGGCCAATGCGATCCCGGGGCCTGCTGAATGGTTCACGGGGCGAGTACGCATCGACCGCGCTTTCACAGCCCCTGCCCCCGCTAGAGTTGGCGTTGCGGTGGTCAACTTCGAGCCAGGTGCTCGTACCCACTGGCACACTCATCCTCTGGGCCAAGCCTTGCTAGTGACCGATGGGGTCGGCTGGACGCAATGTGAAGATGGCCCGAAGACCGAGATCCGCGCAGGTGATCTGATCTGGTGCAACTGCGGACGCCGGCACTGGCATGGCGCGACCGATACTACGGCTATGCAGCATGTCGCGATCAATGAGTATATGGATGGCAAGGCCGTCGATTGGCTGGAGCCAGTGACTGACGTTGTCTACCTGAGTGGCCCGCTGGAAAAAGGCTGAGCTGAGGTCACGTGCTACCCAAGATCTCTGACCATGAGGGTTTTCAACATGAATGCTCACCCCATTACAGCTGCGATATGCCTCTCTGCTTTGCAACTCGCATCGAGCGAAGCAGCTGAAAATGCCTCACCCCGCCAACAGGAAATAACCAGAGCGGGTAAACAGGCCTCTATGGTTGGCCCCTCTCAATTCTTCACCGGTGACGTGCGGATTGATCCGGTGTGGCCTGCGGACTCGGGGATTAGCGCCTCGGGAAGCTTCGTGACATTCGAGCCGGGGGCACGTTCTGCATGGCATACCCATCCTGCTGGCCAGCAGCTGGTGGTCACTTCGGGGGTAGGCCTGACTCAACAATGGGGCGGCCTTATCCAGGAGGTTCGTCCTGGGGATGTCGTGTGGTGCCCTCCAGGCATTAAGCATTGGCATGGAGCTGCCCCCACAACGAGCATGACGCACCTTGCTGTTACAGCGACAGCTGAAGGCAAAAATGTCCACTGGTTGGAGAAAGTGACCGATGAACAATACAGCGGGCCGCGTGCTAAGTAAGTGGATCAATGCCGGGATAGCAACCACAATCATGATTGGACTAGGCGCTACGGAGATGGCCTCGTCTGATCCCTTCGGAACGGGCAATGTCATGAGCCACCCCATTTCATCCCAATCAAATTCCAAGTCGCTGAGCGAGCAACAACAAGCGGTTGTCGTCGTAGCCGCGCTTGCTGCCATTGGTGACTTGCCCCGCTTGAACACTGCTCTGGATCAGGCCTTGGATTTGAAACTAACGGTCAGCGAACTGCGTGAGGTGCTTGTACAACTCTACGCCTATGCCGGCTTCCCCCGATCTCTGAACGCGCTGACGGAGCTGATGCAGGTGCTGGAATCACGCAAACAGCGCGGCATCTTTGACGATCCAGGTCGCGAACCTAGCCGTCCAATACCTCAAGGTGACGCCCTGCTGGCCGCAGGTACCGTTAACCAGACAAAGTTGTCGGGTTCACCGGTTGAGGGGCCCCTGTTCGATTTTGCCCCGATAGCTAACCAATACCTCCGCACTCACCTGTTTGGTGACATATTCGAACGAGATACCTTGGATTGGAAGACGCGTGAGCTGGCCACAGTGGGAATGCTTTCCGCGCTTGCGGGGGTAGAGCCACAGCTTCAGGCACACATGCGAATCAGCACAAATACAGGAGTCACGACTCCGCAGCTACGCCATCTCTGTCAAACCTTGAGTCACCGTGTGGACACTCAGACCGGTGATCGAGCTGCAAATGCTCTAGAAAAACACGTGGCAAGCACTGCCAAGGGATGATTAGCCGTGGACAGATGATCATCTGTGGCACGCTCTGGGTAATCAAAAGTGCCCTCCAGCTGAATCTCTTCACTCAGTTTCTGCAGATGAAGGTGATGCTCGCGAGCAACGCTATCAAGCGTTTCCTGATTCAGAAATGCAGGGCGTTGCCGAACCATCTTGTGATCAAAGGCCCGAGCCGGCACTTTTTCTGGGGCTGCCCGAGTACCACGAGTCATCTTGTTCGACTAATGGTTAAACAGCTGGTGTCAGTGATGAGTTTTTAGGTAGCAGAGCGCAACTTTTGCACCTTGCATGTTGGTGACCGATCTCGGAAGGCCGGTTGCTAATGGCCTTTCTATGTGGGGCCGAGGGCTCGGATCTGATAGTCGGTAACGGTCTGAAAGCGATGCTCAGCCAACAGCCTGAGGCGCTCCAGCTCAGCTCCAACCACCCCTTGAGCCTGGGCCTGATGGTACAGCGTCAGGGCTTCCACGGCCTCCGGATACAGGGGGTGGTCAGGCATGAGCACCTTGATCAGATCTCGTTTTACGAACCAAACGGTGGTTGCTAGCCCTTCGCCTCGATAGTGTTCACGGCTTTTTCACATGCAGTATGGGAGCGTTAGCTATCCCTACGTGTGATAGAAGCTCCTTTGCCCGCCCCCAGCGGGCTTTCTTTTGCCCGCAAACTCTCTTCAGCACGTATGAAGAGCGCACCCATGCCCCCCTATTTGCAGTAGACAGTCCAAAGCTCGTCGACCCGCGTCGTGAAGCTCTGGCTCATCATCTCCCGCCGCATTCCCCAGGTTGGATCAACAGGCACACTGGCCAGACGCATCGTCCCCCTACCCCACCTGCCATTAACCGCATCGAGCACACCCATCAACTTCTCGCTCGCCACTGGCTGAGCAGCTGCGAACAGGTCGCCAGTGATTTCGTTCGGCTGGCTGAGGTCGAGCAGCAGTACTTCAGCCTTGCTATAGCGGAAGCCCTCCCGATAAACCCGCTCCACCCCCTCCTGCGCAGCTTTTGTTAGCAAACGGGAGTCGTCAGTCGGGTACGGAAGTTCGACCAAGACACCATTGGCGTACTTGGCCTCATCCGGATTGAACATCCCGGTGCGGATGCTCACGCGTAGACGTTTGCAGAGTGACTGCTGGGCTCGAAGTTTCTCAGCAGCCCTGGACGTGTAGGTGGCCACCGCCTCCTTGATTGGGGCCAGCTCAGTGAGCCGGGTACCGAACATGCGGCTGCAGCAAATTTCCTTCTTAGGTGGATCAGGGTCATCCAGCTCCAGGCAGGTGGTGCCGCCAAGCTCGCGCACGGTTTTTTCCAGCACAACGCTGAACTGCTTTCGGAGCGACCAAGCATCGGCGTGTGCCAGCTCCCATGCGGTACGAATATCGATAGCCGCTAGGTGGGCGGAGAGGCGACGACCAATGCCCCAAACATCCCCCGCATCGCATTTCTTGAGCACCCAGTTGCGCTTCACCTCATCGCGCAGGTCTACGACGCCACCGGTATGGCTCTGCCATTTTTTGGCAGCATGATTGGCTAGCTTGGCGAGGGTCTTCGTTGACGCGATGCCGACGCCGACTGGGATGCCGGTTTTCCGATAAACCTCCGCGCGAATTTTCCGGCCTAATCGCTCCAGGTCACCCGGCATGCCAGTGAGCTCAGCGAAGGCTTCGTCAATGCTGTATACCTCTGCAACCGGTACCATTGATTCAATGACCGTCATGACTCGCTCGGACATGTCACCATAGAGCTCGTAGTTCGACGAGCAAGCCACTATGCCGTGCTTGCGAAGTTTGTCTTTGATCTGGAAGTACGGCTCACCCATCTTCACGAAAGGCTTGGCATCAGCCGAGCGAGCGATCACACAGCCATCGTTGTTGCTCAACACGACGACGGGTTTGTTGCGAATGTCGAGGCGGAATACCCGCTCGCAGCTGGCGTAGAAACTGTTGCAGTCGATGAGGGCGAATACCCGCTCAGGCTTTATCATGACTGCGCACACTGAAAGTCACGACACCCCACACTTGGAGTTCTTCCCCTTCGAGCAGGTACCTTGATGGATATCGTGGGTTCTCCGATTTGAGCACCACTTGGCTGCCATCACGAGCCAGGCGCTTGCAGAGTGGTTCGCAGTTGACCGCCGCGATGACAATGTGGCCTGGCTCAGCCTCGATGGAGCGATCCACGATCACGAGGTCGCCAGGGTAGATGCCGGCACCGATCATCGAGTCGCCCTCTACACGCACCAGGTAAATGTGCGGAGCGCGGACGTCGAGTAGCTCATCAAGGGAAATGCGCTTTTCGAGGTGGTCGGCTGCAGGCGAAGGAAAACCTGCCGGGACATGGAAGGAAAAGAGTGGGAGCTTCGCTCCGGTTGGTTCGAGTGGGCCGAGTATGGTGACCATGCCTAAAACGCCTGCACTGTATATTTGTACAGTTAAGCGCTTTGCAAGCGTCCGGTCAATCTGGATAAGCAATGACGAGATGGCCGGGGATTCGACGGAAGGTGGACTGGTAGCCGAAAAAAGCCCGTGCATCAGGCACGGGCCGCTCAGAGAGCAACACCAGCCCTAATCAGTTATCCAGTTCGTCTTTGATGATCTTCCCGTCGTGCGGATCAACTTGGAATTCATACCGCTTGCCATCAGCCTTGATGCCCTCACCTTCCCAATGACCATCGTCGGCTTCGATCTTGGTGATCTGGGTGTAACCTGCGCCTTTCAAGGTGGCCTCAGCCTGATCCTTGTTTACCTTCCAGTCAGCACCAGGCGTATCTGCCCAAGCGGAAGAAGCTCCCATAGCACCAACCAATGCAAGGCCGGTGAACAGTCGAGTCATTGCTTTCATCGCTAACATCCTTTTTGCTGTGAATGTGAACATGCGACCTGCCTCTAGCGATCCGGGTTCAGTCGAAGAGTTCGTGCAGGAATTGCATCGGCACCCAGCCCGACTGAAGTGAGCAATCAGCATTACGCGGCGGAAACCTCTATCTGAGACAATCCAAGCAACTCGGCTTGAGCTAGGATGTCGTCCGGCGATGAATCAGCTGCAGGCAGTACAAGGCTGTTTTCACTATCCCCGAAGTGCAACACGATTAGGTGCATTGCAGCCTCATGACGTCTGAGCTTGTCCTGCTCCAGCTCCAGTCGGTAACTTTTCGGCTCTTCAGCCAAGCGATATTGAATGTTGTAAGTGGCCATGCTCACCTCAAGGTTTACGGGACTACTAAACCTGACCATCAGGACAACAATCTGTTCCTATGAGGATTGGGCCGCTGGGTTAATACCTGGTCATGCCTGCTACTCGACGATTTGCTGATCGAATGGGGCAAGCGACGAGAGATCCCTCGAAAGCAGCGCAGCTGCTGTGGGCTGAAGAATGGTTGGGTTCAGCTGAGCCCATGCTACCCACCTGCAGGCCTCGATCCGCTTCCCTAAGACAACCCTGCAGCCATCAGGTATCTCAGTGGAAAAGAGGTGGTGGAGGATTTTCCCCACCTGGACGGTGCCAGTACCGTGCAGACCGGAGCAATGCAGCGATAGCTCACTCCAAAGCTCGCGCGCAGCTGCAACGATTGGCTCCTCACCTGCAGCGAGTGCCCCACTCGGAAACTTCCACTTGGCGCCCTTTCTGCGCACAAGCAGAACTTTGTCGTTGTGGGTACAGATAATAGTGGCTTTGGCTCTGACTGGACGATGCTTGGATACGCTCATGCAAATCGCACCTCGATAGCGCGCGACATCCTGAACGCTGATGTGACCTTCCATACGATGGATGACCTGACGGATTGAAGTACAGTTCCGACCAGCATTTTGACGGTTCGAATCACTACCTGCTTTGGAATGTCCCGAAACGTTTGAAAGCTCCGGAGCAGAAGGGACGAGCTAGACTTGCCGTATGGAGATGTGACGAGGGGCCAAGGATGCGACATTCAGGAGCAGTATTTTAAGCTTGGGCAGATCCTGCATTTCAACACCATTCGCATCTGGAGTCCCTAACTGACGCAGCTTGGCCAGGCATCCAGGTTCGGTTATCTCGCACTGGCGATACTCAATTGTTTATCGGCATCTACGAGCAATCCGGCCTAGCACGTGTTGAGGAAGCCTATGCAAAGCGGCCAGGTGAGACAGTAACTCGAGCAATGGCGTGGGGCGCTCGCAGAGGTCGGGCACTCGCTAAAATAGGCTCTAAAAGCAGCAAAGCAGGCACTGTCTAGGTCGACGGAGGGAATCCCATGATTGATCCGATCATTCAGCTAGACGCAGAGTTAGAGTGGCTGGGTCAGATCGCCGACGAGCTCGAACGCCAGGTAGCTATCTGCCCTGTTACTCGGCCATTGCTGATCGCGTGGCTAACGGAGTGGGCACCAGGCCCTGACGGACAGGCAGAATTGAAGCGTAAGCTGCCTGACCTTCCCCAAGCGTTGAAGTCGGCGTATGCAGCGTGGATTCATCACAGTGGAGGTCGCTGACTTCTGCCAGAGACCCCCAATCCGTTGCCAAGGCCTCTACGCTACATGCTTCTCGGCAGGACACTGCTCGGTCGCCAAGCATCTTGCGCGACCTACCCCCCATGCCAACGCGCGTGTCATCGACTCTCCCGGGCGAGAGTCGTAAGCCTCTTCGTGAAGAGTCAGTCCTGAGCCGGCATAGACGCCAATGAACAACTGCGTATGGCCCGTCCGCGACAGCCGCACCTGGATGTCCATGCTTGTGCCGTCGTCCAAAGTTTCATCATGAGTTCTATGGTGGAGCGATGGATCAGCCCATTTCCAAAACACATCACCGCGAATCCGCATGCCGCCCTCCTACGACTTTAGTCTTATATGTGGGGTGCCTCTACCATAGCGCAGCGAAGCGGAAACAACAGCCCCGCCGAGCGGATAATGGCTCATCAATATGACGAAATGTGAGTTATGGTGAAACGGGATAGGCGAGCGGCTATCACCTACAGCGCCTTTCTCTCCGGGCAGAATGCCAGCATCGGAATGCAAATCTTGCCCTTCGATTGCCTCAGCGGCACTATCCATTCCTACAGCCAAACCCGCTTGGCTGAACGGAGAGGTGATGCATGGACATTCAGCGCCGGAACAACGTCAGAGTCCATGGCGAAGGCACTTCGACTCTGGTCTTCTCTCATGGCTTCGGCTGCGATCAGACCATGTGGCATTACCTGTTCAAACACTTCACCAACCGCTTTCGCGTGGTGTTGTATGACTTGGTCGGCGCAGGCAGATCGGATCTGGATGCGTATGAAAGCGGAAAGTACAGCTCACTGACCGGTTATGCTCGAGACCTGAATGAAGTCATCGATCACTTTGGGCACGGCCCCGTGATCGTTGTCGGCCATTCGGTGAGTGCGATGATCGGAGCACTGGCCGACCGTCTTTTCCCAAATCGCATAGCCGCTCATATCATGGTTGGGCCCTCTCCATGCTATATCGATTCTGATGGCTATGTGGGTGGGTTCAAGCTCGAAGACATTCAGTCGCTCCTCCACACCTTGGACAGCAACTATCTGGGATGGTCGAGCGCGATGGCCCCTGCAATCATGGGTTCGCCAGGGCAGCCAGCACTGGGCGATGAACTTACCAATAGTTTCTGCCGCACAGATCCGGAGATCGCGAAGCAATTCGCACGCGTGACCTTCTTATCCGATAATCGCGAAGACATCGCCGGCCTGGATACCCCGACGCTCATCCTGCAATCCACCAATGACCTGATTGCTCCGATGGAAGTGGGCCGGTACATGCATGCAACCTTGCCCTACAGTGTTCTTCATCTCGTTGATAATGTGGGACATTGCCCGCACATGAGCGCTCCACAAGCGTGTGCCAAAGCAATGGACGATTTCCTTCAGCCTTGGGTAGGCGAAAATGTCGGTTGATCAGCCTTTACTGCCAGTGTTCGAAGATCTTTTCGATGGTGCCCCCTGTGGGCTTGTTGTCACCGACGAAGACGGCACGATCCTGCGCAGCAATCGGATTTTCAGCATCTGGATGGGCATCAGCCAGGGGGATCTTGCCCAGCGTCGATTTCAGGATCTCCTGACAATGGGCGGAAGGATCTTTCATCAGACCCATTGGGCGCCCCTCATGCGCATGCAGGGCTCCGTCGCGGAGGTGAAACTTGACCTCAAAAACGCCAGTGGGCAGACAGTCACGATGCTACTCAATGGCGTAAGGCGTGTTCATGCCGATGGCGTTTACTACGAAATGGCGTTGTTCGGGACTACTGATCGGGACAGGTATGAGCGCGAGATTGTGGAGGCACGCCAGCGTGCCGAACAGCTGTTATGGGAGAAAACCAACGCGGAAGCAGCGCTACAGCAGGCAAATTTGGAGCTAGATCTTGCGTATGAAAAATCCCAACAGCGCGCTTTATTTGCTGAGCAAATGGTAGCTATCGCAAGCCACGACCTCAAGAATCCTCTAACCGCGATCAAGATGGCTGGAGACCTGCTGGCACGAGGCGAATGCACACCAAGAGACAGAGAACTACTTCACCACATCAATCAGTCCTCCGAGCGTGCTCAGCGGATGATCGCAGATCTTTTGGACTTTGCCTTGGCCAGGGTAGGCCGTGGAATCGGCATCTCACGAAGTACGGCTGACCTGCACCTGGTCATTGAGAGAAGCGTAAGCGAGCTACGTATTGCCTTCCCGCAAGCAAGAATGATCCATACCCAGGTAGGCGCAGGTATGGCAGAGGTTGACGCTGACAGAATCCATCAGATCATTGGAAATCTGGTGGCTAACAGTGTGGCCTATGGGGATCTTGGACAGCCCATAACGGTCACATCTGCCCTCCAGGGAGAGATGGCCATCCTATCGGTTCATAACGAAGGTACAGCCATACCCGAATCTTCGCTGGGTAACCTCTTCGAGCCGATGACGAGAGTGAGCGAGTTGGACACCGATCTGAGAAGCGTAGGTCTCGGGCTCTTCATAGTACGAGAAATTGCTAAGGCTCATGGCGGCGATGTGGCCGTCGACTCTACAAAAGAAAGTGGCACATCATTTTGCGTAAGCTTCCCCCGAACCGGTGGTGTTCAGCCTCAATAAAAACCTGGCCTACCTAAGGGCTGCGTCAGCGTTTGACGGCACGGAAGAATTGTCTGTCAGGTCATCCGAGATCGCCGAAGGCAGATATTAGCTAAGCTTACCCATGACACAGTGAGCTTCATTACAGTCGTTAACCGTTCACCTAAGAAAGGTAGTTTGCATGGGTTCTATTTGGGTAGCCATTGCCATCTTCATATGTTTGCTTTCAGCATCCTTAGTGATGATGCACCTCTACCCCAAGCTGGCCGCCCGCCATCGAGATGAAGATACAAATACAGTGGTTCGTCTTGTAGCGAATATTTTTGTGGTAATGACGTCACTTGTGTTCGGCCTGATGATTAATTCAGCCAAGAACACATTCGAAGCGATAGATGCAAACGTGCACACCTATGCAACGAGCCTGATAATTCTAGACCGCTCACTTAGCACATACGGACAGGCCGCCAAAGAGTCTCGTATGCGTTTGCAAGTATATGTTGAAGAAGCCATTGCCAATCCCTATCGTGGGGATCAAGCGCTGCTTCATCAAAAAAGCACCGCTGCCAAATACCTGGACTCTGTGGGTACGGCGCTGAATATGATTACGCCTATTGACCGCTTCCACGAATCCATGATGGTTGATATACGTCAACAGTATCATGGGATTATTGAACAGCGCTGGAAGATCGTGGAACAGTCTGAAGGCTCCATTCCAGGCCCTCTCATAGGAATGCTGGTGGCTTGGATGACACTCATATTTGCCAGCCTGGGGTACCGGGCCCCTAAGAACCCGATGGTCATCACTATGTTTATGGCGTCGTCGTTTCTCATTGCCGCCTCAGTTTACCTAGTTCTTGATATGAATGTTCCTTTTCATGGGCCGATTCAGGTCTCAGACGCGCCTTTACGTCGAGCGCTCGCCGAGATGCAGTTGTAAATCCGCGCACTCCACTACCAGCTATTCTAAGCGGCTTTCATCGTTCAACTTCGAGGATCGCATTGGAGTTGGCCTGAAGATCGGCGAGGGACAGCGTGTGGAAATTCGGGCAATCCACTATTCCAACGCTGGTATCAAACAGCCAAACGAGGGCATTGAGTCCTATGCACTCTTCTATAGCCATCAGATCTAAGTTTTGAACAGGCGCACCTTATCGTCTTAGTCACTCATAGGGCCTACCTCAATGTGATGCGGAGCAAATTGAGTTCGCTGCATGAGGTAGCTCTGCATAGCTAAGGCGTTCTCGAGCGCAGCGCCTGACGCGGTGTTGTCGAATATGCACCAGACGGGCACGTTTTTGGTGATGCTGACCTCGAGCTGTGCTGCCAGACGTTGAAGATACTCTTCGGAATAGGCGCTGTAATAAATGCGGGGCACGCCATGCAACCGCCAATAAACCAGCCCTGGCCAGCCACCCGGCAGCGCATCGACTTCGAAACGTGACGGGCTAGCGGCTACCTGGGCTATTTGAAATTCCAAAAGCATGGAATGTGCTGCCCGCCAAGATGAATGCCTGGGCTCAATTGCCACAGGCCCTGGATAGCGTATACGCAGGGATACAAAAAAATGCTGGGCGACTTTTTCGTCGTATTCCAGCGATGGGGGCAACTGCACCAGCAGGCAACCGAGGCGAGCTTGTAGCTGGCCGCATTGTTCAAGGAACGCATCCAACAGTGCTTCACATCCGCTCAAACGACATTCGTGTGTGATGGCCTGCGGCAGTTTGACCGCAAATCTGAACCCCTCGGGCACCGAAGCAGCCCAGCGAGCATATGTCTGAGGCCGATGTGGTCGATAGAATGAACTGTTGATTTCTACCGCGCCAAAGCGGACGGCATAACGCTGCAACTGGCTGCCGAGGTGCGGAAAGTCTTGGACGTAGGGGCGTGGCACGCTCCAGCCAGCGCAGCCGAGGTACATCATTGCGTTTCTCCTGTCGCACCTAGCACTCTGGTTTAGGTCAGCCGGAAGATATCGAATCGGTCTTAAACCCTTCGAGAAAGCGTCTTGAGGGAAGGTTCCAGTTGGGCACGGCCACCAATAAGCGAACTCGGATGAACTTCGCGCTAAGGTCAGTTGCCTCTGCTTGTATCGGGCACCCTTGCCTGACCGACAGGAGGAAACACCCATGACATTCGGTCGCCCTCTTCTGCTGAGTATCAGCCTTCTGCTCCTGCAGGGTTGTTTTGATGAGCCTAAGCATGTCGATGAAGACACCAACCGCAGCAAAGCTTCGCTGCAAATGCAGAAGCCAGACGTAGATACCCATGACGAAAAAGCTGAATGATATTTCGTGACACGAGGAGACTCCAGCCCAGTCGACTCTCTGGCCGAGGGTAAGCAGACCTTGCTCTGATCACGCGCAGCGCTTGAGGATAGTTTTGATCGGACGCCGCACCCGGCGCTTTGAAACATCTCGGGCCTTGATCCAACGGCAAGACTCGATCTCGTTTCGGGGGCGCGGCTTGTCGTAGGCCTTGCGAGCTTCGAACAGGTAGTGGATGACCTTGTCTTCCCGGTACATCGTCAGGTAGCGAAGCTCATCGAACGCGAGGCCAGTTTCCTCGACCATCTCGCGCATTGCCGCTTCGAGCGGCGTCTCGTCACGCTCAACGCGTCCCCCTGGCAAGTTCCACTTGGCGTTGCGTTTGCGAACAAACAATACCTCACCGTCTTTGCGGTAGATCACCGTTGCACGCAATTTGATGCCTTTGCGTTTGGCTGTAGCAGTGTCCATTGCCTTCATGCGCTGCCCTTTTGTAATTGGCTGGCCTAGATCCGGCAGATTCCTTTCCGAGATTAGATCGTCCTTGTGTCGGTTAGATGACCAGCATAACGATGGCAACGTTCAGTTATCGGCGCCGAATCGTGTAATACCCTGCTCGCGTAGGTCGAACGCCTTTCGACGCCTCAATTGAACTTCATCAGATCATGAGAGCCTTCCGTCAAAGGGAGGACACGTGATGAATCCATCGAGAGAGCTTCATTCCACCGTCATCTGCCTGCAGGCTGGCAAGGTATTGCTTGTGCGAAAGGAGGCCCCAGAGTGGTCTCTCCCTGGCGGCAAAATTGATCCAGGCGAAACTCAACTTGACGCGGCACGTCGTGAGCTACAGGAAGAAACCAGTCTGGAACTCACTGACCCTCAGTTCCTGGGGCATCACGTTCTGCTATCTGAAGAGCATTGGCTGTATCGGATGGCCTTAGCTGATCCTACGATACCCCGGCCTTCGCACGAAATAGTCGAGTGTCGCTGGTTCGCGCCCCATGAGATCTCCCGCATTTTGATAAAACCTACGAACATAGAACTGCTCAGGCGGGAGGGATTTATTGCCGCCAACAGATAGTTTCCCGAATTAGTAGCATTGCCAAAATGAGGGTTCCACCTGCTTTACCGGAACAACGACTCGCCCATTCTCAATAAGAACAGGTTTGAGCGCTGGTCGGGCGAGCCAAAGACTTCGCTGAGCCTATGATTCCGGGCGAGTCGAGCTGTCTCAGGGAGACAGCAAAATGGGCAACAAAGGTTTGCCTCTCGCTCGCAGCCTCCAACCGATAAACATTAGCGTAAATGAAAAAATCGTTAGGATGAGGCTTATCCCTAAGCGATCATGTAGTCCTAAAGCCATAACGACTATCAGGGCTAACGCTCCGAAAAGCCCAGCACAGCCCAAAGCAGTCATAAGCCACCCCAAGGTTCGCATCCCAACTCCTCAATGTTGATACTCGAGATCAATTCGACTTGATACGAGACCATACGCATTTGGCAAAGTGCCATCGGCGCGTAGACACGCCCCTCTCGCGTCTAGAGCTTAAATCGGACATGGATGCAGCTTTTACTATCTTGGCGATCAACCACTACTGCCGCGCTGCCGTAACCGGAATAGCTTTTAACCAATCGCATGCCAAGCCCAGTTCCTGTCGGCTTAGGATAATGATCAGGAAAGCCGTCTCCCTCATCCCTGACGGTAAGCTGAGCATGATCGCCGACATGCTTGACGATCACGTCGATGGAGCCTTTACCGTACTTAAGGGAGTTGGTGATTAACTCGGAGATCACTAACCCCAAAGGCGCCATTCTTTCTGGTGGCAGGACGAAGTCGTCAGCCTCCAATTGAATTTGTCGGTCGGCCAAGGCCTTGCCCAGATCACCCAACAGAGCATTCAGGTAAGCGCGAGCGCAAACCTCTTGGTCTTCGGCGGCCTGATAAAGCCGCTCGTGAACACTGGCAATGGTCACAACGCGTCCTGCGGCAGTTTCAAGCTGTAACTTCACTGCCGTATCTGGCGTGAGATTGGCCTGAAGTAACAGCAGTGTATTTACCAGGTGAAGGCTATTTTTGACGCGATGGTGGATTTCTTCGAGATATAAGTCGCTCCGGCTTTGCTTTGTGTTCTGTGCATCGATGAGGGAAAGCAGTTGAGCTTCGTACTGGTGCCGCTCAGTGATATCCCGCGATACAGCTATGATCCGTTCCACCTGGCCATCTGAGCCCATGATCGGTGCGACAGTCACGTCCCACCATTTGGGTTCATCGGGAGCGATTGGGCAGTACGATTCGAACCTCATGGTTTCGCCAGCGCTAACTTTAGCTACCGCCTCCCAAACAAGGGATCGCGACTCCTCAGGCCACAAGTCATACCATCGCTGACCTTTAACACTGGTCAGTTGGGTATTCAGGAATGTCAGCCCGGCTTCATTCATGAACTCGATCTCACCGCTCGGGGCCAGGATGTCCACCCAATCAGGGCTTGCGTTCAGAATCGTCTCGGAATAAGGGTCGGGAACTGGAACATCCACGCCTGAAGATATTCTTTCGACAGCCATGGAAATGACGTTCGAGATGCCTTCCAGAAATACCAGATCGCTCTCTACAAAATCGTCCCCGTTGCTGCTGTCGGCTTCCAGTACACCAAACGGACTCAGCACACCCCGGATCGGGACATTGATGGCCCGTTCGATTCCATATTTTTTCAGCAGCTCCGGCGTACGGAAGCGGTTTTCCATACCCAAATGATTAGAGAGTACAGGCCTGTAGGTGGCCAATGCATAGCCAGCGGGACTAGCCACATCGCCGCCCACGGTTGCCTGCCCGATGTCAGAAGCATCCCAGCCAACGCCGTGGGTCAGAACAAACCCTTCCCCGTCCTCTGCTGGCTGGAGCACCTTGGAAAAACGAGTGCTCATCCCTTCAGCGACTACTTCACATGCACGGGTCAGCAACAGATCCAAGTCCGCAGCCTTCAGGGACTCTACGCCAAACTCGACCACGAGCTCATGTTGGCGGTGCAAGCGCGCATGAGTTTTCTTCAAGGCCGCTCGGATTGTTTCGTCCACTGGTAGTTGCTGCATACTCTTCCCTTCCGGGTTAACGGGAAACGCCCAGAATCCTTTTAGGGCGTACAAAGGCGGTTCGCTTACCGCTTTCCTACCATAGCCGCTAATCCATGACGGCGCCTAGCGCACCACTCATCGCCCCGGAGCAACGGCGTAGAGGCCCAGAGCCCTAATGCATATGACCCGCGAGCAAACCCTAGATGCCGAAAACCATCCTCATTGTGGAAGACGACGATCTCCTAAGAGACCTAACTGCCGAGAGCCTCTCGTCACTCTACGCCGTTGCTATGACGTGCTGCGCAAATGCTGACGAGGCGTTGCATTACCTTTGCACTAAAGAAGTCCCTAGCTTGGTGATGACCGATGTCCATATGCCTGGAAGCATGGACGGTTTGGGCCTGGCACATGAAATTTGGCGTCGGTGGCCTACCCTGCCAGTGATTCTGACTTCGGGCGACGCCGTAATCGACACCGGTTTGCTGCCTGCTCGGACAGCATTTCTCCCCAAACCCTGGGAGATTTCTGATCTCGCCTTGCTGATCAACAAATTAGTAACGCTCCCGCCGCAAGTAGAAGCTTGATTCAAAGAACACTGCTTACTCCTTCCATGCCTCGTATTTGGCAAGCAGCGGTTGAACGCTCAATCCATGTAGCAGAATGCTCAACGCCACCACCGACAAAACCAGGCTGATGCTCTGTGCGGCCAAGGTGGGAAGCAGCCCATGATTGAGGGCATAGAACAGGTAGTAGAAGCTGCCGATACCTCGGATGCCAAACCAACCCAAAAGCCCGCGCTGTCGGATATCCAGCATTTCCCGAGCCGGGAAAAGCAGAATGCTTACGGGCCGAATGACAAAGAACAAAGCGCCCGCAACCGGCACTGCCCGCCAGTCCCAATGTTCAATAAGCACTACCCCGAGCATGGTGACGAGAAACACTTCCAGTGCCCGTTCGATCAAGCTGCCGAATGCCAACATGTCCCCCAACATGATCCCCGCTGCCACCTGCGAATCATCGAGCCCTTCCACATCACCTTTGACAGCCAGCTCCGGCGCGACATGCTGGTGTCCTACCACAGGCTGTACCAGATGTTCTGCAGCTGGATCCTCGGGACTATTTGAAGTCTGAACCTCCGCCTGGCGCAAACCGAGGCCCGCAGCGAACACTGCGAGAAACCCATAAGCCTGAATAGCCTCGGCGCTCACATAAGCAAGCGCGATCAGGGCAAGGGCGAGATAGTCGTTGGGCGACACGGTGCTGTCATCGTTGCGCAACCGCAAGAAAAGCGTGAACTTGCCCAAGCCGCGCCCCATCCAGTAACCCAGCAGCAGACCTGCAGTGACTGCCCACAGCATGTCCTTGAGCAACCAGTCTGAGAACCAGGCTTGGCCGGTATCCTGTTGCAGGAACAGGCCGAGGATGACGAAGGGAAAAGCCACTCCATCGTTGAGCCCTGCCTCACCGGACAGGCTGAAACGGACGGGATCATCGTCTTGGGCATCAACCACCTGCACCAGGGTTGCCAGCACAGGGTCTGTGGGTGCGAGGATAGCTCCAATCAGAACAGATACTCCCCACCCCACGCTCAGGCCGTAATGCAACACCAGCGCTACACCACCGATGCAGAGCAACATGACCGGCCCCGCCAGATAGAAAGCGCTCAACCAACTGCGATTGTGTAAGGGCAAGCGCAACTTCAGGCCACTGAAGAACAACGAAAACAACACCGCGACTTCGGTGAGGTGCTCCATCCAGCCACTCGACTTGCTCAAGTCGAGCTGTAGGAAACCCAGGCCCGCTGTTCCCAGAGCCATACCTAAGCCAAGGCACACAACGGACGTTGTAACTGGGATCCAGCGCAGGTATGAGGATGAAAGCGAGAGCAACAGAAGCACTGCACCCAGCATGGCGAACCAGACGATGAAGGTCATCTGCGCGGAAGCCTTGGGAGAATTTTCGGTTACGTTTTGACTTTCTGGCTTAACACGTCGTTCCGCTGCGCTTACTAAAGTCGCCAATCATTGCCGCGAAATGTAAAAAAAGATTTCGAATTTCCTCTGCGATCAAACCCATACATCGCAGTGGAGAAATCGTCATGAAATTCGCCCGGTTCTGCCAATCGCTCGCTAACCACGCCGGTAAACCCAGTACCTTCTTGATCGCCGTGGTACTGATTGCCATATGGGCTGCATCCTGGCCCTGTTTTCACTACAACGATACCTGGCAACTCATCGTTAATACGTCGACCACCATCATCACATTCCTGATGGTTTTCCTGATTCAGAATACCTAAAACCGAGACAACGACATCATTCACGTCAAGCTCGACGAGCTTATCCGTGCTACGAAATCAGCAGAGCAGTCGATGCTCGATCTTGAAGCGCTCGACAATCGAGAGATCCATAAACTTCGCAAGGAATATCAGGCGATGGGCAGTCACTGCGTGACGCCCCACCAAGTGCCTAGTGAACAGCGGGCGGACGATGCAGCTCGAGACAACCCGCAGCGCTAACGAGCGTTATGGTCGGACGATGCGGGCAGAACTCGAGGAACACTTGCAGAGCTGAGCGCCTGGTTAATAGCTTCAGCGAGCTCGTCAATTGACCATGGTTTGAACAGGTAAGTGACAGGTGGGGTGACCTGAGAAGCATCAAGCTGGTAACCAGAGGTCAGGATGGCGGGAAGTCCAGGCCACCTTTCGTGGGCCATGGAGATGAACTCCATGCCTTTGATACTTCCAGGAACACCGTGATCGACAACGATCAACGAACAGTCGCTCTTGAGCCCCATCAGGTGAATCAAGGCGTCTTCGGCGTTATCGAACGCATCGCAGGCAGCGCCCAACTCGATCAGGATTTCCACCAGCAGGGTTTGAAGCGTTGGATCATCTTCCACGACAACTACTGTCTTCCCTGACAGCGACAAACCCTCGATGTCGAGCTTCATCACCCTCTCCAGTCCACAGTTGAATCATCGAGTGTTTCACTCATCTGTCCACTCGTCGATGGAGGCTAAAGGCCACCTTCTGCTCAATGGCCTTCGAACATCGTTAAGTGGAATGGGCGTTCTCGCATGAATATCTCCAATGTCTTGGGGCCTATACCCTCGAAGCTCAATAGCCAGCGCTTGAAGCTTTCACCACCTGGGTCTTCCCGCAGCGCCTCAAGTTGAACTCCCAACTCCGCGTCTACCTTCTTGCCAAGGGCATGCAATCGTCGGGCAGTGGATTCATCGTATCGCGCATACCCAGCCTGCCCGAGCAGCCTCACAAGGGTCGCATGTGTAGCATGCGAAAGCTTTTGCGGCGTATCTAGCCCCTGCTCATCGACAAGTATCCGATACGCCCTCAGGGCGACCGAAGAACGTATGCGCTTGCCCACGAGAAAGCTGGCCAGCAACCATCTGAACACACCACCGACATTCGTAACCTCAATGCCGAGGTCACAGGCAGTTACGGTCTTCAACCTTTGCTACGGCGAGGGTCAGCTGAGCGTGGGTAGGTGCGTTCCTCTTCGAGCGTGCCGTCCGCTTTGTGTATCTTCACAGACGCTGTCTTGCCATCAAAGAAATCTGCAAGGGCACTGACCAGTTCCTGCTTCGTCGCAGCTCGTTTGGACGCCCGTTCGGCACCGGCTTTCTTCAGCTCCCAGCCATCCGATGTCGGGCTAAGGTGGTAGTTGTCCATCGTGTGCTCCTTCCGGCTTAAATGGATTGGCCGTCATCCTCGATGTCTTCATCTGCCTCAGCTGCATCCGTGGCATCAGCATCATTCAAAGGTGGCGACGTGGGCTTTTCCGGATCATTGATGAAGGGTACGTCGCTCGGCCCCTTCTCTTCAGAGCCTTCAGTTTTCGGCTGCATCACAACACCTCCTGAAAAATTGGTCGGCTGCAAAGCACCAAGCATCTTATGAAGCGCCTGAGAATTTGCCGATATCGATAGGTTGTGGAACAAACTCAGGGCCATTGCCGGCAGGTCGCCACTTCACGTTCGCGATGCCGTAGCGCTCTGCCATGGGACGACTGACCAGCTTGATCTTCTGCTGACTGAACCTTGGGATGATGCCAACGCCGGCATCGCAACTGGCCCAGTGCCAGGCCACGAGGTTGTCCATTTTTTCCAAGCGAATAATGAACGTTCGGCTCTCGCCATGGAGTGTGTAATCGATCACGAATAATTGCTGCCCCGCCACGTGCGTATCTCCCTTTGACCCATATTTACTGAGCGCGATGTACGCTTAAAAATTCAATTCAAAAGTCAGACGGCAGACCCTGCGCTCAAATACCGGCCACGCACCAACAGATTGGACTGAAGTCCATTGGTCATCCCTTAGGAACACATACTGCCTCGGCAACCTCCATGGCTATACCAGCATACGGAGGTCGTGGTCATGATTGATCCAACAACAGGCATGAAGGCGGGTGAGCGTTACTCCGTGGAGAACGTCGAACGCGCTCACCAGTTTCCAGGCTTCTTCCTCGATGGAAAATACTACCTCGGCCCCGAGTTACTCACAGCCGTTGGCTGGCTGGAGGGCAAGCGCTTCATTTACGACAACCTCGATGCTGCAGGCGAACCGGTTTTTCCAGGTCGCGCAGCGGGAGACATTGAAAACCTGACACTGACCTTGGTGGACGGCACAGCGTTGAAGCTGAACCAATTGGACGTCAGCGCCACGGCTGAGGAGGTTGAGCCCGTCGCTCAGGCCAATCCGGACACACCATTGAACCGCAGTTCCGACGCGCTGGGGTCCTCCGAGAATCTGTTCACGCCAACAGGTAGGTCAGGAAGCATGGAGGGCATCGGCCTAACCCCTAAAGACAAGATACCGCTGTTGCTGAGTGCGGCAGTCATCGGTTTGCTCGCGGGACTTCTCATCTCTCATGCCGAACGTCGACGCCGTTGAGGCGTCGCCTTTGAACTTCGCGCCTGGCCAAAGGCCTTCATTGTCAGGCTTATCGAAAATGGAGATTCAATGATGAATGCACAACTGAGTGGCAAACGCGTGGCCTTCTTGGTGACTGATGGTTTTGAGCAGATCGAGCTCACCGGGCCTCGTGAGGCTTTGCAGAAAGCTGGTGCCGAGATCGACATCCTCGCTGACAAGGAAGGTACGGTGCGTGGCTGGAATCACGACAAGCCTGCCGACGAATTTGCCGTTGATGCAACCTTCGAAAGTGCCCAACTCGATCTCTATGATGCTCTGGTGCTGCCAGGCGGCGTGCAGAACTCTGATACGATCCGCTTGATCCCCGGTGCCCAGAACCTAGTAAAGAGCCACGACGCGGCTGGCAAACCGCTGGCCGTCATCTGCCACGGAGGTTGGCTGCTGGTGTCCAGTGGCTTAGCCAAAGGTAAGCGCATGACCAGCTACAAGACATTGCAAGACGACATTCGCAATGCGGGTGGCAATTGGGTGGATGAGCAAGTTGTGGTGGACGGCAACCTAATCAGCAGCCGCCAGCCGGACGATATTCCTGCTTTCAACGAGCAGTTGATCAAAGCACTGGCAGGCTGAACCCAGCTTTCGGCTTCGCGCCCTTCGGTGATGCTTCAAGGCGCCTGGAGGGCGCGGGTCACGCCAGCTGGATGTAAACCGAATAGGTACCCAGCAAGACCCAGAAACCGAGAAAAATCCAGGGCGTGCGCAGGGAAAACAGCAGCGATTTGCGGTGCCCCGCCTGCGAGGTTTCCGCTTCGCAGAACAACGGCGATTCGTCATAGGCCAACCCCATCATGGGCTCATTGCGCAGTAAATGGCTTTGCTTCAGTTGCCAGTGCTCGATGATCCGGAACGCAGCGCGGATGCCTGGCCAGGCGTTCAGCGAACTCAGCACGCCGAGCAGTGCGAGAAACGCCGGCACCATCACGGTAAACATCTCGCCCCAGCTCTGATTCAGGTTGCCCATCGAAGAAACGAAAGCGATGACCAGGAACGACTGGGCAGCGAGATAGGCATCTGTACGATTGGCCAGGATGGTGGTCTCGTACTGAATTTCGCGTCGATAGAAATCCAGGCGCTCTTTTGGGGTACCGAACATCTTCGCATTCTGCTGATCGATCTCATGTTCGGGCGTGCTGGGGGTGATGATTCGAGGCACTTGACCCTCCGGTTAATGGTGGAGCCTCACACAGAAAGCGCGACACGGGTCAGCGGTAGAGCCGACCAATTCCCGATAATTCAATGGATATAGAAGGAGTGACCGCCCGTCGTTCAAACCCTGAACTCATCTCAACGTCGGCCCATAGCTCCGTTCGAAAGGTAACAAGCGTTCTCAACTGCAGGAGCCTTCCTCATGAGCGACTACCCTACTCCTCCATTTCCGTCTCAACCGCAAAGTGTTCCTGGTTCACAACGCAAGATGGAGCCCTATCCAGATTGTGGTGAGCAGTCGTACACCGGCCACAATCGACTCGAAGGCAAGATTGCACTTATCACCGGCGCAGACAGCGGTATCGGGCGAGCAGTAGCGATTGCTTACGCCCGTGAAGGCGCCGACGTGGCCATCGCTTACTTGGATGAACATGAAGACGCGCAAGAAACCGCGCGCTGGGTTGAGGCTGCTGGCCGGCAGTGCTTGCTACTGCCCGGCGACCTAGCGCAGAAACAGCACTGCTACGACATCGTCGACAAGACCGTGGCGCAGTTCGGTCGTATCGATATTCTGGTCAACAACGCCGCGTTCCAGATGGCTCATGAGAGTCTGGACGAGATTGACGATGATGAATGGGTAAAGACCTTCGATACTAACATCACCGCCATTTTCCGGATTTGCCAGCGCGCGTTGCCCTCGATGCCAAAAGGCGGATCGATCATCAACACCAGCTCGGTCAACTCCGACGATCCATCCCCCAGCCTGCTGGCCTACGCTGCGACCAAGGGCGCGATTGCCAACTTCACCGCTGGCTTGGCCCAACTGCTGGCAAAGAAAGGTATTCGGGTCAATAGCGTGGCCCCTGGCCCTATATGGACGCCCCTGATCCCGGCGACCATGCCCGATGAGGCCGTGAAGAACTTCGGTTCGGGCTACCCCATGGGTCGCCCGGGACAGCCCGTCGAGGTTGCACCGATCTACGTGCTGCTGGCTTCCGACGAGGCCAGCTATATCAGTGGGTCACGCTATGCCGTCACAGGTGGTAAACCGATCCTGTGAAGTAGCTGAAGCTCGCCAATCTGGTGAGCCTTCTATCCGGCCACTTGTACTTCAACGTTTGTGATGCCCATGGTCACGCGCAGTTTTCTGTGCTGTGGAATCATGAGAGGTACCGGTCGAGCCGTCAGGACGATGAGCATCATTGTCCCGCTCTTCCTCACCTTTTGACACTGGTTGTGAGCTCGGCTTCTCTGAATGCGCTTCTTTATTCATGCTGCCCTCCTACTCTTTTTCACTCAGTGGCAGTAGCACAGACACTCACGGTGCCCGCCCCTTCAAGTAAGGGAAGCCGAATCACCAAGTAAAGTTCAGGCTAGAATTGCAAAGCGGGATGGGCGGGCAGTCGCTGGGAGGAACCAATAGTCGCTGAGATCCGTCCACCGGAGACCTACAAGCGAGTCGAACTTCAAATGGCAACCGACCCCGTGTTGGCCGCGCTCGGCTACCTCAAAGACAACCAGTTGATCTTGACCACCGCAGAGTCATGCACGGCGGGTTGCATGGTGGCAATGTTGGCAGCTGTACCTGGCACGGGCGAAGTGCTGGAAAGCGGCTATGTTGTCTACTCCCCAAGCGCCAAGAAGCGCTTGCTGGGCGTCAGCGCGGAGACTATCGAGCGATACGGACTGACGAGCGAAGCCGTAGCGTGGGAAATGGCGTTGGGCGCCTTGAGGGACAGTGATGCTACCGTGGTCATCGCCACCACCGGCGTAGCTGGGCCGTCACCGGAATCAGGCATACCGCCAGGCACTATGTGTTTCGCCTGGGCGTTTGCTGGTGAACCGGTAGCCGTTTTCACCCGCACTCAGCGCTTCTTCGGCGAGCGCTCTGAGGTCATGCGGCAAGGCGCACTTTTCGGACTTACCCGACTTTCCCACTATCACCAGCGCTGGCTTCGCGGCGAGCGTGCCTGAAGGCATGTGCGTGTGCCGGATGCCCCGATATTGATTGCCAAAGATGCTCCGCTGCCAAACATCGTCGCCGTTGAACCGTGATACGTGGCCATGACTCAACCACAAGCAAGTTCTTTCATCTGTCCATGATGAGGTACGCCATGAACGCTATCGATTTACTGATTCAAGACCACAAGCTGGTGAAGAAGCTGCTCGAAGAACTGTCGACCACCACTGAGCGGGCGGTGAAGAAGCGGGGTGAATTACTGCACAAAATCGAGCAGGAGCTGCAGATCCACACAAGGCTTGAAGAAGAAATCCTCTACCCGGCCATCAAGCAAGCCGGCGGTAAGGAAGAAGCGAAAATGTACTACGAGGCTAAGGAGGAGCACAGAACTGTCGACTCCCTCGTCCTACCCGACCTCCTGCATACCGAAACCGGCACCCTCGAATTCGCCGGGCGGGTCAAGGTCATGAAAGAGTTGCTGGAGCATCACATCGAGGAAGAAGAAAGCGAACTCTTCCCGACGGCCAAGAAGCTACTCAGCAAGAAGATCCTGGAGGAGCTTGGGCAAACCATGGAAACGCAGAAGAAGATGCTGAAGGGTGAGCAGCGCGCGGCCTGATGAAGCGATTACCTGCCAGCTCCGCGACGCTGGCAGGTATCCAGTTGCAGATATCAAACGAGCTGTTGGGGTGAGCTTCATGGAACACTGGATTGGGTTGTTGGAATGGCCTGCCATGCTTATGACAGTGCTCGCAGCGTGGTGCATTGGGTCGGGCCGTCCCAGGAGAAGAAAAATCGGCTTTTGCTGTTTCATCACTAGCAACGTGCTGTGGGCCGTGTGGGGCTGGCAAGCAGGAGCCTGGGCGTTGATTATCCTGCAGTTTTGTCTCTGCGCCATGAATTTGCGAGGGTGGCACAAGAACACGCAACAGGAGGTAAGCAGTTGACTGGATTTGGTAGGCAGATACGGGGAGTTCTGCTCACTTGCTCGCTTCCTTCCTTGGAAGCAAAGTAAGCGATTTAAGCAGCAGGTTTGAGCACAACCTTCGTCCAACCATCATCGCGGGCATCGAAGTGCTTGTAGGCATCCGGGCCTTCAGCCAGCTTCAGGCGATGAGAAATGATCTGCGAGGGCTTGGCGCGCCCATGATGGATAAGCTCAGCGAGGCGGCGATTGTAGGCCTTCACATTCGCCTGACCTGTACGGATCTGTTGACCCTTGAACCAGAACGCTCCGAAGTCGAAGGCCATCTTGCCCTCCTTCGCCAGTTCGTTTTTCGCCCCAGGATCTTCTGGCACGAACACACCAACCACGCCGATGCCGCCGGTGGCTTTGGTTGAAGCAACCAGGTTGTTCATAGTGAGGTAGTTCGCTTCATGGCCATGCTTGTCGCAGCACTGGTAACCCACGCACTCACAACCTCGGTCGGTGCCTTTGCCGTGGGTCAGGTTCATGATCTCTTCCACTGCTTTTTGCTCGACTGCGTTGATTGGGATTGCCCCGAGCTGCGCGGCGAGTTGCAGGCGATCCGGCTGGTTGTCAATGACGAACACCTGAGATGCGCCTTTGATGATTGCCGAATGAGCCGCCATCAGGCCGACAGGCCCTGCGCCGTAAATCGCAATGCTCTCGCCTGGTAGCAGACCAGCCAGCTCTGTTGCATGCCAACCAGTCGGAAAAATGTCCGAGAGCATGACGTAGTCGTCCTCACGCTCCTCGGCATCTTCCGGCAATACCAAGCAATTGAAATCGGCATACGGGACGCGCAGCAATTCGGCTTGACCGCCTTGATATGGCCCCATCTCTGCGAAACCATAAGCGGCGCCGGCAGCACCAGGATTGGTTGTAAGGCAGAATCCGGTGAGCCCCTTTTCACAGTTTTCGCAGAACCCGCAGCCGATATTGAACGGCAGGCAGACCCTGTCACCGACCTTGACCCGGTCAACCCCCTCACCAACTTCAATTACCTCACCGAGGTTCTCATGGCCAAATACACGTCCGACCTCAAACGAGGTACGGCCTTCGTACATGTGCAAGTCAGAACCGCAGATGTTGGTAGTGGTAATGCGCACCAGCACATCCGTTGGCTTCTCGATTTTTGCGTCTGGTACATCCTTAACCGCTACGTCACGTGGGCCGTTGTACACGATTGCTTTCATGCTGAACTCCCAAAATCAGGGGCGGCAGAAATCCGCCCTACTCTGTTCAGGCGAACTGGTGAGCCAGTACGTTCAGCGAGGTGATGGTGGGGTCAGACCGGTGGCGCTAAATGCTGTCGCTCTCACCCCAAGCTACTGATTGACAGCGAATTCCGGAACGCAGTACCGGATGCCTTAGTGGACTCAACATCGATAGAGCCGGCCATGTCGACAGCTAGCGTCAGCGAAGGCTCGTACCGTCCCCGCCGATGCTGCGCAGCCCTCAAGATCCCTGTCGACGTCAAATTGCTTTACTACTGAACGGATGTTCAGCTAAAAAGCAGATGCCTGCCACCTACGTGCGGAACTATCACGTGGTTCCACCTCTTATTCACAGGTTGGACTGCCCGCTCTCTGTATCGTGAACGAACTGGAGTGCCTATGCGAAACCCATTGTTCAAAACCCGGATCACTGAAATGCTCGGCATCCGCCACCCCATTCTTTGCGGAGGCATGGGGCCAGGCGTGTCTGACGCGACGTATGTCGCGGCAGTGGTCAACGCGGGAGGAATGGGGTTCATAGTTGCTTCCGCCTACCCTGATTCGGAGCAGTTTCGCGAGGAGCTTCGCAAGTGCCGGCAGCTGGCATTTGGGAAGAGGTTCGGCGTGAACCTTTACATTTCAGGTCAGCCCAATGCTGCAAGTCGCTTGCAGGAGCAGGTGAGAATACTGGCTGAAGAAGACGTCCTTTGCGTCGAAACCTCCGGTGGGAGCCCCGAGGCAATCCTTCCTGCCCTCCACGAGTGCGGCATCAAAGTGCTGCACAAGGTTTCAGCTGTCCGACATGCCCGGTCAGCCGAACGCTTAGGCGTTGATGCCGTGATTGTTGTTGGCAACGATTCCGGAGGTCATCCAGGAACCTACGGCATCAGCAGCATGGTGCAAGCCCCGCAGGCCTCGCGGGAGCTATCCATACCCCTGGTAATTGGCGGTGGAATGGGAACAGGCAGCCAACTAGCCGCCACCCTCGTTATGGGAGCTGACGCGATCTTGATGGGCACCAGGATGCTGGTATCGGAAGAGCTGTGGATTCACCGCCAGTACAAGGATCTACTGGTGAACAGCGATGGCACAGACAGCGTCATCGTCAAGACCGGCCTACGCCAACATCACCGGGTTTTGAACAACAAAAGCGCGAAAGCCGTGGCTGCCATAGATGCGATGGGCTCCAGCGATTTTGAACACTACCGCCCACATGTCATGGGCACGTTAACCACCCAGGCCTACCTCACGGGTGACAGCAGCATCGGTATGCTCGACTACGGCCCATCGGCAGTTTTTGCGAATGCAGTGCAGCCAGTCGAACAGATACTCGATGACATACTTGACGATGCGCAGCGTGCAATGCAGCGCTTGAATGGCCTGTGCTACGTGGAAGCCTAATCGTTCGCGGCAACCTCGACATGGTGAGAACATTGCCCGCTGGTGCGCTCATCATCCTGCCCCTGGATGGAATGACAAATGAAGCAATGGGGCATCTCGGATACCCGCAAGCTCCCAGGCAGTTTTCTTGACCCTAAAGCTAAACCGCTTTCGGAGCGAGCGTGCATCAGCGTGCGAGCGCGGGCCTACCTAATGAAAAACAATCCAAACCAGATCAAGAAATGTCTGAACCTGTCCAAGCAGCAAGACTATTGGCCTGCTGATCGGCTTTGCTCTTGAAAAAATCTCGCAGGTGCTCAACGAAGAATGACACCTTTGCAGATAGATTTAGACGCTCCAAGTAAACGGCATAGATGTCCGCCGGAGGCGTTTCATAGTCCTCTAATACCTCTTCGAGCCTGCCTGATCTTAGATGGTCGGCTAGGTTCCACTCTGCGCGCATGAGTATCCCATGCCCTTCCAAAGCCCAATTCAAAGCGACCTCGCCATCATTGGTACTCAAGCTCCCACGAATCTTTATGGACTCGATTTGCTTACCCCGACTCAATCGCCAGGTGCCAAATGCTGCATCGTTTTGCCGCAACACTATGCAGTTATGGTTCATGAGATCACGTGGAGCCTCCGGTCTACCGAAGGTGTCGAGATAGCCCGGCGTGGCACAGAGACGCCTGCGATTGGTAGCAATCTTTCGAGCGATCAGTCTGGAGTCCGGTAATTCGCCGAACCGGATGGCCACATCGATCGCATCGTCTGGAAGATTGATTGGACGGTCACTCAGGTGCAGCTGGACTTCCACCTCTGGGTAACGCTTGGCAAAGGACGAGATGGCCGGCCCTACATGGGTACGCCCAAAGCCAAGAGGCGCGTTCACACGCAGCAATCCCTTCGGCTCAGCGCGGCTGCTTGAGACCTGGCACTCCATCTCCTCAATCTCCTCAAAGATCCGCTTGGCATTAACCAGATAAGTCTCACCTTCCGCCGTGAGGCTGATGCTGCGTGTCGTCCGATTAAGCAAGCGCACCCCAAGGCGCTTTTCCAATTGCGCAAGACGCTTCGTCACCGCAGGTGGAGTGAGGTTCAGCTCGCGAGCGGTGGCCGCCAGGCTGCCCGCCCCGACCAGCTGGCTGAAGAAAGCAAGCTCAGACACTTGGTTCATAATTAACTCTAGGTAAACTGGCGCAGCGTTGGATGATCAACCCTGCGCTTGGTCTTGGCAAGCACACCCCATGCACCTTGCTTTGGAGTCATGAAAGCTATATGCAGGTTTGGGCCTTCCTCTACCGTCTTGAGTACGACGTTTACACGTGAGCATCAGAATGCTGCTGATCGGGCTAGAGGCTAGCCCGGGTTTTGGTATGCATCTCTCTGGTAGTGATACTCCTGTGGTGAAAGGCGACCAGCCGGACCGAAAAACAAGTTGGTAACACACGCTTCCAAGAACGCAATCGCCTCGGCTTGAGCGTACTGCGCAAAGAGGCTGCGGTACGCGAGCGGGAGCGTACCGCGACTCTGTAGGCGAAGATTGACCATCTGAGCCAAAACGTAACCGCGTACATCGTATCGTTCGTCCACCTTTCTGAGCACAGTGTCGTAGCAGGAGTGGAAAACGACTGCCTTCGAATGGACACTAGGGGGGCTTTTTTGATCGTTCATGGACAGCCTACTGTAAAAGCGTTGAACCGCAGGGACACTGTCGAAGCCACGGGAACGGGGCATGGAATACGTCGTGTGGGTTCACGCGAATGAAGAAAAAGTGTAGGAAAACCTCAAAAATGAAGATTTTTTTTGCCAAGTGAAGAAAATCATTTCGGTGGCGGTGATCGTAACAAAAAAACACGAATCCCACATGCACCTAGAGTTCTCGACCTTGGCCTTCAATGCCACACTAGGCGGCACAATGTCTCGCATAGCAAATCCACATTTGAAACCACGATCAGTGTTGGGGGTCTACATCTGCTCCAGTCTGGCCTCGAGCAGTGCTGGGCTTTCCCGTTCAGACTTAAAACATAGTGGTAGCTCGTTTTGAGCACGGACCAACTTAGAATTTAGCTTATAGGATGGAGACTATTAAGTATGAGAGCGCACCTTCTTTTTGCTCAGCTTTTGCTGGCGAAAATTAGGACATCAACTCTCCCACCACGCTACTATTCCCTTAACTTAGAACAGAAGTTTGGCAAACCTTACCCGCTAACTCAATGTGATCCAGTGAGGGAAATCATCTAATGATCGATTGCAGCGACTAAGTGCTTGCTTTAGTAAAGCATTTAGAGTAGCGACCTCAATAGACATCGTTGCTGCTTGCGCCATGAAAATATCGGAAAAGGCTTCGTAAATATGGTGCATCAACAAAGATGCAAACCTCGACTCAGAAATTAATGTCAAATTCCGCGACCTACGCATCTTTGATATCATCACTGGCTTATCAACATCACAAAAAACGTCAGCTAGCGCACCAACAAAACTAGAACCGCGAATTCGCAACAATTCACACGAATGAGAGGAATGAGTCAACTGTTCCGCGCGCACACCCAGCATTGCTCTACCATAGAGATCGATTGTGGGCTTACCGACCGAAAAAGCATGGCCCATTATTTTGCAGCTGCGTGCGTCAACTACATAACATAAAAACGGATGTTGCCTCTTGAACTGACCCGACACCTTGACGTAAAAACCCAGGGTAACATAAATCGGAACTATATAAGTGTACATGAAATACTTATGCGAACTGTGGAGTGTAAATACTTAGGGCGCTTGTTTGGAATCTGATCAAGCTATTTCTAAGCCAATAATAAAGTTCTTTATCAAATTTATACACGCTCCCCCATATTTTTTCCGGCGTATCTGATTCCCAAGGATCGCTACGAAGTGACTTAAAGGCCTCCTTTTGACTAACCCACCCTAGCAATATTCCAATAAAAAAAAGCGCGCGCGCGCGACAAGCTGCAGAAGCCCTAAACGGCTGCAAGTAGCAGCTAAGGTATAGCGTCTCACCTTCACTGGACATAATATCTAGCAGTCTGTTACTACCGGAATGACGATACAAATCCATGCCTGGCGTAAGAAGAGCCCGCATAAGGCTCATTATTGTGTTATCAAAGAGATGGATGCAACGATCATACTGAAGATCACGTAATTTTATGAGTCTCTTCTGAACACGACATGCGGTTTTCAGCAAATCGGCCCAGTTGTTAACATATTCTGCATGCCCGAGATTCTTACTCTCAATACTATGATTCCATTTAAATAGGGCTCGAGGCGCATCCAACGCGCCACCTATCTGTCGCGGGGCATCCTTAAGCAACACATCATGCACTTCACAAAATGGTTTTGATACGTATCGCCAGGCAGTCTTGAGCATCAAAGAACAGTTAGATCGAAGATTTTCACGCATGCAATCTTCGCAATAAGATCGCCGAAAGCCCCAAGGTATAATTGGCGCGTCATTTACAGGCCTGGCGAATCTTTCTAGATCTGCCCCCATAATCAAGGGCAGGACTTTCCATTTATGGCCCGGGCTTATAAAATCTAAGTCGCAGTGAGCTTCGCTCCTTTCAAATTCGAAAAGTGACAAAAATAATCGTGGACCACGTCCATAACCCCTAACATTGTGCAGTATATACTGTTGCACTTCTGGGATTTGACATAGCCGATAACTCCACGATGAAAGAGATTCACCAGCTATCAATTTAGCATTCGAGCATAGCCCGGACTTCAACATACTGACTTCCTTGAATTGAAAACTCTTCCTCAGCCCCTGAAAATTTGAGTAGGCTATCATTTCTTAAAGTAGCATATGCGTAAGCCACCTCTAAGGTCTTTACAAACTCATCGAGCCGGCATGCTTGCTGCTCGATGTGCACAAGTGCACATTCAGAAAATTTAATACTTTGTCTAGTTTCACCGTTTACAGCAATTAAAAACTTAAATGCGATATTGAAAAGATCAGCTGACCCGAGCGACATTCTAACTCTAAATAAATTCACCCTTCCTTTCATAATTTTCTCTATCTTCCTTGCCAACGGCCGATAGTGCGTTGTATATAGGACAACCAGACCATTTCCGACTTCCGATATAGCGACCAAGCATTCGGCCAATGAGTTGTCATTTGTGATTTCGAAGCGCTCCAAGTCATCAATTACTACTAGCTTTAACCCTACCTCCCTTATGTACTGATCCATATATAAGGGGGGTTTTTTCAGGTGCTCGTAGGGGGACCTTATTGCCAAAGAAATAGCGAAATTATCCAATAAAGATAGCTTGCCGAAGCTAAAATTATAATTGACCTTAGTTGCCTCTAAACCAAATTTATTTGCCACATGTTCAAGGCTGGCGGACAAGCCACAACCAGGTTCGCCCTCTACGTGAACGACTACACCTTTAGCAGTGATATTTGAATTTCGCATTAGCTCTTCTATGGCATTCGTCAATTCAGGGAACGAATATTCAATCTTGTATTGTCCTTGGAGAACTTTAATTGCCTTGGAAATACGGGAGCTACCATTCATGCGAAACCGCCATCACGCTCAAGCTGGTCGACGTCGCGCAGCGCAATACATAGGTCATCCATAATATACTCAATATTGTCAAGATGCTTGTGAGCAATATGTTCGGAGCCATCAGTGATTGCGGCCATGGCTGCCGCCTGTAAAATTTTCACAATGTTATCGGTCAGCCCCTGGCCCGTCTCCATTATCTTTAGAAACAACTTCTGGTCTTTAAAGTTTGTCGACTTCCGTAAAGGGAGGCGAAAAATGTACGATGCCACAAAGCTTCTGAACTCAGTATCATTCCCCCATTGTTTTAGGGACCGCACAGCATACCGGCGGGCCAACTGAGCATCACGCCTCAATACCCGTGCGGCATCTGGGATACCGAATGCAAAGACACAGAGACCATAGTTAGAACCAGCTAAATTCTTTAACAATGACAAGTTAATTCGCTGCTGGAAGTCTGTCAATGTCAATGCATCATGAATCTCATCGATAACGATAGCCCGAATATTTTGACTTTTAATCAAATATTGCAATTCCGGCGAGATATTCTCATTCAGACGCGCACGCCGTGACACACCCACTCCAATTTCTTGCAGTATCAACTCCTTCAAAGAATAGCCATTAGGGCTTTGGTGCATTGTTACAAATACCATTTTCTCCGCCCAAACACGATGTCGCTTCTTCAATTCCTCAATCATGCTAGTCTTACCTGAGCCACCAGGCCCTATTACTAGCATGCTGGGGGCATTGATTTTATTTGTCATCTGCATCATCACATGCATGCGTGCAATTAGGTTTTCAACTGAGGGATGGGGCACCCAGATATCCTGACAGCACACCAATGTTCGCTCATGATCCGTTAAGGAAAAATAGTTTTGACTATCGGGATGCACGTGGGAAAAATCGGACATAACACTCTCGCAAAAACAATTGAATTAAGGCAAAAATCAAAATACTTAATCATTAATTAATGAACGATCAATACAAAGTCGGCTCATCTTCGTAATCTACACTATTGTTTGAGCGCAGGTTCGAGACTATCCCAGGCATCGAATCGCCAATCAGCCCTCTACGCCCTCCAACCTGGCTAGCACTTACATGCACAGCGTTCGAGCAATTTACAGCGCTTTCATTATTTTTTTTGCCCGCGCCTTCTAAAATAATGGAGTAAGCATTATGTTGTTCCACACCTTTCTCCTTCTTCAGGCGCCTAGCCTTAGTCGTTGCTTTTACTTCATTTACTACGAGTTGATTGGCACTATATACTGCCTCACTGCCACGCCTAGTCATAGTGCCATTTGGCATGGACTTAATGCGCCTCTGATGCCGATAATATTCATAATGCGAATGTCTGCCAGAAGAGTTTCGCACACAAGGAACCACGAACCATTCTGCATTCACTTTAACCCTTATTACATCAAGGTTGTAAGGGTCATATTTAACCAGCACCTTCTCTCTAATATGATTTTTTAGTGCAGGAGCGTAATAAAACCGTCGGAATAACTCTATCCCTTGCGGAACTACTTGTTTTGCGGCAAATTCCGGATAAAAGCTAAAGCGAAAACCATCATGGTCTTTTTCTGGAATGCTTTTTGGCTCCACCCCATCTCGATAATAATCATTCCAAGCTTCAATAGGGCTTTTCCCAATGCCTGAATGCTTGGTCTCATGATATGCGCACACTTGATAAATCATGAACTTGCGTAGCGCACTAAACGTCATTGATGCGCGCTTTTCACTGTCATATGACTTCCGGTCGATTACGTTTGAACCCGTTGTCCCTGGCAAAAAATGCACTTTGGTTGTCATGAACTTTCCAATCAAACTCTCGATATGTCCTCCTTGATGTTTTTTTCCTACATTACGATGCCTTACGTCAATTCCATAGTGCTTGCAATTCAGTACCAGCACATCAGATATGAATTCCTTAGCATTATCAGTATGGATAGTTTCCATCAAGCCGTGAACTGGCCAAAGATTCTCTTCCATCCCTAAAGCTAATAAGATCTTATTCTTTGGCAGCACGCAATTTTCGATCAACATTGCCACGCTTACAGCGCTCGGTGGTAATAAAGACAAATAGAACCCAAGAACCACCCTTGTATGGATACAAATTGCCAAACTGATCCAGGGCCTGCCAATGATGACTCGACGGTCATTTTCGTCGACCAACAATATATCCATGACGGTGTGATCGATTTGAACCCATTGGAGTGGGCGGTCGGTTTTTTTATGTCCAGGCCTAGCTCCGTATCTTTGTTCCGCTGCGTCTTTTCCGTATTTCCTTTCGTACAATAATCTTGGAGGTTTAGATTTAATTCTTCGCCTGACCGTATAGTAAGAGGGACGCACAACTTTTTGAGCATCAGCTTCTGACTGACATACCGACCACACCTTCGCATAGCTAGCAGAAATACCATAATAGTAATCATCAAAAGCTTTATCAATGATTGCTTCCACGCGAGCGTCAAGTTTATCGCTCCCGCTTTTACGACCCCGCTTACCTGGCACTAACTTATTGTAATTTCGTGCCCCTCGAGACCTCGCTACCAACTTATAAAAATACTGCTTCCCTATGCCTAGTAAATTTATGCCTTCAGCGGCTGATATTTTTCCATCAATGAAGAGGCTAATTACCGTAAAGCGCTCACTTCCGAGTTTATGCCGCCCTATCTCCTCTAGCGGCGTAAAGCTATCTAACGCCCCCCACAAATCATCTGAAGTATCGGTCATAGCTTTTAACCAAGGATTATGAAATTGGCCAGTACACCTGTAGAGCTCCCATGGGCATGCCCTGAAACCATCAAGTGATACCCATCTACCTGAGCGAGAAGTTGAATTATTTTTCATTTTTAACTTCCATTTTGGCTTCGTGTCAACCCTGCAAATGCAACTTTTTTGATAGGCGAAGGTAAATGGTGATCAAAACCCGCCAAGAAATAGACGTATAAAACGCAACCCAAAACGCCATACCAAAATTCAAAGCTCAAGCATTAAAAAGTACAAGGTGGACGCACAAATCACTGAGTAAATCGAGGCAGAAGCCTCCAATCAAAACGGGAGCGACGGGATTTCTTCAAGGCTTCATCTCGGTACATGCTCAATCCAAAATGCACTTACTGAATTCATCTTGTCAGAGGGTCGTTCGTCCTTAGTTTCAAACGAAAAGTAGCCCTAGGGCCCTGCATCGCAGAAGGCGAAGCCACCGGGGGGAGCCCTAGAGAAAGCTGGACGAAACGGATCACTTAGTGGGGATACAACGAATGCAGCCTCCAACACATAACACTGTGCGCAAAAAGGCTTCCACCGAGCCAGATTGCCCAGCAAGGCGGGCTGGAGATTGCGGTGTGTTATGTGCGGAGACCGGAGAATTCTGTTTTGGCCGCAGCGCGAGTGTCTGGCTACGCCGTCTTTGCCTGTCTAGATAGGCGCATGCCACAGCCTCCGGGTAAGCGACCACAACTGGGTAGACCGCCCATCAGGGGCGGAGATAGGGCCAATAAATCTACTGATCTAACTTTGGGGCTAATTTCATGACAGCCGAACTACCTCCGTATGGGAGATATCCTCGACAAAATGGTATTCGTTGTTGTTGATGCTTAATTAGGCGACAATCCACAAAAATAATGTTTAATCAAGCGACTATCCCAAGAAAAGTCGCTTATATTGGCAGAGCATCGGCTAGAGCCCTTGTGAAACAATGCTTAGGGCTAGTCGCCTCATTTCGCGACAGCCTCATGTCCCCCTGTCGCTCTCGTTACTCGTCAACGGTGAAAGAGCGCTGATATTGACGATCAGATCGTTACATCCCCCCACGCGTTAGCCCGGAGTTGCACATCGTACCAATGGGTTCACCTGAGTACTGCCAAGCTGCTTGTGATCGATGTGGTCTACCCAAATGCCGTCGACAAAGATGTTGAACCTCAAACCTTGCTGGATGTTGGACAACGTCACATCCACCGAAGACCCGTTCGCCTGAATCCGCTCCACAACCTTGCGCGACAACGGCATTACATTGGCCGTCGACGTCTTCAGCATGCGATAGCCATACTCGAACTTGAACATGCCCGCATCATCGGACACCAGTTGAGTAACCGATGGGTCGAGCCAATACGATACGCCTAGCAATGACAATGACTCGCCCTTACGCCGAGCGGTGAAGCCGAACGTCGGTGAATCAATCGTCAAGCGCATGGTCGGACGGTTCAAATTGGCCGAAGCCAGCCGCTCGAGACTCTCCTGGATATCGGCATATTCCGCATCATCAAGCGGTGCGGGAATCGCGGCACGCATGGGTCGGTCGATTCGGGCCACCCTGCCAGCCACTGGCGCACCCACCAGCTTGTCGAGCATTCCACGGGAGTCGTGCTTGCCATCGAGGGTGGAGTCTTTGGTGTTCTCGAAACAGTTTTCCTGAATAAGACCCAAGGCGAACAAGGTCTCATCGGTCAACATGCGGTAATTGTCACCCAGCCCTACGGCATAGGACGCGCCCACATCCGAATGTGCACCTGGCAGGTACAGCGTGTTGATCCGGTGAACAAAAGCGTCCGCCATTGCCTCGCGCGCCGTTGGCATGTCGATGTCGACCGGGAAAAGCGCCCGTGACTCGTCACGGGCTACAAAATGCAGCGAATAGTTCACGGTGCCAGGCAAGCCCAGCCGAACGCCGTTGTAGGGGCCCGTGGATACGCTGTCATACAGCAAGGCGTAGAACCGCAACGCGGCATGACTTGTGCTTTGCTTGCGTACCCTTTCACGCCATTGATCGTCCACGATGTTCATGAAGTGACGGGCGCTTGCCGCCCCTCGACTGAACCCTGTCACAAACACCCTGATCTCGCTGTTCGGATCTACTTGCAGTGCCTGATCGATTTGCGCAAACAACGTCTTGCTTGCGCGTTCGGCAGTGCTGACCATCGAGCGCCCAAGCGCTGCGTCGAAAGCATCGATGCGCTTGCCCTGCATACCCACACCGGGATAGTAGTGCATCCCCGGCACTCTCTCGCCAATGTAGGAAACGATAGTCTGGCGTTCTCCCTCAGGAATGCGTAGTTGATCGTTGAGGGTGCCATCAAAGGCAAAACTGAAGACTATCGGCGGACGATCGGGTTGATCCTGATGAAAGATATTGGGAGCAAAAACCTGATACTGGGCATCTGCGATCAGCTTGTGATCGCTGGGCCCCACGGGTATGGATGCTCCTCCCGAAAACAGAGCGGTGCATCCGCTGGCGGTGAGAATCCCAGTCAACAGGAGCAGGTTTGACAACTGAGAACGACATTTGCGTTGCATTGCTTTCCTAGGCGATGGTTTCCCTTGATCTCGCCATGATATCAAAATGGCATGCCTCACTCGAACGTAACGGTCGCCAGCCTGCTCAACACCTGCCCTCAAGAGGCCTGCTGTTCCGAAAGACTTGCCTGCGCCAGGCAATGCTGAAATGTCTCCAGGAAAACCGCCTCCGCCACGGTCATCTTCTGCTCCCGGTTCCACAGCAGGTGCAAATTAACATCGACAATGCCTTCATCCGGCGGCAACCGCCACAACAGCCCTTTCTCCACGTCCTCACGAAGCAGATGCTCTGGCAGGCACCCTACGCCAAACCCTGCACAAACCAGCCGGTGAATTTCCTCGAAACTCGACGATGACGCAACGATCCGACCAGTAAACCCATTCTCGTCACGAAACATCGCCAACGGTGACAAGTTACCGCCCAACTGGTCACTGACGAAGCTCACAAAGTTTTCGCCCCGCAACGACTCCAGCGTCACATCGCTGCGCCCAAAAAGACGGTGCCGCACCCCGCAATAGAATGCATACCGCTGGCGTAACAGCTGGCGCTGCTCCAGCTTCGGCTGAGCAATCCGGCACAGGCCGAGCCCGGCAGTGGCGGTTTTCTGCAGCAACGAGCTGATGATGTCCGCACTGCGCAGTACCTCGATTTCCAGTTCCACCCGCGGGTGTGCTTCATGAAAATCAGCCAGGAACTCATCGTATAGCGTCGATTGCACGCGGCTGATGGTCAGCAGCCGCACCTTCCCTGCCACCCCATCGTTCTGCTTCTCCACCGCCGTGCTGATGCGCGAAACGTCCCCGTAGATATCGGTGGCAATGCGCAACACTTCTTCCCCCGCAGCCGTGAGGTCAAAACGAGGCCCACCGCGCAGGATCAAAGCACAACCGAGCTGCTCCTCCAGCCGCCGAAGGGCCTGGCTGACCGCCGACTGGGTGACATGCAACCTGGCCGCGGCGCGGCTGATGCTGCCTTCCTGGCCTATCGCCAGGTAGGTACGGAGCAAGTTCCAGTCCAGGCGGTCGTTGAGGAAACGACGCCCCTCCCATTTGTTGACCAATGCGTCAGAACGCGAGCTCGGCGGATTCATTTTGGGCCTATTAGTAGCACTGCTAATACGACGGATAAGAATTAGCAAATTGACTAATCATAGCCCCAAGGCGATAAAACCCGAAAGCGCCAAACAGAGCGCGACCGGCTTAGCCAGTTCAGACCCCTGCCTATAACTCCAAGAAGGGCCTTGCATGCACGCCTCCAACCAGCCGCGTCGAGCGGCGGCTGCCGCATTTGTCGGCACCACCATCGAGTTCTACGACTTCTATATCTACGCCACAGCGGCTGCGCTGGTGCTCGGGCAGGTGTTCTTCCCCAGCAGCGATCCGTTGCTCAGCACGCTGGCAGCCTTCGGCACCTTCGCGGTGGGCTTTATCGCCCGTCCCATGGCCGGCATGGTCTTCGGTCATCTTGGCGACCGCCTGGGCCGCAAGAACATGCTGCTGGTCACCATGCTACTGATGGGCCTGGCCACCACCGGTATCGGCTTGCTACCCAGCTACGCCAGCGCCGGAATCTGGGCACCGATCGGGCTGATCGCGCTGCGCATCGTCCAGGGCATCTCGGTAGGCGGCGAATGGGGCGGCGCAGTGCTGATGGCCAGCGAACACGCACCGGCCAAGCGCAAGGTGTTCTATGCCTCGTTCGCCCAGCTGGGTAGCCCTGCCGGCCTGCTGCTTGCACTCATCGCTTTCCGCCTGGTGTCGACGCTTGAGCCTGAGGCGTTCCTCAGCTGGGGCTGGCGCCTGCCCTTCCTGGCCAGCGGCGTGCTGATGATGGTGGGGCTGGCGATCCGTTTTGGCGTTGAGGAAAGCCCGGAGTTCAAGGCTGCCAAGGCCAAGCAGGAAGTGGTCAAGTACCCGGTACTGGAAGTGGTGCGCGACTGCTGGCGGCAGATCCTGTTCGCCGCCCTGGCCGTGACCATCGGCTCAGCCGGGTTCTTCTTCACTAATACTTTCATGATCACCTACGTCACCACCTACCAGGGCATCACTCGGGCGACGATCCTCGACTGCCTGTTCCTGGTCACTATCCTGCAGTTCCTGAGCCAACCCCTGGCGGCACTGCTGGCCGAGCGTATCGGTGAAGGCCGCTTCCTCAAGCTCGTGGCCCTGCTCTGCATGGCCGTGCCCTACCCCATGTTCCTGCTTGTCGGCACGCAAAACCTGGTGCTGATGACCCTCGGCATCGCCCTGGCGGTCGTGACCCTGTCGGCGCTCTATGCAGTGATCGCCGGCTACATGACCCAGGCCTTCCCGGCGCACCTGCGTTACTCCGGAATCTCCCTGGCCTATCAGCTGATCTGCGCCATCGCCGGGGGCAGTACGCCGATTATCGGCACCCTCCTCGCCGATCGCTTTGCCGGCCAGTGGCTGCCGTTGGCGCTGTTCTTTACCGCCCTGTCCACGCTTTCCCTGATCGGTGTCTGTGGCCTCGCTCGCCTGCGTGGCGAGCTGCAGCAACCCACCGTCGCCCTCGCCCGTTGAACCAGGAGTTTTCATGAGCAAGCCGCACAACATCAGCGATGCCGAATGGCAGGCCCGCTGCGAATTGGCCGCGCTGTACCGGATGATCGCGCACTTTCGCATGACCGATCTGATCGACACCCATATCACCCTGCGGATTCCAGGGCCCGAGCACCACTTCCTGATCAACCGCTATGGCGTGATCTTCGACCGCATGCGCGCCAGTGACCTGGTGCGCATCGACCAGCACGGCAACGTGGTCGACGAGGCCTTTGGCGAGCGCCGGGTGAATGCTGCCGGCTTCGTGATCCACTCGGCGATTCACATGGCGCGTCCTGACATGCACTGCGTGATTCACACCCACACCGCCGCCGGCATCGCCGTGTCTGCCCAGGAGCAAGGGTTGCTGCCAATCAGTCAGCATGCGCTGAAGTTCTACGGGAAGCTGGCCTACCACCAGTACGAAGGCATCGCCCTGTCGCTGGACGAGCGCGAACGGCTGATCGCCGATCTGGGCACGCACAAGGCGATGATCCTGCGCAACCACGGTTTGCTCGCCGGTGGCGCCAGCGTCGCCGAGGCGTTCCACGAGATTCACTTCCTCGAGCGCGCCTGCCAGGCCCAGATCCAGGCCCTGGCCGGTGGTAGCCAACTGATCTACCCAAGTGAAGCGGTCTGCCGCCATACAGCCGCTCAATTCGAACGTGACGAGTCGGCGCAGATCATCAGCCTGAGCTGGAACGCTGCCCTTACCTTGATCGAACACCAACGCGAGTCGTACTGCTCATGAAACCGCTGGTTCTATTGTCGACAGACCAGGCACTGCTGGGGCAACTGCAAAACGCTTTTGCCCGGAGCGCCCCGCAATTGCGCGTGGTGTTGGCCAACGACCCCGCCGCCGTCGATGCGCAGATCGCCGCCTGCTGGTTCCCGCCGGCGGGCAGCCTGAGCGCGCTGCCCAACCTGAAACTGATCCACTCGGTTGCCGCCGGTATCGATCACTTGGCAAACGACCCGAACCAACCGGCCCTGCCGGTATGCCGTGTGGTTGATCCCGCGCACCGCCAGGGCATGGCGGAGTATGTCCGCTGGGCGGTGATTCACTTCCACCGTGACTTCGACAGGGCTTTAGCGCAACAGCAACAGCACGTTTGGCGTCGTCATCACCAGCGCCCCGCCGCTGAGTATCAGATCGGCGTCATGGGGCTGGGCTCTCTCGGGGGCGCCATTTCCGCCGAACTGGCCGAGGCTGGGTACGCGGTGCGAGGCTGGGCCAGAAGCGCCAGGCAATTGCAGGGGGTGCGTACGTTTGCCGGCCCTCGCGAGTTCAACGAGTTCCTGCAAGGCCTGGATTTGTTGATCAACCTGCTGCCGCTGACCGCAGCCACCCGCGGCATTCTCTGCCAGGACACCTTCCAGGCCCTGGCCCCGGGGGCCGCGGTGATCAACTGCGGACGCGGTCAACACCTGCGGGTGGATGACCTGATCAGCGCGGTCAACAGTGGCCGCCTGCGAGGCGCTGTGCTCGATGTGTTCGACAAGGAGCCGCTGCCACTGGACAGCCGCCTGTGGAGCACGCCCGGGATCATCGTCACGCCGCACATGGCGTCCTGCGCCTCTCACGACTGCATTGCCCAGCAAGTGGCGGAAAACGCACGACGCCTGGCTTGCGCCGAACCCCTGCTGAACCGGGTAGACCCCGCGCTCGGCTACTGACTGGCTTACAGAGGATCAGCATGATGCATACCTGCAATGGCGCTCGACTGTGGAACAGCCTCATGGAGATGGCCAAGGTTGGCCCCACGGCCAACGGCGGAAACTGCCGCCTGGCGCTCTCGAATGAAGACCGCGAAGGGCGTGAGCTGTTCGCACGCTGGTGTCGGGACGCGGGCATGAGCCTACAGGTCGATGCCATCGGCAACCTGTTTGCGCGCCTGCCGGGCCGCAACGACGCCCTGCCCCCGGTCGTCATGGGCAGCCACCTGGATACGCAACCCA
This sequence comes from Pseudomonas sp. NPDC089395, assembly GCF_044749525.1. Lineage (NCBI taxonomy): Bacteria > Pseudomonadati > Pseudomonadota > Gammaproteobacteria > Pseudomonadales > Pseudomonadaceae > Pseudomonas > Pseudomonas sp. NPDC089395. The sequence continues at coordinate 363,350 of NZ_JBIVID010000002.1, forward strand.
AGGGTGGCCGTTTCGACGGTATCTACGGCGTGCTCGCGGGCCTTGAGGTGGTGCGCAGCCTTCAAGACAAAGGCCTGACGCCCGAGCGGCCGCTGGAAATCGCCGTATGGACGAATGAAGAAGGCGCCCGCTTCACCCCAGCCATGCTCGGCTCGGCGGTGTTCACCGGTGAGCTGCCACTTGAACAGGCACTGGCCAGCCGCGATGCCGAAGGCATGAGTGTCGCTGAAGCGCTGGCGCAGACTGGCTACGCCGGCGACCTACCGCTGGGCCGTGAGTTCGACGCCTACTTCGAAGCGCACATCGAGCAAGGCCCCATCCTTGAGGATGCCGGCTTGCCGATCGGCCTGGTGACTGGCGGCCAGGCCATCTGCTGGCTGGACATCGAGGTGAGCGGCCAAGCTGCCCATGCCGGCACCACACCCATGCCCCTGCGCCATGACGCACTGTTCGGCGTCGGCGAAATGATCACGGCGCTTGAGCAACTGGCACGTGACTTCACGCCCAAGGGCCTGGTGACGGTCGGTCAACTGCAGATCGCCCGCTCCTCTCGAAACACCATTCCCGGGCACGTGGCATTCACCCTCGACCTGCGCCACCACGAGGATGCTGACATCGCCGACATGGAAGCCAGCGCCCGTGCCCTGATCGATCAGATCGCCACGAAGCGCGAGCTGAATGTCCAGATCGACCGCCACTGGCTCAGCCCGGCCACGCCCTTCGACCCGGCGTGCATCGCCAGCGTGCGCGCGGCCATCGAAGGCCTTGGCTATCCATACCAGCCCATCGTCAGTGGCGCCGGCCATGACGCGATCCACCTGGCCCGCCATTGCCCCACCACCATGGTGTTCATCCCCTGCGTTGGCGGCCTGAGTCATAACGAGGCCGAGGACGCCTTGCCCGAAGACGTGACCATGGGCTGCGACGTGTTGCTCAACGCCGTGCTCGCCCGCGCCGACCGAAGCTGATTCACGCATGACACCCAGGCGCCCGGACAGCTTGAAGCCGGGCCCTCAGGGAAGCTTTGCCCAAAAAACAAGAAAGCCGCGCTCCACCTTCAGCTGCCAATAACAAACAGAACCCATCTTTCGGGAGAAAAAGGCAATGACCAGTCCTGCGTACACCGAGGTTGCCGGCGTGCAACCAGAACGCACCGCCGACATGAGAAAAGTCGCGGTCGCCAGCGTGATCGGCACCACCGTCGAGTGGTATGACCTGTTCCTCTTCGCCACGGCTTCGGCCCTGGTGTTCAACAAGATCTTCTTCCCCGGGTTTGACCCGTTGGTCGGTACATTACTGGCTTTTGGCACCTTCGCCTCGGCTTATGGTGCACGGTTGATCGGCGCCGCGCTGTTCGGCCATTTCGGTGACCGCCTGGGACGCAAGTCGATGCTGCTGATCTCGCTGCTGACCATGGGCGCGGCCACCTTCGCCATCGGCCTGTTACCCAGCTATGAGTCGGTGGGCATCTGGGCCCCCATCATGCTGCTGACCTTGCGCATCATCCAGGGCCTCGCCCTGGGTGGCGAATGGGGTGGCGCCGTGCTGATGGCCGTGGAGCATGCGCCCAAGCACCAACGCGGCCTGTACGGCTCGTGGGTGCAGATCGGCGTGCCGGCAGGCACGATGCTGGCCAACCTGGTGTTCCTGCTGTTCGCCACCACCTTGACCAGCGAGCAACTGCTGGATTGGGGCTGGCGGGTGCCGTTCCTGCTCAGCGTCCTGTTGATCGCGCTGGGCCTCTACATCCGCCTCAACATCCATGAAACACCGTCGTTCAAAGCCGTGGAGAACAAGGGGGCGCAGGTCAAGGTGCCGCTCCTGGAGGTGTTCCGCAAATACTGGAAGCAGGTGATCCTCGGGGGTGTCGCGGCCATGTCGACGGGCACTTCGTACAACCTGATCGTCGCCTTTGGCCTGACCTATGGCACCCAGACCCTGGGCTTCTCCCGTGGCGAAATGCTCAGCGTGGTGCTGGTTGCCTGCGCCGCCTGTATCGTCATGCTGCCCGTTTTCGGCGCACTGTCCGACCGGTTCGGTCGCAAGCCGATCATCATCGGCGGGATCATCGCCGAGGCCCTCGTGGCGTTCCCGATGTTCTGGCTCATGGACACCAAGGAACTGGGACTGGTGTTCGCCGGCTATTTGCTGATGATGACCGCCTTCGCAGCCAACTACGGCCCCATCGCCACGTTCCTCGCCGAACTGTTCGGTACCCGGGTGCGTTATTCCGGGCTGTCGATCAGTTACATGCTTTGCGGCTTGCTGGGCAGCGCCGCGACCCCGTTGGTGACCACTGCACTGCTGTCGCTCACCGGCAAGGGCTCCTCGATCGCCTGGTACATGGTCGCATCGGCAATCGTCTCGCTGATCGCCCTCCTGCTGCTCACCGAAACCTTCAAACGGGACATCGACCACGCACGGCAGTAAGCCGTGGCTTGCCCCTGAGTCGCCCGCCAGTCGAGCGGGCCCTTCCTGACACCGTTTGCAGAGTTTCAAGATGAACAAATACCTGATCAGCGCAGGCGCCTTGGCCTTGGCGCCGTTTGCCCAGGCTGACGTGCTGGGTGATAGCCACGCCACCCTCGGGTTGCGCAACTTCTACTTCAACAACGATTTCCGCGACCAGGCCGGCAGCCTGGGTCAGAGCAAGACCGAAGAGTGGGCACAGGCCTTTGTCCTCGATTTCAGGTCTGGCTTTACCGATGGACCGGTAGGGATGGGCCTGGATGCCCTGGGCATGCTGGGCGTGACGCTCGATAGCGGCGATGGGCGCCATCGCGGCAGCAACATGATCCCCGACGAGGGTGCCGGTGCCGCCAGCCAATGGAGCCGTCTTGGCGTGACGCCCAAGTTGAAGGTGGCGAACACTGAACTGCGCTACGGCACCCTGCTCCCCAAGCTGCCGGTACTGACCTACAACGATGGTCGCCTGTTGCCGCAGACCTTCGAAGGTGCGCAGATCACCTCCACTGACCTCGACGGTCTGACGTTGACTGGCGGTCGCCTCAACCGGGCCACGGGGCGCGGCTCCAGTGACCGTACCGGGCTGGCGGTGGCCGGTGGTAGCCGCGAGAGCGACCAGTTCCTGTTCGCCGGTGGCGACTACCAGTTGGGCAAACAGCTCACGGCGCAGTACTACTTCGCCAACCTGGAGGATTACTACAACCAGCATTTCGTTGGCTTCATCCACACGTTGCCGCTTTCTGCAGGTCAGTCACTGCGCACCGATCTGCGCTATTTCCGCACCGTCGCCGACGGCGCCAATGACTCTGCTGCCGGTCGTGCCAGTGGCTATCGGGTCGGCGGCTACACCGAGGACGGTGACGGCAAGATCGATAACCACACCTGGAGCGCCTCGCTCACCTACGCCGTGCAGGGCCATGCGTTGATGGCCGGCTACCAGCACGTGTCCAGCGCCAGCAACTTCGTGCAGCCAAACCAAGGCGCGCTCGAAGGCAAAGGCGCATCCGGCGCCAGTATCTACCTGCTCACCGACCGCATGCTCGCCAGCTTCAACCGCGCTGGCGAACGTACCGCGTTCGCCCAGTACAGCTACGACTTCGCCGCCGCCGGCTTACCGGGCCTGAAGCTTTCGTTGATGTACCTCAAGGGTGACGACATCCGCACCAGCAACGGCCATGAAGCCCGCGAATGGGAGCGCGACCTTGGCCTTGACTACGTCATCCAGGATGGCGCGTTCAAAGGCCTTGGCCTGGCCTGGCGCCAGGGCCTGCTGCACTCGCAGATCGACCCCAACCAGGAACAGAACCGACTCATCGTCAGCTATAGCCTGGCGCTTTTCTGACCTACGAACCCATGCCGCCGGTGCGCCGGCGGCATGAACCAGCCAACAGGAGACAACATGCAACGCATTCACAGCGCCCCAGGCACCATCAGCCCCGTGGGCCCCTATTCCCAAGCGGTGATCAGCGGCCATCTGGTGTTCACAGCCGGGCAGATTCCATCGCTCGGCAGCCTCGACGAGCAACCCGGAAGCTTCGAGGATCAAGTCCGGCAGACATTCGCCAACCTGGCCGCGATCCTGGAAACCGCAGGTTCCAGCTTGTCCCACATCGTCAAGGTCAATGCTTACCTGACTGATCCGGCTCAGTTGCTGCCTTTCAACCAGGTCTACCAGGAAATACTGGGGCATGCGCCACCTGCTCGCACCACTGTCTGTGTACAGCTCTGGGGCGTGAGCCTGGAGATCGACTGCGTCGCCGAACTGATCGACATGGAGCGTGCAAAATGACTAACGATGCATTGATCGCAAAGCTTCGTGAAGTGAGCTTCGCCACACTCGGCCATGTCCTGGAGCGCGGGTTCCTCAATCACGCCATCGGTGCCATGGTCCCAGGGGGTCGAATCGTCGGTCGTGCGGTAACCCTGTGCCTGGCGGAACCGGATGCGTGCGCGGTAAACCGCGCCCTGATCGCCCTGCAACCCGGCGATGTACTGGTGATCGACATGGCCGGTGATCATGCCCACGCGTGCATTGGTGCGGTGACTCAGTTTGCCGCTCGCTGTGCGGGTGCCGCCGGTATCGTTGTCGATGGTGTGGTAACCGATCTGAACGAGCTTCGTGCTTGCCAGTTGCCGGTATTTGCCCGCGGCACCACTCAACTGACCACCAAGCTGGTGGGTGGCGAGGAAAACGAGCTGAACGTTGCGGTGACTTGCGGTGGCGTTGTGGTACAGCCAGGCGACATTGTGCTGGCAGATGACAACGGCGTGCTGATTTTGCCCGCCGAGGAACTGGCCAAGGTAATCGACCGCGCGTTGGCCTCGGATCTCGCCGAACCTGAACTGCTGGCACGTCTGCGCGATGGGCAGCCGCTAAGTACTGTACTCGTGACACATCGGAGCGTTGAGTAGCGAAGATGTACTTGCACTAGCTCAGCCCGGTGTCCTTCTGGATTGCGCATCGGGTGAATGTGCCGTTAGCTCGGGCCTGCCTGTCGCAGGCAGGCCTTGAACCCAAAAAGAACATTTGTCCTCCAGCCATTATCTGACCATGACCCCAGAGGTGCGAGCAGGTAACATCCTCGATTTGACGCCCCAGGAACAAGATCCCCCTATGACCATCGATGATTGCGATCACGTACCCCCAGTCGCACTCACGGCTCGGGAAGTGTGCCAAGTCCTGCGAGAAGTCGTCTTCGGACGCCGGACAATGGCTAAGGTAGGCAACCAGAACTGGGGCGAGGTGTACGCCTGCCACTTTGATGTGGACATCGAAGGGTGGCGAGTCACGCTCTACAACGATTGCGATGAACTCGACTACTGTGAGCACTGTGTGAGTCCGGATGGGAAGCGCTGGGATTTCGATCCAGGTGATCGCACAGATCCGATTGCTCTGTTATCTACTTGGGAGCATCAATGCCTTGAGCGGATGCTGAAGGCCCTGTAGCGAATCTGTTCGGGACCTCACTGCGCGTCTTCGCTGCTTGGCAATGAATGCTTGCCCTGCGCGCTGCCTGGACTGTGTAAGCTACTCACCTTTTGTCGTGTACCGTTGGAAGACCTGATGAATAAATTGATCCTGCCTGTCGCCATCTTCGTAAGCGTGATCATCGCCGGGAAGGTATCCGAGCATTTCGGCCTGGAGGGCAACTGGAAAATCGGATTGCTCTGTCTGGTTGCTGCTGTCGTGCAAATAGCGGTTAACCGCTTTCAGCGCTCGCGACAGAAATCGGTGCTCGACTCGCGCAGTTGATGCGCAGGAGGCTCCGTGCGTAGGGTGGGCAACGCCCAAGCTTGGTTGAGGAACAGATGCCAGACCTTGAATCACAAATGACCCGGATCCGTTCCGGTCAGATGTACAACGACCTGACGCCCGAACTGGTTACGGCCAGGGAGCAGACGGTGCTACTGACCAATCAGTACAACAGCGCATTCTCCAGGCCCGCTAGCGAGCGTGAGGATATCCTCCGGCAGTTAGTGGGTAGCCTGGGTACTTCTGTACATTTTGAACCGACCTTTCGATGCGAGTTTGGCCGGCACATTCACATCGGCAACAACTTTTACGCCAACTTCGACTGCGTCATGCTCGATGGAGGCGGAATCACCATTGGTGATGACGTGCTACTGGGCCCGCGCGTCGGCATCTACACCTCCAACCATGCCATCGACCCCGCCGAACGCGCAGCGGGAGGTTGCTATGCCCGACCGGTGAGGATTGGCAATCGCGTCTGGGTGGGCGCAGGCGTGCACATCAACCCAGGCGTGACCATCGGTGAGGGATCGATCATCGGATCCGGCAGTGTCGTTACTTCGGATATACCAGCGCACGTCATCGCAGCCGGTGTGCCATGCAGGGTAATTCGAGCGATTACCGAAGCAGATAAGACGGGATACACGCCCTGAGCGTTGTTCGCCAGGAGTGACGCCACCCCGCCAGCTACACTCAGACGACACACGCCTGCACAGAGACAGTCGCCATGGCTACGCAAACCGCAATCGTGTTCGCTGGTGGCGGCAGCCTGGGAGCGGTGCAGGTAGGTATGTTGAGGGCCTTGGTCGAGGCCAATGTTCACTTCGACAGGGTGATTGGCGCTTCGGTAGGCGCTATCAACGGTGCCTATTTTGCCGCACGCCCCAACGCCCAGGGTGTCGAGACGTTGGCCGAATTCTGGCGAGGGCTGAGTCGAACTGACATCTTCCCCCTGTCTTGGCTCGATACCTGTAGAGGGCTGATAAACCGACGCGGATTTCTGCTGCAGCCGGCAGCGTTGCACCGATTGCTGGGTCAGGCACTGCCTATCCATCGCATCGAGGATGCAGAGCTGCCCTTGCACATCGTCACCACCAATCTGCTCAGTGGTGCCGAGACCGTTCTCTCCAGTGGCGAACTTGAGCAAGCGTTACTGGCCAGCGCTGCCATCCCGCTGGTGTTCCCTTGCGTACAGATCGGCGGCCAGTTTCTGGTGGATGGCGCGGTGGCCAGCAATACGCCCATTTCGACTGCTGTAGCACTAGGCGCCAGCAAGGTCGTGGTCATCCCCACCGGTGTCAGTTGCGCCCTGACACGGCCGCCGAGAGGGCTGGTTGCCCTGGCCCTGCACACCGTCAATTTGATGAGCATGCGTCAGCTGGTGAGTGACATCGAACACTTTTGCACGCACACCAGCCTGCACATCGTTCCGCCCTTGTGCCCTGTGGATGTCTCCGTGTTCAACTTTGAGCAGACCGAATCGCTGCTGGAGCGCGCCTATGAGCAGACGCTTCGATGGCTGGAGCACGGCGGGCTTGAACGAACCAAGGTACCGGGTGCCCTCACCATTCACTCTCATGCCCAAGAGCACTGAGTGAGGCACGTCAGCGCAGGACGCTATAGATCTCGGAGACAACCTGCATCGTTGCGTCCTCAATCGTTCCTTCATTTCGGCATAACACCCAGCCGTGTTCTGCAACCGCTCGTTCGAATGCCTCGGTACTGGCAACTTGTTCTTCCAGTTTGTACATCACGGTACTGCTTAGCCCACGCGTGCGTGCCGCTGCCCTCGCCCACGAAATCTCCGGGTCGGTGACAACCCCGACATGCAGGTCTGGCACGCGCACGTTTCGATCCATGTTCAGCTGCAGGATCTCTGCAAACGGGAGCAGCCGGCGAAATGCGGCATCAGAGGGGTACCAACGATCGATCAGGATGATGCTATCGGCTGGCTGTTTAGGCAGCACGTGCTGGGATATCCAGGTACGGCTATCAGCAAAACGCTCGCAAACCCCCAACTCCAGAGCCCGGCTGGGATGTCTGACGAGTTGATTGACCAGGGCCATGGTTTCACCCCTGAAGGGATCGCTCTTTTTCTCGCAAAGCCGGATCACTTTCTTGTTGTCCGCCCTCAGTACTGCCGTAACGGCTTCCAACAGCGTGGTCTTGCCGGTGCCCTTGGGCCCATCTAGCGAAATAAACAGCGGACGATTCATTCTTCAAATTACGATTGAGGGTTCAAAACCAGCACTTGCGCAGAAGCGGGCTTACCGAGGTACCGGACCGCCCGCTCCTGCTGGTGCGGCGTTAGTGCCCGAGCATGACTGTTTTCAGTCGCGCCTGAGCCTTCTGCACGGTCTGGGCCTGGGTGTTCAGGTCCGCCAGCATAGCATTGAGCTCAGCCTGAACCTTGGGATCCGACACCTTCACGATCGGCCCGTTGATTTCGATCTTGGCCTTGTTCGCGTCCACGTAGTCGGCGATTTTCAGGCTGCTGTCGAGGGTGCCATTGATTTGCGGCAGCACCTCCAGGAAGGTGTCGGCCGGTACGCTGACGGTGCGCTCAAAGGCCTTGTCGTAGACCACCTTGAGGTCTTCTGGCTGCTTGAGCTGGGCGTGAGCCGTGTCGGCCTTGGCCTTCTGCTCCTGCAGCTGGCTGCCCATGTCGTTCAGGCCGGTCTGCACCGCCTTGATGTCGTCACGGCGGGCGGTCACATCGTTCAGCGAGCGCACCGCGCCTTTTTGCATCAGGTTGCCCAACGGTTTGACAGCAGCATCCATCGCGCCGTTGAAGTGGGTGATGACCGCATAGTGATCGCTGTAGGGACCGAACGCCTGCGTCTCGTCCGTGGTCAGCTTGGGTACGTGTACACCTGGCTTGTCGACGATACGGGTCTGCAGGAATTCGCTGAAGGCAGCGCGTTGCTTGGGTTCATTGTCGCCACAGGCAGCGAGGGCGAGAGGCAGAGCGAGGGCGAGCAGCCACTTAGGGCGGAACGAGACGTTCATGTCGGTGAATCTCCTTGGGGGGAAAGTAAGCACCACCCGGCGCTGAGCGCGGTGTGGCGGGACAAGAATAGTGCTTTATGCCAATGGGTCCAACAATCTCCAGCATGCCGATGGCGGCTCGACTGCCTCAAACCCCTGCCCGCTCTCGCATGTGGCGCCAATGGAGAACATTTGTACTCCGCCCGCTTCAGTGGCCCGCTTAAATGTGACACGCATGAAAAAGGCCGCTCGTTAGCGGCCTTTCGACATGCTGCTACGGCTACTCGACGGTGCCGCTGATGACCTTGTCCACGTAGGCTTCCATAAACCAATCTGGCTGGTCCTCGGTTTTGTACTCAAGAGAGGTGCCGTCAGTAATCTCGGCCAACCAGACGGAGCTTTCCCCCGAGTTATCGAAGATATAGGCCCGGTTGGACGCTGCGACTGCCTCCGGCAACAGCTGAAGTGACCGATGGTAACGCTGGACGATCTTGTCGACCGGCACGTTATGACCGCCATCGTCCACGCGGTTGGCCACCCGGTTGATGTTGATCTCTGGTGTATCAGTGGCGACAAAGTAGAGGTAGGTTCGGTAGCTCAGTTTCTGGGCTCGGCGCATAAACGCGACCTTGTCCCCTGAAGACATCACCGTCTCAAACGTGAAGCTGACACGATTACCCAAGAGCTTGTGCCTGATGAAATCAGCGATTACTGAAGCGTGGTAAGAATTGAAGTCCAGGCGTCGAACATCGATATGCGAACCATCCAAGGAGAACAAGCCAGCCTGGTCTTGAAGGTGCTCTTTTAGGACCAGGGCATGATTGGCGAAGAACACCCGGATTTCGTCGGTAGTAGCCTGAACTTCAAACGGAGCAAGATCGATAACGCCATCAGCTTTCGCTGCCTTCTCGATTTCGTCCGCGTTCACATAGATGTTGATCAAGTTTGGCGGGACTTGGTCCTTGATGGTGCTCTTGCCGGAGCCATTTGGCCCCGCAAAAACGCGGAGTCTAGGCACTGGCACTGGCGCTTACCCGGCGAACCTGGATAGCAGGGCCAACACTCACCTTGCGACGGGGTTTGGCGTAGCCGACGACAGTCTCAGAGCCGTCGGCCTTGGATTCAACAAGGTTACTGCCCTGCACCTTCATGACGGTATGTCCAGCTGCGAGCGCTCGCACATACGCAGTGTGGGTCGCACCTGCAGCGACGGCTGGAATCTCGCCTTCAAGATGTCGAATCTCCTGTTCGGTGAGGCGCTTTTTACTCGGCATACCTTTCTCCTGAGAGCGAATAGACAGGGATAGGGTCATTCTAGCTACGTTGCGCGTTTTTCTGAAGCATCACGCCATTTGCACCGCCCGCTCACGTAGTGGATCCGCTGGTGTCCTCCGAGGCCAATGAGCGCCTCTGCGCCCAGACAAGTTCATCAATGTGTCAACAATCATGTTGCATTTAGCGACATTTACTTTTAGATTTCGCCACGCAGTGCGAATGTGTCAACAATAACGAATTCTAAAGGTTTTCAGGCGCAGGGTTTTCTCGGTGCTACCTCGGGTGGTCACCCTCGGAAACCGGAACCTTGCACCTGTTTTATCCAGGTAACGGCCCTCCGTTACCTCACCTCGCGTGCCCACAGCCAAGCGCGCTACCCGCAGGAGATTGCCGTGCTCCAAGCCTATGACCGTCACGTCCAAGAGCGCGCCGAGGAAGGCCTGCCGCCCCTCGCGCTGAACGCCGAACAAACCGCAGGCCTGGTCGAGCTGCTGAAAAACCCTCCAGTCGGCCAAGAAGCTTTCCTGGTAGACCTGATCACCAACCGCGTTCCACCAGGGGTGGACGAAGCTGCCTACGTCAAGGCCGCCTTCCTGTCCGCCATCGCCAAGGGCGAAGCCCAGTCGCCGCTGATCGACCGCCAGCACGCCACCGAACTGCTGGGCACCATGCAAGGCGGCTACAACATCGAGACGCTGGTCGCGCTGCTGGATGACGCCGAACTGGGCGCCGTCGCGGCCGAACAGCTCAAGCACACCCTGCTGATGTTCGACGCCTTCCACGATGTGGTTGAAAAAGCCAAGGCTGGCAACGCCCACGCCAAGGCCGTGCTGGACGCCTGGGCTGCCGGCGAGTGGTTCACCTCGCGCCCGGCCATCGCCGAGAAGTACACCCTGACCGTGTTCAAGGTGCCTGGCGAAACCAACACCGACGACCTGTCCCCTGCCCCGGACGCCTGGTCGCGCCCTGACATCCCGCTGCACGCCCTGGCCATGCTGAAAATGGCCCGCGACGGCATCGAGCCGCGCCAGCCTGGGTCGGTTGGCCCGCTGGCCCAGATCGAAGCAGTCAAGGCCAAAGGCTTCCCGGTCGCCTACGTCGGTGACGTGGTCGGTACCGGTTCCTCGCGCAAATCCGCCACCAACTCGGTGCTGTGGTTCTTCGGCGACGACATCCCCTACGTGCCGAACAAGCGCGCCGGTGGCTTCTGCTTCGGCAACAAGATCGCCCCGATCTTCTACAACACCATGGAAGACGCCGGCGCCCTGCCGATCGAGTTCGACGTCTCGAACCTGAACATGGGTGACGTGATCGACGTCTACCCCCATGCCGGTAAAGTCTGCAAGCACGGCACCGACGACGTCATCGCCACCTTCGAGCTGAAGACGCCGGTGCTGCTGGACGAAGTTCGCGCGGGCGGTCGTATTCCGCTGATCATCGGCCGTGGGCTGACCGGCAAGGCTCGCGCCGAACTGGGGCTGCCACCTTCGGACCTGTTCCAGCAACCTGAAGCACCGGTGCAAAACACCAAGGGCTTCACCCTCGCGCAGAAAATGGTCGGCAAGGCTTGCGGCGTGACCGGTATCCGTCCGGGCACCTACTGCGAACCGAAGATGACCACCGTGGGGTCCCAGGACACCACCGGCCCGATGACCCGCGACGAACTCAAAGACCTGGCGTGCCTGGGCTTCTCTGCCGAGCTGGTGATGCAGTCGTTCTGCCACACCGCGGCCTATCCAAAGCCTGTGGATGTGAAAACCCATCACACCCTGCCAGACTTCATGCGTAACCGCGGTGGCGTGTCATTGAACGTTGGCGACGGCATCATCCACAGCTGGCTGAACCGCATGCTGCTGCCAGACACCGTGGGTACCGGTGGCGACTCGCACACCCGCTTCCCGATCGGTATCTCGTTCCCGGCAGGTTCCGGCCTGGTGGCCTTCGCCGCCGCCACCGGCGTCATGCCGCTGGACATGCCTGAGTCAGTCCTGGTGCGTTTCAAGGGCAAGCTGCAGCCAGGCATCACCCTGCGTGACCTGGTCCATGCCATTCCTTACTACGCCATCCAGCAAGGCCTGCTGACCGTCGAGAAGAAAGGCAAGATCAACGCCTTCTCCGGCCGCATCCTGGAAATCGAAGGTCTGGACGACCTGACTGTCGAGCAAGCCTTCGAACTGTCCGACGCCTCGGCCGAACGCTCCGCCGCCGGCTGCACCATCAAGCTGCCAGAGAAAGCCATCGCCGAGTACCTGCGTTCGAACATCACCCTGCTGCGCTGGATGATCGGTGAAGGCTATGGCGATGCCCGCACCCTGGAGCGCCGCGCCCAGGCCATGGAAGCCTGGCTGGCCAAGCCTGAGCTGCTGTCGGCCGACGTCGATGCCGAATACGCCGAAATCATCGAAATCGACCTGGCCGAGATCAAGGAGCCTGTGCTCTGCGCGCCGAACGACCCGGATGACGCCCGTTTGCTGTCGACCGTTCAGGGTCAGGCCATCGACGAAGTGTTCATCGGTTCGTGCATGACCAACATTGGCCACTTCCGCGCAGCCGGCAAGCTGCTGGACAAGGTCGAAGGCGGTATTCCGACCCGTCTGTGGCTGGCTCCGCCCACCAAGATGGACGCCCACCAGCTGACCGAAGAAGGCTACTACGGCATCTTCGACAAAGCCGGTGCGCGCATGGAAATGCCAGGCTGCTCGCTGTGCATGGGTAACCAGGCACGCGTGCAGACCGGTTCGACGGTGGTCTCCACCTCGACCCGCAACTTCCCGAACCGCCTGGGCGACGCTACCAACGTGTACCTGGCATCGGCGGAGCTTGCCGCTGTCGCTTCGATCATCGGCAAGTTGCCGACCGTCGAAGCGTACATGGCGTTCGCGAACGACATCGACAGCATGTCGGCCGACGTCTACCGCTACCTGAGCTTCGACCAGATCGCCGAGTACCGTGAAGTGGCGGCAAGCGCGAACATCCCGGTCGTTCAAGCCTGAGTCGTACCACTGGCGCCCGTTGCGTGTAGAAACGCAACGGGCGCCAGCCCCCCTGCGAATCAGTACTCCGAACGCTTGCGAAACGCCCAGCGCCCCACCAGCAAGGTGAAGGTCGCGACCAGGGCGACCAGAACCCAGAAGCCGTGAGGGTCATCGGCCAAGGGGATACCGCCTACGTTCATGCCGAAAAAGCCCGCAATAATGTTGATAGGCAACGCCAGGACGGTAACGACAGTGAGGGTGAACAGCGTGCCGGTTGGTCTGTTCATTGAGCCGAGCCCGTAAGTCTTGATTTCAGGCAGTGGCTATTGGAAACAGCCGGACGTGAATAAGGCTCAACCTGTTCGCCTGTTGAACGGTTGGATTTCAACACGAAACCGCAGACTGGCCCTGGTCCCCTTGGGCGACAGGTTCTGCAGCGTTGCATGCCCGCCAAAATGCTCCATGACCTGCCTGACCATTACCAGGCCGATCCCCAGCCCGCCCTGCTTGGTCGAATAGAAAGACTTGAATGCCGCCATCTGCTGCTGGCGCGTCAACCCTGGGCCTGAATCGTCAATGAACAGCAACACATCAGGGCCGTTGCGCTGCAACGTCAAGTGCAACGTGCCGCCGCCGGGCATGGCCTCGATGGCGTTGGCCAGCACACTATTGAGGACCTGGCCAAGCAGCAACCGGTGGCTGGTGACCGCAACCGGTCCGTCGATATCCAGCACCGTCTGTATGCGCAATTGATCGAGTCGGGGCCAGAACACGCTCAAGGCCTCATGGATGCTGGTCACCAGGTCAACCGACTCCGCCTCGCCTTTCAACGGACGCAAGCACTGCAGCAGTTCGCCAACCCAGTCCGCCATCCGGTCGACCTGAGCAATGATGTCGTTGATGTTTCGAACCGCAGGCTGGCCGGGCGTGGCCTGGGCCAGTTCAGCGCTGCTGCGGATACTGGCCAATGGATTGCGCAGGCTGTGGGCGACAGCCGTGGACATCTCCACCAGGCCGCCATACGTCTTGTTGGCTACCAGCTGGTCCTGTTGCTGAGCCAAAAGCCGCGACGCGCGCAAGACGATCCAGAACAGCCCTAGATAAATGATCAGCCCCCCGATTGCCGTGGCGATCCAGATGAGCCCGCGCCCCCGCTCCAGGCGCTCGATCAGGTCGACTGGCTCCTTGTAGATTTCCACCATGGCCAGGACCTTGCCCTGGTCGTCCAGCAGCGGAATGTAGTTTTCCACGAAGAACATCTTTGCCGGTCGGGTAAATTGCTGTTCGGTGCGTTCAGGGTCGACTTCATCGTACCGGGCGCTGACACGCCCGCCCGAACTGAAGGCGGCCTCCAGTGGACCATCCTCTTTCACCTTGCGCCCTATCAACTGGGGGTTGGTTGACCAGATGACCTCGCGATTGGCAGAAAAGATGCTCGCCAACAACAGATCCGGCAGGTTGGCCAAATGGTCGAGAAACTCCGTGCGCGCCCGCTGGCGATTGGCCAGGGTTTGCGCATCGAGCATGCCATAGCGTTCAGCGGAGAGCACATCGCCCATTTTCATCCCCGTCAGATCATGGTGACGGATTTCGCCAACGGCGATCGACTGAATGAACTGCGCTGAAAGTAACGCATCGCGCTCCAGGCTTTCGTTGACCAGAAAACGCGTCGAGAACCAGGCCAAACCAATGGCCACACCGCTGATGATCGCGAAGCTGGTCAACGAGAATCGCCACATGAGGTGGAAAGGTTCGGCGATTTCCGTGAGTTGGGTCTTCGCTTTGTCAGCGAGCCTCCATGCTGAAAATGATCTCATCGCGCCTCCGGGTGTGCGGGCCTTGCTCAACTGCACGCCTAAACCAGGTGGGAGTAATCCCCCACTACTGGGTAAACACTGCAAGTGATGGAACGTGCTGTGAAACACCGCAGCCCTTGCCAGGCTGGGTTGCGCCTGCTGGACAGCGCAAGCCGCTACTTTGGCTGGAGCAAATAAAGTGCCAAGCATTAATTGCAAGTTTCCTGGCCTACTACTATGAGGTAGGCCTGCGCCGGCTGCTCTTACCTATCAAGGAGTCTTGCAATGTCAATCCTCAAAGTCTTCGCGGACAAATCCGATATTCCTTCAATTGAAGCACGCGCGCAGATTATTGATCGTTACGACGCATTCGTGGTGGTCCAGGCGGGTAACAAAGTGGCCACAGCACTGGCACAGGCGTTTCCGGTAGAAGACATCACCCAGGAATACGACCTGCAAATCGGCAAGCGCACGATCAACACGCTGAGCCGCGGTGGCGTCGACCCGAATGTTTCCCATGTGGATGAGCAACCCCACCACTATGTAGTGCAGTTCGTAGCCCCTATCAAACGCACCTGGTTGAACCAACTGCGAAAACTTGGCGTGAATGTTTGTGAGCCCTATGGCGCTTTTGGCTATGTCATCCGGGCAACGGGCGAACAACTCACGAAGATTGCCAACCTGCCCTTCGTACAATGGGTAGGACATTTACCGCACGATGCACGGCTTGCGCCTGAACTCGTGGGAAATAGAGACAATCGTGACACCCTGCCGAGGCGTTGCGAGGTCCCCGACAATTTTTCGGTAGAGCTATTCAAGGGGGCCGATGTGCAGAAGGTTTCACAGGAGGCCAGTCGAATCGGGTTCAAGACCGTTTCAAAAAACGCCCGTGCCCGCGTTTTGATCGTGGCATCCACTCAACCCGCGAACGTCATCCCTGAACAACTTCGCCAACTTTCTGCAGTCCACGGCGTGCGCTACATCCGGCAACGGGTCATACCCCGTACAAGCAATAATGTGGCTACCGTCATCATGGGCAATGGCAATCCGACCAGTATGTCGACAAAGCTCGGCCTGACAGGCGATGGAGAAATCATTGCCGTCTGCGATACCGGTCTCGACACAGGCGATCCAGTAACCATTCATCCTGATTTCGCCGGGAGGATCGTCGCGATCAAGAGCTACCCGATCGCCACGGCCTGGCTTGACCATGTGACCAATGGTGGCGCGGATGACGGTGCTGCCGATGTCAACTCAGGGCATGGCACGCATGTCAGCGGCTCGGTGCTCGGCAATGGCAGCGCATCGAACGGTGGACCGGAACGCATCCATGGCCTGGCCCATAAGGCAACGCTGGTCTTTCAAGCCATCGAACAGGAAATGAAGTGGAAGCCGCAGACCCATCCGAATCTGGCACAACACCGATTCCTGCTTGCCGGCCTGCCAGACAATCTCGGACCCTTGTTCCAGTTCGCTTACGATAAGGGCGCGCGCATCCACTCCAACTCCTGGGGGGGCGGGGATGCTGGGGAATACGACGAGCAATGCCGGCAATTTGATGAATATGTTTGGAAGCACCGGGACTTTTGCTTCCTCATCGCCGCAGGAAATGATGGGACAGACAAGGATGGAGACGGCAAGATCAATCTAACCAGCATCACTTCCCCGGGAACGGCCAAGAATTGCATCACCGTGGGGGCAAGTGAAAACCAACGTCCGCAGTTCAAGTCGCAAACCTATGGCAAATGGTGGAATGAGGACTACCCGGTGGCCCCGTTCCACAGCAACCCGATGGCTGACAAACCGGATCAGGTTGCGGCATTCAGCAGTCGCGGCCCCACCCGCGACAACCGCATCAAGCCCGATGTGGTCGCCCCAGGCACTTTCATCCTCTCCACGCGCTCGACACAGATAGCCCCGAACAACTTCGCCTGGTCCCCCTACCCGGTCAATCACAAATACTTCTATATGGGTGGGACAAGCATGGCCACACCTCTCACGGCCGGGGCTGTGGCCTTGCTGCGAGAGTATTTGCGTACGCAAAGGCAGTTAGCCAATCCGAGTGCAGCACTTATCAAGGCACTGCTGATCGCCGGAGCGCAGCGCTTGCCTGGGACGGCTCCCAAAGGCGTCTTGCTCGACCCCCATCAGGGCTTCGGGCGTGTGAATCTTGACCGGTCACTCTCACACCCAATCCTGACAATCGATGGCCCGGCACTCGTCACCGGGAAAAAATGGAGTGTCACGCAAGCGATTACAGACACCGCTCGGCCCCTGCGAATAGTGCTCGCGTACACGGACTATCCGGGAGAAAAGCTTGTAAACAACCTGAATCTCATCGTTCGCACACCGTCCGGGAAGCGATTGACTGGCAACCCGCCAGGCGGCGCAAAAGCCAACGTTCTCAAACTCGACAGCACCAACAATGTCGAATTGATCCAGGTCGACAAACCCGTAGCTGGCGACTGGACAATCGAGGTTGTCGCCTCGAATGTTTCGGCGGGTCCGCAGGACTTCGCCTTGACGGCCGTGCACGTGTAATAGGCGGGAGAGCCCCCGGTGTAATCCGGGGGCCAAACTTGATACCTGGCAACTACCGGTATTTGTCGAGGTGCGTTTCAGGGCCATCCTTGACCACCGCTTGCGCTTTGCCAAAGCTCTCCATCAGGCATTTGTATTCCGGGCATACATGGTCGGCAAGAATCTGGGCAAAGCGCGAGCCCTCTGGCCGGTTCCAGGTTTGCATCAATTCAGCGACGATGGCGAATGTATCGGTGGGAATCGCGCCAGCCTGTGCGACCCGCGCGATCGTGGTGTCGGTTGCCAACTTGCTCCAGTTACCCGAAGCGTCCACTACACAATAGGCTTTGTACCCCGCTTGAACCGCGCTCACAGCTGGAAACGCCATGCAGACACTGGTCAGCGTGCCGGCGATGATCAGCGTCTTGCGCCCCGTCTTTTCAATCTCCTTCACGAACAATGGGTTGTCCCAGGTGTTGATCTGCCCCGTGCGAGGGACGTACACCGCGTGAGGTGCATGCTCGTGAATCTCCGGTATCAGTGGCCCATTGGGGCCATCAGGCACCGAGGCGGTGGTGATCACTGGAATATTCAACAGCGTCGCTGTCTTTGCGATAGCGATTACGTAGTTGCGTAGATCGGGAATAGGGACATCACGTGTTGAACAAACCGCTCTGATGATCGATAAGCAGAATGACCGCATCATCCGGGTCCAGCATTCCATTGAGGGTAGCCATGATGTTGCCTCGTAGGTCTGAGATTGACGCTGCGTGCCTCGCCGGTAGGGTGAGGCTCGTCAATCATAGACCACCGACATGCATGGGCTAGCGTGGCTACGGCGGCGGTCGTCGAAACACCAGCACCTTGGACACGTTACGCTGGCACACGGCGTCGTCCTGGTTGAAAGTGATGCTTTCAAGGACAGCCAAGCCCCGGTCAGGCTTGGACTTGGAGCCGATCAGTTCTTTCACCGTTGTCGTCACGCGCAATACGTCGCCGGGTCGCACAGCCCTTGGCCAGGTGATCTCGCTGCCTGCGCCAATAAGCCCTCCTGCAATCGGAACGCTTTGAACCAGCAGCCGCATGGTGACAGCCGCCGTGTGCCAGCCGCTTGCCGCCAACCCGCCAAAAAAGGTCGCCTTCGCGGCATCAGCGTCGGTGTGAAATGACTGAGGATCGAATTGCGCAGCGAATTCGAAGATCCGCTCGAGGGTCATCTCATAGGTACCACTTGTGAAGGATGCACCCACCTTCAGATCCTCGAAATACAACTTGCTTTCACTCGGTTCGAAAGCCATGGAGATTGTCCTGGACTGCGCCGTAGTTGGATTCATCGCACGCAGATACTACTCTCCTGAACAGGATTAGCCAGATTGGCTGCTGCAGGGCCGCGCAACGATGGACATGTATCGCCATATCTTGGAGACGCAGCTGCTTTTTAGATGATTCGCGAGAACCCTTCATGACTTTGCGAAAACGATTATTGTGCCTGTTCACGCCCCCCGTGTTGTTGGTGCTGCTGGTGATGTGGATTTTGGGGCACAACCTCCTGCTCGCCAGGCTGGACCAAGAGGACAAGCAACTGCTCACGATGGAAGGCGACCGGTTGCGAGCGACGCTGGACATCTTCTTCGAGCGTGATGCCGACCGGTTGCGAGACCTGGTGCAGGTGTTGGATGATCCTGCGGCGCCGCTCACCTTGCGCCGCACCGGTTTCGACTTCGTGATCCAGGCTGCAGCCGCAGGGACACCGTTGGTACTGCAACCTGTGTCTGGGCACCGGGTTGCTTCGTTGAATACAAATCAACCGTTGGTTGCCGAATCGTTGCAAGCGAGCATCGAGCAAAGGCTGAGCGAACTGGCTCAGGCAGTGGCTCAACTACCGAGCGGTCAACTCATCACCATCGAAGGGGTGCCGGTGATGCTCGTGGCGGCGCAGGCGAAGCGCGGCTACCTGTTTGCTGGCACGTTCCTGGACACGGCGCGCATCAATGATCTGAGGAAGCAGTTAGGTGGAACCTTGATCTGGGCCCCACCCGCCGAAACCGAGCGAAAGGCCGCAGTCCTGGGTGATAGCGGGCAAATCAGTGTCACTCACCGGCAATTATTGGATGGCAAGCGCCACAGTATCGATCTGGTGTTCTACGACAGCGTCGGCAACCCACAACTCAGTTTGCAGTTGATACGCGACCGGCACTTGTACCTCGAAGGTATTCGCCAGCTCAACATTTTCACTGCCGTGCTGGCAGCCTCCTTGATGCTGGCCTGGGTCGTCATTCACCTGGGCCTGGAGGGGTTCCTGCTGCGGCGCATCAAGCACATGCACAGCCAACTTTCATCTATCGGCCCCGAAACGACAGGCATTCGCTTGCAAGACCGTGGCAATGACGAACTTGGCGCGCTGGCCAAAGAGGCGAACCAGATGCTGGATCGTCTTGAGCAGAGCGAAGCGCGGGATGCTGCGATCCTGGCGGGAATCCAGGAAGGGTATTTCGAGCTCGATGCGCTTGGCCATTTGCAGGCGGTCAACCCTGCCTTCTGCAGGCAGCTTGGGTATTCGCAGGAAAACGTGTTGGGCGAGTCCTTCGCCGCCTTGCTTGAAAACGACGAAGATCTGGCAGCGGTACTCGGCAGCGCAGGACAGCACAGTGGGCCGGTGTTCTCGGGCCGTATGCGTCGTGCTGACGGCAGTTTCGGGCACTACGAGGCCGGTGTTACACGCATTTTCGACAACAACGGAAAGCCCTGGGGCTACCGGGGCATCCTGCACGATGTCAGTGCCCATGTTGACTATCAGGACCTGCTCTATGACATGGCCCACAAAGATGCATTGACGGGCCTGGGTAACCGCAAAGCCTTTCACGAATACCTTCGCGGCATGATGAGCGATAACGCGCAGCCTCTGGCGCTATTGTTCATCGATCTGGATCGCTTCAAACAGGTGAACGATACCTTTGGCCACGAAGTGGGCGATCAACTGCTCATCTGCATCGCTCGTCGCCTGGAAAATGCCGTGCGTGAACCCGATCGAGCGTTCAGGTTGGGTGGTGATGAATTCACCCTCGTCGCGGTCGGATCCGATGCGCAAGGCGCCCGGCTGTTGGCACAGCGTCTGCTTCGGGTCCTGGGCGAGCCTATTCGCTTGAATGACCACTTCATCGACTTCGTCACGCCCAGTATCGGGGTTGCACTTTCGCCGCCTGATTCCAGGGACACTGACCAATTGATAAAAGACGCCGATGCAGCGATGTACGAAGCGAAGCGGCAACGGAATCAGTACTGCATGTCATATGAAGCGCAGTGAATGCTTGCCGAATAGCCGATGACCGGTACCGGTTCGGCTCCCCCTTTTGACCTGAGCCCCTTGAACTTGAGTTTCAGCGTTGTCCTCTCATGTAAACTT
This sequence comes from Pseudomonas sp. NPDC089395, assembly GCF_044749525.1. Lineage (NCBI taxonomy): Bacteria > Pseudomonadati > Pseudomonadota > Gammaproteobacteria > Pseudomonadales > Pseudomonadaceae > Pseudomonas > Pseudomonas sp. NPDC089395. The sequence continues at coordinate 384,023 of NZ_JBIVID010000002.1, forward strand.
GATCAGACTTTTTCTGTACACAGTTTGAGGACTGAACAATGCGCAAGATCATATCCGTAGTGGCTTTAACCCTTGTCGTCGCCCAAGCCGCAGTCGCTGGAGAGAACACCAACACTGCCGTGGGCGGCGGCCTTGGAGGTACCTTGGGCAGTGTGGTTGGCAACGCAGTGGGTGGCTCCACCGGCGCTACGATCGGCGCTGGCCTCGGTGGTGCTGCCGGTGGCGCGATGGGCGCCAAGGATGGGAAAAAGACCGAGGCTGCCATCGGTGGCGGCTTGGGCGCCGCGGGTGGTCAAGTCATTGGCCACAGTGTCGGTGGGTCGACAGGTGGGGCCGTGGGTGCGGGCCTGGGTGGCGCGGCAGGCGGTGCCATTGGCAACAGCATGGCTGATGATGGTCATGATCACGACCACGGCAAGCACAAACATCACAAACACAAACACAAGCACTGACCGGGGTTCACGCGGCCCCGGCAACCGGCCGATGCGGCAATCAGAGCTTTGGCGTAGACGTATTGCTACGCGGTGACGCATCGGTGAAGCGTTGACCGAGGAACCCATACAGCAGGTAGCCGATCGCCAACACCAGGGTGCCGCCCATCACCGCTTCCAGGCCGCAGGCGTGCAGGGCATACAACGAGTAGCCCACGGCAACCAGCAGCACCACCATGTTGCGGGTGTAGACCCCCGGCGTGACGCCAGCCTTGTGCATGATCACCAGCAAGCCGGTCAATGCAGTGATATAGGGAATCAGGTTGGTGACCGCCGCCAGGCTGACCAGCCTGGCGAACTGGGCGGCGGCATCGGGCGAGATGGTCGACAGGGCCATCACGGTTTGCAACAAGGCACACACAGTCATGCCGATGACCGGCGCGTTCATCGAGTTGACCTTGCCGAACAGTTTGAGGAAAAGGTCCTGGTCGGCCGTCATCTTGGCGGTTTGCGCCAGGGTGAATTGCCAGCCCAACAGCGAGCCGATACAGGCCACGACCGCCAGGGCCATGATGATATTGCCCACGGTCGGGTTGAATATCGTGGCGTAGACCAGCGCGAAGGGTGCCGAGGAGTTGGCCAGGTCGGCGTTGGGGATGATGCCTTGGATGACCGTGGTGGACAGGACGTACACCACAGCGGCCCCCAGGGTGCCGAACAGACAGGCCAGAGGCACGTTGCGCCGAGGGTTTTCCACCGCATCTGTGGCCTGGGCTGCCGATTCCATGCCCAGGAACGCCCACAGGGTCAGGGGTATGGCCTTGCCGATGGCCTCGGAGATCGGCAGTTGGTTGGGGTTCCAGGCCGCCATGAGGATCTCGGGCTTGAACCAGTACCAGCCGAAGATGCTCAGCCCCGCTACGGGAATGATCACCCCCCATACGGTGAAGGCGCCGATCTTGCCGGTGATTTTCGGCCCGCCGAAGTTGGCGAGCGTGGTCAGCCAGATCAGCGTGATCGTGCCGACGCACAGCGGCAACGCACCGGTACCCAGCCAGGGCACGAAAGCCGTCATGTAGCCGACCGCGGAAATGGCCACCGCCACGTTGGCGATGGCCAGGGACAGAAAGTACAGGTAGGAGCACAGGAAGAACCCTGACTTCGCATGCGCTTCTTCGGTGTAGGCCGACAAGCCGCCGGAACGTGTACAGAAAACCCCGCATTGCGCCAGGCAGTAAGCGATGGCCATCGAGCCGATGGCGGTAAACACCCAGGACAGCAGCGAAACGGCACCCAACTGCGCCATGCTGGTGGGCAACAGGATGATCCCAGAGCCCATCATGTTCACCGTCACTAGCGTCGTGAGCCCCATCAGGCTCATTTTCCTGCTTGCCTCAGCCATCGCAAACTCCTTGCGTCTACAAAGGTTCAGAACGTGCGCCTGGCGATCTGCTGCAACGGGTCAGAAGCGATTGCCGTATTGGGTATAGATCATTTTGACGACCTATCGCTTTCGCCCCTGGCTCGCGGCGCTTGCCGGCATGCGTTCTCAGAACTTCACCTTGATGCCGATCATGCCTTCATGGCTTCTGCTGTCCTTGCCAAAGGCCTTCTGTACACCCAGCGAGCCGGTGATCGTGGTGCGTTCGTCGATCTGATGGTCCAGCCCCAGGTTGAGTTCGCCCCAGTTACCGCTCATGTCGGTGCCGAACGGAACGTAACCGTTGGCAGACGAGAACTCGGTCTTGGCCTTGCCCCTGAACTCATGCCACACGCTTGGGCGTACCCAGGCGTTGGTGCGCTGTACCTTGCCCTTGTCATCCGCGCGCGACCAGTCCTTGGCGATCCGCACGCCCAGGCGACCGGTCAACGAATCGACATCCTCGAAACGCACCTCGGCGGCAGGGTCACGGGCGTCATCCACGTTGAGCTTGCTGAAGACCAACTGGACCTGCGGTTCGATGTGCAGGTCGCGGTCGCGCGTGGCATCGAACGGATAACCGCCTTCCAGTGACGCGGTGACACCGCGTCCGCGGGTCTTGAGCCCGGCCAGCTGGTTGGAGTTGGCCTTGATGTCGAACCGGTTCAATTGCAGCACGCCATCCAGGTACCAGCCTTCTGGCCCGAAATGGGTCCAGTAGCCACCCACGCCGTAGGCGCGCAACAGGTCATCACCCGCCTGGATACTGTCAAGGTGCTCGACGCTGGCGGCTACTCTGCCGATATTCAGCGACAGGCCCGCCTGATCGGTGCTGCCGTCCGTGTCTTCCTTGCGGTACAGGTCGCTGCCCACCTGGAAGGCCTGGATGCGGTAGTCCGTGCGGGCGCCCTCGCCCAGGTCATCGTTGCCCTTGCGGTAGATCAAGCGTCCCCAGCCCAGGCTCGGGCCGTACTCTTTTTCGATGGACGAGGGCAAGGGGTCACTGGCCAAGCGGCGCTCCTCGCCTACCCGCTCATGCAGGGTATCGACCATGGCATGGCTGTAACTCAGCAACATCGACGGCAACGCACGGTACAGCGAGGTTTCCGGGCGGTAGTTGGGTACCTGTGGCGCTCGCGGGCCCTGGGCGGTATCGGGCACTTGCGCCGTGTCGGGGATTTGCGGCGAATCGGGTGTTTGCGGACTATCGGGAGTCCGTGGCGTGTCAGGCGTTTGCGGAGTATCGGGCGTTTTTGGCGTATCCGGCGTTTTTGGCGTGTCAGGTACTTCGGGAGTATCGGGTACCGTCTCAACGGTCGAGCGCAGGTACCAGGCCTGGCGGTTGCTGTCGTCCTGGCTGCCACGATACAGGTTGTACTCGTATGGACCGGCGACCACCCGGTTCAACAGGCGGAAGGCCGTCGGATCGGTGACGGCGCCGTTCAGGGCATCCACTACCAGAATGCCGTTACCCTGGGTGATCGCGCCTGGGCCGCCGGCGTTGGTGATCAGCAGATTGCTGTTGCCTGTGGCTGCGCCGCCATCGATGACCACCTTGTCCGACGCAGAACCGTCCGTGTAGAGGTAGGTGTTGAGCCCGATGGTGCCGTTGCTGCCGTTGTAGCTATTGACGGTAAGGGTCTTGAAACTGCCGGCCAGCGGCGCGCTGAAGTCGATCACACTGGCCTGGTTGCTCAAATGGCTGAGGTTCGAGTCGCCCGTCAGGTTCCACAGGCTGCTGTCGCGCAGGGTTACCTGCGAACGGCTGCCGGGCGCGGTGCGGGCCGAGCCGTCGAGTATCGAGCCTGAAACGTCGACATTCGTCTTGCCGATGCTTTCCAGGGTCTTGCCAACACCCTGCCACTGGCCAGTGCCCATGTCCGGCAGCTGGGTGGTGTCGCTGGCCACCGCCTGATCGACGTTCAACCACTGGCCGCTGCCCCCGACGACACTGTCCGTGAGGCTGATATTCGCCACACCGGCAACGCCGAGGGTGGCGCCGGACTGGTTACGCAGCACGCTGGAATCGATATCGACCACGCTTTCGAGTGCTTCGGTGCCCTGGGCATACAGCGCCGCGGCCTGTTGGCCAGAAGCGCTGAGGGTACTGGCGCTGGCCTCGAGCAGGCTGCCGTTCTTGGCGACGGCGGCATGGCCCAGGTCACCCTGGGAATTGAGGCTGGCATGGTCCAGCTGGATACTGGAACGGTTATTGGCCAACGCGCCGAGGGCACTTTCCCCCTGGGTGACGACGCTGGTGTCACTGGCGCTCAGCCGTGCACCGCCCTCCGCTTGCAAGCCATGGGAAAGCCGTCCGGAGGTGGCAAGGGTCGAACCGGTCAGGTCCAGCGTCGCTTCAGGGGCCTGGTTGTTGCGGCTGACCATGGCAGCGGCGGCTGAGTCGCCCAAGGTCTGCACGCTGACATTGCGTGCCACCAGGCTGACCGCCCCCGGTTTCAGGCTGCCGATACCGGCATAAAGCCCGGTCGAATACTGCCCTTCGGTTTTCACCTGGAGGTCTTCGAGCAGCATGCTGCCGCCGTCGTCCACCGCGGCGCCATAGGCCTGGGTGCCGGTGGTGTGCAGCGAAGTGCCGTAGGCATTGAGTTGGGCGCCCTCGTTGCGTGAAACCAGGGCGTGAGGGAACGTGAGGTTCCCCGCAACAGGTGATCCGTTACCGCTGGTGCTGACCGTACCGCCGTACAGCGAGACGGTGGAGCCGGCATCGGCCACCACGCCCATCGCGTTGTCGTTGCCCGAGGTGCGCACCGTCAGGTCGCGGGCGACCACCGTGGCGCTCCCCGCGCTCAGGCCTGCCGAGTAATTGCCCTGGGTATCGATCAGGCCGCCGTTCAGCTCCAGCTGCGCGCCGGCCAAGGCACGCACGCCATAGCTGGTTCTCTGGGTGGTGAACACCTCGCTGTCGTTCAGGATCAGGTGCGATCCACTGCCCTCCACCTGCGCGCCGAAGCCCCACGGGCCGGGCAAGGTGCCAATCGGGTCGAGGCTGATGCGGCTGCGGCTGACCACCGCGTCGGCACCGCTATTGACGTAGACACCGTGAGCGCGGCCCCCGCCCACGTCTACCTGGCTGTCGCTGACACTGGCGCGGCTACCGCTGCCCTCGACCAATACGCCATGGCCATAGGTGCCCTGGGTAGATAGCCGGCTGTCTTCGAGGACCACCTCAGCGCCATTGCTGGCCCGGGCCCCGGCAGCGATCTCTGCGGCGTTGCCGGCCCCCGAGATGGCCACTTCGCTGCCGCTCAGGCGCACCAGGCTGGCGCTACCGTCGGCCCGCACGCCACCCACGAAGTTGCCGGTGGCTGTGGCCTGCACCGCATCGGCCAGAATGCTCGCGCCGCCAAGCGCATGCAGCACAGCCGTGCCGGTGGTGCTGGTGGCGGCACCGACGCTGGTGAACTGGCTACGCTGGAGCTGGATTTGCGCGCCCTCCTCGGCGCGAGCGCCACTGGACGAAACGGCACTGCTCTGCACCTGGATGTCGCTGGCGTCTATCCGGCTGCCTGCGCCCGTCGCCTTGAGCGCATGGCTGGCCGTGGTGGGGCTGCTGGCGCCAGTCACGGTGATTTGCGTGCCTTGCCCGAGCGACAGGCTGCCACCTTCCTGGGCAAGTGCCGCCACCGAACCCTTGGATTGGGTACTGACGCTGCCACCGGTGAAGGCGATGTGACTGCCATTACCGCTTGCCACCAAGCCCTGGTTGTTCAGGCCGCTGGCGCCACCCCCGAGGTTGACCTGGGCGTCGTGCAAGGTGACCTGGCCACCCCCGGTGGCACGCACGCCTGTCATGTTGCTGGCGGTCACCGCGGTGCCATTGGCGGCCTGGGGTACCAGGCTGATGGTGACTTGCGAACCGCTCAGCTGGCCGCCATCCCGTGCCACCAGGGCGCTCTGACCATTGGCGTTGGCAGCGGTGAGCGCACTGGAGACGACGCTTGCGTGATCGAAACCGATGCTGCTAGCTGCCGGCGCCAGCACACCGATGGTGCGGGCTGCGGCCAGTAGCACACTGGCCTGGTCATGGGGGCCACTGACGGTGATGCCGATACCGTCTGCCGTGTTGACCACAAGGGGGGCCGGCGCGCCCAGCAGCAGGCCCGGAAACGCCAGGGGCACGATACGCGTGTCGGCGGCCCAGCCCTCGATCGGCTGCAGGCTGAACAACCCTGCAAGCAGCAGGCCCAGTGCCTGGGCAAGGCGGGTTCGCTCAAATCGCGGCGAGCCGGAATGGGGGGTGTGGTAGTGGTTCATGGCAACCTCGCGGGCGCTGGAAAAGTGATGCCAGAAGCTTGCGCGCGCGACTTCGCAACAGATGTCGGAACAGTTTCAGTGCAGTTGTAGGAATGTTTCCCGACTTGAGGGCTGGTCTATGCTTGGCAGCGGGGAATGGACACGAGGAAACAGTGCATGAGCAGCGTGCTGGTCGTGGACAACCAGCCCATCGTTCGCGACGGCCTCAGGGCGCTGCTCGAACGCACGGGCCATCAACTGCTCGCCGAGGTGGACAACGGCCAGGATGCCTTGCTGCAGTGCCGGCTGCTGCGCCCGCAAGTGGTGATCGTCGAGCTGATGGTGCCGCGATTGGGTGGGCTGGACCTCGTGCGACGGCTAAGGGCGAGCCATGAGGGCATCAGGCTGCTGGTGTACAGCGCCCAGGAGGCGGGGATCTACGCGGCAAGGTCGTTGCAGGCCGGTGCCGATGCCTATGTCAGCAAGTCCGACGCCGTCGATGAACTGCGCAATGCCCTGCATGCGGTCAGTCATGGGCGAAGCTATTTCCCCAGCGACGCGACCCACCCGGCGGCGCCAGCGGTGCCAGCGGGGACGAGTGAACTGACTCAGCTCTCGGCCCGGGAACTGAGTGTCCTGCAACTGCTCAGCCAAGGACTGAGCAGCAAGGAGGTCGCGGCGCAACTCAGTCTCAGCTACAAGACGGTCAGCACTTACAAGGTCCGGCTTTATCAGAAGCTGGGGGTGGACAGCCACTTCCAGTTGCTGGAGGTGGCCCGCAGCCACGGGATGTTTGCCGGAGAGCAGTCCGAGCGCCCCACGGCAGATACCCTGGACCCGGCGCTGACGCGTGAGTACGGGTTCTTGCGGGGGTTGCTGGATTCGGCACCCTATCCCATGTTCGTACGCGATCTGCAGGGCCGCTTGCTGATGTGCAATCGACGCTACCTGGTCTATGCCGAAACCACCTTCGAACAGATTCAAGGCCAGACGCTGCACGAAGCGCATTGGCTGCCGGAGGCGATGCGCAATCGCTCCCATGACCGGCTGCGTGAAGCGATCGTGCGCGAAGAGCCTTTCATGACCGAAGTCGTAATCGACTTCGCGGGGGTAGCCACGTCGTTTTTCGTCTGGTGCACACCCTTTCGTGATGCAAGCGGCAAGCAGGTGGCGATGCTCGGCGGTATGAGCGACCTCACTGAACGTGACCGAATGTTGGCGACCTTGCGCCATGAAGGAGCGCAAGCACGCTTGCAGAGCACACTCAAGAGTTCGACCCTGGTCGCCATCAACAACCAATTGCGTATTGGGCTTGAACGTATGCAAGAGGCGATCGACCAGGCACGACGGGCCAGTGCGGCCAACACCCAGCCAGCCCTTGACGCGCTGGTGGTCGAGATCGATCAGATGGGCCGCAGCCTGGACAGGATCAACGCCCTCGCCTCGGTCGAGCGTCACGAGCTGCAGACCCAGGCCCAAGCGCACAATCTGGGCATTCTCACCGAGGAAATCCTGGCGCCGCATCGTCACCAGTTGGCGCTGCTGGGCTGCACCCTCGACGTCGGCCCCGGCCTGCGCGCACTGGCCCGTGCCTGGATCGATGCACATCATTACCGAAGGCTGCTCGACTGCCTGTTCGAGCAGGTGCGCCAAGGGCCGTTGCCCGCGCAGCTCGACCTGCGCGTGATGACCCGCATCCTGCCTCGCGGGTGGCTTTGCCTGACCCTGGAGCTGAGCCCATGGTACGAACCGGTCGAGGCGGACTCGGCCGCCAGCTGGGCGTTCGCCGAGCTGCAACACCTGCTGCAGATTCTGCATGCCAGTGCCCGTAGCATTCCCGGGCAACTGGGAGCGGAATCCACCTGGCACTTCGAACTGGAACTGCCGTTGGCGTTGTCTGACGCCTGAACACTGCCAGCCTCCCACACCGCTTGGCGAAGAGGCTGGCGCGAGCACTGCAAGCCGCTCAAGAAGGGAAGCCAAGCCCCGAAGAAAGGTCAGATCCTTCACCTTTGCGCTCAGCCGGCGTCGCCTGTTCATCAGTTACCCGTTCAAGTGACTGCTGCACCGTTTCCTTGACCTCTTCGCCCTTGGCCTTGAGGGTTTCCGTCAGCCGATCGCTAGTGGCCCCCATCAGCTGATCTTCCTTCCGGGTACCGGGTAGCGCCGCCCCAAGCGCTGCCCCTAGCGCAATGCCCAACGCGGCCAACACCAGCGGCTGCTCTTCGAGCAAATGGTTGAACTGGCCTTTGAGGGCCGTGGCCTGGTCCCCTACCCTGTGCGCGGAACTGCGCAGCGTGTCGGCAGACTGACCCATGCTTTCGCGTGCGCCCTGGCCCAGTTCGCTGGCCCGGTCGCGCACATCCTGGGCCTTCAGGCGCATCTTCTGGCTGGCATCGTGCACAGCGTCCCCGGCGTGGGCGAAGGCACCCTTCACCGAGTCGACCGCATCACCGAGCTTCTCGCCCAGACCAGGCCCTTGAGAGGCAGGCCCGGGGTTGAACGGACGGTTCTGGTTGAGCCCCAGCCACGCCAGGCCCAGGACAGTGAGGGTGGCCGGCACAGGGTTGTTCTTCAGTGTGGTACCCAGGTTCTGGAAGAACTCGCCACCATTGCCTCTGGTGTATGCCAGTACCCTGTCGACCAGCTGGCCCGGGCTCAGGCGCTGCTCCAGGGCATCGACCAGGTCACTGATGTGCTCGCGCTTGGCGTTGACTTCCTGTTCGAGCAGGTCTGGGTCCTTGTGCGATTCATGTTCGAAGGAAGTGGTCATGGCAATTTCCTCTTCAGCGCGTCCTTGTCTTGCTGCATGGCATGCAAGGTACGATCAGGGGCCAGATGCCCGGGCTCGAACTGCTTCTTGCCCGACTGCAGCATGATGAAGCCGATCAGCACCGTGACCGCCCCGACGATCAAGGCCGCCAGCCACGGTTGGACTACCAGTGCCAAGGCATACACCGCTGCCAGCAGGAGAATGACGAAGCCCGCCAGAAGCACTATCGCCCCGGCCGCTACGGCTGCTGTAGCCGCCTTCAAGGTGGCCAGGTTCTGTTGCAGCTCTGCCTTGGCCAGTGCCAGCTCCTTGGTGAACAGCTCCGGCACTTCCCGCATCAACTGGCGCAGCAGGCTTCCCACACCGACAGGGTCGCTATCGGCTGGGTGCAACCCGGGACTCGTGTGCACAGTATCCTTGTTCATCATTCGCCTCCTTTGAGCGGGTCACGCTCGAACGGGCTTGCGCCTACCGAGTTGCCAGCACCGACCCCGACAGGGTCGACCGGGGTGTAGGGCTTATGGGTGGACACATCGCTCGCCCTGTCTGGCGTGGCTGACAGCGGGTGACGAGACGCGTTGACGCCTTGAGCCGGCGCGTTAGGTGTATCTGCAGTGGGATGGCTGGCGCTGGCACGCAAGAAACGCGATAACGCAAAGCCCACCGCTACGCTGCCTGTCAGAAACACTGCCGGGTTGTCCCGCGCCAACTGCACGCCACGCTGCAGCAGGCTTTCGGCACTCTCATGGCGTACCTGTTCGGCGAAACTGCCGACGCACTCGGCCGCCTCGCTCAGGTATTGCGAAAGGCCCAGGCTGTCATGGCCTTCCAGCGCCGTGGCTGCCGACCGCGCGCCTTCCTTGAGCGAATCGAGCTGTTCGGCTGCGCTGTCGCGGTAGTGCTCGTATTGCTCGCTGCTTTTTTGCCGGGCTTCGCCCAGCAGCGCTCCGGCTTCGTCGCCGAGGGTGTGAAGGTGGTCCTGGGTACTGCCAGGTGGGGCGGTTGAACCTTGATCGGTCTTTTCCATTGTGACGCCCTCGAAGCTGATGGGTGGACGAACGCCGAGAACATGCGGCATTCATTCGGGGGACGTAGGCACTGGCGTGGGAGTTCAGTCACGTCGATCTATGACAGGTACCTGATCCACCAATGAACGGCACTCGGTTTACCGCAGGAACATCCATTGGCGTTCGAACACTGAGCGTGGTGGTAATGGGTAGCTGTGGCTCGTCGCCAAGGCTTTTACGACGCAACACATTGAGCCTCGGGAACTTTCGCGCCTCTGGTCCGCTACTACGAAAGTTGTGGGAGCACTCCTGCGAAGGCCGGCATCGGAAGTAAACACAGGTTTCCCTGTGTCAACATACGAGGTGCGAGATCATGGCCAACGACCAAGGCAAGACCGGACAGCAAGGCGGCACCCCTCAGACCACCCCTGGCAACGTTCCGAATGACCGAGAAAAAGCCTCGCAACCGGGTCAGCAAGGAGGCCAGTCGTCGGGAGGAACCAACGACCCGCAACGGGGCTGGGACGAAGGACAGAAAGGCGGGCAGATGCCAGGCGGTCAACCCGACAGGCAAGATCAGCGGGGTACTCAGCCAGGTGGACAAGGTGGTGGCGTGAATGATCAGGACGATCCTCAGCGTGCCGGTGGTGGCACCCAGCAAGGCGGCAAAGGGGGCCATCATTCTGGCTCCAAATCCGACACGGAGCACAGTGACATGGATGATGCATCCCTGGCTGTTCAGGACGAGGACAGCGGAATGAACGACGAAAACCGTTAAAATCGTGCTGCAGGCCAGGGTGAAGGAATCGCCCTGGCCATGCCTGGGAGAACCGTCAGGGAATGATCAAGCGCGTGCCCGTTTCCCACCCTCCTCGCTCGCAAGACATCTGGCACGCCCAACACCCCAGGCCAGCGCCCGCGTCATCGATTCCCCAGGCCGTGAATCGAACGCTTCTTCGTGAAGCACCATGCCACTGGCGGCGTACACGCCAATGAACATCTGTGTATTGCCTGTGCGCGACAGGCGCACCTGAACCTCCAGCATCTTGCCATCATCCAGTGTCTCGCCATGAGTTCGATGGTGAAGCGTAGGATCGGCCCAACCCCAGAAAACCTCACCGCGTATGCGCATGCCGCCCTCCTACGACTTTAGTATTAGATGTGGGTTATCCCACCTTAGCCCAGCAACGCGGCAATGCAATCGAACGACAGAAAACGGTGCATGCGAGCACCGTTTGTCGCACCAGTGCGTGATCCATTCCAACACTCCCTGTCCGGATCATTCGAAAAGGTAAGAGCGTTCCCAACTCAAGGAGCTTTCACCATGCGCGACTTCCCAACGCCTCCGTTTCCCTCGCAACCACAAGACGTCCCGGGTTCACAGCGCAAGATGGAGCCCTACCCCGACTGTGGTGAGAAAACCTATGCCGGCAACGGCCGGCTGGAAGGCAAGGTAGCGTTGATCACCGGTGGTGACAGCGGCATCGGGCGGGCTGTCGCCATTGCCTACGCCCGCGAAGGTGCGGACCTTGCCATCGCCTACCTGAACGAGCACGAAGATGCACAAGAAACCGCGCGGTGGGTCAAGGCTGCGGGCCGACAATGCCTGCTCCTGCCGGGCGACCTGGCTGAGAAACAGCACTGTCATGACATCGTCGACAAGACTGTGGCGCAGTTCGGGCGCATCGATATCCTGGTCAACAATGCAGCCTTCCAGATGTCCCACGAGACCCTGGACGAGATCGACGATGATGAGTGGTTGAAGACCTTCGATGTCAACATCACGGCCATTTTCCGCATTTGCCAACGGGCATTGCCGTCGATGCCCAAGGGCAGTTCGATCATCAATACCAGTTCGGTCAACTCCGACGATCCCTCGCCCAAGCTGCTGGCCTACGCCACGACCAAGGGTGCAATTGCCAACTTCACCGCAGGCCTGGCGCAGTTGCTGGGCAAACAAGGCATTCGGGTCAACAGTGTGGCGCCGGGCCCCATCTGGACACCCTTGATCCCGGCCACCATGCCCGACGAGGCCGTCAGGAACTTCGGTTCGGGCTACCCGATGGGACGGCCGGGCCAACCCGTCGAGGTCGCGCCGATCTACGTCCTCCTTGCTTCCGATGAGGCGAGCTACATCTCAGGCTCGCGCTATGCCGTGACAGGCGGCAAACCTATCCTTTGACCGAACAGCCCAATGGCTGCCGTGACCGGCCTTGGGCTGTCCGAGCTCAGGAAGCACGGCGCTTCCACGCTTCGTATCGGGCAAGCAGCGGCTGCACGCTGAGGCCGTGCAGCAAGATACTCAGCGCCACGACCGACAGCACCAGTTGGGTAGTCTCCACCGCGAAAGCGGGCAGCAAGCCATGGTTCAGCGCGTAGAACAGGTAGTAGAAGCTGCCGATGCCGCGAATACCGAACCACCCCATCAGCCCCCGCTGCAGTGAATTCAACATCCCCCGTGACGGTATAAGTGCAATGCTCAAAGGACGGATCACGAAAAACAGCGCCCCGGCGACGCTCAACGCACGCCAATCCCAATGCTCCAGCAGTATCACGCCGAGCAGGGTGATCAGAAAAACCTCCAACGCTCGCTCCACCAGGCTGCCAAAGGCCAGCATGTCGCCCAACATGATCCCGGCGGCAATCTGCGAGTCGTCCAGATGCTTCACGTCCCCTTTCACCGCAAGCTCTGGCGCGACGTGCTGGTGCCCTACCACGGGCTGCACCAAGTGTTCGGCGGCAGGTTCGTTCGGGCTGGTGGACGTCTGCACTTCAGCCTGGCGCAATCCCAGCCCGGCAGCGAACACGGCCAGAAACCCATAGCCCTGGAGGGACTCGGCAATCACGTAGGCCATGGCAATCAGCGCCAAGGCAAGATAGTCGTTTGGCGAGACGGTGCTGTCGTCGTGGCGCAGCCGAAGGTAGAGCGTCAACCTCCCCAGCCCGCGCCCCATCCAGTAGCCACAGAGCAGCCCGGCGAGCACCGCCCAGAGCACGTCTTTGATCAACCAGTCGCTCAGCCACGCCTGCCCAGTATCGTGTAGCAGCAGCAAGCCCAGGATGACGAAGGGAAAGGCGATCCCATCGTTCAAGCCCGCCTCCCCCGACAGGCTGAAACGAACAGGGTCTTCGTCCCGCGCATCGACCACCTGCACCAGGGTCGCAAGGACAGGGTCGGTAGGCGCAAGAATCGCACCGATCAGCACCGCCAGGCCCCACCCCAGGTTCAGACCGTAGTGCAGTACCAGGCTCACGCCCCCGATGCAGATCAACATCACAGGCCCAGCCAGACAGAACGCCAGCCACCATCTGCGATTGCGCAGCGGCAAGCGCAGTTTCAAGCCGCTGAAAAAGAGTGAGAACAGCACCGCGACTTCGGTGAGGTGCTCCATCCAGCCACTCGACTTGGCGACATCGAGCTGCAGCAAGCCCAGCCCGGAAGGGCCAAGGCCCATACCCAGGCCCAGGCAGACGACCGACGACGTCACCGGCATCCAGCGCAAGAAGGAGGATGAGAGCGCCAGCAACAACAAGACGGCGCCCAGCATGGCGAACCAGACGATGAAGGTCATCTGCGCGGCTGCCTTTCAGAGTGGTGCATCGAGTCCTTTTTCGACTGTTTCCCCGTTCCGGTCGTTCCGTACGCTGCGGTTCACTCGGTTGCCCATTCGTCAACCTTGCTGAACCCGGCCGACGTGGCCCCGGTCGTCAGTGATGAGTGGACGAATGAAGGATGCCCCCGTGAGCGACATTCGTATTGGTATTTCCGGTTGGCGCTATGGCCCATGGCGCAAGGACTTCTACCCCGCGGGATTGCGCCAGGATGACGAGCTGGCGTTCGCCTCGCGAGCGGTCAACAGCATCGAGATCAATGGCTCGTTCTACGCGCTGCAGACCCCCGAACGCTACTGCCAGTGGCGCGACCAGACGCCAGACGACTTCGTGTTTTCGGTCAAGGCGCCGCGCTATATCACCCATGTGCGCAGGCTCAAGGAAATCGATGAAGCACTGGCCAACTTCTTTGCCTCAGGCCCGCTGTTGCTGGGCGACAAGCTTGGGCCCTTCCTTTGGCAGTTTCCCCCGACACTGAAATTCGACGCCCAGCGCTTCAGTGACTTCCTCGACAAGCTGCCCAAAGACCGCAAGGCCGCCCGGGCCTGCGCCAAACAGGCAGACGAACGCCTGCAAGGCAATGCAGGCACCGCCATTGGCGGCAATGCGCGTCTGCGCCATGCCGTGGAAATCCGCCATCCGAGTTTCCTCTGCGACAGCTTCATTGGCTTGTTGCGCAAGCACAAGGTGGCGCTGGTGGTCGCCGACAGTGCCGGCAAGTGGCCCTACGTCGAGGATGTGACCGCCGATTTCATCTACATGCGCCTGCATGGCGATGTCGAGCTCTATAGCAGCGGCTACACCGCCAGGGCGCTGCGCCGTTGGCGAATGCGCATCCAGGCGTGGGCCCAGGGCGGCCAGCCTGAGGATGCCGAGCTGGTGGTGCCCCGCGCCCCGACCAAGCGCACCGCGCGTGACGTGTACTGCTATTTCGACAACGACCAGAAGGTGCACGCCCCTTACGACGCACGTCGCCTGCTGGGCAAGCTCGGCCTGGACGGCGAGCTGGTCACTGAACCTGGCGTCGAGCCGCACGTGCAGCTGTAAACACACTCTGACGCAAAAGGAGAATCACCATGCCCCGTGGAGACAAAGACAAGTACACCGACAAGCAGAAACGCAAGGCCGAACACATCGAGGAAGGCTACGAGGCCAAGGGTGTGTCCAAGGACGAAGCCGAGGCGCGGGCCTGGGCGACCGTCAACAAGCAATCGGGCGGCGGCGAACGCAAGGGCGGCTCGGGGCAGAAGAAAAGCCCGGCGGCCAAGGCCAAGGCGCGCGAATCGTCGGCGCGCCGGGCCGTGGCCACCAAACACGGCGTGCCCCGGCCCGGACAGCAGCTGGAAGAGATGACCAAGCAAGCGCTGATGGATCGGGCGCGCCAACAAGGAATTGCCGGTCGCTCGACCATGCGCAAGGGTGAACTGATCGAGGCATTGCGCAAGGCAGCGTAGGCATTTTTCGAGGTGAATACCTGCCTGGTGCAACGGCTGGTGCCGCCCCGGCCGTCGCCGATCGGATCGCCGGGGATATCGCCGACCTCAAGCTGAACCTGGTGGACGGCACGGTACTTGAGCTGGTCAGCATTGAAAGCGCAGTGACTTAGCGCGAATGCTGTGGGTGCCGGCTTGCCGGCGAAGGGCCGGAACGCAATCCATGTGGGAGCGGGCTTGTCCCGCGAAACAGGCAGCGCAGAGTATGGCACCGGCTCCGCCGGTGTTCGCGGGACAAGCCCGCTCCCACAGCAATCGCGACAACTTTTAGAAATTGAGCAAGACAGTTGCTCGCACAGGGAAAACCAGCGCTTTCAAAGCCGCATCCGGACCTGAGAGGACAGGCCTCGTGGCAGCAGGTCTTACCGCCAACACCGGCCATCGTCAGCATTGAACCCTGCCGCTTGCGGCCCACTCCATGGCAGGTAAGCCGCGATCTTGTTACCCACGATGAGGTGCCACCATGAATGCCATCGAGCTGCTGATGCAGGACCACAAGCGGGTCAAGAAACTGCTTGAGGAACTGTCCACCACCACCGAGCGGGCCGTGAAGAAACGTGCCGAACTGCTGCAGCGCATCGAGCACGAACTGCAGATCCATACCGCGCTGGAGGAAGACATTCTCTACCCGGCCATCAAACAGGCCGGGGGCAAGGAAGAAGCGAAGATGTACTACGAGGCCAAGGAAGAACATCGCACCGTCGATTCGCGGGTACTGCCCGACCTGCTGCACACCGAAACCGGCACCGTGGCCTTTGCGGGTCGGGTGAAGGTCATGAAAGAGCTGCTCGAACACCACATCGAAGAGGAAGAAAGCGAGCTGTTCCCGACGGCGAAGAAGTTGCTGGGCAAGGATGTGCTGGAGCAGCTGGGCCAAGCCATGCAAGCACAGAGGAGAATGTTCAAAGGGACGCCGCACGCTGCTTGACGGTTACCTGCGCGCCCTCTGCGGCGCGCGGCTCACCATTAAAGGCACATTGCCACCCCGTCATTCACCTGTCATCTGCCTGTCGTATTTTTCGCCCACTACCCAGGGTCGGGAATACCAGCCGTGATACGCCGTTCGCTCTCGTCTACAGGCCTTCTGCGCCTGTTGATCCTGATGCTCTGCGCCGCCACCTTGACGTTTCTCTGGGGGCTGCACTTCTCCCAGAAGGCCGCCTCGCGCCAGGATGCCTTGTCGGCCAAGGCCGCCGCGCACCTGAACCTGGCCAGCCTTGTCGCCGAGAGCCTGGGCCAGTTGGTCGATCGGGCCCAGGCGGTGGGTCGCGTGACCCAGGATGAGCTGAAGGGGCTGCGCCAGGACAACCACAGCCTGGCCCGTCTGCTCGCCGAGGACCCGGTGTTCAAGCGCATGAGCCTGTATGATCGGCAGGGTCGGCTACGCTCGGCAAGCCATGGCGACGAAACCACGGAACTGCCGGCAGACTGGCTCCAGCAATTGCGCCTGCACGTCGCCCGCTACGGTTTCAAACCCTTCCTGCCCCGCATCACGCCCGACAGCAACCCTGGCGCGCTGCCGAACTG
Source organism: Pseudomonas sp. NPDC089395 (assembly GCF_044749525.1). Lineage (NCBI taxonomy): Bacteria > Pseudomonadati > Pseudomonadota > Gammaproteobacteria > Pseudomonadales > Pseudomonadaceae > Pseudomonas > Pseudomonas sp. NPDC089395. Next base: position 400,540 of record NZ_JBIVID010000002.1, read on the forward strand.
GCGCCTACCCTTCCTGCTGCCCTTGACCGACCTGCAAGGCCGCGAGATCGATCATATTCTCGTGGTGCAGTTGGACATCGGTTACCTGGCCGTACTGTTCCAGCACATCGACTTGGGCGATAGCGGGCTGATGCGCCTGCTGCAGGACAACGGCGAGGAACGCCTGCGCATCGACAGCCATGGCGTGGTGGTGGCGGACGACAGCTTCGAACCAGGCCTGCAGGGCTCCGACAGCGCATCCGGGCTTTTCACCCAGTATGCTGCAGGCAACCCTTACCAAAGCGTCTACCGGCGTGTCGCCGAGCGCGGTTACAGCGTGGTCGTCAGCCAGCGTCACGACGAGATCCTTGCGCCGTCCGCGCTGGCCTACACGCGCCAGTACTGGCTGAACCTGAGCATGACCCTGATGATTCTCGCCAGCCTGGCCTGGACCCTGCGCCTGCTGCGCAAGCGCCAGGAAGCCTTCAGCGCCCTGGAGCATGCGCAGCAGATCAACCAGCAGTTGATCGGGCGCCTGGAAGACGAACATCGGCGCAGCAGCCAGGCCGCCGCCACCGACCACCTCAGCGGCCTGCACAACCGCCGCCAGTTCGTCGAGGTCGCAGGCCAGGCCCTGACCCGGCAACGCGGCAAGCGCCAGTTGATGGCGATTCTGTTCATCGACATGGACCGCTTCAAGTCGATCAACGACTCACTGGGGCACAAGGTCGGCGATCTGCTGTTGCAAGCCGTGGCCGGGCGCATCCAGCGCCTGCTGGAGCCGGGTGACGAAGCCTCGCGCTTTGGCGGCGACGAATTCGTCGTGCTGCTGGCCGGCGAGCGCAGCGAAGAACAGATCAACACCTGGGTGCGCAACCTGGTGCAGAAGCTGTCGGCCACTTATGCCCTTGATGGCCAGGAGGTCAACACCAGCCCCAGCGTCGGTGTCAGCATCTGCCCCCGGGACGGCCAGGAAATCGATAGCCTGATCCGTTTCGCCGATGCCGCCATGTATTCCGCCAAGCAGGCAGGCCGCGCCCAGTACCGCTTTTTCGACCCTTCGTTGAACGTTACCGATATCCAGGCCTTCACCCTGGAACAAGCCTTTGGCAGCGCGCTGGCCGGGCGCCAGTTCGTGCTCCACTACCAACCGCAGATACGCCTCGACACCCAGCGCGTGCTGGGCTACGAAGCGTTGGTGCGCTGGGACCATCCCGAATTCGGGCTACTGTACCCGGACCGTTTCATCGACCTGGCCGAGCGCAGCGGGTTCATCATCGAGCTGGGTTGGGAAGTATTGCGCCTGGCCTGCGAAGAGCTGGCCCGTTGGAACGCCCAGGGCCGTGAGAGCCGCCTGGCGGTGAATGTGTCGGCACTGCAACTGCGCCAAGGCGATTTCAGTAGCCGCTTGCTGGCCAAGCTGCAGCGCCATGGCATCGCCGCGCAGCGGTTGGAGCTGGAGATCACCGAAACCACCATCCTCGATCCGGAGGGTACCGCCGTCGAACACCTGCAGCGCCTGCGCGCGGCCGGCCTGGGTATCAGCCTGGACGACTTTGGCCGAGGCTACGCCGGTTTCGCCCACCTGCAGTCGCTGCCCCTGAGCAAGCTGAAGATCGACCGTGCACTGATCGCCCCCCTTTCCAACAGCTACGACGACAGCCCGATCGTCTCTTCGACCATCATCCTGGCCAAGCGCCTGGGCCTGGAGGTCGTGGCCGAAGGGGTCGAGACCCGCGAGCAGGTGGTGTGCCTGAAGCTGGCCGGCTGCGACATTGCCCAGGGCTACCACTTCAGCCGGCCGTTGTCGCCCGTGCAGTTGCGTGAGTACCCGCCTTTCAATGGTATCGAGGAAAAGTCATGCATGGTGTGAGGGCCCTATCGCCGGCGAGCCGGCGATAGGGCCAGGACAGACAAGCGAATAACCTTTATCGTGTCAGCCACCATCACCATCCCACCGACCATGACCGACATCGAGCGCTACGTCCGCGCCGCGACCCGCGACAACACCCGGCGCAGCTACCAGGCCGCCATCGAGCATTTCGAGGCGCATTGGGGTGGCTTTCTGCCGGCCACCGCCGAGAGCATTGCCCGCTACCTGGCCGACCACGCCCAACAGCACACGGTCAGCACCCTGCGCCAACGCCTCGCAGCGCTCAGCCAATGGCACATCAGCCAGGGCTTTCCCGACCCGACCAAAGCGCCGCTGGTGCGCCAGGTACTGCGCGGCATCCGCACCCTGCACCCGACCCCGCCCAGGCAGGCCGCCCCCCTGCTGTTGCAACACTTGCAGACTGCCGTCGCGTGTTTCGAAGAAGAAGCCCGTCAGGCCCGTGAGCGCCACGATCTGCCCACCCTGCGCCGCGCCCGCCGCGATACGGCGCTGCTGCTGTTGGGCTTCTGGCGAGGCTTTCGCGGTGACGAACTGGCGCGCTTGCGCATCGAGCATATCCAGGCCGAAGCCGGTGTCGGCATCACCCTGTTCCTGCCACGCAGCAAGGGTGACCGCGAAGCGCTGGGCGTGCAGCACCGCACGCCGGCGCTCAAGGCGTTGTGCCCGGTCACGGCCTACCTGCAGTGGATCGAGGTGGCCGGGATTGCCCACGGCCCGGTGTTCCGCAAGCTCGACCGTTGGGGCAACCTTGGCGAGGCAGCACTCAACAGCAACAGCCTGGTCGGCCTGCTGCGGCGCATGCTAGAGCGGGCTGGGGTGCCTGCTGCGCTGTACACGGGCCACTCCCTGCGCCGCGGCTTTGCCACCTGGGCCTCGGCCAACGGCTGGGAGTTGAAATCATTGATGAGTTACGTTGGCTGGAAAGACGCCAAGTCGGCGCTGCGCTACATCGACTCGGCGCAACGTTTCGGTGAGTTGGCCGTGCTGCCGCCCAGCCAGGGCCAAAGCCTCATTCCTTGAACGCGAAGCGCGCGAGGCCGCCCACTTCCGGGCGAATCGCATAGAGGTCGCCGGCATCGGGGTAATGGCGCAGTTCCGCAGGCGACATACCGAAACGCGCGGTGGTGATGTACAGCGTATCCATGGCCGCGCCACCAAAGCAGCAACTGGTCGGGCGAGGCACGGGCATCACCACCTGGTCGGTCAGGTGCCCGTGACGGTCATAACGCAACAGGCAACTGCCATTGAACTGGCAAACCCACAGCCCGCCTTCGCGGTCCAGCGCGATGCCATCGGGGCGTCCCAGTTCTGCCGGCGTCTCGGCGAACAGCGTGACATGCTCCAGGCGGCCTTCCTCCAGGTACTCCGCGCGATAGATCGAGCGGCTGACCGAATCGACGAAGAACAGCGTTTGCCCGTCCTGCGACCAGGCCAGACCATTGGGTAACGCCAGGTCATCGTGGATCACTTCGTCGTGCAGCTCGCCATCGAAACGGAACAACGCGCCGGTCTTGCCGCTTGGCCCTTCATCCATCAAGCCCGTGACGAATCGCCCCTGCGGATCGCACGCACCATCGTTGAAGCGGTAGCTGGAGCGGTGGTGCACCGATGCGGAGTACTGCCGCACCTTGCCCCGCGCAACGTCGAGGATCGCCACGCTGGCGTCTTCGGTGAAGATCAGGTTGCCCTGGTCGGTCAATGCCAGCGCACCGATCCGCGCGGCCGATTCGTACAGCACCGTCACCTCGCCATCGGGCAGCATCTGATGGATGCGCCCGCCGGTGAGGTCGACGAAGTACAAGGCACCGCTACGGGGATCCCAGACCGGGCTTTCGCCCAGGTCGGTGCGGGTGTTGGCGACCTTGAACGGCAGGTAATGGCATTCCTTGATGCTGCTCCAGCGCTCGGCCACTTCAGCCAGGCTCGAGGCCTCGACCCGCGCCAGGTCACGCGGGTAGCTGACGCCGCTGTTCTCGCTGAAGCGCGTGGCAGTGAACTGGCCGTTGCTGGCGCGCAGGATGTAACCGGTGTCGCGGCACAATGCGCTGGCCAGGTAGAGCACGCCCGGCGTGACCCACTCGGGCTTGAGCTCTTCCGGCGGCAGCGTCACGCCCCACATGCGGGTCTTGGCCACCGGCGAGATGGCGTTGACCAGGATGCCGTGCGCCAGGCCCTCCATGCTCAGGGCGTTCATGATGCCGACCTGGGCCATCTTGCCCGCCGAATAGGCTACCAGCCCAGGCTGCGAGTAGCGCTGGTACATGGCGCGGTCCGAGGTCGTGAGCACAATGCGCGGGGCTGCGGAATGCTTCAGGTGCTTCCAGGCATGCTTGGCCAGCCACACCGGGGCATGCACGCTGATGCCCAGGGCACGATCGAGAAAGGCTTGCTCCTGGGTCTCGATGCCCTGGTAGTCGACCCAGCCGGCGTTGTGAATGAGGATGTCCAACGCGCCGAACTGGGCGATGGCCATTTCCACCAGTTGCCGGCATTCGTCTTCGTTTTCCAGCTGGCCGACATGGGCGACCACATCGAAACCCTTGTCCTTCAGGGCTTGCAAGGCGACGCTGACCGCCGAAGGGTCCTGCCCCTCGCCAGACCGGTCGGTCCCCAGGTCACTGATGACCACACGGGCGCCGCGCGCGGCCAGCGCCGCCGCATAGTCCAGGCCAAGGCCTTGGGCAGCACCGGTGACGATGGCCACTTTGTTCATGAAGGGGTCTGTGCTGGGCATTCTAAAGCTCTTCGAATTCTCCTTTTTACGATAACAATAAAAAAATCAATGACTTAATATTAAAAGCATGCAACTTTGATATCTCACGGATATCACCCAGCACCCCCGCCCCTATATCATGGCCGTCTTGCACGGCTGGGCGCTGGAGAACGCTAGACAGGCCCCCGCTCGACTCGATGAAGGAACGTAGAATGATCGAGACACGTTTGCTCAGGCAGTTCATTGCCGTGGCCGAGGAACTGCACTTTCACAAAGCAGCCATTCGCCTGCACATGGCGCAACCGCCCCTGAGCCAGGCGATCAACCGACTCGAAGAGAAGCTGGGCTTCAGCCTGTTCCTGCGCAACAAGCGTGGGGTCAAGCTCACCGCGGCCGGCACGGCGTTCCTGGAAACCGCCTACCGCACGCTCAAGGAGCTGGAACAGGGCATCGAATACGCGCGCAACGTTTCCGAAGGCATCTGCGGCAAGCTGACCATCACCGCCATCTCCATTGCCTATTACGAGTCGTTGCTCACCACCCTGAAGCGATTCCGCGAAATCTACCCGAACGTGCGGTTGACCATCCGCGAGATGCCCTCGGCCTCACAGGCCAAGGCCCTGATGGCCGGCGAGGCGGACATCGGTTTCATGCGCAAGCTGCCGATGCCCCCCGAGACCATCGAATCGCGCCTGCTGCTCAACGAGCAGATCGTCATGGCCCTGCCCGCCAACCACGCCAAGGCGCAGCATGCGCTGGTCGACCTGCGCGACTTCGCCGAGGAGGACTTCGTGTTCACCCCGCAGGCGCTGGGCAGCGGTTACCACAGCCAGTTGATCGCCCTGTGCGAATCGGCCGGTTTCTACCCCAAGATTGTCCAGGAGGCGGCGCAGATCCACACCCTGATCGGTCTGGTGGCCTGTGGCTTTGGCGTTGCCCTGGTGCCGGAATCGATTGCCTACTCCACGTTGCGCGACCGCGTGCAGTTCCGCCCGATCCGGCCGATCAAGGACCAACCCACGCCGACCATGGGCCTGTACATGAACTGGAACATCCAGAACGCCTCCCCTGCCCTGGGCAGCTTCATCTCCATGCTTGACCTGGGGGCGCCACGGCGCTTCACCGACACCATCCAGAACCCGGTGATTCTGGATGGCAGCGCGCTGCCCGAACTACACCGCTAGCCGGTACTCGCGCAGCCAGGTATCCAGTGCCAGCGCCGTCTCCAGGTTGTTGCGCCGCAACTGCGAGTTGAAGTACCCCTCGGGCTGGCGCAGTTCGGCCGCCAGGCGCGCCCGGTCTATGACCTGGAACGCCGGGCTGCCCGCCTCCCCCAGCAATTGCCGCACCCGTGCACGCAAGAACCGCTCGTAGGCCAGGTTGGCCGAGGTCGGGTACGGGCTCTTGCGCCGCTGCAGCACCGCCGGCGGCACGATGTCGGCACAGGCCTGCTTGAGCAGCCACTTTTCCTCCCCCTCCTTTCCCTTGATCGCCCAGGGCACGTTGTACACGTACTCCACCAGTTCATGGTCGGTGAACGGCACTCGCACTTCGAGGCTGGCGGCCATGCTCAGGCGGTCCTTGCGGTCGAGCAGGATCGGCAGCCAGCGCTGCACGTGCATATGGCCGATCGCGCGCATGCGCCGCTCCTGCGCGCTGTCGCCTGGCAGGTGCTCGACGCTGTCCAGCGCCTGGTGGTAGCAGGTGTCCTGATACTGGGCGAAGTCGCACAGGCGGTTGAAGTCCGGGTTGATCAACGCTGGCTGCAGCAGCTGCATGCGCGACAGCCAAGGGAAGCGCGGCGCCGCCAGTGCCTCGGGGTCGCGGAACCAGGCGTAGCCGCCGAACACTTCGTCCGCCGCCTCGCCGGAAATGGCCACCGTGGAATGCGCGCGGATGGCCTTGAACAGCAGGTACAGCGAGGTGTCGACGTCGCCGAACGTGGCCGCCGAGTCGTTGGCCCGGTAAACCGCCCGGCGCGCGGCATCGTCCACCAGTTCGCGGTTATCGATGAGGATGGTCTGGTGCTGGCTGCCAATGTACTCGGCAGCCGCCAACGCATAGGGCTGGTCGCGCTCGGGGCGAAACGCATCGCTCTGGAACTGCTCCGCTTGGCCCACGAAGTCCACCGAGAACGAATTGACCTTGCCGCCCTGCGCCGCGCCCAGGCGCTGCTGCGCTAGGGCGGTCAGGGCGGTGGAGTCCAGCCCGCCAGAGAGCAACGAACACACCGGCACATCCGCGTACAACTGCTCGCCCAAGGCCTTGCTCAGCAGTTCGCGGGTGCGCTGCACGGTCGTCGCCAGGTCGTCCTGATGCTCACGCCGCTGCAGTTGCCAGTAGCGGCTGAGCTTCGGCTGGCCATTGGGGCGCCAGGACAGCCGATGCCCCGGCGGCAGTTCGTCGACCCCACGCAGTGCCGAGCGCACGGTGCCGCGCGACAGGCTCAGGGCATCCACCAGGCCGACCACATCCAGCGCACGAGTGAATTCCGGGTGGGCCAGGATCGCCTTGATTTCCGAGCCGAACAGCAGCCCCTGCTGGTGCCGGGCGTAGTACAGCGGCTTGACGCCCAGGCGGTCACGTACCAGCAGGAAGTGGCCGTCGCGCCCGTCGAACACGGCGAAGGCAAACATCCCGGTCAGGTGCTCGCAGCAGTGCTCGCCCCACTCCAGGTAGGCGTGCAGCACCACTTCGGTGTCGCTGCGGGTGTGGAACTGATGGCCTGCCTTGCCCAGGCGCTCACGCAGTTCGTGGTGGTTGTAGACCTCGCCGGTATAGACCAGGGCGATTTCCTCGCCGCTGGAACAGCGGTAGGTCATCGGCTGCACGCCGCCGCTGAGGTCGATGATCGCCAGCCGCCGGTGGCCCAGCAGGGCATTGCGGTGCTGCCAGCTGCCACTGGCGTCCGGCCCGCGCAGGGCCAGGGTGTCGGTCATGGCGCCAATGGCCTGGCCGGCCTGGGTCAGATCGCGGGTGTAGTCCACCCAGCCTGTGATTCCACACATGCTCTGTTCCTTACGCCTGAAGTCGACGGGTTGGCAGCAGGCCGGTCACGGCCTGCAGGCGTTTGGCGATGTCCAGCAGCTGCCGCTCGCTGTCGCGTCGGCCCATGATCTGCACGGCCAGCGGCGCCTTGCCGTCGGCGCTCAGGCAAATCGGCACGGTGATCGCCGGCAGGCCGCTGAAGCTGGCCAGCGGGGTGAAGCTGATCTTCTGCTCATAGCCGGGCTCGGCCGGCGATGGGATGGTCGAGTCGCCGGGCTGGGGGTTGCGCCGATCGAACGGGCGGTTGGGGTCCATCGGGAACACCACGAAGTCCACCTGGGCTTCGTCGAACCAGGCATCGATGCCAGCGCGGATGCTGTCCATGCGCTGATGGATACGCCGGTAGTCACCGTCACTGACGCCCTCGCCCACCTTGAGCGCGCTGAGCGTTGACCAGTGCAGCTCGCAATCGAATCGGCGCGCCCAGGCCGCCGAGGCCAGCCAGGCATCGCGCGCGCACAGCTGCCAGGCGTCGCCACGGCAGGCCCATAGTTCTGGCATAGCGACTTCACTGGGGGCCATGCCCAGGTCGCCCAGCGCGCTGCGGGCCTGGCCGAGCATCTCGAGCATCGCCGGGCTGGTCAGTGCTGGGTCCAGCGCCTGTTCCAGCACGGCCACGCGGTAGCGGTCCTTGAGCGGCTGTTGCTGGCCGAGCAGCGGCTCCAGGCCCAGCCACGGGAACAGCAGGTCAAGGTCATCGGCGCTGCGGGTCACCCAGCCCAGGGCGTCCATGCGCGGCGACAGCGGGAACACCCCGTCCAGGCTCGCAGCCTTCTGGGTCATGCGCAGGCCGACCATGCCGCAGTGCGACGCCGGCCAGCGCACCGAGCCAAGCACATCGGTGCCCAGGGAGATATCGCACAGGCCGGCAGCCACCGACACCGCGGAACCTGTGCTGGAGCCCGACGGATCGATGGTCGGGAAATGCGGGTTGCGGCAGCCTGCACCAAACGCGATGTTCAGTTCGGTGGTGGCGACCTTGCAGGTCAAGGCGATGCGCGGGTCGAGGAAGGTCAGTGCCTCGGCGCTGCGCTGGGGGTAGTGCCTGTAGCTGCGCAGCCCCAGCCGGGTCGGCAGGCCCGCGACATCCACCGTGTCCTTGACCCCCAGGCGATACCACGGTGCTTCGGCCACGCGAGTGCTGGTCAGGCAGCGGTAGTGACTGTCGGCGTGTACGGACCAGTGTGCGTACTGGGCTGCCCACTCGGCCGCCAGGGCCGGGGTACGCTGCAGCAATTCGTGCCGCTTGCGCAGGCTGAGTCCGAGGTATTCGGGTTGCTCGCGGCCGGTTCGGGGATCAGTGCCGCAGGTGGCGAGGTAGTCGGCGATGGTGGCTTGGGTATCAGCGTGGCTCATGGGTGTATTCCTTGACAGAGGTAGAGGCCGCCCACGGCTGAGGTTTGCCGGTGGCGGATAAAGGCAGGTGGTTGACGCGGCGTACCGCGACCGGACGTGGATGGCCGGGGGGTAGATGCGCGAAGGCATCCAGCACCGCTCGATCGCTCAACGTGGCCGAACTGAACAGCACCTCGAAGGCTTCGCCGCGCAAGGCATCGCGCACGGCCACGCACGCCAGCGTCGGGCAATCGAGGTGCTGGCCGAGCTCACTGGCCAGCCGTGCCAGGTCCAGGCGCAGGCCGTTGACCTTGATCAGGCTGCTGGCCCGGCCCAGCCACTGGAAGCGGCGCTCGTCCAGTACCCGTACCTGGTCATCACAGCGGTGCGTGTCTGGCGCGCTCACCTGACCGTATTCCCGCGCGATCCGCGGGCTGGCGACTTCAAGGGCGCCGACTTGCCCAGGCGGGCTGAGCAAGCGGACATCGTCCAGCAGTGTCCAGGCTTGCTCGGCGGTGCTGCAAGCATCCAGCTCGCGGTAGGCCATGGCACCGGTCTCCGTGGCGCCCAACAACTCGACGAAGCGCACCTGCGGCCCGGCATGCCGCTGCACGGTGGCCAATGCCCCTGGCGGCAGCAGCGAAGCGCTGTGCACCACCAGCACCGAGCGCCGTGGCGCAAGCCGGGCCAGCAATGCCGGTAAAAGGTGCCAGGTGCTGGCGATGGCGAGGATCACGCAGGTGCCTTCACCGTCGAGCGCCGGCAGCCGCTGCTGCTCCAGCGAACAGCGTTGCAGCCGCGCGTTCAAGACGCGCGCACCGACTTCGCCGAGGATCTTCCCGTAGCTGTGGCGGGTCGGCGCAAAGGCCAGGATCTCCCGCGCCTCGGGCGCCCAGCGGCCGAGAATCAAGGCCGCCTCGCGCTCCATCTGCGCCAGGCTGCGCAGCCATTGGCGCGGCACGCCAGTGGAACCGGAGGTAGTGAACAGATGCTCGGCGTTCACTCGGCACCTTCCAGGGTCAGTTGATCTTCGCGTTTCTGCGCCACGAACTGCGCCATCTTTTCCAGGGTTTCGAACCAGAAGCGCACGTCATCGCTGAGGTAGTCGACCTCGATGTCGAATGCCCCTTCGATGGCGGTGATCACTTCGACGGCCATGAGGCTGTCGAAGCGCTCGCCGAGAAAGTCGCGGAAGCTGTCGCGCGGGCCGATGGCGTCGATCTCTTCGCCGAGCAACTGGCCGAGGGCCTGGTGGATACGCTGTGCAATGCTGAGGTCGTTCACGCGTCGGTGTTTCCTTGCGGATGGGCCGCGTTGATCAATGGCGCGCCGGCACTGACGAACACGTGCTCGGGCAGGATCGGGTCGAAGTGCAGGTAGATGAAGGCGTTCGGGTAGTGGCTGCGCAGGCACGCATGCAGCCCCTCGGCCAGTGCCTGGTGGGCCAGCCGGTCGCGCGCCGCCGACAGGGTGATGCGCACATGGAACTGCGCCGGTGCCCCCTCACGGTCGGCAATGGGCATCGGCATGCCGGCGCGGAAGACGCAGTCCTGGGGCAAGGGGTTGAAGAACACCATGCAGTGGGCGGTCTCGGCGCCCAGGTCCTTGAGCTGGCGGGTAAACGCCAGGGCCAGGCGCTTGCGCTGCAGCGGTTGCAGCGGCGCGCAGGAAACATTGAGGGTGGGCATGGCGGTTCCTTACGAAAGCTGCAGGTTGGGCAGGCGCTGACGCTGGCCGTGGGCAAAAGCTTCGAGCAGGCGGCCTAGGCAGCTGGACAGCGCATCGACCCCTTGCAGGAACAACGGCGACCAGGCATGCCCGGCTGCGCTGCGCACTTTGTCGAGGAAGAAACGCAGGTGCGGCAGGTCCACCGGCAGGCATAAGTCGGCAGCCAGTGCCACGGCCTGGTAAGTGCTGAGCAGGTCGGGGATGCGCTGGCCGTGGTTGGCGTAACCGCCCTGGCGCACTTTGTGCGCGGCCAGTAGCTCCGCTGCTGCCTGGGTCACGTCGTGGCCGATATAGGCGAGGCAACCCAGCGCCTGCAGCCCGGCGCGCAGAGAAGTCTCGCCACGCGGGAACGCTGCATAACCCTGCACTTGCCTGCAGCTGGCCACGTAGGTTTCGATTGCCGCGAGGTCTACACCGCTGTCGTCACCCAGCTGACGCAAGATCGACACCGCCGAAGCCGTGGACACCATGTCCGATCCGCGGCCCTCCCAGAAGCCGAAGCCACCGTCGGGATTCTGCAGCGAGGCCAGCCAGTGACCGATCGCCTGGCGCGGCTCGGTCTGCTCGGTGAACGCACCGGCAGCCAGGCCCCAATTGGTGCAACGCACTTCGGCACCGCGACCGGGCATGTACATGATCCCCGGCTCGTTGGGCATCTGGCAGCCTTCGATCCAGCGCAGGGCAGCTTCACTTTGTGCCGCCGACAGGCTGCCACCCAGCACGGCAGCCGCCGTAGTGAGGACATCGGCGGCCGTGTCTGCCTGGCGATAGGTGAAGCCGCCCTGGGGCATCGCCAAGGTAGCGATGAACGTCGCCACGTCATCGGCCAGGTGCGCAACCGGCTCGCCCAGCGCCTTGAGCGAACCCACCGCGCAGAAGGCAGCCCAGACATCCTCGCCGTCGTAACCGGCCCAGCGCACGAAGGCACCGCTCGGGCCGCGCAAGCCCTCGACCCACGCGACGCAGCGCTGGCGGCCCAACGGTTGCGTCTGCAATGCCGCGAGGCTGGCCGTAGCGCGATAGGTCGCCCACAGGCACGGCACCTCTGCGGCTTCGCTGAAACGAAAGCCGCCACAGTCCATCTGCTGCGCCTGCAGCCAGCCGATCAGTTGCGGCAGGTCCCATTGCGGCGCTGGCAGCCCTTGACGTGCCAGGGCCCGCGCTGCCATCAACCCGTAGAAGCAGGCGCGGGTGTCGGCCAGGTTGCGCCGGGCGAAATCGGCCGACCAGCTCAGGCCGCCGTTGGCGCATTGCAGGCCTTCCAGCCAGCAGTACAAGGGTGCGGTGTCCAGCACCTGGCCCTGGCACACCTCGATCAAGGTGCGCAGCGCATAGTGGCTGGCCCAGACGTCGGCCGTCTGGCCGGGGGACATGGCATACGCATCGCCATCGAAGAGTGTATGGAGCCAGGCAGCGGTCTGGTCGCTGCGGTCGACCGCAATACCCAGGTCCTTGAGCGTTTCGGTGCAGTAGAACGTTGCCCAGGCGTCGGACGGCATGCCCTTGCTCCAGGCAAAACCACCGTCGCGGTTGCGCCGAGACTGGATGTAAACCTGCAATGCCGGAGCGTCGACCTGCTCAAGCCTTTCGGTCCATGCCAAGGTCCGTATCGCTGCATAGGTGCACCACAAATCAGGCTGGCCGTTGACCATGCCCTGCCCTGGCGGAAAGCGCGGTGGCGTCATTGCTGGCCCCCGACAAAACGCAAGTTGGTCTTCTTCCAGCTCTTTTGCGAAGCGCCGCTCTTGTTCAGCGCGGAGAGGTTGTTGACGAACAGCACACGGCTCCAGCGCAGGCCCATGTGTAGCTCGGAACGTTCGATCAGTCGGGCTTGCAGCTGTGGTTCCTGGCTGCTGTCCCAGCTCACGTCACGTTCTAGAATCAGCGCCGCGCTGTCGCTGCGGCGATCGACTTCGATGACATAGCCGGTGGCATCACAGGTGCCGTACACCACCTCCTCGACCGCACGGATCTCCAGACCGACACCGCCCACCACGATGCTGTCGCTGTCACGCCCGTTGATCAGCACGGTCGGGCTCGCCCTGCCGGGCGCCCATGGCGCGGTGATGGTCACGCTGTCACCGGTGTCCAGGCGCAGCAGCGGGCGCGCATAGAGGTTGAGTGGCGTGACGACCAGCCGGCCGGTCAGGCCTTGCGCCGGGGTGACCAATCGGCCGTCGGGCAGCAGCAGTTCGAAATAGTGGGTCGCGGTGGTCAGGCGCATCTGCTGATCATCGCCCAACGCCGCCAGGGTGCCGGTTTCGGTACTGCCGTAGCTGGCATCGAACACCTCGCACTGCCACCAACGGGCCAGGCGCTCACGGAACGGCTGGGTGTTGACCTCGCCGAGCAACATGATCGAGTGCACCGACTCGGCGAACGACTGCAACAGCTCGCGCTGTTTCAGGTAGCGGGTCAGCTGCACCAGCACACCGGGGGCGATGAACATCACACTGGGCCGATAGGTCGCGAAGGTGCTGCACACCCGCTCCCAGTCAGTGATACCCGTGGTGAACGGGTACAGCCGTACATGGGACACATCCAGGTATTCGCAGACATTGGCGATCAGGTCACCCACCGGAACGATATCCGAGGGCATCAGGTTGGCCACCCGCGCGCCAGGGCGCAGCACCGATCGCCAGTGGCTGGCGACGCTGACCGCGTTCCAGATGATGTCCTCTTTGAGCCGCGGTGTCGGCGTTGGCTCGCCAGTGGTGCCGGTGGTGGCGTAGTACTTGGCGGCCTCGCCAAGTTGCACCGTGCAGAAGTTCAAGGGTTGGGCCTTGAGCAAGGCCTTGGGTGTCGGCGGCAATTGTTCGAATGCCGCGAAACTGTAGTCGCCGATAGGTCCGTAGTGGGCGCTTTGTTGTGCACGCGCCCAGACTTCCTGCAACTTGCGTTGATAAAACTCGGTGTCGGGAACATGCCCCACTTGCTGCTCAAGCTCGCGCTGCGCAGCCTTGAGCACGCCGTAATCCTGGTCGGTGTGAACTAACATCGACTCGCCCTCTGGTAAAAGTGGCGCTGAGGATTGGCGAGCGGAGGGCGCAAGTAAAATATTAATTTGCGGGTGGCGGTGATAGTTGCAAAGTATTAATCAGTAGTTTTGAGCGTTTATTCTGATTGATAAACAGGAAAAACCTACTCAAGGTTGTCGATTTGCTCCCTGTTTACGGCCAGATATCAGACAAAGACATTTATTGTATTTCCGGAGCAGTACCCGATCTGTGCACTCTGTCCGTCACCTGTCCTCCGGCAGGTTCAGCAAAGACACGCTCAGAAGAGATACCCCATGCTGCCCCGCTGCCGCTGCGCCATCCAGGCAACCTGCACACTTGATTAATGACGCAGTTGCCCTGCCCTGCAGCAGCCAAGCCACATTCCAGCGATGTGAAAATCTGGATGGTGTAAGCCTTCCGCCGCAATCCGGTGAGCGCTGGATCGTACTGGCAGAGGGAGCAGGCCCCAGGTTGGTAGCTTGCAGGTCCCGCTTCGCAGCATTGCCCTTGACTCCAACCAACAACAGAAGCCTTGCGCCCGTGCCATTGTTTGTTGGCGAAGCAGTTGGTTCCGCAGGCGACGGGGGGCCTTCAAGATTCGATATTGCGCACTCAATCTGAAAACGGCGCAGGTTTGCGAAACGGCTAGCTGCGTGGCCGAGCCTTGGGCGTGTATGTGCCGCTCTCCGGCGTTGCAGTGGAGGAAAGGACCGCGCAAACCGCCCTCAGTGACGCAGCCAGTGTAGACAACCAGGCCTAAATCAGTAGAGCGAATCTTGCAACGGTAACAACTGCTCTTCATATCTCAGCAAATCGAGCAACTCAATATCATTCAACGTAAACAACAAATCATCCGGTAGTTTTCTTTCAAATTCCTCAAGTGCAGTTTCACCAAACTGACCAACCTTATTGTAGTAGTTCCAGACAGCAGTTAGCTCGGGCGTTTTGTCTTTAACCTCCCCCTCAGCGTCCTTCTCGTAAGCAAGCGCCAGAAAACCCGGATCACCGCTACGCAACGCAAGACGTTGCCAGGCAGCCGCTTCGTTCACCGGCCTATCAAAGCTTCCCGCGCGCACCAAGCCGAGCACTCTCATGTTCTTCACGCACTCGAGACATCCTTTGTTGACCCCTTCTGCCCATAACCGATAGGCATCCAGCCTACGCCCTTCACTTTCCGCTATCTGCCCCAACGGTTCATACGCCGCACCATGACCCTGACTTACAGCACACTCTAAGAGCTGCTTGGCCAAAGGGCGCAGTTCCTTCGTTCTCTTCAGAATTCGACTGGCAATCGAAGTCATCGAATGCGGGCTGCCACGATCAATAGCAGCATCATGGGCGAAGTACGATGCCTTCCTGTCAACAAAAATATACGAAGCGTACTTGTGAATAGCAATCGGTATGCCCTTTTCAGCCAGACCCCGAACTCGCGCCAGCCCGTCAGCGGTGGTTTCACCTTTTTTAGGGAAGCGCGCTGACCACACAGCATCCACATAAGCGGCTTTCCAGCTCCCGGCTTCGAGCGCAGTAGTTAATAACGCCTCTCGCCGCTGCCTATTCCCTGCGCCCATGAAAAAGTTATCATCTGACTCTGAATGCTTTGTATACGCCACAAACTGCTCAAAGGCACGCGCTGCTGCTACATCGTCTTTAGGTGTAAATTGATTTACATTTCGGCACTCGAATTTTTTGTTTTCAAACTGGGCAGTTAAAAAATCATCATCAATGGGTATCTCCCCCACGGGGGTTTCCGGCAGATTATTAAACCTCTGCAATTCATCTTCATCTAAAGACTTCTGCTCGACTCCCCGATCAGGCACCTCACCTATACTGCAGGCAGACAAGAGCAAACATGACATAAAAATCAAGAACTTCATCCCAGCATCCCCCAGTTAACACGCTCATCGCGCTGCATAAGCTTGTCCCGCAGTGGCCATGGGCGATATTCAGTCCAAGTCATCAAATATGTGGGCATGACCTCTCCTTCATTGAAATACTGAATGTGATCTTCCCAGCTATTGATCATAACTTTCCAATAACCACTTTCAGGACAAGGCTGACCACTGGCGCAAACCATGATCGGGAAGTTAGCCTTGCTGAAGGCGGGTGAGCCTGGCATGGGTTTGCCGGTGGCCGGATCGAGCACTTTTTCTTTGGCCAGCTTGTGGATCAGTGCTTCGCTAGGTTTCTCAGGCGGAATGTTTGCCAGGCGAGATTCAAGCCATTGGAGCTTGCCGTCCCATGGCGGCAGTTTGGCCGGAGGGAGCGGGACGATGTCGTTAATTTCCGGAACTTTAGGATCGGCGTAGGAGTAATTCGCAAGTACTTTCCAGATTTTTTTGTAGCGATCCGCGCGCTCAAGATCTTGCTGCTGTCCAAGAAAATGCAGCGTATTAGTCGGCTCAGGGCCGCTGAATCCTTTGGCCAAAAATGAAGCAGAAGTGCTATTCCCTGCAGAAATTCCGAGCTGAAAAACCTCGATAGCATCTCGATACAACCCCTTCCGCTTCAAGTTTACCGCTAATGCAACAGCCGCCTCACGGTGGCCCTGTTCTGCAGCACATCTGCGCATCTGCTGAGCAATCTCTGGTGCAATTTCAATTGGAGCTAGCTTCTCGGCAACGTAATACTGGGCTTGTGAACTACCTTCATCAGCAGCTTTGCGAAAATAACGCAGTGCCATTTCAGGGTCTTTCTGCAACCCTGCAGCCCCCTGCTGGAGGAAGTATGCTACAAATAGATATCCGGTCGCGACCCCCCTTTCAATCAACTGCTCACTCAAGCGTAAATATTCATGACCTTTCAGCTTGAAGTGACCTCGCATCGCGCCATTTTGTAAATTGATATTGGCCTTGAAATGACCATGCTCAGCACCAATACGGTATAACCGCTCAATCTCTGCATTAACGACAGAGTCTCTTCTGAGCTGGTTATTCTTTTGCAACCACCGCGCATACTTGAAGACCATATCAGCCTCACTCGTCATCTCGGGCGTTTTTTCATGAGCACAGAAAAACGCCAGCTTGGCATTAACGCCATCCAATGAGTCCATAATTTGATCCTTATCATAACGGGTAGCGCCACCCACATTGCAAGCGCTTAAAAGCCAACAAAAAAATAGAACAAACCAGTACCTCAATCTAAATTCCTCAGATTTGCTTTATCGTAAAAAAAATTAATTACAGGGCATCTCGGTGAGTCTTTGAGATTTAAGCGATCTTTGTTGTCCTGAAGAATTTCCTCCCAAGATTCAAATGCCTGACCAGGATCATCCTGCACTCCCTCACCGCCCGTATGCAGCTTCCACAACCGCCGTCTCAACTTCTGCGTTTCACTCGCCCACTCGTGGGCAATATTGAGTTCGCTGTCTACCTGCATACTTCGCGTATTGATATTCGCCGAGCCATGGGTGGTGAACACATCGTTCACAATCATCAACTTCGAGTGGATATACACCGGCGTCCACGGCTGCCCCGCAGGGGAATCCGGCGCCACTAACGAGCACAAATGCACCTTCAACCCCGGTATCTCCTCCGGCGTGATCGTGCTCTCTTGGATTTCCTTGATCTGCCCATCCAGTTCGGCCTGCCACTTCTCCTGAGCACGCCGGCCCATGTAGTCATTCGGCCCATCGAGCCTGGGGCGCGGTGGCGCGGCCTTCTTCACCTGCTCGATCCGCCGCAGCTTGGTCACCTGCGGGATGGTCTCGGCCCGCCCCAGGCCCTCGATCATCCGCTGGGTGTTCACCGTGCCCGCGCCGATGCCGTCGTCAGTGGCATTGGTGACCACGAACAGGTGCAAGGCCCCATGCAGACCTGGATCGCGCCCGCCGCAGGTCTGGTCCATTGCGGCCTGCTTGATCGCCTCGGCCAGCGGCGGCCAACGGAAGTACTGGTTCTCGATGTAGATGAACTGGGTGGCGTTGTTCACCGCCTGCAGGTACAGCGGTTCGATCTCGAATTTCTTCTCCTGCGGCTGGGTTCGCAGCAGTTGGCACATCAGCCGCTGGCCGCTGCCCGTCTTGAGGTTCAGCGCTTTGCCCACCACTTTCGCCTGTCGAGTGATGAACAAGTCTTCCCCGGTCTCCTTGCGCCACGCCGAGGCAAAGTTCGCGTGCAGGTGCTCCAGCACCGGGCCACTGATTTGGCTGGAAATGTCCTGGCGTGGCTGCACGCCACGTGGACCGCGATCAGGGGCCGGTTTGGTCTGCTCGCTGCGGTTGAGCGCCGAGTGATCGTCGGTGTCCCAGTATTCGTCGAGGAAGTTATGCCCCATGACAAAGCCGACGGCGCTATCAGGCAGTTCGTAGTCGACCAGCACGCTCTTCTGGTGATGAGTGGCAGCCGACATCAACGCCAGGTGCATGCTGCTGCTGATGTGCGGGTCGAGACTGTGGTACTTCGCTCGGTAGGCGATTTCGGCGCGCTCAAGGCCACTGAAGCCACGGCTGACGAACAGCGGATAACCGCTGTCGACTCGACCGGCCGCTTTATGGTCATCGGTCGCGCACAACTTGAACCAGTCACGGTCGAATGCATACTGCGCCTCGGTCGAGCTCTGCAAGGTGCGATCCCAGAGCCGCAGCAGCCCCTTACCTGGCAGGTTGGCCTCGCCGGCGAAACCGGCGGTGTTGAAGGGCATTTCCCAACCCAGCAGGCGCACCTGCACGCCTTCACGCGCCTTGGCCAGCAGCAACTCGCCCAGGCACGGGGCACTGCCGTCGCGGATCAGGTACATCGACGGCTGAAAGCCCCAGCAGATGATGTCGATCGACTTCTGCGCGGCGGCTATGGCCAGGTGCACGGCGAGGAAGGTTTCCTCGCCGTTGACCAGAGGGATGTAGCGCGCAAGTGCCATGGGGTAACAACCTTCTTGGTCGAGGAACCAGGGCGGGGTCAGCGTGCATTCGTTGGTGTGCTGGAACGCGATGGGGAAAACGGCTTCATGCTGGCTCATGCTGGGTCGTCCTGAGTGAACAGAGTGGCGTACTCGATACGCTGCGCATCGAGCTGATTGACTTCGCTGTCGGTACTTGAGCCATGGCGACGCAGGCCACGATTGGCCAGATGACCTTGCTCGACGTTGCGGTACTGCTCCGGGACCGGAATCCGCAGACTGACGTTGTTGGCAAAGCGCACCTGGTACTGACGGGTCACGACTTGATGGTCCACTTCCAGCATGCCGCTATCGTCCATCACCCCCTGTTGCAGCACAGACCCGCCTGCCAACAGCGTGTAGGGCATGCCGTTCCAGGAGGCCTTGGGCGCGTTGGGGACTTGGGGCAGCTTCAGCGTCATCCGCTGTGGCGTCTGGCGCTTGGGGTACTCCGGGTGCGCGGCCTTCATGCTGGCCGGGCCGCTGTAGTCGAAGTACGCCGACTTGACGTTGTAGTCGCCCTCGGTCCCCGCCTCGATGCAGCACGCGTCCAAGGTGAGGTAGCTGCCCCCGGCATTGAGGGTGATCTTCTTCTTGGCCGTGATGCTGATTTCGTCTTCCGTGCTGGTGATCGACAGCCCATTGCGGGCCAGCAGCTCCAGCGTGTCGTTCTGCGCCTGCACGGTGACTGGGCCTTGGTTAGCGATCAGCTTGATCCCCAGCTTGCGCACGAACAGGCTGAGCCCCTGACCAACGCCGATGAACAAGCGCTTCATCACACTCAAGTCCGCTTCACCACCGGCGTTGAGCATCAGGTTGTCCTGCGCGGCTACCTGCAGGTGCGTGCCGCTGCTCAGGGCAATGCCTTGCGGCGCGCTGAGCAGCAGGACCGAAGCCTTGAGTTCGTCGAGCTGCTCGCGCAGCAGCGTCAGTTGCGCCTGCACATCCGCAGGTTCGGCCTGGCTGGCCTGGGCATCGGCGGAGAGCTGTTGCAGTTGCTCGCCCGCCTGCTGCAGGCGCCGGGTCGCGTCGTGCATGTCCAGCACCTGACCTTCGGCCTTGGCCTGCCCATCCGCGCTGATGAACACGCCTTTGCCGCCCCGAATCGCACCCCAGGCGTCTGTGCGCAGCTCGAAGCCTTCGCCGCGCTTTTTCCGGCTGCCGTCCACCAGGTGCCCGAGGTTGAGCTGGCTCTTGCCGCCATGCTCGGTACTGAGCTTGATGTGCTCCTGCCCACGGGTATCGTCCATGCGCAGCTTGTTGTTGGCCGGGGTCCGCAGCACATTGCGTTTGTAATTGCGCAGGTTGACGTGGTCCGGGTGCTGGCTGTCGTGCAGCGCATGGGCGATATAGGGCCGGTCGGGGTCGCCCTGCTCGAACGCCACAGCCACTTCGGTACCGCAGATCAGCGGCAGGTGCAGGCCGTGGGTGTCACCGGCATAGGGCCGGGCCAGGCGCAGCCAGGCGCTCTCTTCGCCGGTATTCCACTCGTCGCGGTCGAAGAGGAAATTGACCCGGTAACGGCCTTGCAGATCGATGTGCCCATACGGGTCGTTCTTGCGCGAACTGGTGACCCTGGCCGGCACGGTGCCGGCGATCTGCGGTTTGGGCGCCAGGGCCGGGCGAAAGCACACCGTGTGCGAAAAGGGGATGGCCTCGAAGGTGGTTTCCAGGCTGCGGTCGCGCGCGGCCTCGATAACCAGGCCGGTAATTACTGCGCCGGGCTCGAAGGCCTGCGGTGCCCCTCCGGAGATTTTCAGTACCTGCCCTGGCGCCAACGAGGGGCTGCTGCTGGCACCGCTGAGCCGGGTCTGATCATTGAGGTACAGCTCGTGACGCAGACGGGCGTAGAAGTAACCGCTTTCACTGAGCAGGTCTTCGTGCTGATCGAGAGCGTCCCCCAGCGCCGCGTAGGGCTCGGCGTAGCGGTAGCTTTCGCCATAGGTGGTGGTGGCGCCACGGCTGTGGTCGACATCGGCATCCAGATAGGCCGCCGCATCGCGATGCTGGTAGGTCCGGATGTTGATGTGCTTTTCCACCACTTGATGGCGGGTCTGCAACGCCCACACGGCGTCCTTGTCGGTGCTGCTCAGGCCTGACTGTGGCCGGCAAGGCAGCTCGACGCCGAACTGGTAGTTGCGCTGATCATCATGGAACTCGACCACCTCGATACCCAGGCGATCATCGCTGGTGAAGCGGTACCAGATGCCGACCTCGGCGAGCAGGCGGCTGATGAACGCCAGGTCGCTTTCGCCGTACTGCATGACCTGCTCGCGCCGGGGGTACTCGCGCACCAGGTCGAAGAAAAAGTGCTGGCCTTCGAACTCATGGCGGCTACGCAGGATGTGCTCGACGATCTCCGGCACCGACTGGTGCTGGTAGAGGCGGTACTGCTGGCCGCGATCGAGCAGGGCCAAACGCGGCTGCAGGGTGAGCTGATAACGGGCTTCATCCGGGGAGTCTGACAGTCGCCTGAAGCCGGTGATCACGCCATGCAGCGTGCGCAGGGGTTTGGCCGGAGGAATGTTGAAGCCAGGCAGAGACGGCTGGGCGGGGCCGTGCAGGCTGAAGGTGGCACCCTTGCCGAGCAGGCGCTCGGCGGCGATGTCCTGTACGGCGCAGGTAAACGTCACCGTGTAGCAGAACGGGTGACTAAGCCCCTCTTCGCCTTTGAAGGTCAGGACGTCGAGTTTGGCTTCAAGGCCGGTGACGTCCAGTTTGTGCCGGCTGTGATCAAAGAAGGGCTGCGCCATTGTTTGGAACTCCACTGCGGTGAAGTTCCGAACCTTGGCGCACAATTTCTGAGGGGGCCACCCTTCCGGGGGAATATAGACGCTTCCTACATTTGGCCGGAATTTATCCTACAAAAAGCGTGCATAGCAGGCTAAGCGCAAACCACTCACCTCTTACGAGCGCTACGCCAGAGTCGGGCGATATCACTGGCCCTCGCTTGCAGCAACGTCGCGGCATTCGCGCAAGCTTGCTCCAGGCTCATCGGCCCGCTAACCAGGGCGAAGGCAGCATCGATACCCTGGGCATACAGCTGCTGATACCCCTCCCCCAATGTGCCCGCCAACACCACCACCGGCACCCCATGACGCTTGGCAACCCGTGCCACACCCATGGGCGTCTTGCCACGCAGGGTCTGGGCATCGAAGCGCCCTTCGCCGGTAATCACCAGGTCCGCGCCTTTTACCAACGCATCCAACCCGGCCAGTTCGGCCACCACCTCGACCCCCGGGCGGAATTGGGCGCCCATGAACGCCTTGGCCGCAAAGCCCATGCCGCCCGCCGCACCGCAGCCGGGGAACTCACGCACATCCTCGCCCAACAGCTGCGCGCAATGATCGGCGAAATGGCTCAGCGCCTGGTCCAGCGCCTGCACCTGCTCGGGGTTCGCGCCCTTTTGCGGGCCGAAGATCGCCGAGGCGCCGTTGGGTCCGCACAGCGGGTTGTCGACGTCGGCTGCCACTTCGATCTGCACCTCGGCAAGGCGTGGGTCGAGGTCGCTGGCATCGATGCGCGCCAGGCGGGCCAGGGCCAGGCCGCCCTCTTCCAGGGGTTGGTCGTCGGCATCCAGCAAGCGCAGGCCCAGGGCGCGCAGCATGCCGCTGCCGCCATCGTTGGTGGCGCTGCCGCCAATGGCCAGGACGATGCGCTGGGCGCCGGCAGCCAGGGCGGCCGCCATCAGCTCACCGGTGCCCCAGGTGCTGCTGCGGCAGGCATCGCGCTGCCCGCTGGGCACCAGCTGGATGCCACTGGCCTGGGCCATCTCGATGATCGCCGTGCGGCTCTCGGCCAACCAACCCCAGCCGGCCTCCACGTTCTGCCCCAGCGGCCCGCGCACGGTCTGGCGACGCAGTTGGCCGTGGCTGGCCGCGACAATGGCCTCCATGGTGCCCTCACCGCCATCGGCCATCGGGCACTCGACCAGCTCAGCCTCCGGCAAGGCCTCGGCCAGGCCAGCCGCGATGGCATGGGCGACGCCGGCGGCGTCGAGGCTGTCCTTGAACGAGTCGGGGGCGATGACGATTTTCATGGGGCTTCTCCTGAGCAGATAGCGGCATGCTGACAGCTACCGGATTGGACGGCCTCGGTCGGATGCACAAAATGCCCAGCCGGTTGTTTGGGCAAATGCCATTGAGCGCCGCTCAATCCGCCGGCAACAACTGCAGCCCCAGGTACAGGCTCAACATCCCTTCCAGGCGCAAGGGGTCGACTTCGCTGAGCTCATTGATGCGTTCCAGGCGGTAGCGCAGGCTGTTGCGGTGGATGCCCAAGGCATCGGCGCAGGCCTGGCTCTGGCCATCGTGTGCGCACCAGGCGCGCAAGGTGGCGATCAATTGCCCACTGGCGTCCTTGGCGCGGATGCGCTGCAGCGGTTCCAGCAGCTCATCCAGCGCATCTTCGTTGCGATGACGCCACAGCAGCGCCGGCAGGCGGTAGCGGGCCAGGCTCAGCAGCTGTTGATCGGGCAGCACTTCGCGCCCGTAGGCCAGCAGGTCGCGCACCCGCCGATAGCCTCGGCGCAGCTGCTCCAGGCTTTGCGCCGGGTTACCCAGGGCCAGGCGCTGGACCTCCCAACCGCTGCGCAGCAGGCGCTCGACCAGCCGTTCTTCGTCCAGCACCGGCCCGGCCGGGCGGCACCACAGCAGCGAATCCCGCGCGGGGCTGACGCACCAGCTGTCGGGGTAGCGGTTCATCAACCAGGCCGCCAAGGTTTCGCTAGGCGGCCCGGCACGCAGTTCGAACAGGCACGGCACGCGGGGCAGCTGTGGCTTGAGCCCCAGTTGCTGGGCCTCGTCCAGCAGGCGCGGCGAATCACCCGTGCCGCCCAGCAGCAGGGCCAGCAGGTCATCACAGCGCTGACGCCGCCATTGTTGCTCCACCTGCAGGTGGCGCTGGGCAAGGAGCATCTCGGCGGTCATGCGTACCAGTTCGCCATAGGTGCGCAGTTGCTGCGGCTCCCCGGTCAGGCCAAGCACGCCGATCAGCCGCCCATCGAGCATCAGCGGCAGGTTGACCCCAGGCTGCACGCCCTTGAGGCATTTGGCCGCATCGGCATCGAGCTCGACGATGCGGCCATTGGCCAGAACCAGCTGGGCGCCCTCGTGGCGAGTGTTGATGCGCTCCGGCTCGCCACTGCCCAGGATCAGCCCCTGGCTGTCCATGACATTGACGTTGCACGGCAAGATGGCCATCGCCCGATTGACGATATCCTGCGCCAGGTCATGGTCCAGTTCGAACATTGAGCGATCCTATGGCGTGTTAGGTTTTGTTCTGAGGCACAGCGGCCCGCACGATCCGCTGTGCAAAAGCACAAAGACAGGCGCGTCGCACTCCCCGAGACTCGTCAGGGTGAGCGCCGGCACAGGCGACGCGGCGACAACCATAACAACAGAGATCACGATCATGGCACACAGCCCTGCCCCTGACCAAGGCACCCAGAGCACCCGCAATGCGCTGTACCGGCGCATCACCCTGCGCTTGATTCCGTTCATTTTCATCTGCTACCTGTTCAACTACCTGGACCGTGTCAACGTCGGCTTCGCCAAGCTGCAGATGCTCGATGCACTGAAGTTCAGCGAAACCGTCTATGGCCTTGGCGCCGGCATCTTCTTCATCGGCTATGTGCTCTGCGGCCTGCCCAGCAACCTGGCGCTCAACCGCTTCGGCCCACGGCGCTGGATTGCGGCGATGATGATCGTCTGGGGCAGTTTGTCCACCTGCCTGCTGTTCGTCACCACACCCACCGAGTTCTATGCCCTGCGCCTGCTGACCGGCGCCGCCGAGGCCGGGTTCTTCCCAGGCGTGGTGCTGTACCTCTCGCGCTGGTTCCCGGCTGACCGTCGTGGCCGCATCATGGCCCTGTTCATGTCGGCGATCCCGGTCTCGGGCCTGCTGGGTGGGCCATTCTCCGGCTGGATCCTCGAACACTTCGCTGCCGGGCAACACGGCCTGGCCGGCTGGCAGTGGATGTTCCTGATCCAGGGCGTGCCGACCGTTGTACTGGGCTTCCTGGCCATCGGCCTGCTCAGCGACGGCTACCAGAAAGCCGCCTGGCTGAGCCCGGCCGAACGCCAGCTGATTGCCGCCGACCTTGCGGCCGACGCTGCGAGCAAGCCCAGCACCACCGGTGACAGTGTACTGGCCGTGCTGACCAATCCGCTGATCTGGACTTTCGGCTTCGTCTACTTCTGTATCCAGAGCGGCGTCTACGCGATCAACTTCTGGCTGCCGTCGATCATCAAGAACATGGGCTTTGACAACCCGCTGCTGATCGGCTGGCTGAGCGCTATTCCGTACCTGCTGGCCGGGGTGTTCATGATTCTCTGCGGCCGCTCGGCGGACCTGCGCAACGAGCGCCGCTGGCACCTCGTGGTGCCGATGCTGATGGGCGCGCTGGGCCTGCTGATTGCGGTGAACTTCGCGGGTAACCCGACGATCGCCATCCTTGGCCTGTCGATCGCCACCATGGGCGCCCTCACCGGCCTGCCGATGTTCTGGCCGATGCCGACCGCGCTGCTCAGTGCCAGCGCCGCCGTAGCGGGCCTGGCGATCATCAACTCGGTGGGGCAGATGGCTGGGTTCCTCAGCCCGTACCTGGTGGGTTTCATCAAGGACCAGACCGGTTCGACCGATGCGGCGCTGTATTCGCTGGCAGCGTTGATCGTGCTGGGGAGCCTGGTGGCCCTGCGGGTTACCCGGGCGGGTGCGTTGAAGGCTGTTCGGGCTAGTTGAGGTAAAAAGGGGCCGCTTTGCGGCCCAATCGCCGGCTTGCCGGCGATAAGCGCCCCGCCGATCGTCAGATCAACGCATCCCTTCCAAAGCCCAGGCGTCAAATGGTTCCAAAGCCCCCTTTGGAGAACCCCCATGACCCAGCACGCCGTGGCCCGCCTCGAACAGCTCGATCCCAAGCGCCCTCTGCGGGTCCAGGCTGGCAACGAAGAACTGATCCTGATTCGCCAGGGCGACCAGGTGCATGCCTACCAGGCCAACTGCCCGCATGCCGGTGCCCCGCTGGAAGAAGGCGTGGTCTGCAACGGCCTGTTGGTGTGCCCTTGGCACAAGGCTGCCTTTGCCGTCGACGAAGGGGCCGTGTGCGAACCGCCAGCGCTGATCGACCTGCGCCGCTACAAGGCGTGGGTGAAGGATGGCCAGGTCTGGGTCGATGATCAGCCGTTGGCACGCGCCGACTCCCCCCGCCACAGTGATGCCCGCTGCTTTGTCGTGATCGGTGCCGGTGCCGCGGGCTCGGCGGCAGTTGCCACGCTGTTGGCGAACGGCTTTGCCGGCAAGCTGATCTGGCTCGATCAGGAGCGCCAACCTGCCTACGACCGCACGGCACTGAGCAAATTCGTGATCGCGGGGCAAATGCCCGTGGACGAAGTGCCGGCCCTGCTGGAGGCTGATCAGTTGCGCCAGGGCCAACTGGAACGGCGCGTCGGCAAGGTACGCACGCTGGATGCGAGCAAGCGCCAGATCACCCTGGCCGACGGCCAGCGCATCGACTACGACGCCGCGTTGCTGGCCACCGGCGGCAAACCGCAACGCCCCGACATCCCTGGTGCCGACCTGGCAGGCGTGATGACGCTGCGCTCGCGCGAGGATGCCGCGCGCCTGCTCGATGCGACCGAGCCGGGCCAACCGGTGGTGATCGTCGGCGACGGCTTCATCGGCCTGGAGGCCGCCTCGGCCCTGCGCAAGTATGGCGCCCAGGTGCATGTGGTCAGCCGCCATCAGGTGCCGCTGGAGAAACAGCTGGGCGAACGTATCGGCCGTTGCATCCGCGAGGTGCATGAACGCAAGGGCGTGGTGTTCCATGGCCCTACCGAGGTGGTGCGTTTCAGCGGTGAGGGGCAGGTAGACGCCGTGCTGCTGGCCAATGGCGAAACGCTGCCTACGGCACTGGTGCTGCTGGGCACCGGGGTCAAACCCGCCACGGCCTTTGTCCAGGGAGTGCCGTTGCACGCCGACGGCGCGTTGCAGGTGGATGCCGAACTGCGTGCCGCCGACGGCTTGTGGGCCGCCGGTGATATCGCTCGCTTTCCGCTCGCCGGCCACCCGGTGCGCATCGAGCACTGGCGCCTGGCGCAACAACACGGGGTGATCGCCGCGGCCAACATGCTCGGGCAACAGCGCCGCTATGCCGACGTGCCGTTCTTCTGGACCTACCAGCACGGGCGGACCTATGAAGTGCTGGGGCATGCGCAGCACTGGGACGACATCGTGTTCGTCGGGGCGCCGGAGCAAGGCGACTTCATTGCCTTGCAGTGCGTGGGCGAGCAGGTGGAGGCGGTAATCGCCAAGGGCTACTCGGATGCCATGGCGCTGTTGTCGCAACGGATGAAGCGGCCGATGAGCCGCCAGCAGGCCCTCGAACTGATCGGTTGAAGCTGCGGTTTTACCCACAAGCGCCGCCCTTTCAAAGGACGGCGCTTGTGTGTAAAACAGACGCTTCCACCTCAGTGCACAGGATGTTCCAGCATGATCTACCGCCCCCTCGGCCACAGCGGCCTGCAAGTCTCCGCGCTCACCCTTGGCAGCATGATGTTCGGCGAACAGACCAGCACCGAGGATTCGTTGCGCATCATCGACAAGGCTTGGGACCAGGGCATCAACTTCATCGACACCGCCGATGTGTACAACGCTGGCCGTTCCGAGGAAATCGTCGGTGAGGCGGTGGCACGCCATCGCCAGGACTGGATCGTCGCGTCCAAGGTCGGCATGGGGCCGACCGATGGTCTGCCCAACCGCAGCGGGTTGTCGCGCAAGCACATCTTCAATGGCATCGACGCCACGCTGACGCGCATGGACCTGGACTACCTGGATATCTATTACCTGCACCGTGAAGATCACAAAGTGCCGCTGGAAGAAACGGTGCGGGCCATGGGTGACCTGCTGCAGCAGGGCAAGATCCGCTACTGGGGGGTGTCCAACTACCGCGGCTGGCGCATCGCCGAGATCTGCAACATCGCCGAACGCCTGGGCGTGGCCAAGCCGGTAGTGAGCCAACCGCTGTACAACATCGTCAACCGCCAGGCCGAACCCGAACAGCTCACCGCTGCCGCCTGCCATGGCCTGGGCGTGGTGCCGTTCAGCCCGCTGGCCCGTGGCGTGCTCAGCGGCAAGTATGCACCGGGCGTGGCGCCCGAAGCCGGCAGCCGCGCCGCGCGCCAGGACAAGCGCATCATGGAAGTGGAGTGGCGGCAGGAGTCGCTGGCCATTGCCCAGCAGATTCAGGCGCATGTACAGGCCAAGGGCGTGGGCATGGTCGAGTTCGCGATCGCCTGGGTGCTCAACAGCCAGCTGGTCAGCTCGGCAATCGTCGGACCGCGCACCGAGGCGCAGTGGGATACCTATGCTGGGGCGCTGGAGGTGAAGATCACCGCAGAAGATGAAGCCTTCATCGATTCGCTGGTGACGCCGGGGCATGCCTCGACGCCTGGGTTCAACGATGTGGTGCATTTTGTCAGTGGACGGTCGGCGCGTAGCTGATCGAATGAGCACCGGCCGCAATTCGACTATGCAAAGAGGGGCTGCTGGCATTTCCAGCAGTTTCAGGACGGGAGAGGCGAAAACAAGAAAGGGCCCGCAAGGGCCCCTCTTCTTGAAGCTGTCGACTACTCGAGACGTACTTGAGCGGCCTGCATACCCTTTTGCCCCTTTTCAGCAACGAAGGTGACAGTCTGGCCTTCTTTCAGGGACTTGAAACCCTCTGACTCGATGGCCTTGAAATGAACGAACAGGTCGTCACCACCACCCTGCGGGGTAATGAAGCCAAAGCCTTTTTCATCGTTGAACCATTTAACGGTTCCGGTCTGTCTGTTGGACATGCGCTGAATCCTCGGTTTCTGGCTGCGTGTTGCCTCGGCTGTACTCGCATTACCTGACAAGTCTCGGCCCTGTCAGAATCAGCCTTTCATGCAAAAGATGCCACTGACATTTTCTCGGGGCAACTACTCAACCCTCCCGCACCGGCCTCTCAGCCCAATGAGTTCAGGGCCTGGGCCGCAAACGCATGCGAGCGTAAACGTGCCAGCGGATCGTGAATTCGGCAATCGATCATGAGTTCATCGGCACGCGTCTGCGCTAAAAGCGAGCGCAGCCCTTTCCTTACCCGCTGCGGACCACCGGCGATGGTGCAGGCCATCACCTGTTCAAGTACCGCGCGTTCCTCAGCTGGCAGGCTGTCGACATACCCTTCCTGAGGGCTGGGCAGCAGGCCAAAACGGCCGACGTGCAGGTCCAGCATCCACTTGCGATGCGAACTGGCATGGTAATCGGCTTCAGCGTTGGTGGCGGCGGCAAACAGATTCACCCCCACCATCACATAGGGCTTGGCCAGCTGTGCGGACGGCTGGAAGTTCGCCCGGTAATGGGCGATGGCCTGCAGCAAGAACCGCGGCGCGAAGTGCGAGGCGAAGGCATAAGGCAAGCCCAACTTGGCAGCAAGGTCGGCGCCAAACAGGCTGGAGCCGAGGATCCACACCGCCACTTCATGCGTACCAGGCACGCCGCGCACCTGGCGCTTGCCGTTGTCGGCCAGGTAGTCGCGCAGTTCGCCGATGTCCTGGGCAAAATCACGCTCCGGGGCGGCGCCGCGCAAGGCCCGCACGGTCGGCCCGGAGGTACCGGGCGCGCGGCCAAGGCCCAGGTCGATACGGCCAGGGTGCAGGGTGTCGAGGGTGCCGAACTGCTCGGCGACCACCAGCGGTGCATGGTTGGGCAGCATGATGCCGCCGGCACCGACACGGATCTGTTTCGTGGCGTTGGCAATCTCGTTGATCACAAGCGACGTGGCGGCCGAACCGATGCCGGGCATGTCATGGTGCTCGGCGATCCAGTAGCGGCTGTAGTCATGCTGCTCGACATGGCGAGCCAGTTGGCGGGATTCTTCGATCGCGTCGGCGAAGGTCTTGCCCTCGCCGATCATGACCAGATCCAGTACGGACAGGGCTGTCATGGGGTCTCCAGATGGATTATCAGTGACGCCAGTGTCCGCGCTGGTTCGCCTGGGATAAACCCGGCCTCAGGCCCCACATACGGGACGTGTAGTCCCCAATCAGTCTTCCCAGGGCACGCCTTGTTCCCAGGTTGCCACCAGTAGGTCGATGAATCCGCGTACCCGTGGCGACAGGTGCCGCTTGCTTGGGTACACCACCCGGATCGGATCCGCAGGGGGCCGATAGCTGTGCAGCACCTCCACCAGCGTGCCGGCCCGCAGGTCGTCGCCGGTGATGTAGGTTGGCAGGTGAATCAGGCCGAAACCGGCTCTGGCACCGTCGAGCATCGCCTCGGAGCTGTCGATGTTCAGCCGCCCGGGCTCTTCGCACAGGTGCAGCCCTTCGGCGGTGTGGAAACGCCACGGCATCGACTTTTCGCCCGACAGGAAGGTGATCTTGTCATGCGCGTAGAGGTCCGCCGGCACCTGTGGCACGCCGTGCTGGCGCAGGTAGTCGGGCGAGGCGCAGGTGACGAACTGCTGCCAGGCCACCGTGCGGGTCAGTAACTGCGAGTCTTCCTTGGGCACGCCGATGCGCACCGCGACGTCCACGCCCTCTTCCACCAGGTCGACGAAACGGTCGGTGAAGCGAATGTCGGCACGTAGCGCCGGCCACTGCTTGAGGTAGTCATCGAGAATCGGCAGCACATGGCGTTGGCCGAACGACAGCGGCGCGGTCAGGCGCAGGGTTCCGGTGGGTTTGCCACGGCGCTGGGCCATGGTGCTTTCCACCTCGTCGAGGTCGTCGAGAATCTGCCGCCAGCGCTCGTAGGCCACCAGGCCCTCATCGGTCAGGCTGAGTTTGCGCGTGGTGCGATTGAGCAGGCGCACGGCCATGCGCGCTTCCAGGCGGGCGATGCTCTTGCCTACGGCCGAGCGGGTCAGCCCCAGGCTTGCCGCTGCGGCGGTGAAGCTGCCGGCCTTCACGGCGCTGACGAAGGCGGCGATGTCGCCGAAGCGGTTGGGTTCCATGACGGGCTCCTGCAGGTAATCAAGACCCGCTTAGATGGGTACGAATCGGCGGCAGTGCAAGGATTCACATCAGTGCTTTGATGACCAGCAGATGCACAGGGTAGAACAGGTAGCCCCAGCGCCGCACGGCAGGCACATGCCAATGGTCGAGCCTCAGCAGCAGGCAACCGAAGGGGATGGCCAGTAGCGCAGCGGCCATCGTCAGCATGGTGATCGGCGCCAGAAGGTGCCCGCGCAGCCAGCTGTTGGTCAGGTTGGCCGCCACCGCCAACAGGCAGGGCAACAACCAAGTCAGGCCCCCCAGACGACGTGCCAGCAACCAGCCCGCCGGCAGAAGCACACCTGGCAGGCCATACATCAGCTGCTGGCTGCACAGCAGCCCCAGCAAAGCGGCAGCAAGTCCGCTCAGGCGAGCCCACAGCGCGGTATGCTGCACGCCCCAGGCGAACAGCAGGCCCAGCGCCAGTGTCGGTATCACGCTGAACGTCTGTGTGTCTGTGTCCAGCCAGCGATAGGGCCCTTCGGACAGCATGGCGAAGACGAACATCCAGCCGAAATAACGTGCAGGGATGCCTTGGGTGCGCGCCACGTTGACGGCAATGGCCAGGCAGAACAGCGGAAAAGCCAGCCGTCCGACAATGAACAGGCCATCGGCGGCCGGCCACAGGAACCGCAGATGGTCGGCGACCATGGCCAGGATCGCCACCCACTTGACCAGGTCCAGGCCCGCCGAGCGCATGCGTCAGCGCCCGGGCTCGGTGGCCTGGCCCATGTACCGGGTGGTCCAGGCCGCCAAGGGCAGCGGCGGTTGCTGATCGAGGATGCGTCGCCAGATCAAGGTCAGGTCGTGGCGGTCGAACATCGGGCCGCCCCCCGCCCCCACCCAGCGGCTCGGCGTATCGGCAACCCAGTGCCCCTGGCTGTCGCGATGGGCCATGTTGAAACGGAAGGTGTAGTTGCCAGGGATGCCCATGCGCAAGTCGGTGACCACCAGCGCATTGCCAATCTGGTCGTAGCGCAACCAGTTATCGGTGAACCAGCGCAGGCGCTGCAGCAAGGGCTCACCCTTGATCGCATCGCCGGCCTCCAGGTTCAACGGCAGACGCTGCATCTCCGGCGGCTCCCGGTCGAACCAGCTACTGACACCTTCGTAGTAATAACCATCCGGAGTCTTGGCCAGCACCCGCCATACCAGGCTGTTGAAGGCTATCGGCACGGCACGCACCTCGCTTGCAACGACACCTTGTTGATCGAGGGCAGCCTGGAAGCGCTGTTCGGCGGCCATGCGCCCGACCAGGCCAAAGCCCAGATAAGCAGTACTGAACAGCAGCGCCAGGCTCATGTAACGCAGCGCCTTGCCGTTCACACCCTTGACCGCGGTGTAGAGCACCGCCGCCAGCAGCGGCACGGTGTAGAGCGGGTCGATGATGAACACCGCCGCCCAACTGAGCGGGGTGGACTGCAACGGCCAGAACAACTGGGTGCCGTATACCGTGAAAGCATCCAGGATCGGGTGGGTCACCAGCACCAGCCAGAAGGCCAGGAACAGCCGTGGCAGCGTGTAGCCCTTGGCGGGCCAGCGCGTTCGTCCGAGCCAGTCGACCAACACGGCCAGCAGCAAGGCAAGGCCCGTCAGGACGAAGATCGAGTGAGAGAACCCCCGGTGATAGGTCATCTGCGATACCGGGTCGGCATAGCGGATGACCACATCGAGGTCCGGCACGCTGCCCAGAGCGGCGCCGTAGATGAGCGAGCGACGGCCCTGGAGGCGGCCGAGCACCGTGCCTTGGAGGGCGGCGCCTAGAACGGCTTGGGTGATGGAGTCCAAGGGAAGGCATCCTGAAGAGGCGATGTAGGAAACCTAACCCTGCGAAGTGGGATGGTGCAAATGCGGTGTGTGACAACAGATAGCAAGTTCGCCTGATGGCCCTATCGCCGCGGTTCGTCGCCACGACAAGCCGGCTCCCACAGATTCATCACCGTATGTGGAACTGTGGCATTCCTGTGGGAGCCGGCTTGCCGGCGATAGGGCCGGTGATCGCTCAGAACAACTGCCAGGTGTACACCAGCGTCAACCGGTTCTCATCGATATCCGTGCGGTAATTTGACCGCGCCATGGCATTGCGCACGCGAATCCCCAGCCCTTTGAGCACCCCGCCCTGCACCGCATAGCCGATATCCAGGTCGCGCTCTCGATCCTTGCCTTCATAACCCAACCCGGTATCGACGTTATTGCCGGTGATGTAGCGCACCGTCGCCGTCAGCCCCGGAATACCCATGGCTGCGAAGTTGTAGTCGTAGCGCAGCTGATAGGAACGCTCGTCGGTGTAGGCGAACTCATAGGTCGGGACCTCGTTGCCCAAAGGCGAAATGTTGGCAAATACCCGCGGAAACGGGCTGTCGCCATAGATGCCCTGGTAGCCCACGTGGAAGCTGTGGCCACCGCGCTTGGCGGTCAGCAGCGAAAAGAATGCCTGGTTGTCGATGTTGCCCAGCAACGCATCCCCGTCCTCCCGTGCCGTGAAGTAGCCCAGGTTGGCACTAAGCACCCAGTCCCCCACAGGCTTGCTGTGCTTGAAACCGAGAAAGCCCTGCTCGTAGATGTCCTCAAGCTGCCCGTACCACAGGCTGACACTGCTCTGGTTGGCGTTGAACGCGTAGTCGCCCCCCAGGTAGTTGAAGCCATCGCTCTCGGCCTGGCGCTGTGGCACGTGGCCGAGCATGGCGCTCATCTTGCCGTCGCCGCCCTCGTTGCGCAGGTGCGTCGTCCTGAGGTGCCCGGCCTGCACCGTCATTCCCTCCAGCTCCGACGAGCTCAGGCTGACGCCCTGATAGGTCGGTGGCAGCAGGCGGATATCGCTGAAGGTCAGCACTGGCAGGTTGGGCTGCAACTCGCCGATGCGCAGTTCGCTCTTCGACAGCCTGGCCTTGAAAGTCGGTGCCAGGCGGCTGTACTCGTCTGCGGCGCGGCCATCGCCGTGCACCGGCAGCAGGCCGGTATTCACGCGGTCCGGGCTGCTGTCGAGCTTGATGCCAAGCAGGCCCAGCGCGTCCACGCCAACGCCGACGGGGCCTGGCGTGTAACCAGATTTGAAGTCGAGGATGAAGCCTTGGGCCCACTCTTGGGCCTTGGACTGTTGATTGGCGCCGACAATGTCGGAGTAATCACGGCTGAAGTAGTAGTTGCGGGCGCTGAGGCTGGCCTTGGCATCCTCGAAGAAGCTGCTTTCGGCGGCCAGCAGCGGTTGGCTGAGCAAGGTCAGCCCAATGGCGACGCAAGGGGTTTGGTTCATTCCGAAGCTCTCTTGATCTTGTTTTTATGGATAAAGCGTTGGGAATACGGCGGTCTCAGGGGTTGCGGCGCAGGGCCTCCATGGTTTGTGGCCGGCGCACGCCGAGCAGCGCATGGGCCAGCAGGCCGAACAACAGCCCCCAAAACGCGGCCGACAGGCCAAGGAAGGACACGCCCGAAGCGGTGACCAGAAAGGTGAACAACCCGGCATCGCGTTCGCGGGGCTCAGCCAGGCTACGCACCAGCGCCTCGCTGATGGCGCCGTACAAGGCAAGGCCGGCCAGTGCGGCGATCAGTGCGGCAGGAAAAGCTGCGAACAGCGACATCAGCGTTGCCCCGGCAATACCCAGCAGCAGGTACAGCACACTGCCCGCGACGGCCGCGACATAGCGCCGACGCGGGTTTTCATGGGCCTCAAAGCCGGTGCACAGGCTGGCAGTGACCGCCGCGAGATTCAGGCCATGGCAACCGAACGGCGCCAGCAACGCGCCGCCAACAGCACTTGCGCTGATCAACGGGCTGGCCGGCGTGACGTAGCCGGCATTGCGCAGCACCGCCATGCCCGGCATGAACTGCCCGGTCAATGCCACCAGGACCATCGGCAACGCCAGGCTGAAGACCGCCGCCAGGCTGAACTGCGGGGTGATCCACTGGGGCGAGGCCAGCTCAAGGACCAGTGCCTCGCTTCGGAACGCGCCGATGGCAAAGGTCACGACGGCGCCGACACCCAGCACTGCGGCCACCGCGTAGCGCGGCTGCAGCCTGCGCATCAGTACGTAGGTGACGAACATGGCCAGCACCAGCCCCGGCTGTAGCGGCAGCGCACGGAACACTTCGCTGCCGAAACTGAACAGGATGCCGGCCTGCATGCCGGCGGCGATCGAACCGGGCAGGCGCGCGATGATGCGGTCGAAGGCCCCGCTGATGCCGATCAGCAGCAGGACCAGGTTGGCGATCAGGTACGCGCCCACCGCCTGCTCCAGGCCAAGCTGGGGCAAGGCGCTGACCAGCAGTGCGGAGCCTGGGATCGACCAGGCGATCACTACCGGTACGCGGTAGTGCAGGCTGAGGACGGCGCCCAGCACGGCGCTGCCCATGGACACGGCCCAGACCCAGGAAGACAACACGCCGTGGGACAGGCCGGCGGCTTCGGCGGCGTGGAAGATGATGACCAGCGGGCCGGCGTAGGAAATCATCGTCGCGATGCAGCCGGCGATGATGGCGGACAGGGAGCAGTCCTTGATCAGGGTTTTCATGGGGCCTCGCGCAGGGCATCGGCCGGCCTCGGTGGCTGGCGCGCTTGTTCTTGTGGTGCCTGCTTCGCGGGACAAGCCCGCTCCCACAGGTATGACGCCGTTTTCAGGTGCAGCGGTGACCCTGTGGGAGCGGGCTTGTCCCGCGAAGCAGTCAGCGCGGTGCGTCAGGCCTCCTGCAACGCCCGAGGCCGCCCACTGCGCTGCTCATCAGCGCTCTCCTGCGCCTTCTGCAACTGGAAGTCGAAATTCAACTCGGCATACCGCCCCTCGACGCCCTCATGAAACACCACCTCCCCCACCAACCCATCCCGCGTGGCATAGGCAAAGTCATCCCACAGGTACTTGTCCCCCGACAGGTTGATCTGCGTGGTCAGGTGCCGGTGCCCAGGCGCCGAGATGAAGAAATGCACATGCGCCGGCCGCTGGCCGTGGCGACCGAGCAGGTCGAGACATTCCTGGGTCGGCCCCTGCGGGTCGCAGCCATAGCCCGACGGCACGATGGAGCGTGCCCGGTAGCGGCCCTCGGCATCGGTGACGATGCGCCGGCGCAGGTTGTATTCGGACTGGCTCTGGTCGAAGAACGAATAAGTGCCACGGGTGTTGGCATGCCACAGGTCGACGGTGGCACCGGCCAGCGGCTGGCCGGCGGGGTCGAGTACCTGGCCTTCGAGGAACATGACCGTGGCCACGCCCTCCTCGCTGCCATCGTCCATGCGCACTTCGCCCTCGGCCAGAGGTGCACCGGCCACATACAGCGGGCCTTCGATGGTGCGCGGAGTGCCGCCGGCAAGGCCGGCTTCGGCGTCCTTGGCATCCTGCAGCAGGTCGAGGAAGTGCTCGATGCCCAGGCCCGCCACCAGCAGCCCGGCCTCCCCGCGCCCGCCCAGGCGGTTGAGGTAGTCCACCGCATGCCAGAACTCGTCCTCGCTGACCTCCAGGTCTTCGATCAGGCGCGCGGTATCCTGCAGCACGCGCTGAATGATGCGCTTGAGGCGCGGGTTGCCCTCGTCATTGCCAAAGCCTGCGGCTTCTTCGAAAAACGTCTGTACATCGCCAGTGTGGGAAATCTTCACGGTCATGGTTGCGTACCTCTTGTTCTTGTGCGGATGAAAGTCAGCGGTCGTCGGCGTGGATCGACGAAGGGTGGCGGCACAGGCCGTCGACCTCGATGTCCATGTACGGGAACAGCGGCAGCTGCATCAGCGTGTCGTGCAGCGCCTCGACGCTGGGCACGTCGAACACGCTGTAGTTGGCGTAGTGCCCGGCGATGCGCCACAGGTGGCGCCAGGTGCCCTCGCGCTGCAGACGCTGGGCCAGTTCCTTCTCGTCGGCCTTCAGTTGCGCGGCCTTGGCCGGGTCCATGTCGACCGGCAGTTTCACGGTCATCTTCACGTGGAACAGCATGGGGTTCTCCTTTTCGGTTATCGGCGGGCGAAGCGCGCAAGGCGCACTTCATCCAGGCTCAGGCCCAGGCCCGGGGTACGCGGCACATGCAGCTGGAAGTCGTGGTACTGCGGCGGCTCGTTGACGATCTCTTCGGTCAGCAGCAGCGGGCCGAACAGCTCGGTGCCCCAGGTCAATTGGCGCAGGGTGAGGAAGGCGTGGGCCGAGGCCAGGGTGCCGACCGAGCCTTCGAGCATGGTCCCGCCGTACAGGGCGATACCGGCCGCCTCGGCGATCTGCGCGGTGCGCAGCACGGCGCGCGGACCGCCGTTCTTGGCGATTTTCAGGGCGAAGATGCTGGCGGCGCCATCGGCGGCCAGGCTGAAGGCGTCCTCGACGCTTTCGATGGATTCGTCGGCCATGATCGGCGCCGGGCTGCGCTGGTTCAGGCGGATCTGCCCGCCGCGGTTGATGCGCGAAATCGGCTGCTCGATCAGGTCGATGCCGTTGTCGCCCAGCACCTGGCAGGCGCGAATGGCCTGGGACTCGTCCCAGTACTGGTTGACGTCGACCCGCACGCTGGCGCGCTCGCCCAGCTCACGCTTGATCGCCACCACGTGCTTGAGGTCCTGCTCCAGCGGGTTGGCGCCGATCTTCAGCTTGAACAGCCGGTGGCGGCGGATTTCCAGCATGTGCTCGGCCTCGGCGATGTCGCGGGCGGTGTCGCCGCTGGCCAGGGTCCAGGCCACTTCCAGGCTGTCGCGCACGCGCCCGCCGAGCAGTTCGCTGACCGGCAGGCCCAGGCGCTTGCCCTGGGCGTCGAGCAGCGCGCTCTCGATGCCGGACTTGGCGAAGGTGTTGCCCTTGGCCAGCTTGTCGAGCTTGAGCATGGCGGCGTTGATGTTGTCGGCCGGCAGGCCGATCAGCGCCGGCGCCAGGTGCGCGTCGATGTTGGCCTTGATGCCCTCCGGGCTTTCGTAGCCGTAGGCCAGGCCGCCGATGGTGGTGGCCTCGCCGAGGCCTTCCACGCCGTCGCTGCATTTCAGGCGCAGGACCACCAGGGTCTGCTGTTGCATGGTGTGCATCGCCAGCTTGTGCGGGCGGATGGTCGGCAGGTCGACGATGATCGCGTCCAGCCGTTCGATGGTCGGGCTTGTCATGCAAGGGCTCCAGTGAGTCAGTGAAAAGTCAGGCCGTCGCCGCCTGGGCCTGGCGCCGGCCGCTGGCCAGGTGCACGGCCATGGCCAGCGCGGCGATGGCGCCGGGGATGGCGAAGGCGATGAAGTTGAGTTGCAGCGGCAGGTTGATGCCCATCAGCGCCCCGCCCAGCAGCGGGCCGACGATGGCGCCGTTGCGGCCGATGCCCGAGGCCCAGCCCAGGCCGGTGGAGCGCACCGACAGGCCGTACAGCTGGGCGGCGCCGGCATACAGCAGGATCTGCGTGCCGATGGTGGTGGCGCCGGCGATGAAGATCAGCAGGTACAGCACCGGCATCGGGCTGTTGACGCCCAGCAGGCTGATCGACAACGCTGCCGCCAGGAAGAACGCGACCTTGACCTTGACCAGGTTGTAGCGGTCGCCCAGCCAGCCGCCAAGGATCGCCCCGGCCATGCCGCCGAAGTTCAGGGCCAGCAGGAACGACAGGCTCGAACCCAGGCTGTAGCCGGCGTTGGCCATCAGTTTTGGTAGCCACGAGCTGAGCGCGTAGACCATCAGCAGGCAGCAGAAGAACGCCAGCCATAGGGCCAGGGTGCGGGTGGCAAGGCCGTTGCGGAACAGGTCGAGGACCGAGGCGCCAGTACCTTTGCGGTCGCTTGCTTGCAATTGATCATCCGGCTGCACATCGCAGTCCGGGTCCAGGCGTTTGAGCAGTTTGCGGGCCTCGCGGGTGCGCCCTTGGCGCACCAGAAAGCCAATTGACTCGGGCAGGTAGTAGAGAATCACCGGCAACAGCAGCAGCGGGATGGCAGCGGCGAAGAACATCGACTCCCAGCCGAAGCGCGGCAGCATGAAGATACCGACCCCCGCCGACAGCATGCCGCCCAGCGAATACCCACTGAACATGATCGCCACCAGGGTGCTGCGCAGGCGCTTGGGCGCGTATTCGTTCATCAGCGCCACGGCGTTGGGCATCAGGCCGCCGCAGCCAAGGCCCGCGATGAAACGGTAGATGCCAAATTCGCTCGGGCTGCTGGCGAAGCCATTGAGGATGGTCGCCCCCGAGAACAAGGCGAAACAGATGGCGATGCCTTTCTTGCGCCCGATGCGGTCGGCCAGGCTGCCAAAGGCCAGCGCGCCGAACATCATGCCGAACAGCGCGTAGCTGCCCAGGGCACCGGCCTGCAACGGGGTCAGGCCCCACTCTTTCATGATCACCGGCAAGACCACGCCGTAGATGAACAGGTCATAGCCGTCGAAGATCAGCAGCAGGCCGCACCAGGCCATGACCCTCCAGTGGAAGCGGCTGAAGCGGGCATTGTCGATGATCGGGTGCACGTCGAGTGTTCGCATGGCATCTGTCTCTCTTGTTGTTTTTGTGGAGAAATAGCGTGCTGGAAATGCTCAGCCGAGGTCGCCGCCGCCTACCGGCAGGGTTACGCCGGTGATGTAGGAGGCCTCGTCGGACGCCAGGAAGAGGATCGCGCCGACCTGTTCGTCGATGCTGCCGTAGCGGTGCATCAGGCTGCTGCTCAAGGTCTGGTCGACGATCTGCTGGTACCAGGCCTTGTCCTGTTCGCTCTGCTCGGCGGTGTTGCGCGGCACCCGCCGCGCCGGTGCCTCGGTGCCGCCGGGTGCGGTGGCGTTGACGCGAATGCCACGGCCGGCAGTTTCGAAGGCCAGGCACGCGGTGAG
Source organism: Pseudomonas sp. NPDC089395 (assembly GCF_044749525.1). NCBI lineage: Bacteria > Pseudomonadati > Pseudomonadota > Gammaproteobacteria > Pseudomonadales > Pseudomonadaceae > Pseudomonas > Pseudomonas sp. NPDC089395. The sequence goes on from NZ_JBIVID010000002.1 coordinate 439,872, forward strand.
TGCGTTGACGCCGCCCTTGGCCGCGCCGTAGGGCACGCGATTGACGCCACGGGTGGCGATGGACGAGACATTGACGATGGCGCCGCTGCCGCGTTCGAGCATGTACGGCAGCGCGGCGTGGCAGCACCACAGGGTGGGGAACAGCGAGCGGCGTACTTCGGCCTCTATCTGCTCCACCTCGTAGTGTTCGAACGGTTTTGCCCAGATAGTGCCGCCTACGTTGTTGACCAGGATGTCGAGGCGGCCGAAGGTTTCGACCGCCGTGGCCATGACCCGGGCGCAGTCGGTGTGCTGTTCGAGGTCGGCGGTGAGGGTCAGCATGCCTTCGCCTGCCAGTTCGTGGACCAGTTCGGAACGGTCGACTGCCACCACTTGCGCGCCCTCGGCCTTGAGCCGCCAGCACACGCCACGGCCGATGCCTTGGGCGGCACCGGTGACCAGGGCGACTTTCTTATGGAATCTTGAATTCATCGGTATTTCTCCATGCTGAGGGAAACCCTGTGGGAGCGGGCTTGTCCCGCGAAGCAGGCGCCACGGTGAATGGCACGGGCTGCGCCCGTGTTCGCGGGGCAAGCCCGCTCCCACAAAAGCAGCCCCGGTTAACCTCAAGCCGCTGCGGCAAACTTTTCGTAGTAGAAGTTGGCCGGGGTAATGCCCTGCTCGCGAACGTACTGGCTGACCGCCTCGACCATCGGCGGCGGCCCGCACAGGTACACATCGACATCGCCGTCATTGAGGTGGCGTGGCTCGATGTGCTGGGTCACGTAGCCCTTCTGCGGATACTGACTGTCGGGGTTGGCCACGCAGGCGCTGTAGGTGAAGTTGGGGATGCGCTCGGCCAGGGCCTGCAAGCGGTCCAGCTCGACCAGGTCGAAGTCGTTGGTGACCCCGTAGATCAAGTGCAGCGGGTGCTCGCTGCCCTGCTCGGCGATCTTCTCCAGCATCGCCGTGAACGGCGCCAGGCCCGTACCTCCGGCCAGCAGCAACAGCGGACGCTGGATCGGGCGCAGGTAGAAACTGCCCAGGGGGCCGGCCAGGCTCATGCTGTCGCCGGCCTTGGCCAGGCTGGTGAGGAAGCTGCTCATCAGTCCACCCGGCACGTTGCGGATCAGGAAACTGACCTCGCCATCCTTCTGCAGCGAGCTGAACGAATAGGCCCGGCTCTGCTCGCTGCCGGGCACCTTGAGGTTGACGTACTGCCCCGGCAGGAACGCCAGACGGCTCAGGGCCTCGCCCTTGATCGACAAGGCAATGGTGCTGGCCGACAGTTGGCGCACGTCACTGATGGCCGCTTCGAAGCTGGCCTGTTCGGTCTTGCACAGCTGCGAGGACGCCGGGATGCGCACCACGCAGTCGCTTTCGGCGCGCATCTGGCAGGTCAGCACGTAGCCGTCGGCGATCTCCTCCTCGCTCAGGGCGTCTTCGATGAAGTTGTCGCCCAGGTCGTAACGCCCGGATTCGGCCTTGCACTTGCAGGTGCCGCAGGCGCCGTCGCGGCAGTCCAGTGGGATGTTGATGCCTTGGCGGTAGGCGGCGTCGGCCACGGTTTCATGGCCGCTGGCCTCGATGAAGCGGGTGACCCCGTCTTCGAAATTAAGCGCGATCTGGAAGCTCATGTTGCACCTCGCGGGCGAGGCTGGCCACGGCGCGCCAACAGGCACACCGGGCAGCTCGCGTTGCCTCGATTCAGATGTGGTAGATGTCGATGACCTGACGCACGTAGTCGTTCTTCAGCACCACCTTCTTCGCCAGGATCAGCGGCTGCTCGCCGCGCAGGTCGAGGGTGTAGTAGCTGGTGCCGAAGTAGCTGTCGGTGGTCTTGTAGCGAAAGCTCAGGGTGTGCCAGTTGAAGCGCACCTGGCAGCTGCCCTCGCCCTGCTCGACGATCTCGATGTTGCTGAGGTTGTGCGAGGTGCGGGTGTCCGGCACGGTGGCGCTGGAACGCTCGGTCTTGATGCGGAACACCCGGTCCTCAAGGCCTCCCCGGTTGCCGTACCAGATCAGCGAGATCTCGCTCTGCGGGTCCTCGGTGAGGCGGTCGTTGTCGTCCCACGACGGCATCCAGAAGCTGGCGTCGCTGGCGTACAGCTCCAGCCACTGGTCCCACTGGGCATCGTCCAGGTAGCGCGCTTCGCGGTAGAGGAAGTCGCGCACGGTTTCATAAACGCTCATTGCACGGCCTCCACGGGGATCAGTCGCTGTTCGTCTTTGAGCGCCTGGATCATGGTTTCCTGCCAGTACTTGTGCTGCAGCACGAACAGGCCCTCATCCTCGGTGCGCAGGCCCGACAGCAGTGGCTTGAGTTCGATTTCCCGGGCGGCCTCGTCGGCGCCCTCGACCCAGTGCGCGGCGCCGCGCGACATGTCGTTCCAGCCGGTGCCGCCGCCGTAGCCGGTCTGGCAGGAACGGAACTCCTCCAGGTCGTCCGGGGTGGCCATGCCGCTGACATTGAAGAAGTCTTCGTACTGGCGGATACGCTTGGCACGGGCATCGGCGCTCTCGCCTTTTGGCGCGATGCAGTAGATGGTGATCTCGGTCTTGTTCACCGAAATCGGCCGGGCGATGCGGATCTGCGAGCTGAACTGGTCCATCAGGTAGACGTTCGGGTACAGGCACAGGTTGCGCGAGTTCTCGATCATCCAGTCGGCACGGGCCTGGCCGAAGTCGGCGGCGAGCTGATCGCGGCGCTCGTAGGCGGGGCGATCCTCGGGGTTGGCCCAGCGGGTCCAGAGCAGCAGGTGGCCGTGGTCGAAGGAATAGAAGCCACCGCCCTGCTTGGCCCAGGCACCGGCACTCATGGTCTTGATCTCGTCACCCGCCTCGCGCTGCTTGCGCTGGTTTTGGGTGGCGGCGTAGTTCCAGTGCACGGAACTGACGTGGTAGCCGTCGGCACCGTTCTCGGCAGTGAGTTTCCAGTTGCCTTCGTAGATGTACGAACTGGCACCGCGCAGCACTTCCAGGCCTTCGGGCGACTGGTCGACGATCATGTCGATGATCTTGGCCGACTCGCCCAGGTGCTCGACCAGGGGTTTGACGTCGGCGTTGAGGCTGCCGAACAAAAAGCCCCGGTACGACTCGAAACGGGCGACCTTGGTCAGGTCGTGGGAGCCGTCGCAATTGAAGCTGTCCGGGTAGCCGGCGTTGCTCGGGTCCTTGACCTTGAGCAGCTTGCCGCTGTTGTTGAAGGTCCAACCGTGGAACGGGCAGGTATAGCTTGAGCGGTTGCCGCGCTTATGCCGGCAGAGCATGGCGCCGCGGTGGCTGCAGGCGTTGAGGAAGGCATTGAGCTCACCGTCCTTGTTGCGCGCGATGAAGATCGGCTGGCGCCCGATGGTCAGGGTGAGGAAGTCGTTTTTCTCGGGGATCTGGCTTTCGTGGGCCAGGTAGATCCAGTTGCCCTCGAAGATGTGCTTCATCTCCAGGTCGAACAGGCGTGGGTCGGTGAACATCTCGCGCTTGCAGCGGTAGATGCCTTGTTCACGGTCGTCCTCGAGCATGGCATTGAGGTAGTCGATTCCCAGGGACATGGCCAGGGTCTCCATTGTTATTGTTCAGACCGGGTCAGGTTAGGGCGAGCGGCTTGGCGGCAATATCCGCTGGTTGCAAAGCGCTATCCGTTTTCTGCAAGCCAAGGCACAAATGATCGACCCCATAGCATTTATCCATTGAACGCGGCCCATCACCTGAAGTAAGCTCGGGCTCATTCACTGGAGAGCAACATGCCGAAACACACCCGCAACCACGCCAACCACACCGGTCGCACCCTGCGCCCTGTGCTGGCCGTTGCCGGCTGCAAGGCACCTGCTGGCTTTTATTTTGGGTATTGGTTTAGCCACTAGGCGCCGATACCCACACGGCGCCCACCTTCGAGGGGCCGCCGAACATGAGAATACTCAAACCCCCGGTCGGCTCCCCGACCGGGGGTTTTGCTTTTCAGGCCTTTGACAATTACCGATTCACTTTGAGGACAGATTCATGAACTACGCCACTTATTACTACGCAAGCACCTACGCCTGGCGATTTAGCCAATCCCGTTCGGGCCAGCCTGCCGCCTCCGATCGGTCCATCACCGGTGGCAACGCTGCAGACAATCAATCAACGACTAGTCGAACACCTCGATAGGGCCGACCACGCGGGCCAGAACCCGCTGTCCGCCCAGGGAACCTACGCCATGCACGCTTCGAACCTCGCTCTGCCCCTGACCCAACCGCAGGCTGCCAACACCACCGTCAGCCAGCGCCTGCCCAGCCCGCACCTGCTCAAGCAGCAGATGCCGCTGACCACTGAACTCGCCCAGCAAGTCCACAGCCACCGCCAGGCTATCCGTGACATTCTCGAAGGCCGAGATGAACGCTTGCTGGTGATCGTCGGCCCTTGCTCGATCCACGACCCACGTTCGGCCCTGGAATACGCCGACCGCCTGGCCGCCCTCAGCCGCGAAGTCGGCGACAAGCTGCTGCTGGTGATGCGCGCCTACGTGGAAAAGCCGCGTACCACGGTGGGCTGGAAGGGCCTGGCCTACGATCCGCACCTGGACGGCAGCGACGACATGCATGCCGGCATCGCCCTGTCCCGTGGCTTGATGCTGAACATGATCGAACGCGGCCTGCCGATTGCCACCGAACTGCTTCAGCCAATGGCGGCCGGCTACTTCGATGACCTGCTGGGCTGGGCGGCGATTGGCGCGCGCACCACCGAGTCGCAGATCCACCGGGAAATGGTCAGTGGCCTGCAACTGCCGGTCGGCTTCAAGAACGGCACCGACGGTGGCGTGGCGATTGCCTGCGATGCCATGCGCAGCGCAGCAGCCCCGCACCGCCACTTCGGCATGGATGCCCAGGGCCACCCGGCGATCATCGAGACCCTGGGCAACCCGGACACCCACCTGGTGCTGCGCGGCGGGCACAAAGGCCCGAACTACGATGCCACCAGCATTGCCCAGGCTCGCCAAGGGCTGGCCAAGGCGGGTTTGCAGGCGCGGATCATGGTCGACTGCAGCCACGCCAACAGCGGCAAGGATCCGGCGCGGCAACCGGCCGTGTTCGAAGAGGTGCTGGCCCAGCGTCTGGCCGGCGACAGCTCGATTGTCGGGGTGATGCTCGAAGGCCACCTGTTCGACGGCTGCCAGGCACTGGGCAAGGGCCCGTTGAAGTACGGCGTATCGATCACCGACGGTTGCCTGGGCTGGACGGCGACCGAAACCCTGCTGCGCGGCGCAGCCGCGAGCTTGTAGGAGACACGCGGCAAGCCTTGCGAGACATTTCCCAAGCAAGTGCGCTAGGCTTGCCCTTTTCACCCCAAGGAGTAGTACCCATGGCACGCGCCACTGCCCGCCACATCCTCGTTAGCTCTGAAGAGAAGTGCAACGAACTGAAAGCCCAGATCGAAGCCGGTGCCGACTTCGCTGAAATCGCCAAAGCCAACTCCACCTGCCCGTCCAGCCGCCAAGGCGGTGACCTGGGCTCGTTCGGTCCGGGCCAGATGGTCAAGGAGTTCGACACCGTGGTCTTCAGCGCGCCGCTGAACACCGTGCAAGGCCCGGTCAAGACCCAGTTCGGCTACCACCTGCTGGAAGTGACCAGCCGTCAGGACTGATCGGCTGACATCGCTGATGGCCCTATCGCCGGCAAGCCGGCTCCCACAGAGACCGCGCGGCTTTCAAGGCCTGCAGCTGACCTGTGGGAGCCGGCTTGCCGGCGATGGGGCCTTGGCATGGCTCCTGCTAGTGTGCGCAAGCATCACCGCCCAGGCCGCCCCTACCCACGCCCTCACCGTCTACGGTGAAGCCCCCCGCTACACCGCGAGCTTCCGCCACTTCGACTACGTCAACCCCGACGCCCCCAAGGGCGGCTTGATGCGCCGGTCGGCCATCGAGATTGGCCAGTTCGACCACATTCTTCCCTATATCGACAAAGGCACCGGCGTCAGCGAGGTCGATGGCTGGCTGTATGCACCGCTGGCCGTGCGCTCGTTCGATGAGCCCTACACCGTCTATGGCCTGATTGCCCAGCGCATGGAACGGGGCCCGGATGACGCCTGGCTGCGCTTCGAGATCGACCCACGGGCCACGTTCGCCGATGGCAAGCCGGTGCGTGCCGAAGACGTGCGCTTCACCTTCGACAAGCTGATGGCCCAGGGCAGCCTCAAGTACCGTACCCAGTTCGCCGATGTCGCCGGCGTCACGGTGGAGGGTGCCCACCGGGTTCGCTTCGACCTCAAGCAACCCCACGGCCGTACCCTGGCCCTGGACCTGGCGAGCCTGCCGGTGCTGCCCGAGCACGACTGGCCCGACCGCGACTTCGCCAACGGCGCCGGCTTCGCCAAGCCGGTCGGCAGTGGCCCCTACCGTATCGGCCGCATCGACAACGGCCGCAGCATCACCTTCGAGCGCGACCCGAACTGGTGGGCCCGGGACCTGCCGGTCAGCCGCGGCCGCTACAATTTCGAACGCATTCGCATCGAGTACTTCGGCGACACCGAAGTCGCCCGCCAGGTGCTCAAGGGTGGCGGCTACGACTACAACCGCGAATTCTCCGCCACCGCCTACACGCTCGGTTACAACGGCGCGCAACTGGACGACGGCCGCTTGCAGCGTGCCCACCTGGGCCCGGCCAAGCCGCAAACCGCCCAGGGCTTCGTGTTCAACCTCGACCAGCCACCGTTCAAGGATCGCCGCGTGCGCCAGGCACTGGCCATGCTCTGGGACTTCGAATGGAGCAACCGGCAGATGATGCGCAATATGTACATCCGCCAGCAGAGCGTGTTCGCCAATACCCCGCTGGCCGCCCGCGCGCTACCGGACGCCGAGGAACTGAAACTGCTCGAACCCTTGCGTGGCAAGGTGCCTGACGAGGTGTTCACCCAGGTGTTCAGCGCACCGGTCACCGATGGCTCGGGCATTATCCGCGCGCAACAGCTGCAGGCCCTCGCCCTGTTGCAACAGGCGGGCTGGAACCCCGACGGTGATCGCCTGGTGAACGCCGAGGGCCAGCCACTGGCATTCACCTTCCTCAACGGCCAGTCCGGCATGGAGCGTCTGCTGCTGCCCTGGAAACGCAACCTGGCGCAGATCGGTATCACCCTGAACATCCGCAATGTCGACTCGGCCCAGTACATCAACCGGGTGATGGCACGCGACTACGACATGATCGTCACCGGCTACCCGGTCACCCTGTCGCCGGGCGCGGAGATGTACAACTACTTCGGCTCCGCCGCGGCCCGCGACCCGGGCTCGAACAACCTGATGGTGCTGCAGGACCCGGCGGTGGACCGCCTGGTCGACGGCCTGGTCCGCGCCAGCACCCAGGCCGACATGCTGCGCCACGCCCATGCCCTGGACCGGGTGCTGCAGTGGAACTACTACTGGGTGCCCAACTACTACCCGCCCGGCAGCTCGACCGTGTGGTGGAACCGCTTCGGCCTGCCCAAGGTCCAGCCCGCCTATGACGAGGGACTGGACAGCTGGTGGGAGATCAGCCCGGACGCCCTGACCAACGAGCAAATGGCCGAACGCCTGAAGGCCACGCCATGACCGCCTACATTCTGCGCCGCCTGCTGCTGATCATTCCCACGTTGCTGGCGATCCTGCTGGTCAATTTCGCCATCGTCCAGGCCGCGCCGGGCGGCCCGGTTGAGCAGGCTGTCGCACGCTTGCAAGGCCTGGGCGGGGGCGCACCGGGTGCCCGCGCAGAGGTGGTGCACAGTGAGTCTCGTGCCACCCGGGGCCTGGACCCGAAGCTGATCGAGGAGATCAAGCGCCAGTACGGCTTCGACAAGTCTGCTGGCGAGCGCCTGTGGCTGATGCTCGGCCAGTACGCCCGGCTGGATTTCGGCCAGAGTTTCTTTCGCGGTGCCAAGGTCACCGACCTGATCCTCGACAAGCTGCCGGTGACCTTGTCGCTGGGCTTCTGGGCCACGCTGATCACTTACCTGGTGTCGATCCCGCTGGGCATCCGCAAGGCGGTGCGCCACGGTAGTCGCTTCGATGCCTGGAGCAGTGCGCTGATCGTGATCGGCTATGCCCTGCCCTCGTTCCTGTTCGCCCTGTTGCTGATCGTGCTGTTCGCCGGCGGCACCTCGTTGAACTGGTTCCCGGTGCGCGGGCTGGTGTCGGAGGACTTCGACCAACTGAGCCTGCTGGGCAAGCTCGCCGACTATTTCTGGCACCTGGTGCTGCCCGTCGGGGCGCTGGTGATCGGCGGCTTCGCCACCCTCACCCTGCTGACCAAGAACGCCTTTCTCGACGAAATTTCCCGCCAGTACGTGGTCACCGCCAAGGCCAAGGGCCTGAGCGAACGGCGCGTGCTCTACGGCCATGTGCTGCGCAACGCCATGCTGCTGGTGCTGGCCGGGTTGCCGCAGGCGCTGATTACCGTGTTCTTTGCCGGCTCGCTGCTGATCGAGGTGATCTTCTCGCTCGATGGCCTGGGCCGTCTGAGCTATGAGGCGGCGGTATCACGTGATTATCCGGTGGTATTCGGCACCTTGTTCATCTTCACCTTGGCGGGCTTGTTGATCCGCCTGATCGGCGACCTGTCCTATACCCTGCTCGACCCACGCATCGACTTCGACGCGAGGACGCACTGATGCTCTCGCCGGTTTCCCGTCGCCGCCTGCAACGCTTTCGCCGCAACCGCCGTGGCTGGATATCGCTCTGGCTGTTCGCCGGCCTGTTGCTGCTGAGCCTGGGCGCGGAACTGGTGGCCAACGACAAACCGCTGTTGCTTGGCTACAAGGGCGAACTGTACGTCCCGGCACTCAAGCGCTACACCGAGCAGCAGTTCGGCGGCCAGTTGCCGTTCCAGCCGGACTACCGGAGTGCTTATGTCCGCCAGCTGATCGAGGGCCAGGGCGGCTGGATGCTGTTCGCGCCGATCCCGTTCAGCGCCGACACGCCCAACTACGATCTGCAGGTGCCCACCCCGAGCCCGCCGAGCACCCGCAATTGGCTGGGTACCGATGACCAGGGCCGCGACGTACTGGCGCGGGTGCTCTATGGCACGCGGATATCACTGCTGTTCGCCTTCGCCTTGACCGTGGTCAGCGTGCTGGTGGGCGTGGTCGCCGGCGCCCTGCAGGGCTATCACGGTGGCTGGGTCGACTTGCTGGGCCAGCGCCTTTTGGAGGTGTGGTCGGGGTTGCCGGTGCTGTACCTGCTGATCATCCTCAGTGGCTTCGTCGAGCCGGACTTCTGGTGGCTGCTGGGGATCATGGCGCTGTTCTCCTGGTTGACCCTGGTCGATGTGGTGCGCGCCGAGTTCCTGCGTGGACGCAACCTGGAATACGTGAAGGCTGCGCGCGCGCTGGGGCTACCAGACAGCCAGGTGATGCTGCGGCATATCCTGCCCAATGCGATGAATGCCACCCTGACCTATGTGCCGTTCATGCTCACCGGCGCGATCACCACGCTGACGGCGCTGGATTTCCTGGGCTTCGGCATGCCGGCCGGGAGTGCTTCGCTGGGCGAGCTGGTGACCCAGGGCAAGCAGCACCTGGAGGCGCCATGGCTGGGCTTCACCGCGTTCTTTGCACTGGCGGTGATCCTGTCGCTGCTGGTGTTCATCGGCGACGCTTTGCGCGAGGCGTTCGACCCAAGAAGCTGACTGTCCAAGAAGCTAAGTCCAAGGAGATGTTTGCATGACACTCAAAGGCAAGACTGCACTGGTTACCGGCTCCACCAGCGGCATCGGTCTGGGGATTGCCCAGGCACTGGCGCGCGCCGGCGCGAATATCCTGCTCAACGGGTTCGGCGACCCGAAACCGGCCTTGGCCGCCATTGCCGAGCACGGGGTGAAGGTTGTGCACCACCCGGCCGACCTGTCCGACGTGGCGCAGATCGAGGCGCTGTTCGCCTTGGCCGAACGGGAATTCGGCGGCGTCGACATCCTCGTCAACAACGCCGGCATCCAGCATGTGGCGCCGGTCGAGCAGTTCCCGGTGGAAAGCTGGGACAAGATCATCGCCCTGAACCTGTCGGCCGTGTTTCATGGCACGCGCCTGGCCCTGCCCGGCATGCGTGCGCGCAACTGGGGGCGGATCGTCAACATTGCCTCGGTGCACGGGTTGGTCGGTTCCACCGGCAAGGCGGCGTATGTGGCTGCCAAGCATGGGGTGGTTGGCCTGACCAAGGTGGTGGGCCTGGAAACCGCTACCAGCAACGTCACGTGCAACGCCATCTGCCCGGGTTGGGTGCTGACCCCGCTGGTGCAGAAGCAGATCGACGATCGCGCCGCCAAAGGCGTCGACACGCAACAAGCACAAGAGGATCTGCTGGCAGAGAAGCAACCGTCATTGTCCTTCGTCACCCCCGAGCACCTGGGCGAGCTGGTACTATTCCTGTGCAGCGAGGCCGCAAGCCAGGTCCGCGGCGCCGCCTGGAACGTCGATGGCGGCTGGTTGGCCCAATGACGGGTAGCCTGGGCCTGGCGGCGGCCTTGCACCCGTTCAATTGCAAGGAGGCCCTATGCGCCCAACCCAAATGTCCGCGATGTTCGCCCTGGCCCTGGCGGCTGCCGCCCCGGTGATGGCCGCCAGCCTGAAAGACGTCGCGCCCTACCCTGAGGCCGAAAAAGGCTTTAGCCGGCAGGTGATCCACCTGCCGGCACAGGCCGATGAGTCGGCCCACAAGCTTGAAATTCTGGCGGGCAAGACCTTGCAGGTCGACTGCAACCGTCAACGCCTGGCAGGCAGCCTGGAGGAACGTACCCTGGAAGGCTGGGGCTACACCTACTACCGCCTGGACAAGGTCGGCGGCCCGGCCAGCACCCTGATGGCCTGCCCGGATGGCGAGAAAACCGAGGCATTCGTGCCTGTGGTCGGCGAAGGTTTCATGCTGCGCTACAACAGCAAGTTGCCCGTCGTGGTCTATGTGCCGGACGGCGTGGAAGTACGCTACCGCGTATGGTCGGCCTCCGAGGACGTGCAAAAGGCCAAGGCGGAGTAAGCATCCCCGCTATCCTGTAGGAGCGGATTCATCCGCGAAGAGGCCGTGAATTCACCGCCCACTTCGCGGGTGCCACTGTCCGCCAGCCCCGCCCCTACAGGGCCCGGCCCCACGTCTGGAGGTTCGGCATGAACGACGTGCTCTGGCGCCCCTCCCCGGCGCAGATCAAAGCCAGCCGGATGGATGCCTTCCGCCGCTGGGTCAACCTGCGCTACAACCTGCAGCTCGATGACTACGCTGACCTGCACCGCTGGAGCATCGAGCACCGTGCAGCCTTCTGGCAGACCCTTGCCGACTATTTCCAGGTCCTTTGGCATACCCCGCCCACCCAGGTGCTCAGCGAAGGCGCGCAGATGCCCGATGCCCGCTGGTTCGCCGATGCCACGTTGAACTTCGCCGAACACCTGTTGCGCCGCCGTGACGACCGCCCAGCCGTGACTGCCGTGCGCGAGGACGGCCGGCGCCGGTCCTTCAGCCATGCGCAGCTGGCCGCCGAGGTCGCCGGGTTGCAACAGGCTTTCAGGGCCATGGGCATCGTGCCGGGGGACCGCATTGCCGCGGTGATGCCCAATACCTGGGAAACCCTGGTCGCGATGCTGGCCTGCACAAGCCTCGGCGCGGTCTGGTCGGGTTGCTCGCCGGAGTTCGGCGTGCACGGCATCATCGACCGTTTTGGCCAGATCGAGCCGAAGCTGCTGATCGTCTGCGCGGGCTACCAATACGCCGGCAAGGTGATCGACCAGGTCGACAAGATCAACCAGGTCTGCGAGCAGCTGCCAGGACTGGCACATCTGATCGTGGTGGCCTACACCCGCGAGCACACCCGTGCCGAGGATTTCAATGCAGCCCAGGTCAGCCTCTGGGATGACGTCTACCAGCCAGGCGGTGCCCCCGTCTTCACCCCACTGCCGTTCGACCACCCGCTGTACATTCTCTATTCCAGCGGCACCACCGGCGTGCCCAAGTGCATCGTCCACCGGGCTGGCGGTGTACTGTTGCAGCACCTCAAGGAACACGGCTTGCACAACGACCTCAAGGCTGACGAGGTGCTGTTCTACTACACCACCTGTGGCTGGATGATGTGGAACTGGCTGGCCAGCGGCCTGGCCGTCGGCGCCACGCTGGTGCTGTATGACGGCTCGCCATTGCACCCAGGCGCCGAACGCCTGATGGACCTGATCGACGCCGAAGGCATCCACGCCTTCGGCACCAGCGCCAAGTACCTGGCCACCCTGGAACAGCAAGGCTTGCATCCAAGGCACAGCCATCGCCTGGACACCTTGAGGCTGTTGCTCTCCACGGGCTCGCCGCTGTCGCCCCACACCTATGACTACGTGTACGGCAAGATCAAGGGCGACCTGTGCCTGGCGTCGATGTCAGGCGGCACCGACATCGTGTCTTGCTTCGTGCTGGGCAACCCGACCCTGCCGGTGCGCCGTGGCGAGATCGCCTGCAAGGGCCTGGGCATGGCCGTGGAGGTCTGGAACGAGCATGGTCAGCCGGTGATTGAAGAAAAAGGCGAGCTGGTGTGTACCCGCAGCTTCCCATCGATGCCCCTTGGGTTCTGGCATGACGAGGATGGCAACCGTTATTTCGAGGCCTACTTCAGCCAGTTCCCCGGGGTCTGGGCGCAAGGCGACTATGCCGAACTTCGCGCCAGCGGCGGCATGGTCATCCATGGCCGCTCCGATGCCGTGCTCAACCCTGGTGGGGTGCGCATTGGCACGGCGGAAATCTACCGCCAGGTGGAAAAGGTCGAGCAGGTGCTGGAAAGCGTGGCCATCGGCCAGGATTGGCAAGGCGATGTCCGCGTGGTGCTGTTCGTGCGCCTGCGTGAGGGCCTGCAGCTCGACGAGCCGCTGCGCCAGCGCATTCGTCAGGTGATCCGCCAATACACCACCCCGCGCCATGTGCCGGCCGTGATCGTCCAGGTCAATGACATGCCGCGCACCGTCAGTGGCAAGCTGGTGGAGCTGGCCATCCGCAACGTGGTGCACGGCCTGCCCGTGAAGAATACCGACGCGCTGGCCAATCCCGAGGCGCTGGAGCAGTTTCGCGACCGCACGGAGCTGCGTGATCAGGCATAATGGCGGCCTTTTTTTGCCCCGAAGCACAGGTGTCCCATGAAAGCTCAAGCCCGCCACATCCTGGTCAAGACCGCTGACGAAGCCGAAAAGCTCAAACAGCGCATCGCCAACGGCGAGGCCTTCGACGTGCTGGCCAAGAAGTTCTCCACTTGCCCGTCGGGCAAGCGCGGCGGCGACCTGGGCGAAGTACGCCCTGGGCAAATGGTGGGTGCCATCGACCAGGTGATCTTCAAGAAACCCTTGCGTGTGGTGCATGGGCCGATCAAGAGCAAGTTCGGTTATCACCTGGTGCAAACGTTCTATCGCGACTGATAGCGCTTGGCCACCTAGCATTTTTGCCAGTTGCTGGTTATCCGGTAATTTTCTACAACTCCGGCAGGGCCGGAACCGCGCCCAATGGCGCGGTTCCAGCAGTGGTCCATCCCACATGGACTCGGAGACCTGCCGATGCGTTATTCACGCCTGCTCGCGCCTGCCGCTCTACCTCTGCTCACCCTGCCCCTGCTAGGCCATGCCCAGGACCTGCGGGTTTCCGCCGGCGATACCTTGGGGGCCGTGGTGCAGACCCAGGCCATCGATGACTTCACCATGACTGGCGGTACGGTCCAGTCGTTGAACCAGGGTGAAAGCTTTGACACGTTCAACATGTCAGATGGGCGCATCGTCGGCGCATTCGAAGATGGCGACCGGGCCATTTTCAGCGGCGGGCGCATCGGCCGAGTGGACCTCAAGCTCGCCGACAACTTTTTCGAGATGTCCCAGGACACGGCCGTCGCCACGTCGATCGATGGCAACCTGGTGAGCGGATTCGGCAATGACACCATCATCCTGCGCGGTGGCACCATCGGTGGCAACATCAGCACCAGTGGTGGCGTGGACAACATCTCCATCACGGGTGGGACGCTGAGCGGCAATGTCCTTGCCAGCGCCGGGAATGACGTCTTCAGCTGGTCCGGCGGCAGCATCAAGGGCCGCGTCGACATGGGCCTGGGGGATGATCAGGCGACGATCAGCAACCTCGACGCCAGTACCTTGACCGCCACCCTTGACGGTGGCGATGGCAATGACAGCCTGGGCTTTGCCAACAGCGAAATCGTCGGCGGCGCCCTGTATCCCAACTGGGAAACGGTCAACGTTGGCGAAAACAGCCGCCTTACCCTCGATGACAGCCTTGTCCTGGGGGACGCCAACAGTGGCAGAGGGTCGTTGAACCTCGATGCCAGCAGCACCTTGTTCTCTCGTCAGGGCACCGTAACAGCATTCACCCAGGGGCAACGTGCGGCGGTAGTCAACGCCGGCACGATCGACCTGGGCAGCGGTAATGACGCCCAGGGCCGGCTCACTATCAATGGCGATTACCAGGGCAACGACGGCGTGTTGCGGGTCAACAGCGTGCTGGCCGGTGATGGCGCACCGTCCGACCGGCTGGTGGTCAGCCAGGGCGCCATCGGTGGCAGCACCCGCCTGCTGGTCAACAACCTCGGGGGCGCGGGGGCTGCGACGCCGCAGAACGGCATCCAGGTGGTCGAGGCGCGGGACGGCGCCACCAGCAGCAACACCGCCTTCGTCCAGACCCAGACGCTGTCGGCAGGCGCCTATGATTACCGGTTGTTCAAGGGCGGTGTCACGGCAGGCTCGGAGAACAGCTGGTACCTGCGTTCGACGCTGGTAGCGCCACCCGCACCCGCAGCAACGCCGGCACCGACACCTCCGGTGCCTGGCACGCCGATCGAGGAGCCTGGCGTTCCGCCCGAGGACCCGCAGACGCCGACCGAGCAGCCCGCCGCAACACCGCCCGTGGCGGCCCCCGCGCCGGGCCAGCCCGATCTGCCGGCGCCGGTTGCCGCTGCCAGCTTGCCGCTGTACCGGCCCGAAGTGCCCGTTTACGCCGCCGCGCCACGCGGCGCCGCGATCATCGCCCGCCAGGCCCTCGGCACCTTCCACCAGCGCCAGGGCGACCAGCAGCTGCTCCAAGGCCAGGGCGGCGTCCCTGCCAGCTGGGGCCAGGCGTATGGCGGCAACCTGCGCCAGCAATGGAGTGGCACGGTCGCTCCGAGCCTGGATGGTGACCTGTATGGCTTCAAGGTCGGCCAGGACCTGTATGCCAAGGTCAGTGACGGGGGGTATCGCCAGCATGTCGGCGTGTATGTCAGCCACAGTCGCCTGGAAGGCGACGTCAAAGGGTTTGCCCTGGCGATGGAGGACCGCAGTGTCGGTGACCTGAGGCTCGATGGCGACAGCGTCGGCGGGTACTGGACACTGGTTGGGCCAGAGCGGTGGTACCTCGATGCGGTGCTGCAATACACCCGTCTGGACGGCCGTGCCCGCTCCGATCGCGGCGATAAACTGAACATCGACGGCGATGCCTGGACCGGCTCGCTGGAAACCGGCTATCCGATCAGCTTGTCCGAGCGCTGGAGCCTGGAACCGCAGGGTCAGTTGATTGCCCAGAAAGTCTCGCTGGACAGTGCCAACGACCGTGTTTCGCATGTCAACTATGACGCCCAGGTCGAGCTGACGGGACGGCTGGGCTTGCGTCTGGAGGGCGCCTTCACAGGCCGCGGTGGGCATTTGCTGCAGCCTTACGCACAGCTCAACTTGTGGCACGGCGACGGGGGCCGCGACACGCTGACGTTCGATGGCGTGGACAAGATCAAGACCGATTACCGCTACACCTCGGTGCAGCTCGAAGGGGGGCTGGTCGCCCAGGTCAGCCAGGCGCTGAGCCTGCACGGCGGCGTGCAGTACAGCAGCAATCTGGACAGCCGCCAGCAGGAAGCCAGCGGCGTGAACCTGGGTGTGCGTTGGCAGTTCTAGCGGCGTGCGGCCAGCAGCCCGAGGCCGGCACAACCCAGCAGCGAGGCGCTGACCCGGTTGAACAGCCGGCGCGGACCGGGCTGGCTGAACCAGCGCTGCAGGTAGGCGCCCAGCCCCGCGTAGATGGCAATCGCCGCCCATTCCAGCAGCAGGAACAGCACGCCCAGCCAGAAGAATTGCTCACTCACCGGCGTGGCGCTGCCCACCGAAACGAACTGCGGCAGGAAGGCGGTGAAGATCAGAATGGCCTTCGGGTTGCCGGCTGCCACCCAGAATTCCTGGCGCGCCAAACGCCAGGTACCGCGGGGATGGTCGCTGGCCACCACCGCCTCGCCCACCGGGGCGCGCCACAGCTGCCAGGCGATGTAGAACAGGTAGGCCGCGCCAACCACCTTGATTGCCAGGAACAGATATTCGCTGGTGTGCAACACCACGGCAAGGCCCATCGCCGCCAGGGCGATCATGCCGCTGAAGGCGACGAGACGCCCACCACCGGCCACGCAGGCCACACGTAGCCCGTAACGGCTGGCGTTATGCAGCGACAGCAGGTTGTTCGGCCCCGGCGCCATGTTCAGGGCGAAGCAGGCAGGGATGAAAAGCAACAGGCTCGAGAGATCCATTTGGGTATTCCTGATGATCAGCCTCACATTCAGACAACTAGCGGCTGCAGGGTCAAGATACAGCCAGCCGCAAAAACTGTACGGGCCCCAGCCCCGGTGCCACACGGCCTGGCAAGGCACCTATCGCGGTTCGCTTGAAGCGCCGCGAGCACCGATAGCCAAACAATATCAGCTACCCGCCGTGGTCGATCTATACCTGCTCTTGGCACGAAACACGTGCCCAGGTGCAAGGAGCCCTGCGCAAAGGAAGCGGAGTGACGGCACCTGTCCTCTCAACACGGTATAGGGACTTACAACATGGATAGCATCGGCATCAGCGCCGCACAGATCAACTGGAACGGCGGCCAGCGCATTACCCTCGGCTCCGGCGACGTGGCCACCTGCACCTCAATATCACCACCTCGTCCTCCAGAGCATCAACGAGAACCTGCAGGGTGAGGGTACCCAATGGGTGTGGATGGACGCCGATAGTCAACAAAACTCGCAGACCGCCAGCATTGCCTTGCAATCCCTGTAGCAGCAGGTAGCGCAAGGCCTTGGGGAGGCGCAGCCCAAGGCGCCTTCCCCGTTTTGCCGAGTTCAAGCTGCGGGAGTGACCACCGCCAGGCTCGCCAGGTCCAGCAAGGTGAAATGGCCACTGGCCCAGCCGCCGGTATCCAGATGCCAGACATTGCCCAACCGCTTGGCCTGCAACACCGGCGTGTGTCCGACCAGCAAGGCTCGCAGCCCGGCGACGGGCTCGGTATCACCGTCCTTGAGGCGCTGCCGAGACCATTGGCAAACCTCCCGAACACGGGCGTCGTCATCGAACAGCAGGCTCTCGCGCAAGGCGGCCCAGTCGTTGAACGGGCTGTCTGCATGCAGCACGCCGACCAACCCGGCTGATGTCTGCACCTCCAGGGCAATGGGCAGTTGCAGGAACTGTTCGACGAACACTTCCTGCTCATGCCGGGACAGATCGAGGAACCAGCCGCCCCCGGCCGCACGGTACATCTCCAGGTCCAGACGCCCTCCGTACAGGTAGGTAATCGCCAACGATTCATGATTACCCTGCACGGCGTGAAACCAGGGTTTGGCCAGCCACGCCAACGCTTCAGCGCTGTGCGGGCCGCGGTCGACCAGGTCGCCGACACTGATCAGGCGGTCCGTTTCAGGGTCGAAACCCGCTTGATCCAGGCACTGTTGCAGGCGCTGAAAATGGCCGTGGATGTCGCCGACGGCCAGGTCGCGTCCCTTGCTGTTGGCGGCTATCCGCCGAAACCGGCTCATTACAATCTTCCTCAGCTGCCGCATCCGGGCAGGCGTAAAATGGAGCGAAACGCAGTTCGCCCCGGAGGTGCATCATGCGTAACACCCTGGTGTGTGCCGTGCTCATGGCGCTCTCTCTCAACAGCATGGCACAAGGCACCTCACCTGCGCAGGTCGAGGTGCGTTTCGATCATCCGGAAAAATTCCGCGACGCAAGCCTAGACAGCGCCGGCTACGAACGCGGCGCCGACGACTACGTGATGAAGACCCTCACCCAGTACCTGCAGACCCTTGGCCAGCGCTACCTGCAGCCAGGCCAGCAGCTGGTGATCGACATCCGTGACATAGACCTGGCCGGCCGTTTCGAGCCGTGGCACAGCCGCGCCTACGATGTGCGCTTCATGCGCGATATCACCTGGCCGACCATCGACCTCAGCTACACGCTCAGCCAGCCCGGCAAACCGGACCAGCAAGCCCAGGAGCGGGTCAGCGACAAGATGTACCTCAGCCGCCCAGGCCGCATGGCCAGCAGCAATGACCGCCTGTTCGCCGAGAAAGCCATGTTGAACGACTGGTTCCGCCAGCGCTTCGCTCCGCACCCGGCAACGTGAGTGGCTCGTGGAGCGTCGATCAGAAGTCCAGGGCCAGGCTCTGGCGCCCTTCCAGTGCCAGCAGGTACTGCTTGGCCGGCAAACCACCGGCAAACCCGGTGAGGCTACCGGAGGCACCTATCACCCGATGGCATGGCGCGATGATCGAAATCGGGTTGCGGCCGTTGGCCGCGCCCACCGCACGCACGGCGCTGGGGTTGCCGATCTGCCGGGCGATATCGCTGTAACTTCGGGTCTGGCCAAAAGGTATGGTCAACAACGCGGCCCACACCTGGCGCTGGAACTCGGTGCCGGCAAAATCCAGCGCAAGTTCGAAGCGCTGGCGGGTGCCGGCGAAGTACTCGCCCAACTGTCGCGCTGTCTCGCGCAAGATCGGGTGCTGGTCATCCCGGTGCAGTTCGCCCAGGCGCACGCGGTTTTCACGCTCCTCTTCCCACAGCACGGCAGCCAGCCGTTCGCCGCGAGCCACCAACGTCAAGGTGCCGACCGGGGATTGCAAAAGGGTGAAGGCACAAGACATAGAGCGGTTTTCCATGGCAAGACACGTTCTGCGCACTCTAACGCCGCACGCTGGCTGGCGCACTCCGTTTCTTGTGCGGCAAATCCTCAGATAGCGATGCGACGTGCTTCAGCCAGGTCGATCCTGGGGATCAACGAGGGGGGAATGCGCGAGGTCGCAGACAGGTTGTAGACACGGAAGTGCTCGTTTACCACCTGCTGGGCCATCAAGGTCAGCGACGGCAGGATGCGGCTATCCCAGTGCTGATCGAGCCCACAGGGCGAACGCTCCCCCGTGCCGTTCTCATAAAAGCGACCCGCATTCTGGTCGAGATCCACGCCCACCAGCAGCACCTGCTCGAAACCCAGGTGATAAGCCAGCTGCAGGGCGACGTAAGCCACCGTGCGCGCATCGTAGTAGCCGCTCGACATGTCCTTGCTGAAGGCGATCGAACGCGCCCGTTTGCTCCATATCGAACGGTTGCAGACATGCCTGTCGCCATGCCCACGCAAGCCATCCAGCACGCCTGGGTTGTCGGCCTTGTGCAAGGGATAGCACTGTGTATCGGGGGGCACGTCGGCATCGACGAACTGTTCCGGCCACAGCGCCAGGCGTTGGCTGTCGCGCAAGGCCTGGGCAAACAGTGCCGGTTGTTGCTTGCGAAAGCTCTTGTCGGTGCACACATAAAAGAACGGTTTCACGCCACACGCTGCGGTGAGTGAGACTGAACCATTCATGGCAATCACTGGCAGGTGAGCGAACTCTGCCAACGGGAATTGTTTGGCAGAAGCGCCCGAGGCAAGAATGATCACGGGGCCTTTCTGGGTATTGCGACACGCCTCGAAACTGGAGAACGCCCCGCGTTGCGCATTGAGCTGCGACGGAAGTGGGTTCATCAGGTACATCATCAGGTCTGAATTATTTCAACAGGATACGCGCCCCAGAGCCTTCGGAGAACTCTTTTACAAAACGCTTACAGACTGCGACTAATGAGTCTTATTTCGCAAATCCAAATATTCATGAGCAACCTTGATGGTTACCCACGCACGAACTAATACTTAGGTCTCTGCCTGGGGAGGCACGAAACATGCAACCAAGATTCGTTATCGTTCCGGCTGTGCCGATCGAAAAGGAGTCTTTTCGCGTCGGTAGCAGGTATTACGCGGCGACCGTATGCGGTGGCTTCGACATCTATGACAACCAGGCGAAGGAGCGCCTCAAACCCAGTTACCCCAGCAAGACCGCAGCAGAACTGCAATGCCAGCGCTTGAACAAGAATATCGAGCAACCACTGCCGGGGCATTGAACCGGCCAATAGATCAGCCAGTGTCCGGACCTGTTGCTGCCCCCTGCTGATCAAACGCCGGGGGCGGCAGCACAAGCGTATGATGAAGAGCCGACTGGATCGATGAAGTGCCTTTCCGGCGTTCTCAATACGGGAGCACTGTCATGAACAAATCGACATACGCACTGATGTTCGCCTTGTCAGCGTTGGCCGGGTGCTCAACCAACGCCTCGCTCTACCAGGACAACCCGCTGGTGTCGAAAGTGAATACCGGGATGAGCAAGGATCAGGTCATGCAAATCGGTGGCAAGCCCGATGCAGTGTCAGACCGCACAGTCGTACCGGGTACGTGTTTCGACTACATGCTGGCCAAGTCAGGCCAGAAACAACCCTTCAACGTCAGCTTCGACGCCAACGGCAAGGTCGACAAGACCGATTTCATGACCTGTGCCGAATGGAGCAATGCGCAATACCGGGCCAGGCAGCCGCTGCCAAGCATGGGCGGTGTGGGAGGTTCTGGTTACTAGCGACCGCGCGGGTCGCCAGGGATCACTCCAGACAATCCCTTGCGGCCCGGCGCAGTTTGTCGCCCGACAGGAAACTCCCTTTGTAGAAGGTGGCACGGCTACCTTCGCGGTACTCGACGACTTCCAGCACCTCGTCCGAAGTGACCGCGCTGGGCGCAATCAGCCGGTAGCCATGGGCGATGGACTTCTGCGTGGTGAGCGGTGCCACTGCCTGCCATTTTGGCAACACACACGCCGCATATTCGCTGGGCGTCTTGTGGGTAAGCTTGCTGGCCGTCGGCTTGCCGGGATTGGCACAACCCACCAGGCTGACACCCAGCGCGGCACAGAAAAGAATACGAAAATTGAGCATTTGCAATTGACCGAGAAGGACCTGACGCATTTTAACCACGCTCTTGGCAAAGTACTAATCAACCAAGGTAGTGCACACGCAAGACTTCCGTCGAATTCAAAACGCCGACAACTCCCGTAGAATGCACGGCGCTGATGGATCAGCACCCATCACAAAAAGCCCGCACTCCAGAGGGCGGGCTTTTTGTTCTTCCGTGATACAGGAACAGCCGCTAGGCCTTCTTGCACATCAGCGCAGCATCGAGCAGTCGCCCATGGTCATACCAGGCATCCCGTTGATAGGCTGTGAATTGCCGATGGGCACCGCCCCCCTGCACTTCTATCAGGCCGTTGGCCTTGTCAGGATCCGTGCTATCGACGAAGAGCTTGACCGAATCACCCGTTCCGACTTCGAACGTAGTTGCATCGCTCTGCAATTCGCCTTTTACGCACCCCAGGTAATCAGGTGCGCTTCTTTCGGTGGTGCCTGAGGTGTAATCGTGGCCCGCCCGAACATCAGGGTTTTGTGCACATCCCGTCATGAAGATCGTTGCAAAGGCCGACATCAATATTGCGCTTGCTACCGGCGTTGAGCGCTTCACGCGACACACTCCTGGCCCCCATCAAAAAGGTCGAACAAGGTAGCGAATACGTGTAACCCTTGTTTTAGTTTTGTGATTACCCATATTACCCCTCAGAGTGTGCGGGTAATATTCTTGTTCGCTATATCGGTCAGAGGGCGCTCCCGCACGCGGCAGCGCTTCGCTCACTCAATCCAGCGCGCGATCCAGTACCTCATAGATGATCCCGGTGGCAACGGCAACAAGTATCAGGTCGGCGCCCGCTTGCATCCACTCGTAGCCCTCATAGTAGGGAAGCTGGCTGATCAATCTGCCATCGAGCTGCTTAGCGATACCGGGCGGTAGGGGCTTTCCGCGAGCCAGGTTTTTCTTGATACCTGGGGGCAACGCTTTTCCCGGCGTCCAGTAGCTGCGGTATCCGCTCAGAATGCCAAGTACATCACCTCGATCTATTGAAGGCGCTCCATGCTTATCATCGTAAGCGGCGCTGTTCTTGTTTCCACCGGAGTTTCCGTGGCCTTGTCCCTTGCCTTTACCGGGGTCCGCGAAGGCCAGGCAAGGGCCCAGTGCCAATGCAATTGAAGTGACTGCTGCAACGGCAAATCGACGCGTCGCCATTTGTGTTTCCTTGCGAAATGGGATGTCTCTACACGATATACGATGCTCGAAACATCGCTAAGTACCGCGGAATTGACCGCTGCAGCCAAGCCAGGTTCACTCCCTGGGCGACTCCTCGTCCAAGGCCGGATCCCGAGAAGGATCTTGGCCCGCGCGTTCGATTAATCTTCGCACCTTTGGTCGTCTGACGGCGGCTTGGGAGCCCTTGCTGAGGACACCTACCAGCTCAGCAGAAACATCGCCTTGGCCAGGAACAGGATGACCAGCATCTGCACCAACACGCTGAGGTGGATCAGCCGCGAACGTGCCGGGGTCATGCGGCCTGTGCGCATCAGAAAGACCACGCCGAGGAAATGCCCGAGGATGCTCACGGCCAGGCAGATCTTCACCGTCAGTAGCGTACCGAAGCTGCTGGCGAAGGGCTCGGCCAGCGCGGTGCGATAATGCCAGGCCAACCCCAGGCCGGCCCCGAACAGCGCCAGCACCACCCAGTGCATGACCTTGCGCGCCCGTTGCCCCAGCGCCCTGGACAGCTGCTCGCGCGGCCCGGGCTCTAGGCTGCGGGCAGCCCGGCTGAGGATCATCACTTCGAAGAACACGCCACCCATAAAGAAGGCGGCAGCGGCCAGGTGAGCGAACTTCAGCAGCAGATAGACCATTTCAGCTCCTCATCCGGGATGGCCGTCAGCGCGGGTGCGACAGAGCATGGGGGCGTAGCGATAGAGGTACAGGCCGAAGGCGCAGGCCCAGCAGGTGGCCGACAGCCACAGCGACGGCACATACAGAAATCCGACGCCGAAGACGCGGAGCAACCCGCCCAGGTTGAGCAGCAAGAAGGCCAGGGCCAGCCCGGGAGGCAATTCCAGCGGTCTGCCGGTATGTCCCAGCGACACCCGCGCCAACATCGCCAGAATCATGCCGCCCGTGGCACCGACCGTCAGCGCATGCAGCGCCGGACTGGCACCAGCGACCAGCCCGCCATGCCACAGCGCCATGCCCATGCAAGCGAGGACAATCCACGCATAGGCCAGATGCAGCGACCACAACAGCGGCACGCGCAGCAGTCCGGCGTCGAACCAGCGCACCAGGCGGATGCCATGACCGAGCGCCAGCGCGGCGAATGGCAACGCCAGCCATGGCTGCGGCGCCAGTCCTGCACCGGCGGCATGCAGGACCGCCAGCAACGCGGTGAGCCCCAGCAGCGCCCAGTCCAGCCAAGGCCAGGGCTGGACCATGGCCGCCCGCCCCAATCCGCGCTGGGTGAAGAAGGGAATCACCCGGCCACCGATCAACCCCATCATCGCCGCCACCAGCCAGACCGAGGCCCAGACGCCCTGCCGCTGCCAGCTATCCTGCCCCTGAGCGACCCCGACCAGCGCCAGCAGGTCGGCCAACGTGAACAGTGCCAGCACGGCGACAACCGGGTAGTTGCGATGCTGGCGCACCGCCCAGAGCAGGCGAGCCATGACCCCTGTCGCCGCGACCAGGAACGCTAGGTTGGCCAGGATCAGCAACGCGGGTGAACCCAGCCACCAGGCCAGCCGGGACAGCACCCATATGGCCACCAAAGCGGCCAGAGGCTTGCCGGACAGGCTGGGCTGCCCCGTCCAGGTTTGTACTGCGGTGAGCAGGAAGCCGACGATGATGGCACCGCCAAAGCCGAACACCAGTTCATGGCGATGCCAGGCCAGCCATCCGCCCATGGGCTGTGGCAGAGCCTGCATACCCAGCAATGCGGTGATCCACAGAGGAATCGCTACAAGCGCGAGCAGGCTGCCCAGCAGGAAGAAAGGCCTGAAGCCGAGTCGAAACAGCGGTGGTACGCGCATGGCCTTACGTGCATCGAGAATCTGCATGATTCATCCTCCAGCGGCATTGGCATCATGCCAAATCCAGTTGTGCCGCCCGTGATCGGTGTCAAGGAGTGATCACAAGGAAGAGGTGTCCGCAGTGGGTATCAACCCTACTGCGCAGAACACCGAGCGCTGGGCGTTTGTATTAGCCCTTCTCGGAACAAATTGCCAAGATGCCCCGGTTCGGGGTGTGGCTGAGCCCGCGAGTGGGTCAAACGAGGAGCTTCAGAAACACTAAAGTCGCTAACAGATCCAAGATCAGGACAGCAGCAACAACGAAGATCATGTAATAGCAGTCATCCTGAGTCATTGTTGCCTCTGCACTGTGATCAATGTTTCTGGATCACAGCAATTCCCATTCCAACATCCTGCCGCACCCGACCATGGCTGCGTGGCGAGGGGAACAGCTGCCCATTAGCGCCACAATCAGGCCTGTGCGATCGACCCGGAGAAAGGACTTCTGTCAATACCGGCCTCATTGCCGGCGAAACAGGCAGCGCGGAGCATGGCACCGGCCTCGCCGGTGTTCGCGGGACAAGCCCGCTCCCACAGGAATCGCGTCAAGTTTTAGAAATGGAGCAAGACAGTCGCTCCCACAGATACAGCGCAAGTGTTGAGGGCAGAGGTGCACCTGCAAGAGCGGTTTTATCCGCGACGTCTTCCTAGCTGTCACCCTCTTGTACAGTGACCCTCACCCCCGTCGCTGCAATTTCGTATTCAGTCTCGGAAATCTTATGCACGGCACCCCCAAACTGCATTTCAAAATGCTTTAGGCCTGCATGTCGAATCATGCCATTTGGCGAGCGCTCTACAGTCTCATCCTGATAGATGTTAATGACGTACCTCACATTATCCGTGCCCATCCCAACTATTTTCCCAACATATTTATCGGCCATAGCTCCACTCCTTGAGTGAAACCTCATGGTAGCTGGCATTGAGAGGCTGACCGTTCAAATCAGTTCCTGCCGATGCCATTGTCTCGCTGCTGTATGTGATGGAAAACGGGGCCTCGGCCGAGATCTCGGTGGTGGGCAATGAAGGTCTGGTCGGCATCGCCGTGTTCATGGGTGGCGAAAGCCCCCCAGCCGCGCCATCGTGCAAAGCGCCGGACATGCCTATCGCCTGCCCTGCCAGCGACTCAGCCCACCAGCGCGCCCTAGGTCTCCCCAAGGAATTGGGGATCAAGCGTCGCCCCCCATACAACTGCCGTCACACCTATGCGACAATGTGCTCAATGTCCGGCCTCAACCCCGCATTTATCGCCCAACAGCTGGGTCACAGCGTTCAGATGCTGCTGTCGACGCATGCCCGTTGGCTCAACTCAAGCTCCGACTGGAGCGAGCTGGAAACACTCAAGATTGGTATCAAATCGGTATCAGCTGAAAATCCAGCGTCGTAAGTTACTGATAGGTAAGCCCTTTGATCTCCACCGCTAACATCACCATGCAGTTCGGCTCCAAGCCGCTGTTCGAAAACGTCTCGGTCAAATTCAACAACGGCAACCGCTACGGCCTGATCGGCGCCAACGGTTGCGGCAAGTCGACCTTCATGAAGATCCTCGGCGGCGACCTGGAGCCGTCCGGTGGCCAGGTCATGCTCGAACCGAACACCCGCCTGGGCAAGCTGCGCCAGGACCAGTTCGCCTACGAGGAATTCACCGTGATCGACACGGTGATCATGGGCCATGGTCAGCTGTGGAAGGTCAAGGCCGAGCGCGATCGCATCTACTCGCTGCCGGAAATGACCGAGGAAGACGGCATGGCCGTCGCCGAGCTGGAAACCGAATTCGCCGAAATGGACGGCTACACCGCCGAATCCCGTGCCGGTGAGCTGCTGCTGGGCCTGGGGATTCCGCTGGAACAGCACTTCGGCCCGATGAGCGAAGTGGCGCCAGGCTGGAAGCTCCGTGTGCTGCTGGCCCAGGCACTGTTCTCGGACCCGGACGTGCTGCTGCTCGACGAACCGACCAACCACCTGGACATCAACACCATCCGCTGGCTGGAAACGATTCTGACGGCGCGTAACAGCACCATGATCATCATTTCCCACGACCGTCACTTCCTGAACAGCGTGTGCACGCACATGGCCGACCTGGACTACGGTGAGCTGCGCCTGTTCCCGGGCAACTACGACGAGTACATGACCGCAGCGACCCAGTCGCGCGAGCAGCTGCTGTCGGACAACGCCAAGAAGAAAGCCCAGATCGCCGAGCTGCAGACCTTCGTCAGCCGCTTCTCGGCCAACGCCTCCAAGGCCAAGCAGGCGACTTCGCGGGCCAAGCAGATCGACAAGATTCAGCTGGCCGAGGTCAAGCCTTCGAGCCGGGTCAGCCCGTTCATCCGCTTCGAGCAGACCAAGAAGCTGCACCGCCAGGCGGTAGTCGTCGAGAAGATGGCCAAGGCCTTCGACGAAAAAGTCCTGTTCAAGAACTTCGACATTACCGTCGAAGCCGGCGAGCGCGTTGCGATCATCGGCCCCAACGGTATCGGCAAGACCACCCTGCTGCGCACCCTGGTAGGCGAGATGACGCCCGATGCCGGCTCGGTGAAATGGACCGACAGCGCAGAAGTGGGCTACTACGCCCAGGACCACGCCCACGACTTCGAAGACGACTTGAGTCTGTTCGACTGGATGGGGCAGTGGACCAGCGGTGAACAGGTCATTCGCGGCACCCTCGGGCGCATGCTGTTCTCCAACGACGAGATCCTCAAGTCGGTGAAGGTGATTTCCGGTGGTGAACAGGGCCGCATGCTGTTCGGCAAGCTGATCCTGCAAAAGCCGAACGTGCTGGTGATGGACGAACCGACCAACCACCTGGACATGGAATCGATCGAAGCGCTGAACCTGGCGCTGGAGAACTACCCGGGCACCCTGCTGTTCGTCAGCCATGACCGTGAGTTCGTGTCGTCGCTGGCCACCCGCATCATCGAGCTGTCGCCCGATGGCGTAGTGGACTTCAGCGGCACCTATGACGATTACCTGCGTAGCCAGGGCGTCTTGGTCTGAATCAGCTGAGGCTGTAATGAGCTCATCGCCGGCAAGCCGGCTCCCACATAAAAGCACCGCAGCCCGGTGTGGGAGCTGGCTTGCCAGCGATGAGGGCAGCGCCTCTGTTACTGGCTTGAACAAGCCGACAAAACATTAGTTAGCCTGCTTTCTTTTCTTTCGCGCAACGGCCATGATGAAGCCACGCCCCGCCCGCCCGCGAACGAGCCCATGACCGCGCAGCAACCCGCCCCCGCCAGCAACACCTTCGGCATCACCCAGCAGATCCTGTCGATCGTCTTCTACACCTTCATTGCCTTCCTCTGCATCGGCTTGCCGATCGCGGTGCTGCCCAGCTATGTGCACGATCAGCTCGGTTTTGGCGCGGTGATCGCCGGGGTGACCATCGCCCTGCAATACCTCGCCACCCTGCTCAGCCGTCCCTTCGCCGGGCGCGTGGCCGATACCCTGGGCGGCAAAAAGGCCATTCGCTATGGCTTGCTGGGGATCGCCGGTTGCGGAGTGTTGACGCTGCTTTCAGCCTGGACCCTGAGCATTCCACTGGTGAGCCTGACCTTGCTGTTAGGCGGGCGCGTACTGCTCGGGCTTGCCCAAGGCCTGATCGGCGTCGCGACACTGAGCTGGGGTATCAACCAAGTGGGACCGGAGCACACGGCCCGGGTGATTTCCTGGAACGGCATCGCGTCCTACGGTGCCATCGCGATTGGCGCGCCAATGGGCGTGGTGGCGGTCGATGGCTTTGATTTCAGTGTGCTGGGGCCAGCGCTGCTGGTGCTGGCCGGCTTCGCTTTGCTGGTGCTGCGCAAGCGCGCCGATGTGGTCGTAGTGCGCGGGGAGCGCCTGCCCTTCTGGTCGGCGTTCGGCCGGGTGGCCCCGTGCGGCCTTGGGCTGACCTTGGCGTCGATCGGCTATGGCACCCTGACCACCTTCGTTACCCTGTATTACCTGGAGCGCGGCTGGATCGGCGCGGCCTGGTGCCTCAGTGCCTTTGGCCTGTGTTTCATCATTTCGCGTCTGCTGTTCGTCAACGCGGTCAACCGTTTTGGCGGCTATAACGTGGCCGTCGCCTGCATGGCCACCGAGGTGCTCGGCTTGGGCCTGTTGTGGCTGGCGCCCTCGCCTGCCTGGGCACTGCTGGGTGCCGGGCTTACCGGGTTCGGGCTTTCACTGGTGTACCCGGCGTTGGGTGTCGAAGCGATCAAGCAGGTGCCGAGCAGCAGTCGCGGTGCCGGGTTGGGCGCCTATGCGGTGTTCTTCGACATGGCGTTGGCCATCGCAGGGCCAGTGATGGGCGCGGTGGCGATGCACCTGGGCTATGCCTCGATCTTCTGTGTAGCGGCCTTGCTCGCCCTGGCCGGTGTTGGCCTGATACTGCTACTGGCGCGGCGCGGCCGTCGCGCCTGAACGGCCTGCATACGCTGGCGCGCCCAGGGTCTGGCTGAAGAAGGCCGCGGTGTCGCGCTGCAGGGAATGATGGATATGACGCCGATCGACACCCTCGGCATCCTTGCACAGTACCGGCATACGCGCATGCTGCTCTTCGTCACAGCGGGCCATGAACACGAAATGCCCGGCGCCGGCGAGCAGGCGATAGTCCGGGGTCACGGGCAATTTGCGCGCCAGCGCCTCGGCATTGCGGTCCACCGCCACCAACTGGTCGCTGTCGCCGCTGTAGATCAGTGCCGGGACCTTTACGCCGGCCAGGGCATGACGGCCGAACATCAAGCTCAGAGGCGCCATCAACATCACCGCTCCCACCCGTGAGTCAGCCTGGGGGACCAGTTCGTTGCGGTCGGCGATCAGCACTCCGTGAGTCTTGCAGGCGTCGGCATCGTTGGGGCGTTCGAGGCAGTATTTGCGCAGGCGGTCAAGGTCGGGCCGCGCACCTGACAGGATCAGCGCCGTCTCGCCACCGGCCGAATAGCCGATCACGCCAACCTTGCCATCGTTCAGGTAGGGCCCCAGCAGCACATCGACGCGGGCTGCGCTGATCGCGGCGCTGACCTGAAGCGGTCGTCCATAAAGGTTGCTCAAGGTGCCAAGGCGGCTGTGGTCGCGCGCGTTGTCGCCTGGGTGCACCACCGCCACCACCACGAACCCCTGGCGGGCCAGAGATGTCGCCAGGTAATGCAAGGCCAGGGGACTGCCGGTGTTACCGTGGGAAAGCACCAGTAACGGGAACTGGCCCGAAGCAACTGGAGCTTCCTCTGCGACGTCGACGGGGTAGCCGTCGATGCGCAGGCTGCGGGGCGTGCCATGGGCGGGGTAGAACGCCATGGCCTGCATCGGGCGCGCATCGACCGGATCGTCCAGGGTCATGTGGTGCAGGCCCGCGACCCACGGGGCGGCCTCGGCATGGACCAGCAGGCCGACGCACAGCAACGGTGCCAGCAAGCAGCGGAGGATGTTCATTGGCCGGCTACCCGAGCGGAGCGAGGGGATCACCAGAGGATAGGGCCGGTCGAGCGAGCAGCAGATGAAAGCTGGATGAAAAATGCGCCTGCACCAGCCTGTGGGTTAACAGGCCGGTGCAGTCAGGCTGGCCAGATCAGGCCGCCGCGAACAGCTCGTTGGCAATCTGCGCCTGTGCAGCATCGATCGCCTTGCTGCGGTGTTCCGGGCCGTAGGCCAGGCCATGGGCGCGGACGATTTCCAGGTCGGTGATACCGATGAAGCCCAGGAACACCTTGAGGAAGTCTTCGTGGCCGGCGCCGCTAGGCTGACCTGCGTGCAGGCCACCGGCCGTGGACACCAGCACCACTTTCTTGTCACCGCACAGGCCCTCAGGTCCAGCTTCGGTGTAGCGGAAGGTCTTGCCGGCAACGGCGACGCGGTCGATCCAGGCTTTTAGCTGGGTCGGCACGGTGAAGTTGTACATCGGCGCGCCAATCACCACGGCGTCGGCGGCCAGGAATTCTTCCAGGGTCTCGGCGCTGAGCTTGGCCTCGAAGGTCTGGGCGGCATCACGCATGTCTTGCGGGGTGCCTGCCGCCACCAGGGTGGCCGCCGAGAAGTGGGCGATGGCATCGGCAGCGAGGTCGCGGTACACCACCTCGATGCTCGGATCAGCGGCTTTCCAGGCCTCGACCACTTCGCGGCTGAGTTGGCGAGAGGCGGAATTGTCGCCCAGGATGCTCGAATCGATATGCAACAGTTTCATGGGAATCTCCTGTGAATGAAGACCGCGGCGGTGGGCGATCACGATGGGGAGAATCCTACCTAGGCGGCGAATAGCTGATAAGTCGGCAAAAATGCGTTAGTTTGTCCCACAGGTAGAACAGTGAGACAGCCCTCATGCAAGACCTCAATGACCTCTTCTATTTTGCCCAAGTGGTCGAAGCCGGTGGTTTTGCCGCCGCCGGGCGTCAGCTGGGCATTCCCAAGTCGCGCTTGTCGCGGCGCATCGCAGAGCTGGAAGAACGTCTCGGCACCCGCCTGCTGCAACGCACCACGCGGCAGCTGAAGCTGACCACGGTCGGTGAACGCTACCTGCACCATTGCCAGGCCATGTTGATGGAGGCCGAGGCGGCCGACGAGGTAGTGGCCAGCATGAGCAGCGAGCCGCGCGGTCGCCTGAGGGTGTCCTGCCCGGTGGCGTTGGCCCATGCCTTCCTGCCGGATGTGATCAGCCGCTTTCTGCAGCAATACCCCCAGGTGCAGTTGGACATGGTGCTGCTCAACCGCCGAGTCGACCTGATTTCCGAAGGCATCGACGTGGCCCTGCGTGTGCGCGACCTGGGCGACGAAGACACGGCGCTGGTCACCCGCCGCCTGCGCCAGGCGCAGATGCAGCTGGTGGCCGCACCGGGCTTTGCCGACCATGTGCGTGACCCTGCCGAACTGGCTACCCTGCCGGTGCTGGGCGCTGCCGAAGCCGACCGGCTGGTGCACTTTCGTTTACTCGGGCCCAATGGCCGGCAGCAGGAAATTGCCCTGGAGCCACGCCTGGCGATCGATGACTTCGTGGTACGCAATGCTGCCGTGCGCGCCGGGCTAGGGTTCACGGCCCTGCCGAGCATGTTCTGCGAAGAAGAGCTGGCACGCGGGGAGCTGGTGCGGCTGCTGCCGGAGTGGTCGTTGCCAGGGGGCTACTTGCAGGCGGTGTACCCACACCGGCGTGGGCTGTTACCGGCAGTGCGGGTGTGGATCGACCACCTGGCCACCTCATTCGAAGCCTGTGGAGAGCGTTATGTCTAAGCACAAGATGACCGAGGACCAGGTGGCAGCCTTCTGCCTGAACCTGCCGGGGACACGGGAAGACTACAAATGGGGTGGGATCCGGGTGTTCTCGGTGGCGGGCAACAAGATGTTCGCGGTCATCGGGCTGGCCGGGGCGGGATTATCGTTCAAGGTGGGCAACGAGCAGTTTCTGGGTTACTGCGACCGCCCTGGGGTGCGGCCGGCGCCGTACCTGGCGCGGGCGCACTGGGTCATCATGCAGCCCCCCTACCCGATGGAACGCGAGGAGCTGTGCGACCTGTTGCAGCGCTCGCACCAGCTGGTGGTGCGGCGGCTACCGAAGCGCTTGCAGGTGGGTTTGCTGATGTGAGCGGAGCACTACGACAGCAGGTGATTGCCCAGAAACAGCCAGTCGGCCCAGAACACCTGGTGAACCACCACGATGATCCAGAACACGACTTGATAGGAAACCTTGCGCGTCTTGTGCCGAAACAGTTGCTGGGCCACCAGCGCCCCCGGCCAGCCGCCGAGCAGTTCACTGGCGTGCAGCACCTTTTCGGGTGTACGCCAGCCGGCAGTGCGGGCCTGGTGCTTGTCCTGCCAATACAGCAGGACAGTGACCAGGCTAACCGCCGGGTACAGCCCCAGCGGCAACCACGATTGCCCGCTCCAGGCCATCTGCAGCGCCCCTGCCATGGGCAGCAGGCACAGCACTGCCAGCGCCAGTAGCTTGATCCGCATTCAGCCGTTCGCCGTCGCCCAGTCGACCCAGCCGAACTGCCAGGTCGCCAGGATCAGCAAGCCGAACACGATGCGGTACCAGGCAAACGCTGCATAGCTGTGGTTGGCGATGAACTTGAGCAGCCCACGCACCGCGATCATGGCGAAGATGAACGAGGTCACGAAGCCGATGGCGAACACCGGCAAGTCACTGGGCTGGAACAGGTCACGGTACTTGTAGCCGGAGTACACCGCCGCACCGACCATGGTCGGCATTGCCAGGAAGAACGAAAACTCGGTAGCCGCCTTGCGAGACAGGCCGAACAGCAGGCCGCCGATGATGGTCGAGCCAGAGCGCGAGGTACCCGGGATCATCGCCAGGCACTGGACGAAGCCGATCTTCAGGGCGTGCGACCAGCGCATGTCATCGACGTGATCGACCTCTACGCGGTGCGAACGCCGCTCGGCCCAGAGCATGATCACGCCACCCACGACCAACGCGGCCGCCACGGTGATCGGGTTGAACAGGTAATGGTGAATCAGGTCGGCGAACAGCACGCCCAGCACCACGGCCGGCATGAACGCCAGCAGCAGGTTGCCCGTGAAACGCCGCGCCTTCGGCTGGCTGGCCAGGCCGAACACCACTTCGAGAATCTTGCCTCGAAACTCCCACACCACCGCCAGGATCGCCGCCAGCTGGATGATGATGTTGAACGCCATGGCCCGCTCACCGCTAAATCCGATCAGGTCGGCAACGATGATCTGGTGGCCGGTACTGGAAATCGGCAGAAACTCCGTCAGTCCTTCGACCACGCCTAAGATGATTGCCTGGAAGGCAGTCCAAAAATCCATCATTCCCCCGTTGAAGCACTGCTGTCTGCAGGCCCATTGTTCTTGATTTGCTTGTGATTGCCGCTCGCGGCGCGGCTCTTTTACAGCGACTGTTGGGTATTACGCCAGTAGAAAAGTTCACCCCGCCTAAAGGTTTCATCTTGCGCGGCCGAAATCCTAGCAGAGCAGCCTGGCGATGGCTCGCGCGGCATGCTGTAACGCCGCAACTAAATGGCACTTAGCCATTAGTCGGATACAGGCTGTCGGCAAAGCATGCTTGGATGCACTGAATAACAAGAACAATGCGGGAGTGCCGTTCATGAAGACCTTGAGGTCTATGTCGATCAGTCGCCGCCTGTGGCTGATCCTGCTGGTTGCGGTGGGGATGCTGGTGGTCCTCGGCCTGCTGATGCTGCGCCAGATCCACGGCGATCTGTACCAGGCCAAGGCAGAAAAGACCCGCCATGTGGTGCAGACCGCCGCGAGCGTGCTCACCTATTACCAGGGGCTGGAAGCCGCCGGCACGCTCAGCCGCGAGGCTGCCCAGCAGCAAGCGTTGCAAGTGGTGCGGGCGCTGCGCTACGACCAGGGCGACTACTTCTGGATCAACGACCTGGGGCCGAAGATGATCATGCACGCGGCCAACCCCAAGCTCGATGGCCAGGACCTTTCCGCCATCCGCGACCCGGACGGTTTTGCCGTATTCAATGAAATGGCCGCCCTCGCCCGCAGCCAGGGCGCGGGTCCGGTCAATTACCGCTGGCCCAAACCCGGGGCCAGCGAGCCCGTGGCCAAGACTTCGTACATCCAGCTGTTCCAGCCGTGGGGCTGGGTCATCGGCTCGGGCGTGTATGTCGATGACGTTCAGGCCGAATTCGCGCGCCAGTTGCGTGACGCCTCCCTGGTCGGCGTGGGCGTTGCCTTGCTGATGGCCCTGGTGGTCATGCTGATCGCCCGCAGCATCGCCCGCCCGTTGCAGGAGGCGGTGCAGGCAATGGGCAACATCGCCAGCGGCGAAAGCGACCTTACCCGTCGCCTGGACACCCATGGCCGCGACGAAATCACGCAATTGGGCGAGCACTTCAACCGTTTCAACGGCAAGCTCCAGGGCGTGGTCGGCCAGTTGCAGGATGCCGCCCATGCCCTGGCCCACTCCGCGGGGCATGTCGGCGACAATGCCGGCGCCGCGCAACAACACAGCGCCCAGCAGTCGCTGCAGATGGACCAGGTGGCGACCGCGGTCAACGAAGTCACCTACGCGGTTCAGGACGTGGCCAAGACTGCCGAACAGGCAGCCGGCGAAATGCAGGCCGCGCAGCAGCAGGTCGAGCATGGCCAGCAAGCCATCGACGGCAGCCTGCGGCAGATCGACCGCCTGTCCCTGACCATCGACCAGGCGGTACAGGTGATCCGCGACCTGGCGGGTCATAGCACCAAGATCGGTGGCGTGCTGGAGGTGATTCGCGCCATTGCCGAGCAGACCAACCTGCTCGCCCTCAACGCAGCGATCGAAGCCGCGCGGGCCGGCGAACAGGGCCGCGGCTTTGCCGTGGTGGCCGACGAAGTGCGCCTGCTGGCCCAACGCACGGCTCAATCGACCGCCGAGATACACACCATGATCGAATACCTGCAAAAGCAGTCGGACGCTGCGGTCAAGGCCATCGATACCAGCAGCGAGGCGTCGCGCCAGACCGTCGAGCAAGCCCGCGAGGCCGGCTCCAGCCTGAGCGCCATCAACCAGGCGCTGCACAGCCTCACCGCGCTCAACGCGTCGATCGCCAGCGCGACGTTGCAGCAGTCGCACGTGGTCGAGGAAATCAATCGCAATGTGCTGGATACCGCCGGGCTGTCTCAGCAGACCGCCGAAGCGGCGCGTCAGTCCAGTGATGCGGGCGTGGCCTTGGGGCGCTTGAGCGAAGGGCTGGAGCAATTGCTGCGTCAGTTCAAGGTTTAGCGAAGGACCCGGAGTGGCCGGTGCATGCGCCGCTCTACACCTCCCTTCGCCCACAGGCTACAATCGCGCCCCCCCTCAAGTCGCCAAGGAGCGCCGATGTCCGGCCTCGAACTCATCGCCGCCGTGCTCGGCGTCACCGCCGTCTGGCTCACCGTCAAGCAGAATGCCTGGTGCTGGCCGATCGGTCTGGTGATGGTGCTTATATATGGCTGGCTGTTCTACGAGGTGAAGCTGTATTCGGGCATGCTGCTGCAACTGGCCTATGCCGCGCTGCAATTGTACGGCTGGTGGCAATGGACGCGCCCGGGCCGCGTCGAGGATGCCCGCCACGTCTCGCGCCTGCAAACACCGGCGCTGGCCGCAGGGCTGGTGGGCGGCCTGCTGATCAGCGTGGCGCTGGGCGCGGCCATGGCCAACTGGACCGATGCCGCCCTGCCCTGGCTGGACGCCACGCTGACGGGCTTCAGCCTGGTCGCGCAACTGTGGATGGCGCAAAAACGCGTGCAGTGCTGGCCACTGTGGATGGTGGTGGACGTGGTCTATGTCGGCCAGTACCTGCACCAGCAGCTGTACTTCACCGCCGGCTTCTTCGCCGTGCTGACCCTGATCGCCGTGCGCGGCTGGCTGGAGTGGCGCCGCGACCCGGCGCTGCAGGCATGAAGGTCCTGGTGCTGTGCGGCCCCGAGTCCAGCGGCAAGAGCTGGCTCAGTGGCGAGATCCAGGCGCATTTCGGCGGTGTGGTGGTGGGCGAATATGTGCGCCATTTCATCGACCGGGAATGTCGCGACACCTGCTACGCCGATATCACCCCCATCGCCCAGGGCCAGTTGGCCTGGGAGGATCAGGCACGGCAACAGGCTCCGGAGTTGCTGATCCTCGATACTCATCTATTGAGCAACATGCTGTGGAGCCGCGCGCTGTTTCAGGACTGCCCCGCCTGGTTGGAACAAGCCTTGCTTGCTCGTCAGTACGATCTGCACCTGTTGCTCAGCCCCCATGATGTGGGCTGGGTGGCCGATGGCCAACGCAGCCAGCCGGACCTTGCCGACCGGCATCGCTTCTTCACCGACAGCCTTCAGTGGTTGCAGCGCCATCGGCAAACGGTGCAGGTGATCGAGGGTGACTGGCCCCGGCGCAGTGCGGCGGCATTACGTGCCGTGCAGGGCCTGTTGCAGGGAAAAACCCCGGTTTGCCCCACCGAGTGTTAACCCTCTGACACACCCCAGAGGGCCTTGACCCCCGTATTTGCGGACTTACCCACTTTTGGTGGTGGGAGTGTCAAGCCGATGAAACAGTGTGCGAAAGCGCCGCATGAGCAACATCCATACCGGAAAACAGCCCACTTTGCGGAAAATCTGTCTCAACGCTGAAACAACAACCTCTCACAACCGCCAACAAGTTACTGCAGGCCTTTGATTATCAAGGAATAACCAAAAGCGGCACGCCTTCTGCTCTCCTCCTCGCAACGCCTAATCAGGCCCGCGCTGAAGAAGGAATTGCAGTCATGGGAAAACTGGACAATGGCATCTGCCGTCTGCTGCTGGTCGGCTGTGCTTTGGGCGCAAGCTTCAGCGTGCCGGTACAGGCCGAAAATGGAATCATCGTCATCACCCGCGATGTTCAACCCCGCATCGCCACTCGCGCCCCCCTGGCGCCCGACCCCTACCCCACCACCGCCAACGCCAACCCCTCCGCCTACGTGCTCAAGCAGACCAACGAACTGAGCGATGGGGACTTTGCCACCATCACCAGCGGTACCGGGATTTCTTCGCTGATCACCCAGCAGACCAACAATGTGGGCGGCAACATCGGCAACCAGACCCAACTCCCCAACCTGGCGGCGGGTCGCGGTACAGGCTCCGGCAACGGCATTTCCAACATGGTCAACTCAAGTGTCCAGCGTGGCCTGGCGCCCTTGCAGATCCTGACCGGAGGCAAATGAGATGAGGCAATCGCTGTTAATCCTGGCCACCCTCTGCAGTGCAACGGCCCTCGCCCAATCCCCGGTTCCCGTGATCAACAGCGCCAACATCGACAGTTCCGGCGCGCAGTACCAAGGCAACTTGAGCGTCAACCAGGCGGCAGGCGACCTGCAGCAACAAGCCAACGCCCGGGCCTTGGCCACCGGCACCACGGCCGCTGCCAACACGCAGATCCGGCAACGCCAGATATCCATCGTCGACCCCAACATGGATGCCCGTGCCAGCATCCAGGGCGACGCCTTCAGTCACGGCAGCGGCGCCCTGGGTGTTAACCAGAGCGCCGGTGCCAGCACCCAGCAGGCCAACGCCCTGCGCATCAGCCTCAGTACACAACCGCAAAGTATCGACGACAGCGTCCTGCTGCAGCAAAACGTGGCGCTGATCAACAGCTCCGATCCAACTGATTCCTCCCCTGGCTATCGCCAGGTCACCACAGGTGACCAGGCATTCACCGGTAGCCGTGGGGTCATTCAGCTGAATCAGAGCGCCGGGGTGGGTAACCAGACGGCAAACACCCTGAGCGTACGGGTCGCGAACTGACCCGAATAGGTAGGTAAAAGGTAAGAACAACACTTAACCTAAAGAAGACGGAGAAACACCATGAAACCCTCGATGGCAATCAAGCCTCTGGTTTTCGCAATTGCTGCGGTCATGGCTGTTGCTGCACAAGCGGATCAGAACGACAGACGTGGCCATGGCCACCACAATAACCACACCCCACCGGCAAAAGCGGTGTATACCAACGCCACTGCCGAAGCCAATGATGTTCAGCGCAGTACGGGCAACCGTATCCTCAATGAAGGCACTGTCAACGAAGCCGAAATGAGCAGCTCCGGCACCGGTGCCAGTGGTAACGTCGGCGTCAACGTGGCGGCCGGTAACGGCAACCAACAAGACAACGCCGCGGCCATTGCCAATACCTCGTCCGATAACTCCGCGATCGACAACAGCTTCGTCTTCGGCAACTCCGAAGCCACCGCAAGCGTGCGCCAGTTCAGCAACAACAACACCGTCAAGAACTGGTCGACCCAGAGTTCTGCGGTCATGAGCGGCTCGGCTGACGGCAGCAGCGGCAACATTGGTATCAACATCGCTGGCGGCGACCTGAACCAGCAGAAAAATACCATGGCCATTGCCAACAACGCTGCCGCTATCGGCAACTCCACTGCCACCGCTTCGGCCAACCAGAACGGACCTGGCCTGACCGTCGAAAACCGTGCCGACCGTACCTACACCATCGACACACTGTCCTTCACCACCTCGCGCAGCGGTTCGTCCTCTCGTAGCGGTTCGTTCGACGCCAGCGTCGACAAGAGCTCCAGCTCGAGCTTCAGCGTGGCCGGCAACCAAAGCAGCGAAGCCAGCGGCTCGCGCAGCAGCAGCGCCAGCGGTTCGACCAGCATGACCGCCAGCGGCTCCAACAGCAGCAGCGCAAGTGGCAGCAACAGCAGCAGTGCCAGCGGCTCGAACAGCAGCAGCGCCAGTGGCAGCAACAGCAGCAGCGCCAGCGGTTCCAACAACTGGGCAGCCAATGGCTCGTCGAGCAGCGACCACAGCTCTTCGTCTAGCGCTTCGCTGAACGCTTCGCTCGATGCCAGTGCCAACGGCAGTGCATCTTCGTCGCAAACCTTCGGCAACTTCACTCGCTCGCGCAGCTCCGACTTCGACGCATCGCTCAATGCTTCGCTTGATGCATCGATCGACAAGTCGCATGAGTCGTCCACCGACTCGTCGTTCGACAAGTCTCTGAGCTCGTCCTTCGACAGGGCCCGTGACTCCTCCTTTGATCGCAGCCGCGAATCGTCGTATGACCGTACCCGTGACTCGTCGTATGACCGTACCCGTGACTCGTCCTACGACAAGTCTCGCGATACTGCCTACGAGAAGGCCAACGAGTCGGCATGGGAGAAAGCTCAGGCTTCGTCCTTCGAGAAATCTGGCGAGAAGGCCTCCGAGTCTTCGGACAGCATCTCGAAGAGCTTCAGCGAAGCTAGCGAGTACGCGATGGAAAACACCGTCTCGTTCCAAGTGCTGACCCCGACTGGCTGGGCCAACCCTGTAACCAACACCGCAACCCTGAGTGGCTCGGTGAATGGCGGCAGCGGCAACCTGGGCGTCAACGTGGCAGCCGGTGTGGGCAACCAGCAGAGCAACTCGCTGGCCATCTCCAACACCTCGATGTAACTGCAGCCTTGAGGCCCCCTTCGGGGGGCCTCTTTCTACCAGAAGCGTTCTACTAAAAGCGTTCTACAAAAGCTTTCTACAAAAACAGGGGGGCATGGAACATGCGCATTATCGCCTTGGCATTCCTGCTGTGCATGGCCAGTGTCAGCGAAGCAGCCCAGATGCCGCTGTCCGTCCTGCCAGGTGGTGCAGTGATCTACAAACCCATCCAGAGCATTCGCGAGCGCAAGTTCGCCGACCTTGTGCAACAGAAAACCGACTTCAGTTGCGGCGCCGCATCGCTGGCGACCATTCTGCGCCAGGCCTATTGGCTGGACGTGGACGAACAACACGTGATCGAGGGCATGCTGGCCAACGCCGACCATGACCTGGTACGTACCCAGGGCTTCTCGATGCTCGACATGAAGCGCTACGTGGAAAGCCTGGGCATGCGCGCCCGCGGCTACCGGGTAGCCCCCGACACCCTGCACAGCATCCGCATCCCGGTGGTGGTGCTGATGGACATCCGCGGCTACAAGCACTTCGTGGTCATGCAGAAAGTCGACAACGGCTGGGTTTACATCGGCGACCCGGTACTGGGCCACAAACGTTTCAAACTCGATGATTTCGTCAAAGGCTGGAACGGCATCATCTTCGCCGTCATCGGCCAAGGGTACGACAAGTCCAACATTTTGCTCGACCCGCCTCTGCCACTGAGCGCCAAGAACCGCATCAACAACTTCGCCCCGGTGAAGGATGCCGAGTTGATGGACTTCGGTTTCATCCAAAGCGACTTCTTCTAATGACAAGGGGCAAGAGGCCCCGGGAGCATCCCATGAAGACTTCATGCTGGCTCGCAGTCGTTTGCCTGGCCGCCAGCCTGCCGACCCAGGCACAGACGTTCAAACCGATCGAACTGAAGGATCAGGAGCTGGCAGAACTGCGCGGCCGCTATGTGTTGCCGGGGCGCATCGTCAGTTTTGGCGTGGTCATGACCAGCACCTGGCAGAACGCCAACGGCGAGGTGATCGGTGCTACCTCCTCGATGCAAATCCAGCATTCCACCCTGCAACCGCAGTTCTATGTCTCGATGATCAATGAAAAAGGCACCGGCAATTCGCAATCGCAGAGCCCGGGCACCGGTACCGTTACCGGTGGCAGCGGGCTCAATACCACCGAAGGCGTGACCCAGGTGGTACGTGCCGCCGGTGACTACAACTCGGCTTACAACAACGTCGGTATCACGGTCACCAAGGGCAACGAAGCACCTGCCACGCAAACGCAAGGCCAGGCCCTGGCGGCGGGCACGACGCTGGTGGGCGCCAATGGCGCAGGTTCACTGAGTGTTTCCGCCAGTGGCACCGGCGTACAGCTCGGCATCGTCGCCAACAACAACCAGGGCAGCGCACTGCAGCGTCTGGGCCAGGGTGGGCTGATGCAGAACACCACCCTGCTCGGCGCTGGCAACCAGGTGCGCAACTTGACGGAGCTCAATGTCGTGCTGCGCGACAGCCCTGCAACGGCTGGCCCGATGAACGCCAACCTCGATCAGCTCAAAGGCCTTCGTACCGGCGGATACTGATCTACGCTCTGTCTCATCGAACAAGTAGTCAGAAGGGACGGCTAATCCATGCATCGTTTGTTGACGTTGAGAGCTTTCGTTTGTTTGACGACCTTGGCCCCGGCCACTCTGCTACAAGCGGCAACCGACCCTCAGGTCGAAGCGCTGAAACAAGAATTGATCGCGTTGAAACAACGTTACGAAGCCCAACAGAATGCACTGATGGTGCTGGAACAACGCCTGCGTCAGGTCGAGGAAGCCCCTGCTACTCCCGCGCCCAAGCGTTTGACCAAGTCACCCGCCGAAGGCGTCAAGGGTGCACAGACCGTGGCTTCCGGGGCACCGGGCACCACCGGCAGCTCCTACGGCCAATCGCTCAAAGAGGACTCGGAACCGGCGCAAAGCGTTTCCAACCTGTATGACGAAGCCAGCGGCTTCTTTGGCGGCGGCAAGTTCAGTGTCGAGACCGGTCTGACCTATACCCACTACGACACCCGTGCCCTGACGCTCAACGGATTTCTGGCGCTCGATTCGATTTTCCTGGGCAATATCAACATCGACCGGATCAAGGCCGACAACTGGACGCTGGACTTGACGGCACGCTACAACGTCGACCAACGCTGGCAGTTCGACATCAACGTACCCATTGTCTATCGCGAGTCGACCTACTCCTCCGGCGGCGCGGGCGGTGCAGCCGGGGTGAGTTCCGATGGCTCGGTGAAACGTGACCCGACCATCGGCGACGTCAACGTCGGGGTGGCCTACAAGTTCATCGACGAGTCGGAAAACTGGCCAGACACCGTCGCCACGCTGCGGATCAAGGCGCCTACCGGCAAGGATCCCTACGGCATCAAGCTTATCCAGGATAGCGCCAACGACAACCTCGCGATTCCTGAAGACCTGCCAACCGGTAATGGCGTGTGGGCCATCACACCCGGTATCTCGCTGGTCAAGACCTTCGACCCGGCCGTGCTCTTCGGCAGCCTGTCGTACACCTACAACATGGAAGATTCGTTCAGCGACATCAGCCCCACTGTCAACACCAAGGTGCCGGGCGACGTGAAACTCGGCGACTCCTGGCAGATTGGCGGTGGTATCGCGTTCGCCCTGAACGAGAAGATGAGTATGTCGTTCTCGGTCACCGACCAGTTTGCCAGCAAGAGCAAGATCAAACCCGACGGCGGCGACTGGCAGTCGATCAGCAACAGCGACTACAACTCGGCGAACTTCAACATCGGCCTGACCTTCGCCGCCACCAACAACCTGACCATCGTGCCCAACCTCGCCATTGGCCTGACGGACGATTCGCCAGACTTCTCCTTCAGCCTGAAATTCCCGTACTACTTCTGACCGGGTCTTGCCAATGCCAGGCCTGCAGCGAGGGCCTGGTTTTGGTAACCAACTTTGT
Organism: Pseudomonas sp. NPDC089395; assembly: GCF_044749525.1. NCBI lineage: Bacteria > Pseudomonadati > Pseudomonadota > Gammaproteobacteria > Pseudomonadales > Pseudomonadaceae > Pseudomonas > Pseudomonas sp. NPDC089395. Next base: position 481,694 of record NZ_JBIVID010000002.1, read on the forward strand.
AGCCAACCGCTTTCCTGACTCCGGACTGTTATCATCACGCATAGCTATGTGACGTTTTGACGGTAATTAAGGAAAGTTTTCGTGAATATCCAGCTCGGCCACTCGCGCACTCGGCTCGTCGCCCTGGCAACCCTGGTGCTGGTGATCCCATTGGCTGCGCGCGCCCTCCTTGGGTGGTCCAATCCGCTCGGCTACTTGTCGGACCTGGCCTTCGGTAGCCTCCTGTTGCTGTTGCTGCACCGCCGGCCCTGGTGGCTGGCACTGCCTGTGCTGCTGGCCTGGGCCGCACTCTGGGTGGCATCCGCAGAGCTGGTGAGCGCTGTCGGCCGGCTGCCCAACAGTGGCGACCTGGCGTACCTGATCGACCCGCAGTTCATGGAAAACTCCACCGGCGGCGGCCTCGCCCACCCTTGGTTGCCCTGGCTGATGGCTGCGGGCCTGCTGGCCTGGTGCTCGATCACCTGGCGAGGCCGGGCACATCGCCCTGCCGCGCTGCCGCGCTGGGCCTTGGCCATCCCTGTGCTGCTGTTCGGCCTGCACTGGGGCAGCCAACAGCTGACGCCTTCCGATGCCGATCAGTGGCGCCAATACAATCTCTCTCACCAGTTGCTGTCCGCAGGCGTCAACGACCTGCAACGGCGGACGCTCACCTGGACAGGCCAGGAACAGCCCGTCACGCCCCTCTCCAGTGCCGCCCTGACCCAGGCCGACCTGCATGGCCAGAAACTGCTCAGCGCCCCCGGAAGCGCTCGCAACCTGCTGGTGATCACCCTTGAAGGCATCCCCGGCGCCTATGTACGTGCGAACCGCCAGGCCCTGCACAGCCGCTTCGACGAAGAACTGATGCCCAACCTAAGCCGCTGGGCCGAGCGCGGCATGAACACCCCGGACTACGTGCTGCACACCCACCAGACCATCCGCGGCCTGTATGCCATGCTCTGCGGCGACTACGACAAACTGGCCAACGGCACGCCCAAAGGGATGGAGCTGCTCACCCAGCAACAACGTAACCAGGCCTGCCTGCCGGCCCAGCTGCGTCAGGCAGGCTTCAGCACGCATTACCTGCAGGGCGCCGGCCTGCGATTCATGGCCAAGGACCGGATCATGCCGCACATCGGCTTCGACTCGGTGCATGGTCTGGAATGGTTCAGCAACGAGAACTACCTGGAGTTCCCCTGGGGCAAGGATGACCAGGCATTCTTCGAGGGTGCCCTGGACTACGTCGGGCAACTGCGCCAACAGGACCGCCCGTGGATGCTTACCCTGCTGACCGTGGGTACCCACCAGCCCTATTCGGCGCCGGCCGACTACCTGGCGCGTTACGACACCGCCAAGCAGGCCGCGGTGGCCTACCTTGACGATGCGCTAGGGGCGTTTCTCGACAACCTCGAGCGCCAGGGCGTGCTCAAGGACACGCTGGTGGTGGTGACCTCCGACGAATCCCACGGCATCGACGGGGTACGCCTGGCCTCCTCCTGGGGCTTCAACCTGATCCTGGCACCGGAGCAGGCGCAACTGCCGCACCTCAAGCAGGGCACCTACGGCCACGTCGACCTGGCCACCTCCCTGCTCGACTACTTTGCCTTGCCGATCCCGGTCGCACTGGCCGGGCGCTCACTGCTGCGCGATTACGACAGCGGGCGGGAGATGATTTCCTACACCAACGGCATGTTGCGCTACCACGATGGCCAAGGCGTATTCACCGAATGCGACTTCCAGCAACGCTGCCGCCGTTACGCGAGCCAAGGCTTCATTGCCGACCAGGCCCGCTACCTCGGCCCGGCCGACGACCACATGGGGCCACAGCTCGGCGCCCTTGCCGGGGTCCTCGACCAGTCCTTGTTGCAGACACCGCTCAACCTGCGTTACCAGTTCGGTGGCCCGTCGGCTATCCAATTGCAGGCGCGTATTCTCGATGACTGGGCCGACAACCTGATTGGCGCGCAGTATCTGGAAATGCCCGAAGGCTCGCATACCCGGGTGCGGATCAAGGTGCGAGCACTCGATCGACAGCACGTCGCCTACATCCAGCTCAAGGCCAAGGAGCTGGAGCAGGATGTACCGCTGGGCCTGCCAGAGGAGATTCGGGTGACGGCCGATGAACCACTGGAGATGGAATTCGGCTTCGACAACCCCATAGTGCGCAAGGCATTTTCCTTCCACTTGCTGGGGTATGGCGGGGGTGAAGTCGAAATCAGCGATTTCAGTGTGATCACGGCATTGCCGGGTGAGGAAGAGACGGTCGAGGAGCTCTCGGACGGGCATATCGCGCAGTCGAGCTGAGTATCAACCCGATCATTGTGGGAGCCGGCTCCCACAGGAATCGCGTCAACTTTTGGACATAGAGCAACACAGTTGCTCCCACAGGTTTTCTGCAGGTTCCGCTGCGCTGAGGGGTCACCGGATCTGGTGCTTGTGCAGTAGCCGGTAGAACGTGGGTCGCGATACACCCAGTACCTTCGCGGCAATGCTGAGGTTATTGCTGTGCCGGTCGAGCACGTCGCACAACGCCTGACGCTCCGCACGGTGCTTGTAGTCTTCCAGCGTGCCCAGCGGCTGCTCCTCCTGCTGGTGAACATGCAGGCCCAGGTCCTGGGCTTCGATCTGCCGCCCTTCGGCCAGCACCAGACCCCGTCGCACCCGGTTGGCCAGTTCCCGCACATTGCCCGGCCAATTGTGCCGCCCCATGGCGGCCAAGGCATGATCGCTGAAAGAACGCGGCCGACGGCCTGTCTCCAGGCTGTAGAAGTGTGAAAAGTGATTGGCCAGCATCGACAAGTCGCCATGCCGGTCACGCAATGGCGCAGTCACTACCTGCAAGACGTTGAGACGGTAATACAGGTCTTCCCGGAAACGCCCTTGCTCGATGGCCTTTTCCAGGTCCACGTGGGTGGCGGCCAACACCCGCACATCGACCGGTATCGGCTGGCTGCCACCCACCCGCTCGATATGCTTTTCTTGCAAGAAACGCAGCAGGTTGGCCTGCAGTTCCAGTGGCAGGTCGCCAATTTCGTCGAGGAACAGCGTGCCACCGTGGGCCGCCTCGATCCGCCCTACCTTGCGCTGATGCGCGCCAGTGAACGCCCCCTTCTCGTGCCCGAACAACTCGGACTGGATCAGATGTTCGGGTATGGCGCCGCAGTTGATGGGAATAAACGGCATTTCGCAGCGCTGCGACTGGCGATGCAACGTACGTGCTACCAATTCCTTGCCCGTGCCGCTCTCGCCCCGGATCAATACCGGCGATTCGGTAGGCGCCAGCTTGCCCAGCAGCTTTCGCAGCTCAAGGATAGGCCGGCTGTCACCCAGCAGTTCGTGCTCCAGTCCATCGACCGGTACCGCGCCCTTGCCACGCAGGCGTGCCATGCCGAACGCACGCCCCAGGGTGACGAGCACGCGGGAAACGTCGAATGGCAAGGTATGAAAGTCGAAGAACCACTCACAGACGAAGTCACCGACGTTCTGCATCCGCAGTTGTTCGGCGTTGAGCACCGCGATCCATTCGGTATTGCTGCGTTTGATCATGTCCTTGACCGCGTCCGGGTGGCGCAGGTGCGATTCCTGCAAGCGCAACAGACCAAGGTCGCAGCGGTGCTCCAGTGCCAGGTCCAGGCTACAGCTGTGAACATCCCAACCACCACTCTCAAGACCTGGCAGCAAGCGGTGACAATCATCGCACGGGTCGACGATGAGCAAACGACGCAGGGCGGCGGTAGCGTGCATGACCGTTCCTTGGCGCCAATTTGTGGTTTTTTACATGAAAACAGTAAGTTGCGGCGCCGTTTTAACAGTAGCAACGAACTTGACGGTGCCCACTACCGTCTGTCTGCCCGATTCTGCGCTGGCCAAGCCATGTGGGAATTTTTCAAATTTATCGACGTCACAGGCGGCGCAGGTCAATAAAAACAGTTCAAATTTGAAAAAAAGTATCAAGGCTGTGTGACTCCCCTACCAACTTGGAGCATCAGTACGAATAACCCCGCACTGCAGATCGCGATAAGCTGAAGCGACATAGCAGTAACGCGGACCTACATTACGCTGTTTGGGACCATAGAGAGACCGAACCATGAATGCCCCGCTCCGTGTCAACGAAGCCCTGCTGATTGCCGACCACGCCTTCGAACCTTTCCAGTGCGTAGCCTGGGATGCACCCAACGGTACTGGTGAGCTGAGCCTGGCCGTGATCGACCGGACCAGCACCCGTATCGGGAGCAAGCAAGTGTCTTCGCGTATCTATTCCGACCCGGCACAATGGGCCTGCCTGATCGAGGAAGTGCGCGCCGAGTTGTCCCAGAAGGGTTATGACCTGCAGCCTTGGTCGATGCCGAAGTAATATCACCGACTGACCAGCAAGTGCGTGCCTGTCACGCACTTGTGCAACTTTTAAATTCGCCTGCGAGCAACTTTTCAGTTGCGACATAGTGTCGCGCCAGTTGCCTTATTGCATGACCCTGCACTGTTCCAGGTGCTGGTATTCAGCCTGAAGTTGTTCGGCCAATTGCCGCGCTCGCCCCAGGCGAACCGGCGCCAATTCCATGTCCACCAGTAACGTCGCACACGGCATGGGTTGCACATCCTTCCAGCGCTGCAGACGGCCATCGGTAAACACCAGACAACGCTGAAGCTCTTGTGGGTAGGCGTTTTGCCGTGCCTGCAGCCAGCGACGCGCCTGCTCCAGCGCCGCGATCAATGGGGTTCCTCCCCCGGCCCCCAAGGTTTGCAACCAAGGTTGCAGGGCGGTCGAGGCTTTCAGCCCCTGGCGTTGCCACTGGGGCGCACCGCCGCTGGCGGTCATCAGCGCCAGCCGGGCTCGCTGGCGATAAGCCTGGTCGAATAATTCGGCCAGCAGGCCTTTGCCGTGCGCCAGCGCCTGGTGGCGCCGGGTCGAGGCCGAAGCATCGACGATCACCAGCCACAACTCGGTGGCCTGAGCCTGACGCTGCTGCCAGCACAGGTCGCGCCGCTGCAGCGGGCGCCCCTTGAGCAAGGTCGGCAGCCAAGCCACACGGCCCTTGCTCGCCGCACGCGCGCGGCCACGGCTGGCGCCAGCCAGTTTTCCAGCACGGGGCATGGCATCCGCCACCTTGTTGCCCGGTGGGCGGATGCTCAGGGCTTTTTTGCCCAGTTCGGTACCTCGCGCCTGGCACCGCTGGTGACCGGTTGAGCCGGCAGTGCCCCCCAATCCCCTTGCCCACTCTGGCTTTGCGTATCGCGGCCGGCAGCCGCAGGCGGCGTGGAATCGGCGGCGGGCTCGGGCAACTGCCGGCGCCGGTGGCGCAAGGCAAACTCCGCCACCGCCTCGACGTCGACCAGCTCGATCGCCTTGCCACCGCGCCAGGCGCAATGCGCGCGGGCGGCGCGCAGCCAGACCAGGTCGGCACGCAGGCCATCGACGCCAGCGGCATAACAACGCTCAGTGATCCAGGCCAGCGCCTGATCGTCCAGGGCAATCGCTGCCAGCCCCTGGCGAGCGGCCTGGCAGCGCTCACGCAGTTGCGCCTGGGCCACGGCCCACTGCTCGCAGAAGGCCTGTGGGTCAGTGTCGAAGGCCAAGCGACGGCGAATGATCTGCTGCCGAGCCTCTGGGGCTGGCAGCCCTTCGAGCACGACATTGAGCCCGAAGCGGTCAAGCAGCTGAGGGCGCAGCTCGCCTTCTTCGGGGTTCATGGTGCCGATAAGGACGAAACGCGCACTGTGCCGGTGAGAAATACCATCGCGCTCGATACGGTTGGTACCGCTGGCGGCAACGTCGAGCAACAGGTCCACCAAGGTATCGGGCAGCAGGTTGACTTCATCGACATACAGCACCCCGCCATCGGCATGCGCCAGTACACCGGGGGAAAACTGCGCCTTGCCCTGCCCCAGCGCGGCATCCAGGTCGAGCGTGCCGACCAGGCGTTCTTCGCTGGCACCCAGCGGCAAGGTGACGAAAGGCCCCTCGCCGAGCAGGTCCGCCAAGCCACGCGCCAGGGTGCTCTTGGCCATGCCGCGCGGCCCCTCGATCAGCACGCCGCCGATCCTGGGGTCGATGGCGGTCAGGCACAACGCAAGCTTCAGGTCGTCGGCGCCGACCACGGCCGCCAGGGGAAATTGCACGGGTTCACTCATTTCAAGCCTGTTCCTCGCCATCGAGCAATTGTTCCTCGAGTGCTTCGCGGTAGTCGCCAGGCTGCTCCCAGAGTCCCCGCTGCTGGGCCTCCAGCAAGCGCTCGGTAAGGTCGCGCAGCGCCTCGGGATTGTGCTCGCGCATGAAGTCGCGGGTCGCTGGGTCGAGCACATAGGCATCGGCCAGCGACTGGTAATGATGATCGTCGATCAAGTGCGTGGTCGCGTCGAAGGCGAACAGGTTGTCGACCGTCGCCGCCAGCTCGAAAGCGCCCTTGTAACCATGGCGCTTGGCGCCGTCGATCCACTTGGGGTTGAGGGCGCGGGCTCGAATCACCCGGTTCAGCTCTTCCTTGAGGGTGCGGATACGCGGTCGGTCAACTTGACTGTGATCGCCGTGATAACTCGCCACCGTCGCCCCGGACAAAGTCTCGGACGCCGCCAGCATGCCGCCTTGGAATTGGTAGTAATCGTTGGAATCGAGCAAGTCGTGCTCGTGGTTGTCCTGGTTCTGCAGGACGGCCTGAACCTGGCCCAGGCGCCGGGCAAACTGCGCGCGTGCCGGGGTGCCATCGTCACCGGCTCCATAGGCGTAGCCACCGTGGTTGAGGTACACCTGGGCCAGGTCATCGCGGTTGTGCCACAGCCGGCCATCGATGGCATTTTGCACGCCGGCACCGTAGGCACCCGGCTTGGCGCCGAACACCCGCCAACCGGCCTCGCGCGCCGCCTGCTCAGGCGCGATGCCCTGCGCCTGCAGAGCGTCGCGCTCGTGACGCACGCGGGCGGCCAACGGGTTGAGATCGGCAGGCTCGTCCAGTGCCGCCACCGCTTGCACTGCCGCATCGAACAGGCGGATCAGGTTGCCGAAGGCATCACGGAAAAAACCCGAAACCCGCAAGGTCACGTCTACCCGCGGTCGGTCGAGCAGGCCTAATGGCAAAATCTCGAAATCGTCGACGCGTTGGCTGCCCGTGGCCCACACCGGCCGCACGCCCATCAATGCCATAGCCTGGGCGATGTCGTCGCCACCGGTGCGCATGGTCGCCGTGCCCCACACCGAGAGCCCGAGTTGACGCAGGTGGTCGCCATGGTCCTGCAAGTGCCGTTCGAGGATCAGGTTCGCCGACGCGAAACCCAGACGCCAGGCTGTGGTGGTGGGCAGGTTGCGCACATCCACGGTGTAGAAGTTGCGGCCCGTGGGCAGCACATCCAGGCGGCCACGGCTGGGTGCACCGCTAGGGCCGGCTGGCACGAAGCGCCCCGCCAAGGCGGCGAGCAAGCCGTTCATCTCTGCGGGCCCGCACGCGTCGAGGTTCGGGGCAACCTGTTCGCACAACGCACCGAGCACCGCCTGCACGGGTTGCCATTGCGGCTCGTCGGGCAGTTGCAGGGCCATTTCCAGTGCTTGCTCGATGTACTTCAGCGCCAACAGTTCGAGGCGCTCACGGGTATCGCCGCAGGTGCGCCACGCCTCTTCGCTCACAGCCTGCAGCGGCGCCGGCCGAGCACCTGCCCAGGGCTGGCCGAGGTCGCAGTCGAGAGGATCGAAGCCCAGTGCCAATGCCTTGGCCAATGTGCGCAGCAGGCTGGCATTGCCGCCGCGACCGTCACCGCGCTCCACCCGCAGCAGGGCCAGCAGCGTATCGACCCGCAGCCGAGCCTGGGGCGATTGGCCGAACACATGCAGGCCATCGCGGATCTGCGATTCCTTGAGGTCGCACAGGTAGGTGTCCAGCCGCGGCAGCCACACGGCGGCATCCTCCAGCTGACCTTCCAGTTGCAGCTCACGGTCGATGTGGTTGGCCTTGACCAGTTCGAGGATATCGCGTTGCAACTCACGGGCCCGCCGTGGGTCGAGCAACTGCGCTTCATAGAATTCGTCGGCCAGCTGCTCCAGGTGGCGCAAGGGGCCGTAGGTTTCGGCGCGGGTCAACGGGGGCATAAGGTGGTCGATGATCACCGCCTGGGTGCGGCGCTTGGCCTGGGCGCCCTCACCCGGGTCGTTGACGATGAACGGATAGATGTTTGGCAGCGGGCCCAGCAAGGCGTCCGGCCAACACTCGGCGGACAGGCCCACGCCTTTGCCGGGCAACCATTCCAGATTGCCGTGCTTGCCAACATGGATCACCGCATCGGCGGCAAAGGCATGGCGCAGCCAGAAGTGAAACGCCAGGTAACCATGCGGCGGTACCAGATCCGGGTCGTGGTACACGGCGCTGGGGTCGACCTGGTAGCCGCGCGCCGGCTGGATGCCGACGAAGGTCAGGCCGAAACGAAGGCCGGCCACCATCAGCCGGCCGCTGCGGTACATCGGGTCCTGCTCGGGCGGGCCCCAGCGTTCGAGCACGGCCTGACGGTTGGCGGCGGGCAGGCGCTCGAACGCTGCCTGGTAGTCCGCCAGGCTCAGGCTCTGCGCGCATGGGCGCTGATCGAGGTGTTCGAGGTCATTGGTCACGCCACCGAGCAACTGCTGGATCAACTGCGTGCCGCTGTGCGGCAGCTCACCCAGCGGGTAACCCTCGGCTTTGAGGGCCTGGAGTATGTTCAAGGCAGCGGCTGGCGTGTCGAGCCCAACGCCATTGCCGATGCGCCCATCGCGGGTCGGGTAGTTGGCCAGCACCAAAGCCACGCGCTTTTGCCCATTGGGCAGGCGTGACAGCTCGACCCAGCGCCGCGCCAGTTCGGCGACGAAGTCCATGCGCTCGGGGTGGGCCCGGTAGCAGACCACGTCGGACTGGCTGCGCTCGCTGCGCCAGGCCATGTCCTTGAAGCTGACCGGCCGGGTAATGATGCGCCCGTCCAATTCCGGCAAGGCAATGTGCATGGCCAGGTCGCGGGCGCCCAGTCCCTGCTCGCTGGCTTCCCATCCCGGCTGATTGTCTTGCGCGCAGATGGCCTGCAGCACGGGAATATCGCGACGCAGCGGGCGCAGGTTGGGGCGCTCCGGGCTGGACATGGCAAAACCGGTGGTATTGACCAGCACCTCGGCGCCGACCTCATCCAGCCACTGTTCGACCTGCTCCAGGCAGGCGCTTTCCTTGAGGCTGGCGACGGCGATAGGCAGCGGGTTGAGCCCGGCTGCCTGCAGGCGTTGGCAAAACACATCGACGAAGGCGGTGTTGGCCGCCTGCAAATGCGAACGGTAGAACAGCAGCGGTGCCACCGGTTGCTCGGGGTGCCACTCGCCGTACCAGTCTTCGAGCGTGGCACTGGCCTTGGTGGGGTGATACACCGAGGTGCGTGGCAAGGGTTGGGGTTCGTTCCAGGTGTAATCGCGCCCCAGCCATTGGTTGGCCAGGCAACTGAACAGGTTGACGGCATTGGCTTTGCCGCCTTGGCGCAGGTAGTGCCAGAGGCGCTCTGCCGCTGCGCCAGTCACCGTGCCCAGATCGGTCAGTTCCGGGTCCGGGCGGTCGTCGCCCGGCACCAGGATCAACTGCACACCGCGCTCCGCCAGCGTCACCAATTGCTCGACACCGTAGCGCCAGTAGCCGACGCCGCCGTGCAACGACACCAGGATGACCTTGGCGTGGCGCAGTACCTCTTCTACATACAGGTCGACCGAGGCATGGTTCTGCACCTGCATCGGGTTGGCCAGACGCAGACTGGGAAAGTCATCCGGCAGTTGCTCGGCGGTTTCGGCGAGCAACGCCAGGTGCGAATCGCCGCTGCAGAGGATCACCAGTTCGGCGGGTGTCTGGCCGAGGTCGGCAATGCTGTCGTCCGGCACGAAGCCGCCGGGCTGGGTCCGCAGCAGATGCATGGGTCAGGCGCCCAGGGCCTGGCGCAGGCGCGCTTCCAGCTGCACGGCATCGAGGTCCTGGCCGATCAGCACCAGGCGGGTGAGGCGCGGCTCGTCGGCACGCCAGGCGCGGTCGAAGTGTTTGTCGAAGCGAGTCCCCACGCCCTGCACCAGCAGGCGCATCGGTTTGCCGGGAACGGCGGCGAAGCCTTTGGCTCGCAGGATGCCGAACTCCACCACCAGTTGCGTCAGGGCGTCGAGCAGCAGGCTTTCGTCCGCTTCCGGCAGGTCGATGGAGATGGAGTCGAACGCGTCGTGGTCATGGTCGTCGTGGTCATCGCCGTCGTGGTGCGAATCGTGATGGGTGCGGCGGCCATCGATGTGCACCTCGGATTCGGCGCCCACGCCCAGCAGTACGTCCAGTGGCAGGCGGCCACTGCTGGCCTCGATGACCTTGACCGCTGGCGGCAGCTCTTCGGCCACTTCGGCGCGGACCTTGGCCAGGCCTTCGGCGTCGATCAGGTCGGCCTTGTTCAGCACCACCAGGTCAGCACTGGCCAACTGGTCGGCGAACAGTTCATGCAGCGGCGATTCGTGGTCCAGGTTGGGGTCGAGCTTGCGCTGGGCGTCGACCTGGTCCGGGAACGCGGCGAAGGTGCCGGCAGCCACGGCCGGGCTGTCGACCACGGTGATCACCGCGTCGACGGTGCAGGCCGTGCGGATTTCCGGCCACTGGAAGGCTTGTACCAACGGCTTTGGCAGCGCCAGGCCGCTGGTTTCGATGAGGATGTGGTCCAGGTCGCCGCGACGGGCAACCAGTTCACGCATGACCGGGAAGAACTCTTCCTGCACGGTGCAGCACAGGCAACCGTTGGCCAGCTCGTAGACGCGGCCAGTGGCCTCTTCTTCCGTGCAGCCGATGCTGCACTGCTTGAGGATTTCGCCGTCGATGCCGAGCTCGCCGAATTCGTTGACGATCACCGCGATGCGGCGGCCCTGGGCGTTGTCGAGCATGTGGCGGAGCAAGGTGGTCTTGCCCGAGCCGAGGAAGCCGGTGACGATGGTGACGGGGAGCTTGGCCAGTGTTTTCATGTCGCGTTGCCCTTGGCAGGTTGGCGCGGGCACACGGGACGAAAGCCGCGGGCCAGGCCGGCCGGGCTCGTTCGCCACCGGATCACCCCGCCCGGTTGAAAGTCGAAAACGTGACGAGGCAGGTCTCCTGGCTTGCACCGTTCCGGCCCCCATGAATCAGGGGGCTGGCGGGATGACGCCTTCCCGCGCCTTTGGCGCAGTGGCTGTGTCGATCCGTTGCCGGTGCCTACAGTTGCGGGGGCAGCCGCGGCTTGTACCGCGTTCCCGTCTTAGCTTCGGCCTGGCCGAAGAACCTCGAAGCGGCAAGGCTACGCGGGGGGTGGCGGGTGGTCAACTCATGGCTTGCGTTTTGTGGTGGTGCAAAGATCGGGCGCCGCGCGGGCGGCGCTCGATTTCTGCCCCACCCCAAAACTTAAGGCCTAAGCCAAACCCTGTAACAACATGCAACCAATTGACGGAAACCCTGCCCCGTGCTCTCCTTACGCCTTGCGTTCAGGTGCCCCCTCGGGGGTGAAACGGGAAACCGGTGCGTCGCAGGCCCTCGAGCAGGGCCGGACCAGGCCGGTGCTGCCCCCGCAACGGTAAGCGAGCGAAGCGTCTAGACCACTGTGCCACGTCGTTCGGCATGGGAAGGTGACGCTTTCCAAGGAGCCCTGCTCCTCCTCGCAAGCCCGGAGACCGGCCTGGCGTCACATGAACACCCCGCGGTGGGCGGGCGCTGTCGCATTCCCTTGGGCGCTTCGCGTCCGGGGCTGCCGCGCTTGCCCGTTGAGCTTAAAACAACAGAGGAACGCGTCATGCCCATTTCCAGCGCCAAGCACAGCATCGCCACCCCCGTCACCCTCAGCCAGCGCGTCGTCATTGCCGTAGGTGCCAGCCTGCTGGGCCTGTGCCTGGTCTATTTCGCCGGTTTCTCGCACATCGAGGCCGTGCACAACGCCGCCCACGACACCCGCCACAGCGCCGCATTCCCCTGCCACTGAGGCCTGCCCCATGATCAAGCGCATTGCCCGCACCGCTGGGTTCAGCGGCCTGCTCGCAGCCTTGCTGCTGACCCTGCTGCAAAGCTTCTGGGTCGCCCCGTTGATTCTCCAGGCGGAAACCTACGAGTCGGCAGCCCCCGCCGCCGAACACCACAGCCATGACGGCGGGGCCGTTGCGGCCCATGAACACAGTGCAGAGGCCTGGTCGCCGGAAGATGGCTGGCAACGCATGCTCTCGACCACCGGGGGCAACCTGGTAGTGGCCGTTGGCTTCGCCCTGATCCTGGTCGCCCTGTACAGCCTGCGCGAACCCAATCGGGTCAGCACAGGTGCGCTGTGGGGCCTGGCCGGCTTCGCGGTGTTCTGCCTGGCCCCGACCTTGGGTCTGCCGCCCGAGTTACCCGGTACCGCCGCCGCCGACCTCGGCCAACGCCAGAGTTGGTGGATCGGCACCGCAGCCGCTACCGCACTGGGGCTGGCACTGCTGGTGTTCGCCCGGCACTGGCTGCTCAAAGCCGCCGGCGTGGTTCTGCTGGTCGTGCCTCACGTCATCGGTGCGCCGCAGCCTGAGGTGCACCAAAGCCTGGCACCCGAGGCTCTGGAAACCCAGTTCAAGATAGCCTCGTGGCTCACCAATGCCGCGTTCTGGCTGGCCTTGGGCCTGCTCAGCGCCTGGTTCTACCGCCGTGCCCAACAAGCCTGATGGACCTTGAAACGCCGCTGCCGGCGCTGTATGCCGGCTTCGGCTGCCGCCGCGGCTGCCCGGTGGATGTCCTCGACACCCTGCTGCGCCAGAGCCTGGCTTCACAAGGCCTGGCGCTGGATGCGCTACGTGGCATCGCCACTATCAGCCTGAAAGCCGACGAACCCGGGCTGCGCCAGTTGGCCCTGCGTCACGGCTTGATCCTGGTGGTATTCGATGTCGGCCAGCTACAGGCATTCGAACCCTTGCTCAGCCATCGCTCAGCACCGGCCTACGCCCACAGCGGCTGCTGGGGCGTTGCCGAAAGCACGGCGTTGGCGCTGGCCAGCCGCGAGCTTGGCTCGGCCAGCCTGCGGGTCACGCGGCAAAGCCACGGCCCGGCTACCGTCGCCCTGGCCTGTGGCGGATAATCGCTTCAACCATTCTTCTGCAAGGAATTTCCATGACGGTCTACTTCATCGGTGCCGGCCCTGGCGACCCGGATCTGATCACAGTCAAGGGGCAGCGCCTGATCCGACAGTGCCCGGTCATCATCTACGCCGGCTCCCTGGTACCGGCGGCGTTACTCGCAGGCCACCAGGCCGAGACGGTCATCAACAGTGCCGAACTGCACCTCGAACAGATCATCGAGGCCATGCAAGCTGCCCATGCACAGGGCCAGGATGTCGCGCGTGTACACAGTGGCGACCCCAGCCTGTACGGTGCAATCGGCGAACAGATCCAGCACTTGCGTGAACTGGGCATCGACTACCAGATCATTCCCGGGGTCACGGCGACCGCTGCCAGTGCCGCCTTGCTGGGCTGCGAACTGACCCTGCCGGACGTGGCGCAGACGGTCATCCTGACCCGCTACGGCGACAGCTCACCCATGCCGGCCGGGGAGCAACTGGGCGACCTGGCCCGCCATGGTGCGACCTTGGCCATTCACCTGGGCGTCAAGCACTTGCCACGAATCGTCGAGGAACTACGCCCCCACTATGGCGCAGAGTGCCCGATCGCCGTGGTCCATCGCGCCACCTGGCCGGACCAGGACTGGGTTCTCGGCACCCTGACCGATATCGTCGAGCAGGTCGCCAGCAAAGGTTTTCGCCGTACCGCGCTGATCCTCGTCGGCCAGGTACTGGGCGACACACCGTTCGCCGCGTCGGCCCTGTACCGCGCCGGGCACGCGCATCTGTACCGCCCCGGCGGGTGAGCATTGCCACCGGTACGCCCGCCATAGCAGACTGCAAATCTGTCCCCTGCGTACCGGAGTCACGCCCATGCTGGAGCTACGCCCCAATTGCGAATGCTGCGATGCCGACTTGCCGGGCGATAGCCCAGAGGCATTCATCTGCTCGTTCGAATGTACGTTTTGTCGTAACTGCACCGAAACACGCTTCCAGGGCCGTTGCCCGAACTGCTCTGGCCAGTTGCTGCCCCGCCCCACACGGGTTGGCCTGGCATTGAGCAACAACCCGGCATCGACGCATCGCGTCCTCAAGCCCCACTCGGCCTGCAAGTAACGGCCCAGCGGCACCCGGCATCGCCGCGCCCGGGCGATGCCTCTTCCGACATGTTGTAGGAATTTTCCACAACTCCTGCTTGCTTGTTCAACAGTTCTATACTCGCCATTACCAAGGAATCGGAATGGCCGTATCGTGCTGCGCTGCAGAAAGAACTTGCAGACGTATTCCTGATTAAGCACAGGAAACGGACCACATTCCGACAGGAGTTAACTACATGACAACAGTGTTGATCGTCGACGACCACCCCATCGTCAGGCTGTCCATGCGCCTGCTGCTGGAGCGTGAGCGCTTCCGTGTGGTTGGCGAGGTAGGCAACGGCAGCGAAGTGGCGCAAGTAGCGCGTGAGCTGCGGCCCGATGTGGTGATACTGGACATCGGCCTGCCGGGCCTGGATGGCATGGAGGTGATCAAGCGCCTTCAGCAGCTGGAACCAACCCCCAAGATCATGGTGCTGACCGGGCAAGCTAGCGACCTCTACGTGCGCCGCTGCCTGGATGCCGGCATTGGCGCGTTCGTGACCAAGGATGAAGACCATGATGCCTTGATTTTCGCCCTCAAGGCATTGGTCAAGGGCTATTCCACGTTTCCGCAGATGTCGGTCAACAGCAATACACTGGACAGCGAACCCAAACGCCTCGAAAGCCTGTCCAACCGGGAGATGGAAGTGCTGCGACGCCTGGCCCGAGGCGAAAACAACAAGCACATCGGCAGCAGCATGAACCTCAGCGCCAAGACCATCAGCACATACCGGGGGCGCATCATGGAAAAGCTCAAGACCGAATCGTTGGTGGAAATGGTCGATCTGGCCAAACGCAACCACGTCAACTGAGCGCAACCCCGCCATGAATCGCTTCTCGGCCGGCGTGCTCCTGCTCCTGAGCCTGGCCTGCTGCCCCCTGCCAACACTCGCCGACGCCGAGCCACGCCAGTTGCTGGCACGCGCCACCAGTGCCACCCAGCCGCTGCGCCTGGACAGCCAGGACCGCCAGTGGCTGCAGCAGCGCAAAGCTTTGCTGCTGGGCAGTTCGCGCCCCGACTACCCACCGTTTGAAATCAATATCAGCCCGTCCGACTACGAAGGCTTGAGTGCCGACTTCGCGGGGCTGATCGGTGAGCAGTTGGGTATCCCCGTGCAAGTCAGGCGTTTTGCCAGCCGCCATGAAGCGATCACTGCCCTGCGTGAGGGCAAGATCGACCTGCTGGGCAGCTCCAACGGCTTCGAAGCGGCCGATGCCCAACTCAAGCTCAGCCTGCCCTATGCCGACGATCTGCCCGTGATCGTCATCCGTGAAGGCCGCAGCCTGAAAAACAACCGGGACCTCGCCGGCCTGCGTCTGGCGATGGTCGACCATTACCTGCCCGGCGAGACGGTTCGCGCCCTTTACCCCAAGGCACAACTGAGCCTCTACCGCTCGACCTTGGCAGGCCTGGCGGCCGTCGAGCTCGGCGAGGCGGATGCTTACCTGGGCGATGCCATCAGCACCGACTACCTCATCGGCAAAAGCTACCAGGGCACGGTGAAAATCGATCATTTCTGTCAGGCCAGGCCCGGCAGTTTTTCCTTTGCCCTGGCCAACGACAACCCGCGCCTGCATCGCCTGATCGACGCCGCCCTGGACCAAATTACCGAAAGCGAGCGCCTGACCATCCTGCGGCGATGGACCAGTGGCAACACCAGCCTGCTGCTGGAGCGCCACCTCTTTGCACTGAGCGATGAAGAGAAGACCTGGATCGAACGCCACCCGACGGTCAGCGTGCTGGTCGACCCGGCGCTGGCACCGCTGACGTTCAACGATGCCCAACAACGCACCAGCGGTATTACCGTCGACCTGCTCAAGCAGATCACCTTGCGCACCGGGCTACAGTTCAGGTTCATGGAGCGTCCTGCCGTACAGACCATGGTCAAGCAGGTGTCGCAAGGTGAAGCGCAAATGATCGGTGCACTGGGTTATGGCGTCGATCGTGCCAACCAGTTGCGTTATACCCGGCCTTACCTGGTCAGCCCACGGGTACTGGTGACGCGCAGTCGGGCGGCATGGCCGCTGAACAGCAGAGACCTCGATGGCAAGCGCATCGCCCTGCTGAGCGGTTCGCCGTTGCGCGACGAGGTGCTGCGCCAGTACCCGAATGCCAAGGTAGTCGAAGCGGCCAACCCATTGGCGCTGATGGAAGCGGTGGCCAACGACAATGCCGATGTGGCGTACAGCAGCCATATCAATGCCACGTACTACATCAACCACGTATTCAAGAACCAGTTGCGCATCGCCGGCATCCTGGGCGACGAACCTGCGGTCGCAGCCTTCGCCGTCGCCCCTGATCAACCCCAGCTGCAGGCCATCCTGGACAAGGCACTGCTGAGCATCCCGCCCGAAGAATTGGATCAGTTGGTCAACCGCTGGCGCACCAGTTCGTTGGTCAGCGACAGTCAATGGCGCAACTACCGCACGCTGGCACTGCAGGTGCTGGTGCTCTCGGCCCTGCTACTGGCCGGCGTGGTGTTCTGGAACAGTTACCTGCGCAAATTGATCCATCAGCGTACCGAAGCCCAACATGCATTGCAGGCGCAATTGGCCCTCAGCCGCGGCCTGCTCGAACAATTGCGCCAGGCCAAGGACGATGCAGAACAGGCCAGCCAGACCAAAAGCACCTTCCTGGCCACCATGAGCCATGAAATCCGCACACCGATGAATGCGGTGATCGGCTTGCTCGAACTGGCCCTGGAGGACAGCGGCGCCGGCCGCAGTGACCCTGCGACGCTGCGCACCGCGCACGATTCGGCGGTCGGCCTGCTAGGGCTGATCGGTGACATTCTGGATATCTCGCGCATCGAGTCCGGGCACATGACCTTGCAGCCTGTGGCCACCGACCTGGTCGAACTGGTGCGAGGCACCCTGCGGGTCTTCGAAGGCAATGCCCGCAGCAAGGGCCTTTACCTGCAAAGCGAGCTGCCGGTGGGCCCTGCCTGGGTACTGGCAGACCCGCTGCGCATCAAGCAGATCCTGTCCAACCTGCTGAGCAACGCCATCAAGTTCACAGATCGGGGCGAGGTGCACACCAGCCTGCAACTACAGCCGACCACCACAGGCGACGCCATCCAGGTGGAACTGTGCGTACGTGACACCGGAATCGGCATTGGCGTGGCAGACCAGGCCCGGCTGTTCAGTGCCTTTGCCCAGGCCGAAGGCCCACGGGCACACCAGGGCGCCGGCCTGGGCCTGGTGATCAGCCGTACCCTGGCCGAGCTGATGGGCGGCAAGCTGCATTTGCAAAGCGTCGAAGGCGTGGGCACCCGGGTGCACGTCAAGCTGCAACTGCCAGCCGCTGCCGAGCCCCCGCCCGTCGAGCTTGCCCAGCCACACCCGGAACGCGAAAGCCGGCCGCTGAACATCCTGGTGGTCGATGACTACCCCGCCAACTTGTTGCTGCTGGAGAAACAGCTCAACACCCTCGGTCACCGGGTAACCCTGGCCGAGCATGGCGAAGCGGGGTTGGCATTATGGCAAGCGGCGGCATTCGACCTGGTGATCACCGATTGCAGCATGCCGGTGATGGACGGCCATGAGCTGACTCGCAGGATTCGCCAACTGGAGCGCGCACAGGGAGCACCCGGCTGCAGGATCCTTGGGGTCACCGCCAACGCCCAGGCCGAAGAGCGTGAGCGCTGCCTGGCCAGCGGCATGGATGACTGCCTGTTCAAACCGATTGGCCTGCGCACGCTGAAAATGCACCTGCCGCAGGTCCGGACCGACGCAGACACCTCGACCGTGCGGGCCAGCGGGTTCCAACTCAGCGAACTGCGTCACCTGACCCAGGACGACCCGCAACTGATCCGACATCTGCTCGAACAACTGGCGCAAAGTGCCAGCGAAGACCTCGCCTCACTGCGTGCGCTAGGAGCGACACCGGACAGCGACACCCTGGGCCGCATCGCCCACCGAATCAAAGGCGGTGCCAAAATGCTCAAGGTGCGCGGTGTAGTGAGCGATTGCGAGGCCATCGAGCACGCTCAGGCGCAAGGCCTGCCCACCCAGGCGCTGCGCCAGCAGCTGGAAACCAGCCTGCTGGCGCTTCAGCGCGAATTGGCCGACTCGCTCAGTGCAATTGCAACGTCGAACTGATCTGGCTGATGGCGTCGACCACGTGGCGTGAACCCTGCTGAATCTCCATGATCACTGTCCCGGCCTCATTGGCCAAGGCCACGCCGCGCCCCGTGCGCGTCAGGCTCGATTGCATGCTGGCCACTGCCGTCAGCGAAAGGTCATGGTTCTGTCGCACCACATCGACGATTTCCAAGGTCGCCTTGCTGGTGCGCGCCGCCAGGCTGCGCACTTCGTCGGCGACCACGGCAAAACCGCGGCCATGTTCACCGGCACGCGCCGCCTCGATGGCAGCGTTCAGGGCCAGCAGGTTGGTCTGGTCGGCGATGCCGCGAATGGTCAGCACGATCTGCCCGATCACGTCCGACTGTTTGCTCACGGCATCGATGCTGCGCGCGGCGTCATTGAGCTCCTGGGAAATCTGTTCGATGACCTGCACCGTCTGCTGTACCACCTCGGTGCCTTTGCGCGCACAAGCATCGGTCTGCACTGAACTGGCATGAGCCGCGTCGGCGGCGCTTTGCTGGGTGCTGACCTGGGCCGTGATATCGCTGGCGAACTTGACCACCTTGTACAACCGCCCCTTGCTGTCGAAGATCGGGTTGTAGGACGCCTCCAGATACACCGTCTGGCCCTGTTTGTTGACCCGCTCGAAGCGATGGGAATGGTATTCGCCCCGATTCAGCGAGGCCCAGAATTCGCGGTACTGGGCCGATTCACGCTCATGGGGCTGGCAGAACAGCCCATGATGACGGCCGACCACTTCTTCCAGGCGATAGCCCATGGTCGTGAGGAAATTCTGGTTGGCCTTGATCACCCGACCCTGCGGGTTGAACTCGACCACGGCCATCGAACGGCCGATGGCCTTGAGCTGGCTCTGGCTTTCATGTTCGTCCTTGACCCGCTGGCTGATATCGGCAGCCACCTTGATGATGCTGGTGACCTGCTGACGTTCATCCACTACCGGCATGTAACTGGCTTCCAGCCAGACCTCGCGACCTGCCTTGTCGAGGCGCTCGAAGGTGCCACTGATGGCCCTGCCCTCGCCCAGATCGCGCCATAACTGCTGGTATTCGGCGCTTTTGGCAAAGGCCGGGTCGCAGAACAACCGATGGTGCTTGCCGCGCAGTTCCTCGGCGCTGTACCCCATGGCCTGGCAGAACTGAGCATTGGCATCGAGGATCGTGCCGTCAGGCGCGAACTCGATCATCGCCATGTTGCGGCTGATCGCAGCGAGCTTGGCTTGCGCTTCGGCGAGGGCTTGGCGGGTGCGTTGAATCTCGAGCAGATCGGACTTGCGGTGGAAGTCGAACATGGCGCCAGGGTCCTATGTGCGCAGGGTTTCCTGAGCATAGATCGGCGCCCACGGCATGCAAGCACAATGCTACTACTTAATGATTAGTCACATGGTTGTAACATTGCGCTAACAGAGGTCAGACCTCTCAGGAGCTCTCCCGCACCATCAACTCAAACCCCATATCCTGCTGTTCGGTCGCTACCCGCTTGCCGTCGAGCAAGGCCAGCAACGCCTGCGCCGCCCCCCGACCAACGGCAGCCCGCGGCGTGCGGATCGAGGTCAGCCGCGGCACCATGTGCGCCGACGCCGGCAGGTCGTTGAACCCGACCATCGCCACCTGACGCGGTACCTCGATGCCCTGGCGCAGCGCCTGCAGTACCGCGCCCTGGGCGAGGTCGTCGTTGCAGAAGAAAATGCCATCCACGTCGGGCGCCTTGGTCAGCAACTGGCTGAACAGTTCGCTGCCCAACCCGATCGACGAGGGCTGCGGCGCCAGAATCTCCAACTCGGTGGCCTGCAGGCCGGCTTCGGCCAGGGCCTGGCGGAAACCTTCGGCACGTTGCATCACCCGCGGGTCAAGCTGTGCGGCGATGAAAGCGAGGCGCCGACGACCACGCTCGATCAGATGGTGCGCGGCGGCGCGTCCGGCCTGCTGCTGCGAAAAGCCCACCGACAGGGCCCCAGCCTCCCCGCCCAGTTCCATCATGTGCACACAAGGCACACCACTGGCCGTCAGCATCTGCCGCGAGGCTTCGCTGCGGTCGAAACCGGTGAGCAGCATGCCGCACGGCTGATACGCCAGGTAATTGCGGATCAGGTTTTCTTCTTCGTCGATATCGTAGTGATAATTGCCGATCAACACCTCCAGCCCACGCGGTCGCATCACCTCATGGATAGCCTCCAAAGTGTCGATGAACAGCTGGTTGGACAGTGACGGAATCAACACCACCACCGACTGGCTGCGTGCCGACGCCAGTGCGCGCGCCGCCGGGTTGGCGACGTAACCCAGGCTCGCCGCAGCGGCGACGACCTTTTCCACCAGCGCCGGTGCCACTGTGCTGACGCCGCGCAAGGCGCGGGATGCGGTAATCGGGGAAACCCCGGAAAGCCTGGCGACTTCTGCCAGCGTGGGACGACCGGTGGTGCGAGAGCCTATACGGGACATGGATGTTGTAATTTTACTACTTGCCAAGGGAGGGGAACGGCCACTAAGGTAGCGCTGTCTCAGGACGCAGGCAATGTAATCTTTGGTAGCAGCCACTACACGCACTCTGCCAAGCGTCCATACTGCGTAAGGACAAAATCAATAACACCGGGGAGTGGCGTTTCGTCTATACCGAGACAGCGCTACCTCACCCCGCAGGAGGTACTGAATGAATGCTCCCCTGTCCGCCATTGTGGTGATGGGCGTAGCCGGCTGCGGCAAAAGCAGCATCGGCGCCGCCATCGCTGCCAGAAGTGGCGGTCGCCTGATCGAAGGCGACGCGTTTCACCCTGCCGAAAACATCCGCAAGATGAGCGCTGGCATCCCCCTGGACGACAACGACCGCGCCGGCTGGCTGGTGCGCCTGGGCCAGGAGCTGCAAGCCACGGTCAAGGCCGGTGAGCGTCCCATCCTCACCTGTTCCGCGCTCAAACGCCGCTACCGCGATACCCTGCGCGACGCGATGCCCGAGCTGGCGTTCGTGTTCCTCGAACTGACCCCGGCCGAAGCAGAAAAGCGCGTACTCGCCCGCCCCGGCCACTTCATGCCGGCGAGCCTCATAGAAAGCCAGTTCGCCGCCCTTGAACCGCCCCATGGCGAAGCCCTCACCCTGCCACTGGATGCCACGCAACCGGTTGCGGCCCTCGCCGAGTCTGTCGACGCCTGGCTAAAGCCCTGCGGTGAGCGGACCCTGGCGCGGACCGCCTGAACCGGCGGTTTATCCGGCTCACCTGAGATAGCGCTATCTCGCCGCTTGCAGGCGGCGAAAGTTCAGTAAAGCTACGCCCAAAAAACAACGATAAGACCGAGGCACAACCACCATGTTCGGACTGGCTACAGATACCTACCTGCTGCTCGACGCCCTGGTAACCATCATCGGGCTGATCCTGCTGATCACCCATTTCAAAGTGCACCCCTTCGTCGCCCTGACCCTGGCCGCCGGCTTTCTCGGCCTGACCTCCGGCATGCCGGTGGCCAAGGTCATGAAGTCGTTCCAGGATGGCTTCGGTGGCGTGCTCGGCTTCGTCGGCATCGTCCTTGCCCTGGGCACGATGCTCGGCAAGCTGATGGCCGACTCCGGCGGCGCCGACCAGATCGCCCAGACCCTGATCCGCGCATTCGGCAAGAAGAATGTGCACTGGGCCATGATGTTCGCCGCGTTCCTGGTCGGCATTCCGTTGTTCTTCGAAATCGGCTTCGTGCTGCTGGTGCCCCTGGTGTTCATCGTCGCCCGGCGCTCAGGCGTGTCCTTGATCAAGATCGGTATCCCGCTGCTGGCCGGCCTGTCCGTGGTCCACGGCCTGGTGCCACCGCACCCGGGACCACTGCTGGCGATCGGTATCTTCCACGCCGACATCGGCAAGACCATCTTCTATGGCCTGCTGGTGGCCCTGCCGACGGCCATCATCGCCGGCCCGCTGTACGGTAACTTCATTGCCCGCTACATCCCCGGCAACCCGTCCCAGGAGCTGATGGACCAGATCGCCAAGGAGTCCGATCAGAACAACCTGCCCAGCTTCACCATCACCCTGGTCACCGTGCTGCTGCCCGTAGTGCTGATGCTGCTCAAGACCTTCGCCGACGTGGTGCTGCCGGCCGAGCATATCGTGCGCCAGTGGATGGACCTGATCGGCCACCCCATCACCGCCCTGCTGGCCGCCCTGCTGCTGGCCTTCTACACCTTCGGCTCCGCCCGAGGCTTCAACCGTCAGCAGATCATGAAGATGCTCGACCAGAGCCTGGCACCGACCGCTGCCATCGTGCTGATCGTCGGTGCCGGTGGCGGCTTCAAGCAGATGCTGGTGGATACCGGGGTCGGCAACGTGATCGGACAGATGGCAGTACAGGCGCAGATCTCGCCGATCCTGCTGGCCTGGCTGGTGGCTGCGGTGATTCGCATCGCCACGGGCTCGGCCACGGTGGCCACCATCACCGGTGCCGGCATTGTCGCCCCGGTGATCGACCTGGTGCCTGGGGTCAATCGGGAATTGCTGGTACTGGCCACCGGCGCGGGTTCGCTGATCCTGTCGCACGTCAACGATGCCGGCTTCTGGCTGGTCAAGCAGTACTTCAACATGACCGTGGCTGAAACCTTCAAGACCTGGAGCATGATGGAGACCATTCTTTCCGTGGTCGGCATCATCTTCATCATGATGCTGGCGGCGGTGGTGTAACCGCTGATCGGGGTGATGGCACCTTGGCGCGCTGGGTAGGGCCGAACAGAAGTACAAGCCCTACCCTCGCCAAGGAGCCTGCCCATGATCCGCACAAGCTTGTTGCTCGCTGCCCTGCTCGCCTCCCCGCTGGCCCTGGCGGTCGGCACCGGGACGACCTACCCCGACGACCCGCACAACCCGGCGCCCCAGCCGGGTGTCGACAGCACACTCAATCCGATCGAAAAGCCCATGCCGCGGGATACCGATCCGCGTATCCAGGGCAATGATCCGCAAAGCCCACCCGCCAAGCAGAATGACAACCGCGACTTGCCGGGGATGGATGGCAGCGGGTCGGAGGGTATGGGTGGGCAAGGGAGTTCGGACGGTAGCCAGCGGTGAAGGGGCTGATTTGCAGCCCAATCGCCGGCAAGCCGGCTCCCACAAGGTAAGGCGGTGTCTATCACTGTGGGGGCCGCTGTCTTGCTCAATTTCACAGGCAGGCGCGATTCCCGTGGGAGCCGGCTTGCCGGCGATTGGGGCGCAAAGCGCCCCAGCTTCACCACTGCCGCTTGTCAGGCCGGGTAAGCCCCAGCTTCTCGATCCGGTAACGCAACATGTCCCGCGACAACCCCAGCATCCGCGCTGACTTGGTGACGTTCCAGTCGGTGCGATCCAGCGTCTTGCACACCAGGTCGCGCTCCATGTCCGGCAGGCTGGTGCCCGGCTCCGGCTCATGCCGCGGTACCTCGTAAAGCGTCGGCGCCGGCGCGGCCATAGGCTCGTCGACCAAGGTCATGCACAGGTTGAGCTGGTGCGCCTGGACCACTTCATTGGGCGCCAACAACACAGTCTGCTCCAGCATGTTGCGCAACTCGCGGACGTTGCCCGGCCAGCTGTAGCCCAACATCAGGTTCTCGGCCTCGGCGCTGAAGCGCAGGTTCGGCTTGCCATAACGGCGACCGTGATGGGCCAGGAAGTGCCGCGCCAACAGCAGCACGTCCTGCCCGCGGGCGTGCAGGCGCGGTACCTTCAGCGCAATGATGCGCAGGCGGAAGAACAGGTCGCGGCGGAACTTGCCTTGCTGCACCATCTGCTCGAGGTTGCAGTTGGTGGCGCTGATCACGCGCAAGTCGACCTTGCGCTCCTTGACCGCACCAATGCGCCGGATGCTGCGGTCTTCCAGCAGCTTGAGCAGCTTGGCCTGCAGCACCAGGTCCATCTCGCCGATCTCGTCGAGGAACAACGTGCCACCGTCGGCCGCCTCGACCAGCCCCATGCGCCGCTCCTTGGCGTCGGTGAACGCACCCTTCTCGTGGCCAAACAACTCCGCCTCAAGCAGGTTGGCGGGGATCGAGGCGCAGTTGAACTCGATGAACGGTCCCTTGCTGCGCGAACCATCGAAGTGCAAGGCACGGGCGACCAGTTCCTTGCCGGTACCGGTTTCGCCTTCGACCAGCACCGGAGGGAGCTCTTCACTGGCCATGCGGCGCTCCGCGTCGAGTACCTGGCGCAGGGTGTGCTTGAGCGTCTGCATGACCGGCGACTCGCCGATCAACGCTTGCAGTCCGGACTTCTGCGCCTCCCTGTCCTGATAGAACGACAGGGTACGCTCCATCCGGTCGGCGGCCAGGGCCTTGTCCAGGGTCAACTTGAGCTCGGCCAGCACCACCGGTTTGGTCAGGTAATGGAAAGCGCCCTCCTTCATGGCCTGCACGGCATCCTCGACGTTGCCGTAACCGGTCATCATGATCACCTTGAGGTCCGGCGCCTGGGCGACCAGTTTGCGCAGCAGGTCGTGCCCGCTCATACCGGGCAGCGAGTTGTCGGTCAGTACCGCATCGGGCTGGGCCCGCTTGATCTGCTCGAGCGCAAGCTCTGCGCTGTTGCACAACGTCACCTCGTAGCCCTTGAGGCTCAGATAGGTGCGAATGTTATCGCCGAGGATGTCATCATCCTCGACTACCAGGATGCTCTGCTCCATGGTCCCCTCCCGCTGCGATATTGAAAGTGAGGCTGACGCGGGTTCCTTCCTCTTCGCGGCTGCTCAGGCTGACTGAGCCGCCAAACCGTTCCATGATGCGCTTGGCCAGGGCCAGGCCAACCCCGAGCCCGCCCTGCTTGGTGGTGAAGAACGGTTTGAACACCATCCGTTCCTGTTGCTCGGTCATGCCCTTGCCGGTGTCGCTGAGCAGCAGCTGTACGCGCTGGCCATCCTGCACACTGACTTCGGCGCGCAATTCCCCGCCCTTGGGCATGGCCTCCAGGGCATTGGAAAACAGGCTGTTGAGAATCTGCGTCAACTGCAGGGGCTGGCTTGCCACCCACTGACTCTGCGGTCCTTCGAAACTGAAGCGCACGCCGTTGCGCTCGATCTGCTGGGCAAAGGCCAGGTGGGTGTCTTCGATGGCTGCCACCAGGTCCACCGCTTCGGCCTGGTCGCTGGTCGGGCGCAGCGACACCAGCAGTTCGCGAACCCAGCGCGACATGCGGTCGACCTGACTGATGATGTCATTGATGTTCTTGCGCGCCTGCGGGTTGGCGATCTCCTGGGCCAGTTCGGCACTGGAGCGGATATTGGCCAAGGGGTTGCGCAGGCTGTGGGCCACTGCCGAAGACATCTCGCCCAGGGCCACGTAGGTTTCACTGGCCACCAACCGTTCCTGCTGATGGTGCAGCATCAGCGCGGCGCGGCGCACGATCCAGAACAGGCCGAAGTAGATCAACGCCCCGCCCACCAGTGTCGAAGCCCAGATCACCACATAACCCCGCTGGATACGCCGGATCAGGTCCTGGGGCTCTTTGTAGATCTCGACCATGGCCAGCACCTGCTCGCCCTGGCTGTCGAACAAGGGAATGTAGTTCTCGATGAACAGGTACTGCGGATCACGCAGGAACTTCTGCTCCTCGCGATCATCCTCGGCCTTGTGGTAACTGGCCGAGACGGCCTTGCGCGAGCGGAAGGCATGGTCCAGATCGCTGTCGGCGTCAATGCGCTTGCCGATCAGCACAGGATTGGTCGACCACACGATCGTACGGTCGCGGGCATAGACATTGGCCAGCAAGGTGTCGGGCAGGTGTTCCACATGGTCGAGGAATTCGACGCGGGTCGACTCCGCCAGTGCGGGGCTGAACTGAAGGTGCTGCTGGTCCAGGCGCGAGTCGAGCAGCTCACCCATGGTAGTACCCGGTGGCAGCTGCGAGTGGCGCACCTCGGCCTGGGCCATGGCCTGGATGAATTGCGACGTGAGCATGGCATCTCGCTCGACACTGTCACGGACCACGAAGCGCGTGGATACATAGCCCAGGCCACCGGCCACCGAGGCAATGATGAGCAGGCTGATCAGGGAAAACCAACGCAGCAAGTTGAACTGTTTGAGCGGTGTGGCGATGCCGCCACCGGGGGGTACCCCAGCCTTGTCGGGAACATCGTTTTCCAGCGTCTGCTGCATTGCTTTGTTCCCGCGCGGGATTCCGTTCAGAACGCCATCAACGCCCTGCTACGCCAAGTAGCAATTGGATGGCGCTCACCAAGGCAACCGCAGCTGCCAGTTGATGCGCGTAATTCGCTGCAAAAAGCCAGCCAGTGAAACGACGCAACTTTATATTTTTATATTTCAATGCCTTACAAAACGGTTATCAATTGAGTCCGAATTTCTGCCCCCACTATTGGGGATTTTTTACCCACTTTAAATGTAATCGTTAAAAATCAATTAATTATGTAGCTTTTATAAATGCTTAATTAAGTATCTGCCAATCGGAAAGTGAGTGAAACACGGGTGCCATGGCCTTCGCTGCTGCTCAGCCTGACCGAGCCGCCGTAGCGCTCCATGATGCGCTTGACCAGCACCAAGCCCACACCCAACCCACCTTGCTTGGTGGTGAAGAACGGCCTGAATGCCATGCGTTGCTGCAGTTCGTTCATGCCCTTGCCGCTGTCGGAAAGGCGCAAGGTCAGGCTGCGTCGATCCTGCTTGACCACCTCTACCCGCAAGCGACCACCTTGCTCCATGGCTTCGAGGCTATTGGCGATCAAACTGTTGAAGACCTGCCTGAGCAATGCCGGCTGGCCCAACACCTCCACTGTCGGCAGCGGTTGAAGGTCCAGGGCTACCCCACTGCGTGACAGCGGCACGGCAAACGCCTGCAGGCTTTCCTGCAAGGCTTGCGGCAGGTCAACCGACACGGGGTCGTCATTGAGCGGTCGCAACGACTGCAACAACTGACGAATCCAGTGTGACATGCGGTCGACCTGGCTGATGATGTCGTTGACGTTGCGCTGTACCGGGCCCTCGTCGAACGCCTGGGCCAGTTCAGCACTTGAACGAATGCTCGCCAGGGGGTTGCGCAGGCTGTGGGCCACCGCCGAGGACACTTCGCCCAGGGCCACATAGGTTTCGTTGTTGATCAGTCGCTTCTGCTGCACCTCCATGACCCGCGCGGCGCGGCGCATGATGCCGTACAGCCCGACGTACACCAGCCCGGCTCCGACGGTGATGGCCAGCCAGATGAGCATCAGCCCATGTTCGATGCGCACGATCAGGTCATGGGGTTCCTTGTAGATTTCCACCATCGCCGTGACGCGTTCGCCGTCGGCGTCGAACAAGGGAATGTAGTTTTCGATGAACAGCTGCTCGGGCGGTATCACGAACTTCTGCTCGGCACGGGCTTGCTCGAAATTGTGGTAGCTGGCCGAGACTCGCATCTTGTATTCGAAGGCCCGGTCCAGGTCGTCGTCACCCTGGATGAGCTTGCCCGTCAGGGCGGGGTTGGTGGACCAGATCACCGTGCCGTCCGGGGCATAGATATTGGCCAGCAACATGTCAGGCAAATGGGCGATGTGGTCGAGGAATTCACCCCGCGCCTTGCGCCGTGCTTCGGGGTCGACGTCTGGCAAGGCCGTCCGGTCGGTACGTGGATCGAGCAGCTCGCCCATGGTGCGCACGTTGGCAATCGCCACGTGGCGCACCTCGGCGTCGGCGATCGAGGTGATGAACTGGGCCGTCAACAAGGCATCGCGCTCGACGCTTTCGTTGATGATGAACCGGCTGGAAATCAGCCCCAGCCCCGCCGCCACCGAGAGGATGATGGCCAGGCTGACCCAGGCATACCAACGCAGCAGGTTGAAGGGCTTGCGCGCGGTTGCCGCCTCCCCGTGGTCGTGCACTTCGGGTGTATCGGAACCGCGGACGATGTCCATGTCGAGCTCCACTGCAGGGCACCTGTTGAGAGGTTATAGCCCAGAGTTGGGTAACCGGCGCGCCTATTGGTGTTCAGTCAAAGCGGGGCGTCGGCTGCCAGCCCCTGCAGCTTGCGGTACTCACGCAGCACGTTGGGCACGTAGCGCCGGGTTTCGGCGAACGGCGGCACCGCGCCGCGGCGCAGCACTGCATCGGGTCCGGCGTTGTAGGCGGCCACGGCCAAGGTGATGTCATTGTCGAACAACTTCAGCATGCGCTTGAGGTAGCGGGCGCCGCCCTGCACGTTGTCCTCGGGATCGAGGGCGTTTTCCACCCCCATTTCCCGCGCGGTATCCGGCATCAGCTGCATCAAGCCGACCGCTCCAGCCGCCGAACGGGCCTTGGGGTTGTAGCCGGACTCCGCCTTGATCAACGCATGCAGCAAGGCCTGCGGTACATTGTGCGCCCGCGCTGCGGCCGCCACCAGTTCGGCATAGGGCCGCCCAGTGATCAACTGGGCATTGGCCGGGCCGGCCTGGGCGATCGGTTCGCTGATCACCCGGTCATAGTGGCGCCCGGGTCGATGGACGTTACTCAGCACATAGCCGCCCTTGGCATCGATGGAGATGTACACATCGGCCTGGGCGGCACCTGCCGCCAGCCATAGCAATCCCAGGATAATTCCACGCATGTCGGTCGCCTCCCCGCCGTGCCCCCGATGTGGGGGAAATGCCCCGTAAAAACCGGGCTTTGCGGTTACGACGCAAGCACTGTGCCGGTTGCCATGGCGCATGGCGCAAGGGCCCGAGGCAGACGTGCACGACAGTTGCATGCGCCAGCAAAACCCTGAAAAAGCATGTCCCCATGCAGGAGGGCTTCACCATGCAGCGCAAACCCAATCGCCAACGTGGCTTCACCCTGCTCGAACTGCTGGTGGTGCTGGTGGTGCTCGGCCTGTTGGCCGGCATCGTCGCGCCCAAGTACTTCAGCCAGCTCGGGCGCTCGGAGGCCAAGGTGGCCCGGGCGCAGATCGAAGGTTTGGGCAAGGCCCTGGACTTGTATCGCCTGGAGGTGGGCCATTACCCCAACAGTGAGCAAGGGCTCCAGGCGCTGACCGCCGCCCCTAGCGGCGAATCACGCTGGTCGGGCCCTTACCTGCAGAAAGCCGTGCCGCAGGACCCCTGGGGCCGCCCCTACATCTACCGCCAACCCGGTGAGAACGGCGGGGAATACGACCTGCTGTCAATGGGCAAGGATGGCCAGCCGGGCGGCGATGGGGAAAACGCTGAAATCACCAGCTGGCAGTAAGGAGCATGACCATGCGCTACAGCCTCAAGGCCCTGGGCAGACAGGGCGTGGTGCAACTGCAGATCGACGCCGATGACGCCGAGCAGGCCCGCCGCCAGGCCGAAGATCAGGGCTTGCGGGTGGTCAGCGTGCGCGGCCGGGGGAGCGCCATGCCTGGCCTGCCTTGGCGCCGCGAAGCAGCCTTCGACCTGGTGCTGTTCAGCCAGGAGCTGACCACGCTGCTGCACGCCGGCCTGCCCTTGATCGATGCACTGGAGAGCCTGGCCGAAAAAGCCCCGACCGGGGGGGCGCGCAAGGTCCTGGAGGCATTGGTGCGCCAACTCTATGAAGGGCGTTCGTTGTCCCAGGCGCTGGCCGTGCAACCACGGGTGTTCCCGCCTTTGTACGTGGCCCTGGTGCAATCCAGCGAACGCACCGGTGCCCTTGGCGATGCCCTGCACCGCTACATCGGCTATCGCCAGCGCCTGGACCTGGTTCGGCAGAAGCTGGTGGGCGCCTCGGTCTACCCGCTGTTGCTGCTGTTGGTGGGGGGTGGCGTGGTGCTGTTTCTGCTCGGCTATGTGGTGCCGCGCTTCAGCCTGGTGTTCGAGGGGATGGGCAGCGAGCTGCCTTGGTTGTCGCGGGTGCTGATGCAAATCGGCCTGTTCCTGCACGCCCAGCAGCTGCCCCTGGCGCTGGCGACAGTGGCCGTGATCGGCACGCTGGTGGCGCTGCGGCGCAACCCGCTGGTGCGGCGCTGGGGTTCACGCCAGTTGCGGCGCCTGCCAGCCTTGCATTCGCGGCTGCTGATGTACGAGCTGGCGCGCTTCTATCGATCCCTGGGCATTCTACTGCAAGGTGGCATCCCCATCCTGACGGCCATGGCGATGGCCCGCGGACTGCTGGGCAGTGCCGCAGCGCAGGGCCTGGAACAGGCCACCGGGCGAGTGGGCGAAGGCCTGCCGTTGTCGGATGCGCTGGAAGTCGGGCAGCTGGTAACGCCCGTGTCGCTGCGCTTGCTGCGGGCTGGGGAGCAATCGGGCAACCTCGGCGAGATGCTCGAACGCTGCGCGGATTTTCATGACCAGGAGATCGGGCGCTGGGTCGAATGGTTCGTGAAGCTGTTCGAGCCATTGCTGATGACCTTCATCGGCCTGCTGATCGGCCTGATCGTGATCTTGATGTACATGCCGATCTTCGAACTGGCCTCAAGTATCCACTAGTGCGCCCCGTTCGCTTCAGTAATCGAACCGGTCCACCGCCCGCCGCCGTTCGTTGTCATCGCGCCGATCATAACTGGCGGTGGTCTGGATATTGGCGTGATGGGCAAGCTTCTGGGCAATCGACAAGTCGTGCTCTTCGATCACCCGGGTGATGAACGCCCGGCGAAAATCATGGGGCATGATCTTCACCCCCACCTGCGCGCCGCGCTGGCGGGCAATGTAGTAGATCGCATGCTTGGTGATGCGCGCCCGGGTAATGTGGTTGCCACGGCGGATACGGTTGAACAGGAACGGGTCGTCTGCCGCGCCTTCGGGCAACGCCTGACGCCGCAGGTCGAGCCACGCCTGCAGCTTTTCGAATGCCCAGGCCGGCGCGTACTTGATCAGCTGCCGATTGCCTTTGCCCACCACCTGCAGGCTGCGCGCCTCGAAATCGACCTGGTCGAGGTCGATGTCCACCGACTCCGACTTGCGCATGCCGGTGCCGTAAAGCAGCGCAATGATGGCTGCATCGCGCACGCCCTGCGGGCGTGGATCGGCAGCGCACAGTTCCATCAACTCGCGAATCAGGCTACGCCGCAGGTTGCGCCCAGGTGGCAGGCGGCTGCCGGTAGCCGGCTTCACCTCGCGAATGCGCAGCAGCTGCTCATGGTCGATCAGGCCCTGGCGCCAGGCTTCATTCATGACCCCGCGCACGGCGTTGACGTACAGCGACGAGCTGTTGGGCGCATAGCCATCGGCGCGCAGCGCCGCCACCAGGCCGATCACATGGCCAGGCTCGAGCCGGTGCCATGGCACCTCGGCCAGGTTGCAATCGACAAAGCCAAGGCGGTCTGCAGCGTCCTGCAGGATGTAGCGCATCGTCTGCTGGCTGGATGGGGCGAGCCGGGCCAGGTACTGCAGCAGGGGATTTTGCGAAAGATCGGACAAAACGTGAATCCTGTAGCGATGCCTGGCGCGAAGTTACCGGCGCCAGGCGTGAAGCGGCCATGCCATTCCCTTGCATATCAGGGGCTTCGGCATGGACATGAGCGGAAATGTTATCCCATAGGCTATCGTGGTAGCCATGACTCCCTGTCGCCGAGGTTCCATGGCACTGCACCGCCTGACCCGCACCCACCCCCGCCTGAGCCTCGCGGCACTGGTCGGTATCATCAGCGCCTGGCTCATCCCTGCCGACGACCTCGTGCAGCGCATCCTTGCCGGCTGGAACCTCGGCGTCTGGCTCTACCTGCTGCTGGTGCTGTGGCTGACCTGGCGAGCCAGCCCGGAAAAAGTCCGCAACGTCGCCCGCGTGGAAGACGAAAACGCCGGCCTGGTGCTGTTCACCGTTTGTATCGCCGCGATTGCCAGCCTCGCCGCCGTGACCCTGCAACTGGTGTCCAGCCGTGGCCTGCAGGGCGGCGACCTGGCCATGCACTACCTGTACACCGGCTTGACCGTAGCGGGCTCGTGGCTATTGATCGGTTGTATTTTCAGCCTGCACTATGCCCGGCTGTTCTACACCGGTGACCACCACGAACCCCCACTGCGCTTCGCCGATGGCGAACGCAACCCGGATTACTGGGACTTCCACTACTTCTCTTTCACCCTCAACGTCGCCGTGCAAACTTCGGACATCGGCGTCGGCAGTCGCGGTATGCGCCGAGTGGTGCTGGCCCATTCACTGGTAGGTTTCGTGTTCAACACGGCGATTCTGGGTTTCACCATCAATATCGCCGCCGGCCTGCTCGGCAAGTAGGCGCAGGGCACAGGCGCGGATGCGCCCGCAGACCACCTGCAATTGCTCGGCGTCGAGCACCAACCCCATACGCACATGGCCGGCCGCGCTGGGCCCGAAGGCGTCCCCGGGCAACAGTGAAACCCCCTCCTCCATCAGCAGCCGCTGGGCGAATGCCTGAGCGCTGAGCCCGGTGGCACGGATGTCGAGCATCACGAACATCCCGCCCGCCGGCCGATGGGCGCGCACGCCAGGGCAGTCGGCAAGGGCCGCGCACACCCGGTCGCGCCGCTGCCGATAGGCCTCGCGCATGCCCCGCACCGCTGGCAGATCCTGCTCCAGGGCGACACAGGTAGCCTGCATGACGAACTCTGGCAAACCGAACAGCATGACCATGGCCAGATTGGCCAAGTGCGCGACCAGCGTCTGAGGTGCAACCACCCACCCTACCCGCCAGCCGCTCATGGCATGGGACTTGGACACGCTGTCGATGATCACGCAGCGCTCGGCCATGCCCGGCAGGCTGCCCGGGTCAACGGCTACGCCCTCGTAAAGCAGGCCGCTGTAGACCTGATCGCAGACCAGCCACAGGTCATGCTCACGGCACAGGTGTGCCAGCTGCGCCATGTCCTGCGGCGAAATCGCGGCACCGGTGGGGTTATGCGGAGTGTTGAGCAGCAGGCCCCGGGTTCGTGGGGTGATGGCCCGCGCCACCGCCAGCGGGTCAAGGCGAAACCCGAACTCCGGGCTGACCGACACCGGCACCGGGCGAGCGCCGCAGGCACCGAGCACGCCGTGGTAAGTGACGTACATGGGTTCGGCAACGATCACTTCGTCGCCCGCCTCGAACAGGCATTGGCAAACGGCATAAAGCGCACATTGCGCCCCAGCCAGCACCATGACCTGATCAGCGCTGACCTGCGGGCCGCTACGCCGTGCGATGGCCTGGCGCAGCGCCAGGCTGCCACGCACATCGCTGTAATGGGTTTCGCCCCGGCGCAAGCTGTTGACTGCCGCGTCTACGATGGCCACCGGCGTGTCGAAATCGGGGTCTCCCACCGACAGCAGAAAGATCTCGCGCCCCTCACGGCGCAGGGCTTGGGCTTGATAATGGATATCCCACGCCGCGGCGGCGTCGCCGGCGATGCGTTGGGTGAGCGTGGAAAAGCGCATGACTGTCTCCCTGTCTGCCCAGCTCGCACCGCTTGTCCGAAAACGCTGTGCGCCGAATGTCGATAAAAATAGCAGAACTGGCCTGTAGTTCTTGCGCCTCGGCACACGCAAAACGTTTGCCTGGCCATTTGCCGCCAAACGGCGAACATGAACCCTGTGTGACAGGGATCATGCAATGACAATTTCGTCATGTTTTCTCAGGAGTATCCGACGTACCAGGTGCTATGGTTAGGTTCCCGGCGGCCACCGGCGTGGCCAACTGCTCACCGCTTCCAGGTACGGACAAGGAGGCTGGCATGAACAAGATGACGTTCCCCAACGCCTGCCAGGTGATGCGCTGGCATTTCCACCCGCTGGGCTTCGAAGCCAGCATGGATGCGCCCCGCAGCATGATCGCCCGCCTGTTCGACAGGGCCACGGGGGAAACCTTGCTGGCCATTGCCGGTATCCCGTGCAGCGCGATCATGGCGGCTGCGGATGTCGAACGAATCATCGAGGCCGTGGAAGCCGAGATGGAGGCGTTCGTACCTGCCCAGGTACTGCGCGACGCCGGCTAGCTCAGCGCCGGGCTGCTCTCGCGTAACACCTGCAATTTAGTCATGAACTGCTCAACCGGCACCGGCTGCCCGAGCAGATAGCCTTGCAGCGAATCGCAGCCCAAGCGGGTCAGGAAGTCCTGTTGCCCGTCGGTCTCCACACCCTCTGCGACGATCCGCAGCCCCAACGCCTGCCCCAGTGCGACGATCGCCGAAACGATCGCTGCATCGTCGCTGTCCTGCTCCAGGTCGCGGACGAATCCGCGGTCAATCTTCAGCTCGTTGGCCGGTAGCCGCTTCAGGTACATCAGGCTTGAATATCCCGTGCCAAAGTCATCGATCGACAGATCCACGCCCATGTCGGACAAGCGCTGCAGCACGGTCAGGCTGGCATCGGCATCGTGCATGGCCGTGGTTTCGGTGATTTCCAGGGTCAGGTGGTTGGCCGGCAGGCCGTTTTCGCGCAGGGCACGGGCGACGCTGTCGACCAGGCCGGCATGGCAGAACTGCAGGGCCGACAGGTTGACCGCCATGCGCCAGTCGCCGTGGCCTTGCTCCAGCCATTGACGCATCTGCCGGCAGGCTTCATCGAGCACCCACTCGCCGATGGGGATGATCAGCCCGGTCTTTTCCGCAAGGCCAATGAAACGGTCGGGCAGCAGCAGGCCATGCTGCGGATGCTCCCAGCGCAGCAAGGCTTCGGCGCCGATGGGCTGGCAGGCCTGGGCGTCGAACTTTGGCTGGTAATGCAGGCGGAATTGACGCTGCTCCAGGGCCATGCGCAAGTCCTGCAGCAGCTGCAACTGCTGGCGTGCATTGCTGTTCATCGACACGTCGAAGAAGCTGTAGCCATTCTTGCCGGCGCTCTTGGCGTGATACATGGCGGCGTCGGCGTTGCGCAGCAGTTCAAGCTGGTCCTCGCCGTTGCCTGGGTACAGCACGATACCCAGGCTGGCCGTGAGCTGCAGGTCATGTTCGGCCACCCGATACGGCCGCGAGACCAGGTTGACCTGCTTGACCGCCACGTCCATGGCGTCATCCGGCTCCTGCAGTTCCACCAGCAGCACGAATTCGTCGCCGCCAATGCGCGCCAGGGTGTCCTGGCTGTGCAGATGCCCGCGCAAGCGTGCAGCGACGGCCTTGAGCAACAGGTCGCCGACATGGTGGCCGAAGGCATCGTTGACCGGCTTGAAACCATCCAGGTCGATGAACATCAGGGCAAAACAGCCCCCCTGCTCCGCGACCTTGCCGATGGCCTGCTCGATTCGGTCCGACAGCAGCGTGCGGTTGGGCAGGCCGGTCAGGGTGTCGTGCAGGGCCAGTTGGGTCAGTTCCTGGTTGGCCAGTGTCAACGACCGAGCCAGCTCCGCTGTGCGGGCCTCCAGGCGGGCGTCCAGCACCGAGGTGAGCAAGGCCACCGCGAGCACCGCCAGGGTGGTGATCAGCACCAGATAGACCAGGCCATCCCCCTGCAAGCCACCACCCAGGGCGCCACAGAAACTGCCTGTCGGGAAGTTCGCCGCAGCCATGCCCGTGTAGTGCATGCCGACGATGGCAAGGCCCATCAGCATGGCCGCCAGGCCTCGGATCTGGCGCACGTAAGGGGTGTGCTGGCGCAGGCGGAAAGCGATCCACAAGGCCGCTGCCGAGGCGCCCACGGCGATGGCCAGCGAGGCACCGAACAGCGTCGGGTCGTAGTCGATACCCGGCAGCATCCGCAATGCCGCCATACCGGTGTAATGCATGCAGCTGATGCCCGCGCCCATGAACAACGCGCCGAAGGCCAGTTGCAGGTACGGCAGGCTCGGTTGGCTCACCAGCCACAAGGCAAAGCCCGACGACAGGACCGCGATCAACAACGACAGCGCGGTCAGGCCAATGTCATAACCCAGGTCGATGGGCAGGCTGAAGGCGAGCATGCCGATGAAGTGCATCGACCAGACGCCGATGCCCATGGCAAAGGCGCCACCTCCCATCCATAGATAGACCGCCCGTCCCTTGGCGGTGGCGATGCGACCGGTCAGGTCCAGGGCGGTATAGGACGCCAGGATGGCCACGCACAGCGAGATCAACACCAGCGAAAAGGAGTAGCTACCGGTAAGCATTGGGAGTTCCAGCGGAGGGACAAGGGGCCCAGAAAAGCTGACGATTGTACTCAAGCTTTGGCGAAACGCACGGGGTTTTTGCGAATGGGAATGGGTCTGATAGACCGATGGAATGGTGTGTCAGTACCGGCCCATTCGCGGGACAAGCCCGCTCCCACTGAGTCCCGCCATAACCTGATGAATGGGTAGCCTGTGGGAACGGGCTTGTCCCGCGAATGGCCGTTGAAGCCAATCACTCCTGCTCGGCGTACGCCTGCTCGGCATCCCAGCCACCGCCCAGCGCGGCGATCAACTGTACGCTGGCCACCAGGCGCCCCTGAAGCAAATCCAGCACGCTACGCTCGTTGCTCAATGCCGTGGTCTGCACGTTCACGACATCCAGATAACCGATCAACCCGGCGCGGTACTGGTTCTCGGTCAGGCGCAACGACTCGCGCGCAGCATCCAGCGCTTCCTGACGCACCACGGCCTCGTCGGCATACACCTTGAGCTGCACCAGGAAGTTCTCCACCTCCTTGAAGCCATCGAGCACGGTCTGGCGGTACTGCGCCACGGTCTGGTCATACACCGCGACGGTACGGTCCACCTCGGCGCTGCGCTTGCCGGCATCGAACAGGGTCAAGGCCAGTTGCGGCCCCACCGACCAGTAACGGTTGGGCAGCTCGATCCAGTTGCTGAAGCTGCTGCTGGAGTAACCGCCACTCATGCTCAGGCTCAAGTCCGGGAAATAGGCGGCACGGGCCACGCCGATGTTGGCGTTGGCCGCCATGACATTGCGCTCGGCCGAGGCAATGTCAGGCCGGCGTTCAAGCAGCTGCGACGGCAGGCTGATCGGAATCTGCGGCAATGCCGGGATGTCCTTGCTGTCGGCCAGGGCGAAATTCGCCGGCGCCCGGCCCAGCAGCACGGCGATGGCGTTCTCGAACTGGGCGCGCTGCCAGATCAGGTCGATCAGGTCGGCCTGGGTGCTCTTGAGCTGGGTACGCGCCTGCGCCACTGCATCCGGGCCGGCAACACCGGCGCGGTACTGGTTTTCGTTCATGCGCAGCGAGCGCTCGTAAGCTGCCACGGTGGCTTCCAGCAGGCGCTTCTGTTCGTCGATCACACGCAACTGCAGGTAGTTCTGCACCAGCTCCGACTGCTGGCTGAGGCGGATCGCCGCGAGGTCGGCGAAGCTGGCTTCGGCGCTGGCCTCGTCGGCGTTCAGGGTCTCGCGCAGCTTGCCCCACAGGTCGATTTCCCAGCTCACGCCGAGTTGCGCATTGTAGGTATTTCGAATGCCGCTGCTGTTGTTCGACAGGCTCGAACTGGAGCTGCCGGTGCCTTGCGCCGAGCGGGTCTTGCCGGCACTCATGTCGAGGCTGGGGAACAGCGAGGCTCGGCTGCTGCGCACCAAGGCCTGGGCCTGACGGTACTGGGCTTCGGACTGGGCGACGGTCTGGTTGCTGCGGTTGAGCTCATCCACCAGTGCATTGAGCCTGGCATCACCGTAAAGCTCCCACCAGGCGCCACGGGCGATGGCATCGGCCGGGCTGGCCTGGGTCCAGCCTTCGGCCTGCTTGAACTGCGCAGGCGTGCTCAGCTCGGGGCGATGATAGTCCGGGCTCAAGGTACAGGCGCTGAGCAGCGCCACGCACAGGCCGGCGCCGACCAGGCGCGAACCTCGTCCCCGGGTCAGCAGCTGCAAGGCACGGTGAAGTGGAGTCTGGGCAAAAGTCATAGCGGAGTTTCCAGAGCGGCGTCGGTGCGCACGCCGCGCCAACGGTTGAATCGGTGGCGCAGGCGGTCGAGGTACAGGTACACCACCGGCGTCGTATAAAGGGTCAGAACCTGACTGAAGACCAGCCCGCCAATGATCGTCAGGCCCAACGGCTGGCGCATCTCCGCGCCTTCGGCGCGGCTCAGAAGCAGTGGCAAGGCGCCGAGGATCGCCGCCAGGGTGGTCATCAGGATCGGCCGCAGGCGCAACAGGCAGGCCCGGCGGATCGACTCCTCCGGTGTCATACCCTGGTTGCGCTCCAGCTGCAGCGCCAAGTCGATCATCAGGATGGCGTTCTTCTTCACCACGCCGATCAGCAGGAACAGGCCCAGCAACGAGATCAGGCTGAACTCGCCGCCAGTGACGTAAAGCGCCAGCAAGGCGCCAACGCCGGCCGAGGGCAAGGTCGAGAGAATGGTCAGCGGGTGAATGTAGCTTTCGTAGAGAATACCCAGCACCAGATACACCAGCACCAGCGCGCCGAGGATCATCAACGGCTGCCCTTCCTGGGTCTTGGCGAAGGCGTTGGCGGTACCCCCAAGCTTGGCGATCACTTCCTCTGGCAGGCCCACCTTGGCCACTGCCCGCTCCACTGCGGCCATGGCCTGGTCGGTGCTGTAGCCCTCGGCAACGTCGAAGGCGATGTCTTCCGAGGCGAACTGGCCCTCGTGGCTGACCCGGTCGTTGGCCAGGCTGTTCTCGTAGTGGGCGATGGTCGACAGCGGCACGCGTGCGCCGTCGCTGGTGATGACCTGCACCTGCTCCAGCGTGCTCGGGTCCCAGGCGAACTTGGGGTTGATCTCCAGCACAACCTGGTACTGGTTCAGGCTGTCGTAGATGGTCGAGATCTGCCGCTGGCTGTAGGCGTTGTTCAGCACCGTGGTCACCATCGCCATGTCGATGCCCAGGCGCTTGGCCTGATCACGGTCGACCACCAGCGTCACCTGCTGGGTGCCGGCGCCGTCGTGGGCATCGATGGCGGTCAGCTCAGGCAGCGCGCGCATCGCCGCGACCACCTTCGGGAACCACTCGCGCAGCGCCGCCAGATCACCACTCTGCAGGGTGTAGAGGTACTGCGAGGAGGTCTGGTCGCGACCACCGCCACCGAGCTGCAGGTCCTGGTCAGCCATCAGGAACAGCCGCCCACCCGGCACCTTGGGCAGTTCCTTGCGCAACCGCTCGATGACTTTCTGCGCGTCGAGCTTGCGCTCGCTGATCGGCTTCAGGCGCACCAGGACAAAGGCATTGTTGGTCCCGCTGTTGCCGCCGATGAATCCGGCCACGCTCTGCACCGCAGGGTCGGCGAGCAAGGCGCGACGGTAGATCTCCATCTTCGGCTGCATCACGCTGAACGACAGGCCGTCGTCGCCGCGGATGAAGCCTATCAACTGGCCGGTGTCCTGTTGCGGCATGAGGGTTTTCGGCACCACCACGTACAAGGCGATGTTCATGGCGATGGTCGCCAGCAGGCTCACCAGGGTCAGCCGCTTGTGCCGCAAGGCCCAGCCCAGGCTGATGTCATAGGCGCCGACCATGCGCTGGTGCAGCGAGTCGCTCCAGCGCTGCAGGCGAGTCGGCTCGGCGCGATGCGGCTTGAGCCAGCGGGCGCAGAGCATGGGTGTGAGGGTCAACGATACGATCAGGGAGACGATGATCGCCGCCGCCAGGGTGATCGAGAACTCCTGGAACAGGTTGCGCACGATGCCGCCCATGAACAGGATCGAGACGAACACCGCCACCAGCGAGACGTTCATCGACAGCAAGGTGAAGCCTACTTCCTTGGCGCCAAGAAACGCCGCGCGCATGGGCGGCTCGCCGTCCTCGATATGCCGGGAGATGTTCTCCAGCACCACGATGGCATCGTCCACCACAAGGCCAGTGGCGAGGATCAGCGCCATCAGCGACAGGTTGTTGAGCGAGAAGCCGCACAGGTACATCACCGCGAACGTGCCCACCAGCGATACCGGCACCGCAAGGCTTGGGATCAGCGAGGCGCGCAGGCTGCCAAGGAACAGGTAGACCACCAGGATCACCAGCACCACGGCGATCAGCAAGGTGTGCTCGGCCTCCGCAAGGGTGGCTTTGATCACCGGCGAGCGGTCCATGGCCACGTTCAGCTGGACACTGGCCGGCAGCAGCGACTGCAGGGCCGGCAACTGGGCCTTGATCTGCTCGACCGTCTCGATGATGTTGGCGCCGTTCTGGCGGTTGACCACCAGCAATACCGCGCTCTGGTCGTTGAAAAAGCCGCTGTTGTAGCGGTTCTCGACGCTGTCGGTGATGGTCGCCACGTCGGAGAGGCGCAGGATCGCGCCATTCTGCTGGCGAATCACGATCGGCTCGTAGTCCTTGGCGGTTTCCAGCTGGTCGTTGGCACGCACCTGCCAGTTGCGCTCGGCGTCTTCGACGAAGCCCATGGGTCGACGCTGGTTGGCGTTGGCCACGGCCGTGCGCACTTCGTCCAGCGACAGGCTGTACTGGTTGAGCAGCTGCGGCTCCACCGCGATGCGCACCGCCGGCAACGAACTGCCACCGATCTGCACCTCCCCTACCCCGATGACCTGGGCCAGGCTTTGCGCCAGGATGGTATCGGCCAGGTCATACAGCTGGCCCTTCTGCAGCACGTCCGAGGTCAGCGACAACACCATGATCGGCGCCTGGGACGGGTTGTACTTCTTGTAGGTCGGCATGCTGCGCATGCCGCTGGGGAGCAGGTTGCGGGTGGCATTGATGGCCGCCTGCACCTCGCGCGCCGCACCGTCGATGTCACGCCCCTGCTCGAAACCGATGATCACCCGGGTCGAGCCCTGGTTGGAGCTGCTGGTCAAGGTGCTGACGCCCGCGATGGTGCCCAGCTTGCGCTCCAGCGGCGTGGCCACCGTGGCCGCCATCACCTCGGGGCTGGCGCCGGGCAGGTTGGCCTGCACCACGATCACCGGGAAGTCCATCTGCGGCAGCGGTGCCACCGGCAACAGGCCGAAGCTGACGCCACCGAGCAGCATGATCGCCAGGCTCAGCAGCATGGTCGCCACGGGCCGGCGAATGAAGGGTCCGGACAGGTTCATGCCTGGGCCTGCTGGACGTCGGTGGCCGGGCGCCAGCGGCGTGCCAGACGGTCGAAGTACAGGTAGATGACCGGCGTGGTGAACAGGGTCAGCACCTGACTTACCAGCAACCCGCCGACCATCACCAGGCCCAGCGGTTGACGCAACTCGGCGCCGGAGCCGGTGGCCAGCATCAGTGGCACGGCACCGAACAATGCCGCCAGCGTGGTCATCAGGATCGGCCGGAAGCGCAGCAGCGCGGCCTGGTAGATGGCGTCAAACGGGCTCATGCCCTGATTGCGCTCGGCTTCAAGGGCAAAGTCGATCATCATGATCGCGTTCTTCTTGACGATACCGATCAGCAGAATGATGCCGATGATGGCGATCATGCCCAGGTCATTGCCACTGAGGATCAGCGCCAGCAAGGCACCGACCGCCGCCGACGGCAGGGTCGAGAGGATGGTCACCGGGTGGATGTAGCTCTCGTACAGCACGCCAAGCACGATGTACATGGTCACCACGGCCGCGAGAATCAGCAGCAAGGTGCTCGACAGCGACGCCTGGAAGGCTTCGGCGGCGCCCTGGAAGCGGGTCTGCACGCCGACCGGCATGCCGATCTCCTGCTGCACCTGCTCGATCACCTTGACCGCTTCACCCAGGGACGCGCCGTGGGCCAGGTTGAACGACATCATCACCGCCGGGAACTGGCCGATGTGTGAAATCGCCAGCTGTGCCTGGCGCTGTTCGATGCGCGCCAGCGCCGACAGGCGCACCTGGCCGCCATCGCTGGCCTTGACGTGGATCGACTCCAGCGCCTGCGGGCCGAGGGTCGCCGCGTCACGCGCCTGCAGCACCACGCGGTACTGGCTGGCCTGGGTGTAGATGGTCGAGATCTGCCGTTGGCCGAACGCGTCATACAGGGCGTTGGTAATCTGCCCCACGTTGATGCCCAAACGGCTGGCCATGTCCCGGTCGATCACCAGGAACACCTGCAGGCCCTTGTCCTGAAGGTCGCTGGCCACATCCTGCAGCTCCGGGCGTTGCTGCAGCGCCTCCACCAGCTTGCCGCTCCACTGCGCAAGCAGGTCGGCGTCGGGCGAGGACAGGCTGAACTGGTACTGGGTACGGCTGACCCGGTCTTCGATGCTCAGGTCCTGCACCGGCTGCATGAACAGGCGGATACCGACCAGCTTGTCGAGTTGCGGTTGCAGGCGGCTGATGACCTCGCCAGCCGTCACGTCACGTTCGCCATGGGGCTTGAGGTTGATCAGCAGGCGGCCGCTGTTGAGCGTGGCGTTGTCGCCGTCCACGCCGATGTAGGAAGACAGGCTCTGCACCGCCGGGTCTTGCAGGATCACTTTGCTCAGGGCCTGCTGGCGTTCGCTCATGGCGGCGAACGAGGTCGATTGCGGCGCTTCGGAAATGCCCTGGATCACCCCGGTGTCCTGGACCGGGAAGAAGCCCTTGGGCACCGCCAGGTACAGCACCACGGTCAGCGCCAGGCTGGCCACGGCCACCAGCAGGGTCAGCGGCTGGTGCCTGAGCACCCACTGCAGGCCCCGGCCGTAGTGCGCGATCAGCCAGTCGATCCAGGCGCCGCTGGCGCGGTA
Organism: Pseudomonas sp. NPDC089395; assembly: GCF_044749525.1. Taxonomy (NCBI): domain Bacteria; kingdom Pseudomonadati; phylum Pseudomonadota; class Gammaproteobacteria; order Pseudomonadales; family Pseudomonadaceae; genus Pseudomonas; species Pseudomonas sp. NPDC089395. Next base: position 524,218 of record NZ_JBIVID010000002.1, read on the forward strand.
GAAACGGCCCTGCTCTTCTTCCTTTGGCTCGCGCTTGAGCAGACGCGCGCACATCATCGGGGTCAGGGTCAGCGACACCACCAGGGAAATCAGGATGGCCACCGCCAGGGTGATGGCAAATTCGCGGAACAGCCGGCCGACCACATCGGCCATGAACAACAGCGGGATCAGTACCGCGATCAGCGAGAAGGTCAGCGAGATCAGGGTAAAGCCGATCTGCCGGGCGCCTTTGAGGGCCGCCTGCAGTGGCGTCTCGCCTTCTTCGATATGACGGGAAATGTTCTCCAGCATGACGATGGCATCGTCGACCACGAAACCGGTGGCGATGGTCAGGGCCATCAGCGTCAGGTTGTTGATCGAGAACCCGGCCAGGTACATCACGCCGAAGGTGCCGATCAGCGAGAGCGGCACGGCGATCGAGGGGATCAGGGTGGCGCTGAAGCGGCGCAGGAAGACGAAGGTGACCATGACCACCAGGACGATGGCGATCAGCAGTTCGTGCTGCACGTCCTTGACCGCGGCACGGATGGTCTGGGTACGGTCGGTCAGTACCGAGACGTCGAGGCCGGCCGGCAGGTTATCGGTGATCGACGGCAACAGTTCCTTGATGCTGTCGACCACCTCGATGACGTTGGCACCCGGCTGGCGCTGGATGTTCACCAGGACCGCCTGGTTCTGGTTGGCCCACGCGGCCAGGCGCTCGTTCTCGGCGCCGTCGACGATTTCGGCGACGTCCTTCAGGCGCAGCGGCGCGCCGTTGGTGTACGTCAGGATCAGGTTGGCGTACTCCTCGGGGGAGCGCAGCTGGTCATTGGCGTCGAGCATCGACACCCGGGTCGGGCCATCGAAGTTGCCCTTGGGCTGGTTGACGTTGGAGGCGCCGATCAGGGTGCGCACGTCTTCCAGGTTGAGGCCGTTGGCGGCCAGCGCATCGACGTTGACCTTGACCCGCACAGCCTGGCGTTGACCGCCGGCAATGCTGACCATGCCCACGCCGCTGATCTGCGCGAGCTTCTGCGCCACGCGGGTGTCGACCAGGTCGTTGAGCTTGGGCAAGGGCATGGTCTTGCTGGAGATCGCCAGGGTCAGCACCGGCGTATCGGCCGGGTTGACCTTGTTGTACACCGGCGGTGCCGGCAAGTCGCTGGGCAACAGGTTGCTGGCCGCATTGATCGCGGCCTGGACCTGTTGCTCGGCAACGTCCATGTTCATGTCCAGGTTGAAGCGCAGGGTCAGCACCGAGGCGCCGCCAGAGCTGGTCGAGGCCATCTGAGTCAGGCCGGGCATCTGGCCGAACTGGCGCTCCAGCGGTGCGGTGACCGCGCTGGTCATCACCTGGGGGCTGGCACCGGGGTAAAGGGTCAGGACCCGGATGGTCGGGTAGTCCACCTGCGGCAGCGCCGAGACCGGCAGCAACTTGTAGGCGATCAGACCGGCCAGGACGATGGCCAGCATGCTCAGGGTGGTGGCGACCGGCCGCAGGATGAACAGGCGCGAGAGGTTCATGCGCCCGCCTTGCCTGCTGCTTTACCAGGCTGTGCTTCGCCCGTCTGCGCCGAGCCCTTGGCGTCCTGACCCTGCAAGTGCTGGCCGGGGGTGGTGGGCACTTGCGAGCTGTCTTCGACGACTTCCACCTTGGTCCCTTCGCGCAGGCGGTCGGTGCCTTCCAGCACCAGGCGCTCACCGGGCTTGAGGCCCTCGAGGATCACGCTGTTCTGACCGTCGGTGGCCCCTACCTTGAGCTTGCGCACGTTGACGGTGTTCTCGGCGTTGACCACATAGGCGAAGGTGCCGTCGTTACCGAACTGGATCGCCGCCGCCGGGGCCATGACCACCTGTTTGAGGGTGTCGGCCAGCAGGCGCACGTTGACGAACTGGTTGGGGAACAGGGCCAGGTCTTTGTTTTCGAAGCGCCCCTTGAACTTCAGGGTGCCGGTGGTGGTGTCGATCTGGTTGTCGATGCTGCCCAGTACACCGCTGGACTGCAGCTTGCTGTCGCTGCGGTCCCACGCCTCGACCGGCAGGCTGGCGCCACTGCGGTAGCGCTCGAGCACGGTGTTCAGTTCGGTTTCCGGCAAGGTGAAGGCCACGTTGATCGGTTCGGTCTGGGTGATCACCACCAGGGCGGTGGTGTCGTTGGCGGCCACCAGGTTGCCCAGGTCGAGCTGGCGCAAGCCTACACGGCCACTGATGGGCGAGCGGATCTGGGTGAAATCGAGGTTCAGCCGGGCATCGCTGACCTGGGCCTGGTTGGTCTTGACCAGCCCCTGGAACTGCGCCACCTGGGCTTCGGCGGTATCGAGGGTCTGTTTGGCGATGCTGTCCTCGGCATACAGGCCTTTATAGCGCGCCAGGTCGACCTGGGCGTTCTTCAGCTGCGCCTGGTTCTGCGCCAGGGTGCCTTCGGCTTGTTGCAAGGCGATGCGGTAGGAGCGTGGGTCGATTTCGGCCAACAGATCACCGGCCTTGACCTGCTGCCCTTCCTTGAAGTGGATCTTCACCAGTTCGCCGGCGACCCGGCTGCGCACATTGACCGTGTTGGTCGCGGTGACCGTGCCCAGGGCCTTGTAGTAGAGCGGGAAGTCGCCCTGGCGTACCGGCTCGACGCGCACCGGCACCGGGTCGGTGGAGCCACCGAACCCTGGGCGTCCGCCCATGCCCATGCCTTTGCCCGGGCGCCCCCCCACCGCCTCTTTATGAGCAGGCGTTGCGGGCCACAGCCACCAGGCCAGCAGGGCCACCAGCAGCAGGATCAGCAGGCCGACGAGCCAGCGACGGGGGGATCGGGAGACAGAAGCTTGCATGGGTTGAACGAACCTTGTTCGAAATGACGACTTTAGGAGGGTGAACGATAAGCACTGGCATCGTTTTAGCAAAGGGCCTTTACCAGAGGTTTACCTTTGCCTGACGTTGCCAAAACGCTGAACTTTAAATGAAAACGGCCCGGAACATGTTCCGGGCCATTACAGGGTGTTGCTTGGATGGCAGGTGGCTGCAGCGTTGCGCTGTCAGGGCCGGCGCAATCCTTACTTCAGTACAGCCAGCGCCGCGTCGTAGTTCGGCTCGTCGGCAATTTCGCCAACCAGTTCGCTGTGCAGCACTTTATCGTTCTCGTCCAGCACCACCACGGCGCGGGCAGCCAGGCCGGCCAGCGGGCCGTCGGCGATGGCCACACCGTAGTTCTCGAGGAACTCGGCACCGCGCAGGGTCGACAGGTTCTTCACGTTTTCCAAGCCTTCGGCGCCGCAGAAACGGGCCTGGGCGAACGGCAGGTCGGCGGAGATGCACAGCACCACGGTGTTGGCCACGTCATTGGCCTGGGCGTTGAACTTGCGTACCGAAGTGGCGCAGGTCGGGGTGTCGACGCTTGGGAAGATGTTCAGCACCTTGCGCTTGCCGGCGAAGTTCTTCAGCGACTGGTCGGCCAGGCCTTCACCTACCAGCGAGAAGGCAGGCGCCTGGGCACCGGCCTGCGGCAGGTTGCCTTTGACTTGAACCGGGTTGCCTTTGAGAGTCACTTGAGCCATGGACGAAATCCTTATGCGGGGTTTGAAAAAGACCCTGAGTTAAGCATGAAGGCGACCGAGTGCCTATGGGGAACGATAAAATTGTTCTATTGCCAGACAATTCTTGTGGACAAAAAAATGTCCGGCTGGCGACAAGCCAACCGGACACTCTTTACAACAGGGGGTTGTATCAGGCCAGCAGGCCGTAAACCACCGAGGTCAGCGCGACCAGGCCGACTACCGTTACGAACACGTTCGACATCGCGCCGCTGTACTTGCGCATCGAGGGCACACGACGGATGGCGTACATCGGCATCAGGAACAGCAGTACCGCGATGATCGGGCCGCCGAGCGATTCGATCATGCCGAGGATGCTCGGGTTGAGCGTGGCGACGATCCAGCACACCACCAGCATCAACGCCGCAACCACACGGTCCAGGGTCTTGGCGGCCGGGCGTGCGCCGGTCTTGGCGATGATGCCCTTGAGGCCTTCGCTGGCGCCGATGTAGTGACCAAGGAACGACTTGGCGATGGCGATGAAGGCAATCAGCGGCGCGGCGAAGGCAATGGTCGGGTTGCTGAAGTGGTTGGCCAGGTAGGACAGGATTGACAGGTTCTGCGCCTTGGCCTCGGCCAGCTGGGCGCTGTCGAGGGTCAGCACGCAGCTGAACACGAAGAACAGCACCATGGCGACCATCAGCAGGTGGGCACGAGCCAGGATCTGCCCGCTGCGCTCGTCGGCGTGCTCGCCGTAGCGGCGTTTCTGGTCAACCGCAAAGGCCGAGATGATCGGCGAGTGGTTGAACGAGAACACCATCACCGGAATCGCCAGCCACACGGTGTGCAGGAAGGCCGAACCCGACGGTAGCTGGCTGGCGCTGTCGAGAATGCCACCGGTCCAGTGCGGCACCAGGTACAGACCCAGCAGCGCCAGGGCGACGATGAACGGGTAGACCAGCAGGCTCATGACCTTGACCGTGGCCTGTTCGCCGCAGCGCACGATGGCCAGCAGGCCGAGGATCAGCACGAACGACAGCAGCGCCCGCGGTGGCGGCGTCATGTGCAGCTGATGCGCCATGAAGCTGCTGACCGTGTTGGTCAGGGCCACGCTGTAGATCAGCAGGATCGGGAAGATGGCGAAGAAGTACAGCACGGTGATCAGTGCACCGGCCTTGATGCCGAAATGCTCTTCGACCACTTCGGTGATATCGCCGCCACTGCGCCCGGAGAGCACGAAGCGGGTCAGGCCACGGTGGGCGAAGTACGTCATGGGGAAGGCCAGCGCGGCCAGGATCAGCAGCGGCCAGAAACCGCCGAGGCCGGCGTTGATCGGCAGGAACAGCGTGCCGGCGCCGATGGCGGTGCCAAACAGGCCCAACATCCAAGTGGTGTCCTGACGCGCCCAGCTGCCAAGGGTGGCGGGGGTCGATTCTGCAAAGCGTTGTTCAACGCTAGAGGCCTGCTCATTCATTCCGGGTGAAGCTCCACTCGCAAGACTGCAACAGGCTGAGAATGGCGAAATAGACCACTCGCCCTACTCAACCGAATAAAGAAGGGCGCGATTGTGCGCTGATGGTTGCACTTTGGAAAGCCCCACCCGAGGGACGGTTGCACTTGTCATGACAACTGGAGAAAAAAGGGGCCGCTTCGCGTCCCATTCGCGGGACAAGCCCGCTCCCACAACCCCTGCACTCAAGGCTTGCAGAGAACCTGTGGGAGCGGGCTTGTCCCGCGAATGGGCCGCAACGCGGCCCCTTTTGTCACATCACTTCTGAACGGCGGCGAACGCTTCGGCAACCCGTTGCAGGTTGGCCGGGCGCAACCCGGACATGCACACCCGGCCGCTGTCGATCAGGTACACACCGAACTCGTCACGCAGGCGGCGCACTTGCTCGACGCTGAACCCGGTGTAGCTGAACATACCGCGCTGGCGCAGGAAGAACTGGAAGTCCTGACCCGGCAGCAGCACGGCCAGGGCATCGACCAGCGCCTGGCGCATGTCGAGGATACGCTTGCGCATCACTTCCACTTCTTCCGCCCACTGGGCATTCAGGGCCGCATCGCCGAGCACGCCGGCCACCAGCTGAGCACCGAAGTTGGGCGGGCTGGAGTAGTTGCGGCGCACGGTCGCCTTGAGCTGGCCGAGCACGCTCTGGGTGGTGGCTGCGTCGTCGCAGACCACCGACAGGCCCCCTACCCGCTCGCCGTACAGCGAGAAGATTTTCGAGAACGAGTTGCTGACCAGGCACGGTACGCCGGCACGGGCCATTTCGCGGATGGCGAAGGCATCTTCCGCCAGGCCTACACCGAAGCCCTGATAGGCGATGTCGAGGAACGGAATCAGCTCACGCGCCTTGACCACTTCCACCACTTGTTGCCACTGCTGCGGCTCGAGGTCGGCACCGGTGGGGTTGTGGCAGCACGGGTGCAGCAGCACGACGCTGTTGGCCGGCAGGGTCTGCAGGGTGGCCAGCATGCCGTCGAAGTCGACGCCACGGGTGGTCTGGTCGAAGTACGGGTAGGTGTGCACCTTGAACCCGGCACCTTCGAAGATGGCGCGGTGGTTGTCCCAGGTCGGATTGCTGACCCAGACTTCCGACTGCGGGAAATAACGCTTGAGGAAGTCGGCACCGACTTTCAGTGCACCGGAACCGCCGACGGTCTGCACGGTGGCCACGCGCTGGCCGGTCACGGCGGGGTGATCGGCGCCGAACAGCAGTGCCTGGATCGCCTGGCGATAGCTGGCCAGGCCTTCCATCGGCAGGTACAGCGAAGCCTCATGGGCCTGGCCTGCGATGCGTTTTTCCACCGCATCCACCGCCGCCAGTTGCGGCACCACGCCGGCCTCATCGTAGTACAGGCCGATACTCAGGTTGACCTTGTCGGCGCGCGGGTCGGCCTTGAAGGTTTCCATCAGCGAGAGGATCGGGTCGCCGGCATAGGCATCGACATGTTTGAACACAGCGTGCAGCTCCTTGGATCAGGACAGTTCGGAATGACTGCCCTGAGGATACCCGCAGTCGCGGGGAAGGAACATCACCTAATGTGCAAGGTTGTCTATGCAAGATTGCATGGCAGGGCCTGGTGGTGAGGCAACTGGCCCTATCGCCGGCGCGCCGGCTCGCATACCAAGCCCAGCCAGCCAGGCGCGATCGGCGTGGGAGCCGGCTTGCCGGCGATGAGGCCCGTTCAGCCAGCCAATGCCTCAAGCTCCTGCAACTCCCGCTCGGTCACCGCCACCCCTTCCCGCTCGGCAACTTCCCGTTCCCGATAACGCCGCTCCCCTGGCATCCGCGTCAACCCCACCGCCTGAATCTGCTCGACCAGCTCGCGGCTGCGCAGGGCAAACCGCTCGCCTTCAGCCTTGCTCGGATCAATGACGATGATCAGTTGCCCGGTCCAGGGCGTCTTCGCCCCCGGATGCCCCGACCAGTCGAACTCCCAGGAGAAATGCCCGCCGGTCAGCGCCGCCGCCAGCAACTCGACCATCATCGACAAGGCCGACCCCTTGTGCCCGCCGAACGGCAACAAGGCCCCACCTTCAAGGATGGCCTTCGGATCGGTGGTCGGCAGCCCTTGGGCGTCCACCCCCATGCCCTCGGGCAATGACTGGCCGGCACGCGCGGCGATCTGCACGTCGCCATGGGCCATGGCACTGGTGGCCATGTCGAAGACGATCGGGTCATGCCCCGCACACGGGGCGGCGAACGCGATCGGGTTGGTGCCGAACAACGGCTTGCGCGCCCCATGCGGCACTACGCAGGTCATGCTGTTGACCACGCTCAAGGCCACCAGGCCCTCATCGGCGAACGGCTCGACGTCCGGCCACAGCGCAGCGAAATGGTGCGAGTTGTGGATCGCCAGCACGGCGATACCGGCATTGCGCGCCTTCTCCACCAGCAGGCCGCGCGCCGCGGCCAAGGCCGGCTGGGCAAAGCCACCCCCGGCATCGACCCGCACGAACGCCGGCGCCACGTCGGTGACCTGCGGCGTGGCCTGGCCATTGACCCACCCGCTGGCCAGCGTCGAGACATAACCTGGAATACGGAACACGCCATGGCTGTGGGCACCGTCGCGCTGGGCGCTGGTGCAGTTATGGGCAAGCACGCCGGCCACGTTCTGGCTGCAGCCGTGGCGCTTGAGAATCGCTTGCAGCAGCCCCTGCAATTGGCTGAACGGCACGCGCACGACAGGGCTGTTGGAAGGTGCGGACATCTGAAGCTCCTTTCTTGGAATTGGAATGGCAACAGCGTTGGCAACGACAAAAACTTTCCTGCAAGTGACAGCTATCTGTCAAATATTGACTTGATGACAGAAAACATCCATTTTCTGTTTCACGCCTCACCGGAGCAGCAGCATGAACCAATCGCTCAAGCAACGCCTGGAAAGCAGCCTGCAAGGGGCTGCCGCCTCGGGCCGCAAGATTGCCAGCTACATGCTCGCCAACCTCCACGAACTGCCATTCCAGACCTCGGCCAGCATCGCCGCCAAGCTCGGTGTCAGCGAATCCAGTGTCGGGCGTTTCTGCCGTGCCCTCGGTTATGCCCATCTCAAGGCCCTCAAGCAAGACCTGCAGAGCGACCTGGGTGATGGCCCGTGGCTGGTCGGTGATCGCCTGCAAGAATACCGCCAGCAGCACGACGACACGGCCAGCGCTGGCAGCCTGGAGCTGGAAATCGCCGCGCTGGTGCGGGTGCATGAATACAGCCGCAGCGAGCCCTGGCATCGCGCAGCCCAACGTCTGGCCCAACGGCCACGGGTATTCGTCGCCGGTTTTCAGACCGAGCGCGGGGTCGCCCAGTGCATGGCGCACCTGCTGCATTACCTGCGCGACGGCGTGCAGGTGGTCGATGGCAGCGCCGGGCATTTTGGCGAAGTGCTGCTGGGGCGACCGGAAAACAGCGCCCTGGTGGTGTTCGAGGCGCGCCGCTATTCCCGCCACGCCCTGTTGCTGTGCCAGAAGGCACGCCAGGCGGGCATCCCGGTCACCCTGGTGACCGACACCTTCTGTGACTGGGCCGATGCCAACGCCGACGAGGTGTTCCGCATCCCCACCGAGTTCAATCTGTTCTGGGAATCCACCTCGGCGATGCTGTCGTGGGTGCACCTGATGGTCAACGAGGTCTGCCGGAAACTCGGGCCTGATGTTGAAAAACGCTTGGAAGCGACTGCCGCTCTACATAACGAGTTCGTCGGTTACACGGCGGGCAAACAACAATAGCAAGAGTGCAAGAGGTGCAAGATGAACAAGACCATGGCTATGGTGGGTGCGTGTGCCCTGCTGCTGGCGGGTGCAGCCAGTGGCGAAACCCTGCGCTTCGCCACCGAGGGCGCCTACCCGCCCTTCAACTATGTCGATGCCGATAACCAGCTGCACGGCTTCGACATCGACATCACTCATGCCCTGTGCGCGCAGATGAAAGTCGAGTGCACCCTGGTCGCCCAGGACTGGGAAGGCATCATCCCGGCGCTGATGGCGCGCAAATACGATGCCGTGGTCGCCTCGATGATCGACACCGAGGAGCGGCGCAAGAAAATCGCCTTCACCGACCACTACTACCGCACACCGCTGACCGTCGCCGTGGCCAAGGACAGCAAGATCAGCGACGCCCAGACCACCTTCAATGGCTTCACCGTGGGTGCCCAGTCGTCTTCGACCCAGGCGATCTACGCCGAGGACGTCTACGCCAAGGCCGGCGCCGACGTGAAGCTGTACCCGACCATGGACGAAGCTAACGCCGACCTCGCCGCCGGCCGCCTGGACGGGGTGATCGCCGACAAGTTCCCGCTGCACGAGTGGATGAACAAGAACGGCCAGGACTGCTGCAAAGTCCTCGGTGACGTGGCCGGGACCAAGGCCGATGCCGCCATTGCCGTGCGCAAGGACGACGAGGCGCTGCGCCAGCGGCTCAATACCGCACTGGCCGAGATCGTCGCCAACGGCACTTACCAGAAGATCGCCAGCAAGTACTTCGCCTTCGATATCTACAACTGATCCCGCCTATTGGCGCATTTTCTGTAGGAGCGGCCTTGCGTCGCGAAAGGGCCGCAAAGCGGCCCCAGGGTTTCGGCGGCGCCCCATGAATCTCTGGGGCTGCTGCGCAGCCCTTTCGCGACGCAAGGCCGCTCCTACAGAGACCGCGCTTGGAGCAGTCCATTCAAGGGGTATGTCATGCTCGACCAATTGTCCTTGCTGTCCTTCGCCAGTGGTGGTTGGGGCCAGGCGCTGCTGGCCGGTGCCCTGGTCACCGTGTCGCTGGCCCTCGCCTGCCTGCCCATCGGCCTGCCACTGGGGCTGGCCGTGGCCCTGGCGGCCCGCTCGCGCAAACGCCTGCCGCGCGCCTGGGCCACCACTTTCTCGACCGTGTTCCGCGGCCTGCCCGAACTGCTCACCCTGCTGATCATCTACTACGGCTGCCAGATCGCCGCGCAGAAGCTGCTGGCCGCCATGGGCTATGAAGGCGAGTTCCTGATCAACACCTTCCTCGCCGCGATGATCGCCTTCAGCCTGGTGTTCGCGGCGTTTTCCAGCGAAATCTGGCTGGCTGCCTTCAAGACCCTGCCCAAAGGCCAGCTGGAAGCCTGCTCGGCGCTGGGCCTGAGCAAGCGCACGGGGTTCTTCAAGGTGGTGCTGCCCCAGTTGACGCGCATCGCCTTGCCGGGACTTTCCAACAACTGGCTGTCGCTGCTCAAGGACACCTCGCTGGTGTCGACCATCTCGCTGGTCGACCTGATGCGCCAGACCAACCTGGCGGTCAGCGTGACCAAGGAGCCGATGTTCTTCTATGGCGTCGCCTGCGTGGGCTACCTGCTGTTCTCGGCGCTGTCCGGGCGGGTGTTCGCCTACATCGAACGGCGCAGCAACCGCCACCTGCAAGGAGCACGCGCATGAGTGCCGAACAACTGCTGAGTCTGGTCCTCGACCCTGACCTGCTGGAGCGCTATGGCCCGCGCTTCGTCGATGGCTTGCTGGTGACCGCCAAGCTGGTGGCGATTTCCTTCAGCCTGGGTGCCGTGCTCGGCTTGCTGCTGGCTCTGGCTCGCCTGTCGCGCAACCTGCTGCTGCAACGCCTGGCGGCGGGCTACATCTACTTCTTCCGCGGCTCGCCGCTGCTGGCCCAGCTGTTTCTGCTGTACTACGGCCTGGGTTCGCTCAAGGGCTTCTGGCAGGACGTCGGCCTCTGGTGGTTCTTCCGCGAAGCCTGGTTCTGCACCTTGCTGGCCTTCACCCTTAACACCGCCGCCTACCAGGCCGAGATCTTCCGCGGCAGCCTGATGGCAGTGGCCCCGGGGCAGTACGAAGCCGCGCGGGCACTGAACCTGAAACGCTCGACCACCTTCTTCAAGGTGATCCTGCCGCAATCGTTGCTGGTGGCCATCGGCCCGCTCGGCAACGAGCTGATCCTGATGATCAAGGCCAGCGCCATCGCCTCGTTGGTGACGATCTACGACCTGATGGGCGTGACCAAGCTGGCCTTCTCGCGCAGCTTCGACTTCCAGATCTACCTGTGGGCCGCCGTGCTCTACCTGGTGGTCGTGGAGCTGGTGCGGCGCCTGCTCAAACACCTGGAAGCCCGCCTGGGCCGCCACCTGAACTGACCGAAGGATACCTCCATGCACTGCCAAACCCTTGTCCTCGGCGCCGGCATCGTTGGCGTCAGTACCGCGCTGCACCTGCAGGCTCGCGGGCGACAGGTGATCCTGATCGACCGCGACGAACCCGGCAGCGGCACCAGCCATGGCAATGCCGGGCTGATCGAGCGCTCCAGCGTGATCCCCTACGCCTTCCCCCGCCAGTTCGGCGCCCTGCTGCGCTACGGCCTGAACCGTCAGCCGGATGTGCGCTACAGCCTGCTGCACTTGCCCAAGGCCGCGCCCTGGCTGCTGCGCTACTGGCAGCAGTCGGCGCCGAGACGCCTGGCCAGCGCAGCCGCCGACATGCTGCCGCTGGTGCAGCGCTGCGTCGAAGAGCACGACGCCTTCATCGAAGCGGCCGGCCTGCAAGGGCTGGTGCAAGCCAAAGGCTGGATCGAGGTGTACCGCGACCCGGCACTGTTCGAACGGGCCAAGGCCGAGCTCAAGGGGCTGGCGCGCTACGGCCTGCAGTACGAAGTCCTTGAACGTGGCCAGTTGCAGGGGCGCGAACATCAGCTCGACAGCGCCGTGGTGGGCGGCATCCACTGGCTTGACCCGAAAACCGTGAACAACCCGGGCGCCCTGACCCGTGGCTACGCCGGGCTGTTCGTCCAGCGTGGCGGGCAGTTCCTTCACGGTGACGCGCGCTCCCTGCGCCAGGTCGGCGGCCAGTGGCAAGTCCAGAGCCAGCGCGGGCCGATCACCGCCGACGAAGTGGTGGCCTGCCTGGGCCCGCAATCGGCCGACCTTTACCAGCACCTGGGCTACCAGATCCCGCTGGGCATCAAGCGCGGCTATCACATGCACTACGCCACCCAGGGCGACGCGCAGCTGCAGCACGCAATCTGCGACACCCAGGGCGGCTACGTACTGGCGCCCATGGCCCGCGGCGTGCGCCTGACCACCGGTATCGAGTTCGCCGCCAGCAATGCGCCGGGCAACGAAATCCAGCTCGAGCGCTGCGAAGCCCTGGCCCGCAAGCTGTTCCCGGCCTTGGGCGAGCGCCTGGACGACAAGCCTTGGCTGGGCCGCCGCCCATGCCTGCCGGACATGCGCCCGGTGATCGGCCCGGCGCCACGACACAAGGGCCTGTGGTTCAACTTCGGCCACGCCCACCACGGCCTGACCCTTGGCCCTGTCAGCGGCCGCCTGCTGGCCGAGCTGCTCACCGGCGAGCGCCCTTTCACCGACCCTGCGCCTTACAGCGCGGCACGTTTCGACTGAAACCCTGCGGGAGAACAACAACATGACCGCCCCTCTGAGCGTTGCCAGCCTTGCCCCCGAACCCGACCCACGCCCGGTATTGATCCGCATCGAGGGCCTGAACAAGCACTACGGCGCCTTCCATGTACTGCGCGACATCGACCTGCAGGTGCGCGAGGGCGAGCGCATCGTCCTGTGTGGCCCGTCCGGCTCGGGCAAGTCCACCCTGATTCGCTGCATCAACCGCCTGGAAGTGGCCCAAACGGGCAGCATCCAGGTAGCAGGCACCGACCTTGCCGCCACCACGCGCCAGGCCGCCCAGGTGCGCAGCGAAATCGGCATGGTGTTCCAGCATTTCAACCTGTTCCCGCACATGAGCGTGCTCGACAACTGCCTGCTGGCACCCACCAGCGTGCGCGGCCTGTCGCGCAAGGATGCCGAGGAGCGGGCACGGATGTATTTGAGCAAGGTCGGTATCGAAAGCCAGGCGCACAAATACCCCAGCCAGCTCTCCGGTGGCCAGCAACAGCGGGTGGCGATCGCCCGGGCGCTGTGCATGAAGCCGCGGATCATGCTGTTCGACGAACCGACGTCGGCGCTTGACCCGGAGATGGTCGCCGAGGTGCTGGATGTGCTGGTGCAACTGGCCGGTACCGGCATGACCATGCTCTGCGTCACCCACGAAATGGGCTTTGCCCGGCAGGTGGCGGAGCGGGTGCTGTTCCTGGAGGGTGGGCAGATCATCGAGGACAGCCCGCCGGAGGTGTTCTTCAACCAACCGCGTACCGCGCGGGCCAAGGGGTTCTTGGCGCAGATTCTTCATTGACTTCACTGGCCCCATCGCCGGCTTGCCGGCGATGGGGCCGCAAGGCCCCCTTTATTGCACGGCTGCAATGATCCAACTGCGTCGTTAAATATTATTGACCTCACCCCCTGCCAAACCCTTGCCGCCTCAGGCTCGCAAGGGTTTTACCCCCTGAAATTCGGCGCAAAACCCCTTCCCACGGCCCCTTCAGCCGTTTGACATATCGAACGGCTCTGGCAAGCTATCAACAAGCCCCGACCGGAATCGTCGCCTCTGACGAGCCGGCAGTGCTCGGGGCTTCAGGTGACACACCAGGCCCCGCGCCGTGCACCTGCACAACAACGGCAGGTCGAACCTGTCATAAGGTGACATATGTCCAACAGCAACATTGGCAACAAGAAACCCTCCCTGCGCAAACCCGTCGTCCTGATGACCATGGGCAGCCAAGAGCGCAAAGGCCATGACTACCAGGTCATGACCCACAAATACATCACCCCGCTGGTCGAGTTTTCCGATTGCGTCCCGGTGCTGGTGCCCACCTGCTGTGGCATCGAAGACCTCGAGACCTATCTGGACATGGCCGACGGCGTGTACCTGACCGGTGCCGGCAGCAACATCGAGCCGAGCCTGTACGGCCAGGAAAACCAGACCCCAGGCAAAGGCCAGGACGTCAACCGCGACCTGTTCGATATCCCGCTGGTGAAGGCGGCGATCAAGCGCGGCCTGCCGATCTTCGGCATCTGCCGCGGCATGCAGGAAATCAACGTGGCCCTGGGTGGTGATATCTACCAGAAGGTCTACGCAGAACCTGGCTTCAACGACCACCGGGAAAACCCGGAAGACCCTGTCGAAGTGCAGTACGCCCAGGTGCATGGCGTGAAGATCAAGCCAGGCAGCTGGCTGCGTGACACCCTCGGCACCGACGAGATTCGCGTCAACTCGCTGCATGGCCAGGGCCTGCGCAACCTCGGCGCCGGCATCGAGCCGATTGCCCTTGCCGAAGACGGCCTGGTCGAAGCGATTCATGCGCCAAGCATTTCGCCCTTCCTGTTCGCCGTGCAGTGGCACCCGGAGTGGCAAGCGGCCAAGAACCCTGATTCGATCAAGATCTTCCAGGCCTTCGGCGACGCCTGCCGCGCCCAGGTGCGCAAGTCCCAGGTCAAGCGCCAACAGGCCGCCTGACATTCAGCTTCGTTAGCTTTGATCGCGGGGCGGCGCAAGGTCGCCCCCGCTTCTCCGGTCACCCTCTGCTGGTCCCAGAACACTTCCCGTGGAAGCGGGCGGCGGGTTTGTGCCTGTCTCCGCGATCGTTTTTTACCCCTTCCCTCAAGAGATACGATGACTGTTTAGGCGGTTGTCGGGACATCTTCTGCGCCTGCGAGATCGAGCGCCGCACCACAAATCCAGTGGCAGTCACCCTTGCCTAACCGCAAAATTTTGGAAAAGGGACTAGTCATCGCGCAAGTTGTACGATAACTTACCTCCATCGCAGCACGACACCCTACACCCCAAGCGCCACAGGATGCTTACAACAATGAATCCACAAGAACTGAAATCCATCCTCTCCCACGGCCTGCTGTCTTTCCCGGTCACCGACTTCAACGCCCAGGGCGACTTCAACCAGGCTGGCTACATCAAGCGCCTGGAGTGGCTGGCCCCTTACGGCGCCAGCGCCCTGTTCGCCGCCGGTGGCACCGGTGAGTTCTTCTCCCTGGCCGCCAGCGAATACAGCCAGGTGATCAAGACCGCAGTCGATACCTGCGCCAAGTCGGTGCCGATCCTCGCCGGCGTCGGTGGCTCCACCCGCCAGGCCATCGAATACGCGCAAGAAGCCGAGCGCCTGGGCGCCAAGGGCCTGCTGTTGCTGCCGCATTACCTGACCGAAGCCAGCCAGGACGGCGTTGCCGCCCACGTCGAAGCCGTGTGCAAATCGGTGAACATCGGTGTGGTGGTGTACAACCGCAACGTCTGCCGCCTGAACGCCGACCTGCTGGAAAAGCTCGCCGAACGCTGCCCGAACCTCATCGGCTACAAGGACGGCCTGGGCGACATCGAGTTGATGGTGTCGATTCGTCGCCGCCTGGGTGACCGCTTCAGCTACCTGGGTGGCCTGCCGACCGCCGAGGTGTATGCTGCGGCCTACAAGGCACTGGGCGTGCCGGTATACTCCTCGGCGGTATTCAACTTCGTGCCCAAGACCGCGATGGACTTCTACCACGCGATCGCCCGTGACGATCACGCCACCGTGGCCAAGCTGATCGACGATTTCTTCCTGCCGTACCTGGACATCCGCAACCGCAAGGCCGGCTACGCCGTGAGCATCGTCAAGGCTGGCGCCCGGATCGCCGGTTATGACGCAGGCCCGGTGCGCACGCCGCTGACCGACCTGACCGCCGAAGAGTACGAAATGCTCGCGGCACTGATGGACAAGATGGGTCCGCAATAAGCGCACCCCGCGGCCTGCCATAGCCGCACCCGGAGTGGGCTGCCCCCACTCCGGCTACAACTCGTGAGCCCGCACAAAAATAACTAGTGGGAGTATTGCCAGCATGCAAGCGACGAAAAAGACGCATGTGCGCTACCTGATCCTGTTCATGCTGTTTCTGGTGACCACGATCAACTATGCCGACCGAGCCACCATCGCCATCGCAGGCTCCAGCCTGCAGAAAGACCTTGGCATTGACGCCGTCACCCTCGGTTATATCTTCTCCGCCTTCGGCTGGGCCTACGTGGCCGGGCAGATTCCGGGCGGCTGGCTGCTGGACCGCTTCGGTTCGAAGAACGTCTACGCCTTCAGTATCTTCACCTGGTCGCTGTTCACCCTGCTGCAAGGTTTTGTCGGCGGCCTGCCGGTCGCCTGGGCGGTGGTCACCCTGTTCACCCTGCGCTTTCTGGTCGGTTTCGCCGAAGCCCCGTCGTTCCCGGGCAATGCCCGTATCGTCGCGGCCTGGTTCCCCACCCAGGAGCGGGGCACGGCATCGGCGATCTTCAACTCGGCGCAATACTTCGCCACCGCGCTGTTCGCCCCGATCATGGGTTGGATCGTGTTCAGCTTCGGCTGGGAGCACGTGTTCGTGGTCATGGGCGCACTGGGCATCGTGTTCTCCATGGTCTGGCTCAAGACCATCCACAACCCGCGCCAGCACCCACGCATCAGCCCCGCCGAACTCGAACACATCGAGCAGAACGGCGGCTTGGTCGACATGGACCAGAAGCGCGGCAACAACGAGGGCCCGAAGTGGGGCTACATCAAGCAACTGCTGACCAGCCGCATGCTCCTGGGCGTGTACCTGGGCCAGTACTGCATCAATGCCATCACCTATTTCTTCCTGACCTGGTTCCCGGTGTACCTGGTGCAGGAGCGCGGCATGACCATCCTCAAGGCCGGCTTCATCGCCTCGCTGCCGGCGGTGTGCGGCTTCATCGGCGGCGTGCTTGGCGGGGTGATCTCGGACTGGCTGCTGCGTCGTGGCAATTCGCTGACCTTCTCGCGCAAGCTGCCGATCGTCTGCGGCCTGCTGCTGTCGACCACCATGGTGTTCTGCAACTACGTCGACGCCGAGTGGATGGTGGTTGGCTTCATGACCCTGGCCTTCTTCGGCAAGGGCATCGGGGCACTGGGCTGGGCGGTGGTCGCCGACACCTCGCCCAAGCAGATCGCCGGGCTGTCCGGTGGCCTGTTCAACACCTTCGGCAACATCGCCTCGATCACCACGCCGATCGTCATCGGCTACATCATCAGCGCCACCGGTTCGTTCAAGTGGGCCCTGGTCTACGTGGGTGCCAACGCCCTGGTGGCGGTGTTCAGCTACCTGGTGATCGTCGGCCCGATCAAGCGAATCGAGTTGCGTGACGACGCAAAGCCTGAAACCCAGCCTGCCGCCAGCGGCGAGCTGGCCGACGCGCGTCACTGAGTGAACACGCCCGCCCCGGCGACCCCGGGCGCGGGCAGCAGTACAAAGCCTGAGCACACATGACAGACAGGGCCCCATCATGCAGTTGATCGAACATTCCGACTCGCCGCGCTACGTCCGCCTGCACGACGACGATAACGTCGTGGTGGTGGTCAACGACGGCGGCCTGGGCGAAGGCGCCCGCTTCGCCGACGGCCTGACCCTGGTCGAGGGCGTGCCGCAGAGCCACAAGGTCGCTACCGTGCCTATCGCCAAGGGCGAGCCGGTGCGCCGTTACGGCCAGATCATCGGCTACGCCCTGGAAGACCTGCGCCAGGGCAGCTGGGTACAGGAAAGCCAGCTGGCCATGCCCGCCGCCCCGGAGCTGGACAGCCTGCCCCGCTGCGACGCGGTGCCCGCCCCCTTGCCAGCGCTGGAGGGTTTCACCTTCGAAGGCTACCGCAACGCCGACGGCACCGTCGGTACCCGCAACATCCTCGGCATCACCACCACCGTGCAGTGCGTGACCGGTGTGCTGGAGCATGCGGTCAAGCGCATCCGCGCCGAGTTGCTGCCCAAGTACCCCAACGTCGACGACGTGGTCGCCCTCACCCATAGCTACGGCTGCGGGGTGGCGATCAACGCCCGCGACGCCTACATCCCGATCCGCACCGTACGCAACCTGGCGCGCAACCCCAACCTGGGCGGCGAGGCGCTGGTGATCAGCCTGGGCTGCGAGAAGCTGCAGGCCGGCCAGGTGATGCACGACAACGATCCCTCGGTTGACCTCAGCGAACCCTGGCTGTACCGCCTGCAGGATGCCAGCCTCGGCTTCAGCGAGATGATCGAGCAGATCATGGGCCTGGCCGAAACCCGCCTGAAAAAGCTGGACCAGCGCCGCCGCCAGACCGTGCCGGCCAGCGAACTGATCCTGGGCATGCAGTGCGGCGGCAGCGATGCATTCTCCGGCATCACCGCCAACCCGGCGCTGGGCTATGCCGCCGACCTGCTGGTGCGCGCCGGCGCCACCGTATTGTTCTCGGAAGTGACCGAGGTGCGCGATGCCATCTACATGCTCACCTCCCGTGCCGAGAACCAGGAAGTCGCCGACGCCCTGGTGCGCGAGATGGACTGGTATGACCGCTACCTGCAGCAAGGCGCAGCCGACCGCAGTGCCAATACCACGCCTGGCAACAAGAAAGGCGGCCTGTCGAATATCGTCGAGAAATCCCTCGGCTCGATCGTCAAGTCGGGCAGCGGCGCCATCCAGGGTGTGCTCGGCCCGGGCGAGCGGGTCAACCGCAAGGGCCTGATCTTCTGCGCCACCCCGGCCAGCGACTTTGTCTGCGGCACATTGCAGCTGGCAGCCGGCATGAACCTGCACGTGTTCACCACCGGCCGCGGCACGCCTTATGGCCTGGCCATGGCCCCGGTGGTCAAGGTCTGTACCCGCACCGAACTGGCCCAGCGCTGGCCCGACCTGATCGACATCGACGCCGGGCGCATCGCCAGTGGCCGGGCGAGCATCGAGGAGCTGGGCTGGGAGCTGTTCCACTACTACCTGGACGTGGCCAGTGGCCGCAAGCAGACCTGGGCCGAACAGCACCGCCTGCACAACGACATCACCCTGTTCAATCCGGCCCCCATTACCTGAAACCTGGCCCTGTGGGAGCCGGCTTGCCGGCGATGCAGGCACTGCGGTGCGTGGCACCGGCTTTGCCGGTGATCGCCGGCAAGCCGGCTCCCACACCCACCCCGCGATAAATCTTTTCATCACTGGAGCACCCCATGCCTGAGATTCTTGGCCACAACTTCATCGCCGGCCAGCGCAGCGCCGCCGGCCTTCAGCGCCTGCAGAGCCTGGACGCCACCACCGGCGAGGCCCTGTCCTACAGCTTCGCCCAGGCCACCGAGGCCGAAGTCGATCAGGCCGCCCAGGCAGCCGCCGCAGCCTTCGCCGAATTCCGCCAGCTGGCGCCTGCGCGCCGCGCCGAATTCCTCGAAGCCATTGCCGCCGAGCTGGATGAACTGGACGACGCCTTCGTCGCCATCGTCTGCCGTGAAACCGCCCTGCCTGCCGCGCGCATCCAGGGCGAACGTGGCCGCACCAGCGGCCAGATGCGCCTCTTCGCCCAGGTACTGCGCCGTGGCGACTACCTGGGTGCCCGCATCGACCTGGCCCTGCCCGAGCGCCAGCCGCTGCCGCGTGTAGACCTGCGCCAGATGCGCATTGGCGTCGGCCCGGTGGCGGTGTTCGGCGCCAGCAACTTCCCGCTGGCCTTCTCCACCGCCGGCGGTGACACCGCTGCTGCCCTGGCCGCCGGCTGCCCGGTGGTGTTCAAGGCGCACAGCGGCCACATGGCCACCGCCGACCTGGTCGGCTGCGCGATCCAGCGCGCCGCCGAACGTACCGGCATGCCCAAGGGCGTGTTCAACATGGTCTTCGGGGGTGGCGTCGGCGAGTGGCTGGTCAAGCACCCGTCGATCCAGGCAGTCGGCTTTACCGGCTCGCTCAAGGGCGGTGATGCCCTGTGCCGCATGGCCGCCGAGCGCCCGCAGCCGATTCCGGTGTTCGCTGAAATGTCCAGCATCAACCCGGTGATCATCCTGCCCGGCGCCCTGGCCAAGCGCGGCGCCGCCATTGCCCGCGAGCTGGCCGGCTCGGTCTGCCTGGGTGCTGGGCAGTTCTGCACCAACCCAGGCCTTGTGATCGGCCTGCAATCGCCGCAGTACAGCCAGCTGCTTGCCGACCTCGGCCAGTACCTGGATACCCAGGCCGGGCAGACCTTGCTCAATGCCGGTGGCCTGCGCAGCTACGTCGGCGGCCTGGAGCACCTGCAGGCACACGCCGGCATTACCCATCTGGCCGGCCAGCCCCAGCAAGGCAGCCAGGCGCGTGCCCAGCTGTTCAAGGCCGATGCCCGCCTGCTGGTGGAAGCCGACCCGCTGCTGCAGGAAGAAGTGTTCGGCCCGACCACTGTGGCGGTCGAGGTGCAGGACAATGCGCAATTGCGCGCCGCCCTGCTCGGCCTGCGCGGCCAGCTGACCGCGACGCTGATCGGCGAGCCGGAAGACTTCGAAGCCTTTGCCTGGCTGGTGCCGCTGCTGGAAGAGAAAGTCGGCCGGATCCTGGTCAACGGTTATCCGACCGGTGTCGAGGTGTGCGATGCGATGGTGCACGGCGGCCCTTACCCGGCCACTTCCGATGCCCGTGGGACGTCGGTCGGCACCTTGGCCATCGACCGCTTCCTGCGCCCGGTGTGCTACCAGAACTACCCACAGGCGCTGCTGCCCGAGGCGCTGCGCGATGGCAACCCGCTGGGCTTGCGGCGCCTGGTGAATGGGCAGTGGAGTGATGGGGCGATCTGAGTGCCCTGATGCAAGAAGCCCCGCAAATGCGGGGCTTTCTTTTGTCTGTACTGGCCAGCGCGAAAATCAGACCCCTTGCGCCTCGGCCTCTTCATGCGCCTGGCGCAACCGCTCACGGCTATTGCTCAAATGCATGCGCATGGCCATCTTCGCCCCCTCGCTGTCGCGCCGGGCAATGGCCTCGTAGATAGCTTCGTGCTCATGCATCAGGCGGCCCATGTAGTGCGCCTGGTCATCATGCGCCAGGCGCGCCGAATTGAGCCGGGTCCGTGGAATGATGCTGGTGCCCAGGTGGTTGATGATATCGGCGAAATAATGGTTGCCGCTGGCCTGGGCGATGCGCAGGTGGAACTGGAAATCCGCCGACACCGCATCGTTGGCATGCGCGGCCCCTTCGTTGAGCTCATCCAGCGCCGCACGCATGCCGGCCAGCGCTTCATCGCTGCGCCGCTGCGCGGCCAGGCCGGCGGACTCGATCTCTAGGGCGATGCGCAGTTCCAGCACCGCCAACACTTCGCGCAAGGTGACCACGGTGGCGGGGTCGATGCGGAACCCGCCCGTGGCAGGCATGTCCAGCACGAAGGTGCCGATACCGTGGCGCGTCTCGACCTGCCCGGCGGCCTGCAGCCGCGAGATCGCCTCACGCACCACGGTGCGGCTGACGCCTTCCTCGGCCATGATCTGCGATTCGGTCGGCAGTTTGTCGCCGCGCTTGAGCTGGCCACTGCGGATGCGCTCGGTCAGCACCGTGACCAGTTCCTGGGCCAGACTGCGCGGTTTGCGCCGGGTCCGTGCTTGTACCTGCTGCTCTGTCATGTCCCTGTATTTCACCTCGAAAGACAGCCGTCATGATAGCGCAAGCAGTTGTACGATCACATATGGGCGATGGGGTATTTATTAGGCTCGGTTCATATGCATCAGTGGTGCGCAGATCGCGCGCCGCCCGCGCAGCGCATCGCGGATAAATCCGCTCCTACATTTGTTGCAACGTGCCTATGCCTGACAGGTCATGGTTGCCAGCCTGGTGCATGGAAACCCGCCGCGTGTGTAGGAGCGGATTCATCCGCGATGCGCCGCGCAAGCGGCGCTCAATTTCCGCCCCCTACATCCCTGCGCACCGCCATTACCCTTAGAGGCAAAGTGCTGGCCCCCAGCCTGCCAATCCAAAGGCAAACTCCCTTCATCTTCAGATGCTTAGGACAGCAACATGCGAGTATTTCTAGCAACGATGGCCGGCTGCCTGCTGGCCTCGACCGCCTTCGGCGCCCACGCCAGGACGCTGAGCCAGAATGATCGCCAGGTCTGTGACTGGGGTTCGCAGATTGCCGCCGAGGCCCAGCAGGCCAAGCTTTCCGGCGTCACCCTGTACGCTACGCGCAACAAGCTGCAAAAGCGCAGGTTCCCCAAGCCATGGATGCGCATGACGGCCTTCGGCATTACCGAACAGACCTACAACAGCCGCTCCCAATTGAAGCCGCCTGCGATCAAGCAAACCTACTACGAGCAATGTGTTCAGCATGCGCTAGCCAAAAAATAAATAATTTATTTTTCATATGCTTAACAGACATTTCTCATATTAGGTCGAGAAGATTGCGCGCCGAGGGGCGCACCCACAAGTAGATACCTGCTGCCACGTCCGGCGCCATTGCGGCAGCACCCGCACGCGTGAGCCACCGTTCAGAAAATGATCGTAAGCTACTGAACTCTAAGCAATTTATTGCGCAAGTTGCGCCTGCATTGTTGGCCGGGCTGCTGGGCTTGCAGGTGTTGGAGTTGCACGACCTCAGCGCCGCCGGTGGCGCTGAGGGCGATACGGGTAGCCATGTTCGATTCCTTGAGGGCGTGGAAGACCGGCTCAGGCTGATTTAGCCGGCAGGAATCGAACAATCAGGGCAGGTGCAGATGATTGCCGCACCGGGTGAAGCAATCTATTCAGCAGCCGGTGAGTGCCACCGGCCGGCGCTCCCCGGCAAAGAACAGCGGACGCAGGCGCACACCAATCAGGTTGCCGGTGTAGGCAGCCACCAGCCACAACCAGCCATGCACGCTGCCCGAGGCGATGCCGCTGAAGTAGGCGCCAATGTTGCAGCCGTAGGCCAGGCGCGAGCCATAACCCAGCAACAGGCCGCCAATCACCGCGGCGATCAGCGACGGCAGCGGAATCTTCAGGCTCGGCGCGAAGCGGCCGGCCAGGCCGGCGGCCAGCAGCGCACCGAGCACGATGCCGATGTCCATGACCGTGGTGATGTCCTGCCACAGCGGTGCGGCCAGGGCCTTGGCGTTGGCCGGCGCCTGCCAGAACACCCAGCTGCCGACGTCCACACCCAGGCTGGAGAGGGTCTTTGCCCCCCACAGGGCAAAGGCCGAGGTAATGCCCCATGGGCGCCCAGCCAGGGCCAGGGTGGCGTAGTTCAGCAACGCCAGTGCCACAGCCCCCCAGACCAGTGGCCACGGACCGCGCAGGAAGCGACGCAGGCCCCGGTGTTCGCTGCTCACCGGCGCTTCGAGGGCACCGTGGCGGCGCCTTTCCAGTACCACGGTGGCCCAGGCGATCAGCGCGAACACTGCCACGCTTGCCAGCAACGCCGGGCCAACACCCCAGACCTGAACGATCGAGGTGGCCGGGAACGATGGCAGTGCGAACCACCAGTCAGCATGGTGCGTGGCGGTGACCGAGCCGATGATGAAGAACAAGAGTGTCACCAGCATCCGCGCATTGCCGCCGCCTACGGTGAACAGCGTGCCGGAGGCGCAACCGCCGCCCAATTGCATGCCGATGCCGAAGATGAACGCGCCGAACACCACCGAGACCCCGGCCGGGGCTACCAGACCGGTGACGGGATTGCCGAACAGGCTGCCAGCGGACAGGGCGGGGAAGAACAACAGCACGGCCAGGGTCAGCATGACCATCTGCGCGCGCAGACCCGCGCCGCGTCGTTCGTTGATGAACACCCGCCAGGCCGAGGTAAAGCCAAAGGCGGCGTGGTAGAGCGTCAGGCCAAGCGCGGCGCCAACGATCAGCAGCAGCACCTGCTTGAAACCGGCGTTGAGGTTGAGGAACCAGGCGCCGGCCAGCAACAGGGCCAGGGCGATCAAGGGCGCGCCCAGGCGGCGCGGTGCGGGTGTGGCGGTTGCGGAGAGACCCATGGGAATGCTCGGATTACAGTGAAACGGGCGGCGAGTATAACGCCGTTGTACCTGTTCTGGCCTCATCGCCGGCAAGCTGGCTTCCACACAGATTCCAGTGTCAGTGCTGTACCTGTGGGAGCCGCCTTGCCGGCGATGAGGCCAATACATCTGTTAGGCTGATATAACCTCCCCAAAAGCCACCCGACCATTCGCCCCATGGATGAACTGCGCAAGATCGACCTCAACCTCCTGCTGGCCCTGCATGCACTGCTCAGCGAAAAGCATGTGACCCGCGCCGCCCTGCGCCTGCACCGCAGCCAGCCGGCGGTCAGCCACGCCCTGGCGCAATTGCGCACCTATTTCGACGACCCCCTGCTGATCCGCCAGCATGGCCAAATGACCCTGAGCGCGCGTGCCCAGGCCTTGGCCAAGCCCCTGCAAGACGCCCTCGGCAGCCTCAACGGCCTGCTCGCCACGCCGCATTTCGACCCGGCTCAGGCGCAACGGCGCTTTCGCCTGTCATTGTCCGACTACTCATCGCGCATCATCCTGCCCCCGCTGGTCCGTCACCTGCGCCGGGTGGCGCCAGGTGTCGACCTGGCGATCAGCCAAGCCAGCCGCGAGACCATGCTGGCGCAGCTGCAGGATGGCGAACTCGACCTCGCCCTGGGCATCTTCCCTGAGCTGCCGCCAGCCATCACCGCGCAAACCCTGTTCGAGGACAGCTTCATCAGCGTCGCCGACCGGCAGGTATTGCCCGCCAAAGGTGGCCTGGCGCTCGACGACTGGCTGGCGCGCCCCCACGTGCTGATGGCCATGCGCCCGGACGCCCACGACGAAATCGAACGCGCCCTGGCTGCACAGGGCTTGCGCCGGCGCATCGCCCTGGCGCTGCCGCACTGGAGTGCTGCGGTCGAGGTGCTGGGCGGCACCGACCTGGTACTGACCGTGGCCAAGCGTGCCGTTGGCCCGATGCGCCAGTACCAGACCCTGCGCCAGTTCAGCCCACCCTTGCCCATTCCCACTTTTGCCTATCAGCAAGCCTGGCACGCGAGAAAGGACACCGACCCAGGCCATCGCTGGCTGCGAGAGGCGGTATGGGCGTGCAGCCAGCCCGGCCAATGATCAACCTTCAGGCTGTTTGGCGATTACCGGGCCGTTACCCGCCGGGCTTGCCGCCCAACTGCCCTGAACCAGAAACACCCCGGCCAGGATCAGCACTACCCCGGCCACTCGGGCCAGGCTGATCGGCTTGCTGGTGACGCCCATCAGGCCGAAGTGATCGACGATCACCGAAGTGAGGATCTGCCCCGCCACCACCAGTACCAGGAAACCCGCAGTCCCCAAGCGAGGGATCAAGGCTGCAGCGCCCGCCACGTAAAGGGCACCCAGTACGCCGCCAATCCACAGCCACCAGGGGCCTTGCAGGGCCTTGCCCAGATCGGGCATGGGCACCCGCAGAATCAGCAGCGCCGCGATGACCACCAGCGAACTGACCGTCAGCGACGTGAACGCGCCCCACAACCAGTGCCCCAGCGCACGGCCGACGGCCGCATTACCCGCTGCCTGGAAAGGCAGGACGGCACCGGCGATCAAGGCCATGAGCAAAGGAAGGAACGCGAGCAGCAGGGTTTTGTTGGACATGGATGCACTCATCGGCAGTCAGGATGAGTGCATCATGGGTGAATTGACAGAGCGAATGGAAATCGAACCGGTGCACCCTGATTATTCGTGATATGGATAAGTCAATTCAGCTGTACCGGTTATCCCTGAGGTTCAACGCGAGGTCTCGACCCTCAGCACCTCGGTATAGATCGCGTCGACGGTCTGGCCTTTCTTGAGGTTCTTCATGCGCGCTTGCAGATCCGGGTTTTCGACCTTCACCACCTGCACCTTGCCTTCCGGCGGCATCAGGGTCACCTCGTGTTTTTTCAGGTCGATCGCCTCGATCTTCGAAGTGACCTTCACCTGACGGAACGCCTCGCCCCCCGGGTTCGGATTGGCCTCGGTGGCGCGGATGGTACCCGATTCCGAACTGGCTTTCGGCGCCCCGCCAACCTCGGTATTGAGCACATACGCCACCGCACGGGTGACGTAGATGTCGACCTTGTCACCCACTTTCAGATTCGGCAGGGCCTTGGCCTTTTCCGTCAACTGGAACGTCACGGGCTTGTCATCCGCCCCTTTCACCGTGACCTGGCGGGTTGCCTGGTCGATGGCCGTGACCTCGGTTTTGATATGGCTTTCCAGCGCTTCGCTAGCGATCGGAATATCGGCTGCCTGCACGGTGAAACTGGCAGTGGCAACCAAGCTGGCGAGCGCAACGGCACGCGCGAGAGTGCTAAGAGAATTCATAGGCCTGCATCCCTGTGATCAAGAGCGGAGTCGTGTGCGTGAGAAGTTCACGCGCAAACAAGCATAGCCACTGCGCGGCACTCTGCCCTTGTCCCATGTCATTTCGCTGCATCCTGACCTCGACGCTATTGCGATAGCAAATAAGAATTCTTTACACTTGCTTTACATTTACAAATCGTTACTATTCGTGACCTCAGATCAACAATCGAGTCACGATTCATGACAATGAAGTCTGTTGCCCCGGCCTCCCTCTCGGTCCTGGGCCTGCTGGTGGTGCCTGCGGTACATGCTGAAAGCCAAGGCGAACTCGCCTTGCCCGCCACCTCCGTCACCAGTGCCTACGAGCAGCAGAGCTACAAGGCCAACGACAGCCGCAGCGCGCTCAAGATCGACGCCCCGCTGCGCGACATTCCGCAAACCGTCAACGTCGTGCCGGAAAGCGTGATCAAGGACCAAGGCGCCCAGTCCATGGAAGACGTGCTGAAAAACGTGCCCGGGATCGGCATGTCCAACGGCGACGGCCAGCGCGACCAGGTGACCATCCGCGGCTTCAGCGCCATTGGCGACATGTACATCGACGGCGTGCGCGATGACGCCCTGTACTTCCGCGACCTGTCCAACATCGAGCGCGTCGAGGTCGTCAAAGGCCCGGCCGCCGTGCTCTACGGCCGTGGCTCTTCCGGTGGCCTGATCAACAGCATCAGCAAGAAACCCAACTTCGCGCCCAAGCGCGAGGTGGGCGTGACCTTCGACAGCGAAGGCAAGCGCCGCACCCAGTTCGACACCGGCTGGGCCGACCCGCAGGGCAACCAGGCCTACCGCATGACCGGTGCCTTCGAAGACAGCGACACCTTCCGCGACGACGGCTACATCGACCGCAAGGCAATTGCCCCGTCGGCCTACTTCAAGCTGTCCGACGACCTGGAGCTGAACCTCGGCGCCACCTACCTGTATGACAAACGCCTGATCGACTTCGGCATCCCGGCGCTGGGCGACCGCCCAGTGGACGTCGACCGCGACAAACGCTTCGGTTCCGGCGATGCCGACCAGGACTATGCCCGCAGCGAAGTGTTCTCGCTGACCGCAAGCCTGGACTATCGGATCAATGACGACCTGACCCTGACCAACACCAGCCGCTACTACCGTTACGACCTGGACCGCAACAACACCCTGGCCGACACCAGTCCGACCCGCTTCGTCACCTCCCCCGATGGCGAGCTGCTGATCAAGCTCAACCGCGGCAACGTCGCGCGTGACGAATACGGCGTGTTCAACCAGACCGAACTCAAGCAGCAGGCGCAGCTGCTGGGCATGCAGCACAACCTGTTGTACGGCGTGGAAGTCGGCTTCCAGGACAAGTACCAACGGGTGTTCAGCCAGAACAACGTGGCCCAGGTACCGGTCTTTGGCGACGGCCTGGTGCCGGTACCGGAGCATGCCGCCAACCTGTCCTCCAAGGGCACCAACTACCAGGAGACTACCGGCCTGTACGTGCAGGACATGATCGAGCTGAACGAGCACTGGAAAGCCCTGGTCGGTGTGCGCTATGACATCTTCGGCCAGGAGTACGACGACGACCGCGTGCAGAATGTCGACCTCGACCGCACCGACAAGACCTGGAGCCCGCGCGCGGGCCTTGTGTATCAGCCGGACCAGATCCAGTCGTACTACGTGTCGGTCAGCCGCAGCTATCAGCCTTCGGGCGAGGTGTTCGCGGTCAGCCCAAGCAGTGAACACCTGGAGCCGGAAGAAACCACCAACTACGAAATCGGCGCCAAGTGGGACTTGCTCGACAGCCGCCTGGCGGTGACGGCGGCCATCTTCCGCCTGGAGCGCACCAACATGAAGACCGCCGACCCGGCCAACCCGAACCTGACCGTGCTGGCTGGCGAGCAGCGCACCGATGGTTTCGAGGCCACGGTCAGCGGCCAGTTGACCGACAAATGGCAGGTGTATGCCGGCTATGCCTACCTCGATGCCGAGATCACCAAGTCCAACAGCAAGACCAATGGCGTGCCCAACGAAGGCCAGGTGCCGACCCTGACGCCACGCAACAGCGCCAACGTGTGGCTGGTGCGCACGCTCACCCCGCAGTGGCGTGTGGCGGCGGGTGCCAACTACGTCGACGAGCGCTACACCGCACTCGACAACAACGTGGTCATGCCGGGTTACACCACCTTCGACGCCGCCCTGCTCTACGGCGAGCCCGAGTGGGACATGGCGCTGCGCCTGAAGAACGTGTTCGACCG
This sequence comes from Pseudomonas sp. NPDC089395, assembly GCF_044749525.1. Classification (NCBI taxonomy): domain Bacteria; kingdom Pseudomonadati; phylum Pseudomonadota; class Gammaproteobacteria; order Pseudomonadales; family Pseudomonadaceae; genus Pseudomonas; species Pseudomonas sp. NPDC089395. The sequence goes on from NZ_JBIVID010000002.1 coordinate 552,362, forward strand.
CGACTACTACGCCTCGGCGCACGGCTCGGTGGACCTGATCACCCCAGGTGCGCCACGCACCCTGGAAGCCAGCCTGAACTACCGCTTCTGATCTAGAGCAGGCTCGGCCCAATCGCCGGCAAGCCGGCTCCCACAGGAATCCCATGCAGTTCAAGGACTGCGCAGTACCTGTGGGAGCCGGCTTGCCGGCGATTGGGCCCGAACAGGCGACAGGGCTTGCGGATCGCCACGTCGTCCGATTGGTTCACCGCTTCGCTTGTTTGACATATCCTCAAAGCATTAACCCGCCCCAACAGAGGCAAAGGCATGAGCGCTCACCCCGCACGACCCTACGCGTTCTGGGCTGCGCATGCCCTGCTTGCCTTGTGCGTGGCGCTGACCGCAGGGTGTTCGAGCAAAAGCAGCAAGGCGCGCCACTACGCGGCAGCGCCCGGCTCGAACTGTTTTGCCAAGGCGGTTCCGACGCAAGGCGAAGGCGGCCTGGCCTGGGGCAACACCCTGAGCATCGCAAGGCAGAAGTCGATGAACAATTGCATTCGCTATGCAGGCCGCTCCGGGGGAACCCCGAACACCTGCCAGGTCGTCATGGCCAAGTGCAAGAACTAGTCGTTACTCAGGTTCTCATCCGCTGAGCGGGAAAGCATTCAGTCATCAACTACAGGCTGGCCAGTGGCGGCCACGTAACGGTCGAAGGCCGCGACCTGGGCAGCCTACCCCGGATCTCGAAAAGCCAGTACTCAACGCTTCATGATTACAACTTCCAGGTATTCGCTGGGCACCACGAGCGACGATGACCCGCCCTGATTGTTTTCATTGAGCAATGCGGTCAGGTCACTTTCCAGTGCAGCAGCGGCATCCGCCGGCAACGCTGCGAAAGCCTTGTGCACAGGCCCATACCAGGTGCGAAATACCTCGATGAAATGCGCCGCCGAGCGGTAACGGAAGTTGAAATGCTGGCGGGTGATGTCCATGGCGCCGATCGCGCCTTCGAACATGGCGCGAAGTTGTTCTTCATCGCCCCAGCGTGACGGCGGCAACGCCCCGGCGGGCGGTGGCATGTGCCGGCCGAGGGTCTTGAACATCTGGCCGACGAAACCCTGCGGCGTCCAGTTGGCCAACCCTACCCGGCCACCGGAACGACAGACCCGGGCCAGCTCCCGTGCGGCCTGGGCCTGGTCGGGGGCGAACATCACGCCAAAGGTCGAAACGACGGCATCGAAGGTGGCGTCCTTGAACGGCAAGGCCTCGGCATCGGCCACCTGAAACGCAACGTTCAGGCGTTCGGCGCGGGCACGCTCTTCCCCGCGTTTGAGCAGCTCGGGCACATAGTCCGTGGAGGTGACTCGGCAACCGCGCCGAGCGGCGGCCAAGGTGGCGTTACCATTGCCCGCCGCCACATCCAGCACCTGCTCGTCCCAACGCAGGTCGCAGGCCTCGGCAAGCCGTTCGCCCACCAGTTGCAAGGTAGTACCAATCACAGCGTAGTCACCGCTGGCCCACGCTGCCTGCTGTCGGGCCTTCAGTGCATGGGTATCCAAAGGAGTGCTCATTCGTCTGCGCCTTCTTGTTGTGAGCGCGGCCGAGGTCCTTCTGGCGGTCTACGCGCCATGCAGTAGGTAAAGTGTGTGGCCTGCTACGGCCGGCAGATAGCTAAACGCCGGCACGGGGATGCAGCAAGCGCTAATGCCTGACTGGCAATACGGATTGGCAATAGGGATAAGACGTTGCCGCTATAAGAGGGGCGCATGGCGCCCCTGGGCAGCGCCGTCAGAGCGCTTTGGCTCGCGCGGTGTGCAGCTTCTTGTAGCTCTCGATCAGGCGCAGGTGACGGTCCAGCCCTTCGAGCTTCATGCTGGTCGGCGTCAGGCCATGGAAGCGCACGCTGCCGTCCACCGAACCCAGCACCGCGTCCATGCGCGGGTTGCCGAACATGCGGCGGAAGTTGGCCTCGTAGTCCTGCATTTCCAACTCGTCGTCCAGCACCACTTCCAGCACGACGTTCAGCGCCTGGTAGAACAGGCCGCGCTCGACGGTGTTGTCGTTGAACTGCAAGAAGGCCTCGACCAGTTCCTTGGCGTCCTCGAAACGCTGCAACGCCAGGCAGATCAGCAGTTTCAGCTCAAGGATGGTGAGCTGGCCCCACACGGTGTTGTCGTCGAACTCGACACCGATCAGGGTGGTGATGGTGGTGTAGTCATCGACATCGCAGTTGTCCAGACGCTTGCGCAGCGCACGCAGCGCGCGGTTGTCGAGACTGTGCAGGTTGAGGATGTCGGCACGGAAGCCCAGGGCACGGTTGGTGTTGTCCCAGATCAGGTCCTCGACCGGGTAGATCTCCGAGTAACCTGGCACCAGGATGCGGCAGGCGGTGGCGCCGAGGTTGTCGTACACGGCCATGTACACTTCTTTGCCCAGGTCCTCGAGGATGCCGAACAGGGTCGCGGCCTCTTGAATGTTGGAGTCTTCGCCGTGGCCGGAGAAGTCCCACTCGACGAACTCGAAATCGGCCTTGGCGCTGAAGAAGCGCCACGACACCACACCGCTGGAATCGATGAAGTGCTCGACGAAGTTGTTCGGCTCGGTCAACGCATGGCTTTCGAAGGTCGGCTGCGGCAGGTCGTTGAGGCCCTCGAAGCTGCGCCCTTGCAGCAACTCGGTGAGGCTGCGCTCCAGCGCCACCTCGAAGCTTGGGTGCGCGCCGAACGAGGCGAACACGCCGCCGGTGCGCGGGTTCATCAAGGTCACGCACATGACCGGGAACTCACCGCCGAGCGAGGCATCCTTGACCAGCACCGGGAAGCCCTGCTCTTCCAGCCCCTGAATGCCAGCGAGGATGCCCGGGTACTTGGCCAGTACTTCTTGCGGCACGTCCGGCAGGCACAGCTCGCCTTCGAGGATTTCACGCTTGACCGCCCGTTCGAAGATCTCCGACAGGCACTGTACCTGCGCCTCGGCCAGGGTATTGCCGGCGCTCATGCCGTTGCTCAGGAACAGGTTTTCGATCAGGTTGGACGGGAAATACACCACCTGCTCGTCCGACTGGCGCACGAACGGCAGCGAGCAGATGCCACGGGCGGTATTGCCCGAGTTGGTGTCGTACAGGTGCGAACCGCGCAGCTCGCCGTCCGGGTTGTAGATCTCCAGGCAGTATGCATCGAGGATCTCGGCCGGCAGCGCATCCTTGGGGCCTGGCTTGAACCACTGCTCGTTGGGGTAATGCACGAACGGCGCGTTGGCGATGTCCTCGCCCCAGAACTGGTCGTTGTAGAAGAAGTTGCAGTTCAAACGCTCGATGAACTCGCCCAGCGCCGAGGCCAGCGCGGCCTCCTTGGTCGAGCCCTTGCCGTTGGTGAAGCACATTGGCGATTGCGCATCGCGCACGTGCAGCGACCAGACGTTGGGCACGATGTTGCGCCACGAGGCGATCTCGATCTTCATCCCCAGCCCGGCGAGGAGGCCGGACATGTTGGCGATGGTCTGCTCCAGGGGCAGGTCCTTGCCGGGGATGTAGGTGGTGGTGTCAGCCACCGGCATCAGCAGGCCCTGGGCATCGGCGTCGAGGTTGTCGACTTCTTCGATGATGAACTCAGGGCCGGTCTGCACCACTTTCTTGACCGTGCAACGGTCGATGGAGCGCAGGATGCCCTGGCGGTCCTTCTCGGAAATGTCTTCGGGCAGCTCGACCTGGATCTTGAAGATCTGGTTGTAGCGGTTCTCCGGGTCGACGATGTTGTTCTGCGACAGGCGGATATTCTCGGTGGGGATATCGCGCGTCTGGCAGTACAGCTTGACGAAGTACGCGGCGCACAGGGCCGACGAGGCAAGGAAATAGTCGAACGGGCCTGGCGCCGAACCATCGCCTTTGTAGCGAATCGGTTGGTCGGCGATCACCGTGAAGTCGTCGAACTTGGCTTCCAGACGAAGGTTGTCGAGAAAATTGACCTTGATTTCCATGCGGGATTACCGTGATTTAAGCGTGCAAAACGAAATTGGCCGGCATTATCCGGTTTTTTCGGCTGGAAGTCCTGTTTGTCGGCACTGGCCACTCCCACAGATACCGAGCTCAGGTAGGGAGGGGATTCTGTGGGAGCTCGCAAACTTTCAGATTCGGGTTTGCGCATTTCAACGGAATGCTTGCCTGATCCTCTGGACCTGCCGCCCTAGGCAGACGAACGGTTCCTACCCTGTGCTAGCGTTTCTGGATTGGGGAACAACGTATTCCCCAGCAGAGCGCAATCGACCACAACCGATGATCAGCAGGTGAGCCATGGAACTTCGTATCAACCAGCAGACCTACCAGGTCGAGGCTGCCGCCGACACGCCCCTGCTGTGGGTGATCCGCGACGACCTGGGTCTGACCGGCACCAAGTATGGCTGTGGCCTGGCCCAGTGCGGCGCCTGCTCGGTACTGGTGGACGGCAACGTGGTGCGCGCCTGCGTGACCCCGGTGGCCGGCGTGGTCGGCCGTGAGGTGACCACCATCGAAGCCATCGAGGCCGATGCCGTGGGCAAGCGCGTAGTGGCCGCCTGGGTCGAGCATCAGGTGGCCCAGTGCGGGTACTGCCAGTCCGGGCAGGTGATGGCGGCCACCGCGCTGCTCAAGCAAACCGCCAAACCCAGCGATGAGCAGATCGCGGCAGCGATGGTCAACCTGTGCCGTTGCGGCACCTACAACGCCATCCATGCCGCCCTGCATGCACTCGCCCAAGGGGAGAAGGCCTGATGAACGTGCCAATCGATACCCCGGCAGCGCTTCTTGACCTGCCACCGGGCGAAACCGTGAACCTGTCGCGCCGGCGCTTCCTCGCCGGCACCGCCGTGGGTGCCCTGGTCCTCGGCTTCGGGCTGCCTTTGGGTGGCGGTCGGGTCCAGGCGGCAACGGCCGTGGAGCGCGGCACCCAGGTGCCGGCATTCCTGGAGATCCGCCCGGACAGCAGCGTGCGCCTGCTCTGCCCGTTCATGGAGGGCGGGCAAGGCACCTACACGGCCATGGCGCAGATCGTCGGCGAAGAACTGGACGCCGACCCCGCCACCTTCCTGGTCGACAGCGCCCCGCCCGGCGAAACCTATGTAGTGATGGAAAACGGCATGCGCATCACCGGCGGCAGTATGTCGGTGCGCATGAGCTACCCGACCATGCGCCGCCTCGGAGCCCTGGCCCGGGCCATGCTGATGCAGGCTGCCGCCGAGCAATGGGGGGTGCCGCTCAACGAACTGTCGACCGAACCCGGCAAGGTGCTGCACGCCGCCTCTGGCCGGGCGCTGACCTACGGCGAGCTGGCGGGGCGCGCCATGGACCTGCCGGTGCCGGACCCCACCCGCGTCAAGCTGCGCGACCCCAGCCAGTTTCGCTGGATCGGCAAGCCGGTTCGGCGTGTCGACGCCTACGACAAGTCCACCGGCAAGGCGCAATACACCATCGACATCAAGGTCGATGGCATGCTCCACGCGGCCGTGCAACACGCACCGCGCCTGGGTATGACCGTGGGCGATCTGCGTAACGAAGAACAGGTCAAGGGCTTGCCTGGCGTGCACTCGGTGCACCGCTTGCCTGGCGCCGTGGCGGTGGTCGCCGAACGCTGGTGGCACGCCAAGCGCGCGGTCGAGGCGCTGCAGGTCGATTGGCGGGAGCCCACGGCAGACAGCAAGGTGCGAACCATGCCGGCAGACTTCTCCAGCGACGCCTGGCGCGAGCACCTGGCGGCCCAGCAGGGCCCGGCCCGCGACGATGAACGCGAAGGCGATATCGACGGTGCCTTGGCCAACGCCAAGACCCAGGTCGAGGCCACCTACCACAACCAGTACCTCAACCATGCCCAGCTGGAACCGCCGAGCGCACTGGCGCGTTTCAACCCGGACGGGTCGCTGGAAGTGTGGCTGCCGAACCAGGCACCGGACATGTTCCGTGACGACATCGCCAAGCGCACCGGCCTCTCCCCTGCGCAAATCACCCTGCACTCACCGCTGCTCGGCGGTTTCTTTGGCCGCCACTTTCTCTATGATTCGGCCAATCCCTACCCGCAGGCCATCGAACTGGCCAAGGCCGTTGGCCGGCCGGTGAAGCTGATCTGGAGCCGCGAAGAAGAATTCCTGCGCGATGTGCTGCGGCCCGTGGCCGTGGTCAAGTTCCGCGCCGGGCTCGATGCCGACGGCCTGCCCATCGCCCTGGAAGCAGTGAGCGCCACCGAAGGCCCGACCGAAGCCCTGGCTGGCAAGCAAGGCGAGCAGATCGACCCGACCGCGCTCGAAGGCCTGTCGGGCAAGGCGTATGCCATCGCCAACAAGCGCATCGCGCAGGTCTATGTCAAAGGCCCGGCCATGCTGGGTTACTGGCGCTCGGTAGGCAATTCGCTGAACGACTTCTTCTATGAGGCGTTTCTCGATGAACTGGCCGACAGGGGCGGCAAGGACCCCTTCGAGCTGCGCCTGCACCTGTTGCGCGACAACCCGCGGCTGACCACCTTGCTGCAAGCGGTCGGCGAACTGTCGGGGGGCTGGAAGCGCGGCCCGTTCACCGCCGAAGACGGCAGCAAGCGCGCGCGGGGCGTGGCCATGGCATCGCCGTTCGGCTCGCAAGCGGCAGTGATTGCCGAAGTGTCGATCGAACAGGGTCAGGTCAAGGTGCACGACATCTGGCAAGCCATCGACCCCGGCAGTATCGTCAACCCGGCGATCATCGAAGCCCAGGTCAATGGCGCCGTGGCCCTTGGTCTGTCGCAGACGCTGGTCGAGGAAGCGGTGTACGTCGATGGCCAGCCGCGGGCGCGCAATTACGACCTGTATCCGATCCTGCCGGCCTCGCGCATGGCCCGGGTGCATGTGCGCATCGTCGAAAGCGGCGAGAAGATGGGCGGTATCGGCGAACCGCCGCTGCCTGCAGTGGCGCCCGCCGTGGCCAATGCGGTAGCGCAGCTCACCGGCCAGCGCATCCGCAGCCTGCCCCTGAGCCGCTACACCTTCAGCTGACAGGACAAGGACCGCCCCATGACCCACCGCCGATTGGCAAGAGTTGCAGGCTGGCTGGTGTTGCCGTGCCTGCTCGGTGCAGGCCTGCTGGCCTGGTACGTGACCCGCGAGCCTGCCTCGCCCTTCGCCGCTGAACAGCCCCCCGGCAGCGACCCGGCACTGGTCAGTCGCGGCGAGTATGTGGCCAGGCTCAGCGACTGCGTGGCCTGCCACAGCCTGCCAGACGGCAAGCCCTTTGCCGGTGGGCTGGAAATGGCCACCCCGCTGGGTGCGATTCATGCCACCAATGTCACCCCCGACCGCGCCACCGGAATCGGCCACTACAGCCTTGCCGACTTCGACCGCGCGGTACGCCACGGCGTCGCGCCGGGAGGCCGGCGCTTGTACCCGGCCATGCCCTACCCTTCGTACGCCAAGCTCAGCGATGACGATGTGCGCGCCTTGTACGCCTTTTTCATGAACGGTGTGCAGCCCGCGGAGCAGGCCAATATTCCCAGCGACATCCCCTGGCCTTTGAACCTGCGCTGGCCCATCGCCTTGTGGAACGGCCTGTTCGCTGCCACCACGCCTTATGCGGCCAAGCCGGGGCAGGACGCGTTGTGGAACCGCGGCGCCTACATCGTCCAGGGCCCCGGTCACTGCGGCAGTTGCCATACCCCGCGTGGCCTGGCATTCAACGAAAAAGCCCTGGACGAAGGCGCTGCGCCCTTCCTCGCCGGTGCCTTGCTCGATGGGTGGTACGCCCCCAGCCTGCGCAGCGACCCCAACACAGGCCTGGGCCGCTGGAGCGAGGCGCAGATCGTGCAGTTCCTCAAGACCGGGCGTAACCAGCACGCCGTGGTGTTTGGTTCGATGACCGAAGCGTTCAACAACTCCACGCAGTTCATGACCGATGACGACCTGGCGGCGATTGCCCGCTACCTCAAGTCGCTGCCCGGTGACCCCAAGCGCGACGGTACGCCCTGGCAGTATCAGGCCAATGCGGCCGGCGAGCGCCTGGACAGTCCCGGCGCCCACACCTATGTGACCCGCTGTGCCACCTGCCATGGCCTGGACGGCAAGGGCCAGGCCGAATGGATGCCGCCGCTGGCCGGCGCGACCTCGGCGCTGGCGAAGGAGGATGCATCGGCGATCAACATCACCCTCAATGGCTCGCAGCGCATCGTCGCGGCGGGCTTGCCGGATGCCTACCGCATGCCGGCCTTCCGCGAACAGCTGTCGGACCAGGAAATTGCCGAGGTCCTGAGCTTTGTGCGCAGCACCTGGGGTAACCACGGCGGTGCGGTGGCTGCACAGGCGGTTGGCAAGCTGCGCGACCACACCGGCCCCGCCAGCAGCAGGCCGATCATTCTGCACATGCGCTGAAGGGGATGAGTGAGAGGTTCACTGCGTGCTCGGGCAAGCGCTCCTGCCCGGCGCCGCGGCCGCCCTCACCGCTTCGGCCAGCTTGCGCAGGTTGGCCTGGTGGGCATTGACCAGGCTGGTGATGCTGTTGTCGGCGGGCGTCTGCACCGACGTGCGACAGGTCAACTCAGCCTCGGCCGGTTTTTTCAGGCGCCACAGCGTATCCAGTGAAGCGTACTGGCCCGGCACACTGTCGAAGCGCTGCACATCCACACGCAGCAGCGCGGTGGATCCCGCTACCGGTCCGCCCAGCATGTCCTGCAAAGCGCTGCGAAATTCATCCACCAGGTTGGCGCCCCACCACTCGGTTTCAAGGATCGCCAAGCCACTGGCGCCCTGACGCACCACCAGCTGCGAGCGATCCACCTGGGGCGGCAGGCTGACCCGGTCGACCATGATGTGCTGCCTCCCTCCCTGGGCCGGCTGCGCCGGCACCAGCGTGTGGTAGTTGTTCGGGGTACTGCTGCACCCCGACAGCCAGATCAGCAAACCGGCTCCACACAGATTGCGCAATCGATGCATCGGCAGCACTCCTCTGGCCTGCGCCCTCAAGGTTTCAAGTTTTCTGCGCCGGCCGCTTTGGGGCGGCCACGGATCAACGATTCGGGGTGCCGGCCCAGGTAGTCGGACAGGTCACGCAACGAGCGCGACATGCGCTCCAGCTCGTTCAGCGTCTCGCCCAGCCGTTCGCGTTGCGGCGAGTCCTCGGCAAGGGTCGAATTGGCGCTTTTCAAGGTCTTTTGCATCTCGTCGAGGGTGGTCTTCACACCCGGCAACGTCTGGCCATTGAACTGCTTGAGGTTGGCACGCAGCTCACGCAGGCTGCCGTCGAGGTTGTTGGCGATGCTCTCCAGCGGCAACTTGCTGACGCGCTCGATGAAGTGCTGCAGCTGCTCTTGCAGTTTTTCCAGGCTGCCCGGCAGCGTGGGGATGACAATGGGCTCGGCCGTCATGTCGAACGCGACTTTCGGCGCATCGGGGTAAAAGTCCAGGGAAATGAACATCTGCCCGGTGATCAGGTTGCCGCTGCGCGCCTGGGCGCGCAGGCCATGCTCGACGAAGGTGCCGATCAGCCGCCGTGCCCCGGCCAGGTCGCCGGGGGTCTGCTTGAACACGCCGAGCATCTTCTGGTGCACAGGGCCAAGGCGCTGCGGATAGATCACCGCATCGACCACTACGGGGAAACTTTGTTTGGCCTGATCGTAGTCGAGCTGGATCGACGTGACCTTGCCGAATTCCACGCCCTTGAACTCCACCGGCGCCCCCACCGACAGGCCGCGCATGGCCTGGTCGAAGCGCAGTTGCAGGTACTGCGGCCGGCCATGGGGCGGCGACAGTGCCATCTCCCGGTCGGCAAACAGACGGAAACGCGCCTGGTCCTCGGCGGGCTCGGCGTCCGGCGCGAAATCGGGAGAGCCGAACGCCAGCCCACCCACCAGGATCGACGAAATCGACTCGGTGTCGACCTTCAGGCCATTGGCGCCAATTTGCATGTCGACACCGCTGGCATTCCAGAAGCGCGTGTCCTTGGTCACGAAGGCATCGTAGGGTGCTTGCACGAACACGCCGATCTCCACGCCCTTGCCATCTTCGCGCAAGTTGTAGGACACCACTTCACCGACCGGGATTTTGCGGTAGTAGATCGCCGAGCCGATATCCAGGGAGCCCAGGTCGCGGGCTCTGAGGATGAAGCGTTTGCCAATTTCGCCATAGGTGATCGCTGGCGGCAGTTCCAGGCCGGTGAATTTTTTCGCCGGTGACTTCGACTCACCGGCATCGGCGCCGATGAAACTGCCTGACAGCAGGGTATCCACCCCGGAAATCCCTCCCGCGCCAATCCGTGGGCGGACCACCCAGAACCGCGCGCCCTTGGTCGCGAACGATTTGGCTTCGTTGGACAGCTGCACTTTGACCAGCACGCTCTTGTGGTCGTCGGCAAGGTCCACCGTGGTCACCTCGCCAATCACCACGCTGCGGTACTTGACCTGGGTCTTGTGCGCCACCAGGCCTTCCCCGGAACGGAAGGAAATCGAGATCACCGGCCCCTGCTCCATCCAGTTGCGCACTACCAATGAAGCCCCGACCAGGATCGCCAGGATCGGCACGATCCATACCAGTGACACATTCCAGCGCCGGGTACGGATCTGCGCTTGCCCTGCACCTTCTTGCCTGTCACTCGCTTGCGCCATCGGTGCCGCCTCCGTCGTTGCCAGGGTCATCCCAGATCAAGCGTGGGTCGAAACTCATTGCCGAGAACATGGTCAGCACCACGACCATGCCGAAGAACAGGATGCCCGGCCGGGGTTCGATGGTGCCAAGGCCACGCAATTGCACCAGCGCCGCCACCAGCGCCACCACGATCACATCGAGCATGGACCAGTAGCCGATCAGCTCGACACCGCGATACAACTGCGAACGCTGCCGGCGGGCCCAGCTGGAACCGCTTTGAGCGGTGAACAACAGCAGGCCGAGCGAGAAGAACTTGATGGCCGGCACGCCGATACTGGCGATGAAGATGATCAGCGCGATATCCCAGGCGCCCGCCTCCCAGAACTCGATCACGCCGCCGACAATGGTGCTGTCACTGCCACTGCCGAGCATTTCGGTGTGCATGACCGGCAGCAGGTTCGCCGGGACATAGAACACCAGCGCGGCGAACAGGAAGGCCCAACCGCGGGTGATGGCATTGGTCTTGCGCGGGTGCAGCGCAGCACCGCAGCGCTCACAGCTGTGCGAACCGTCGCTCAGGTCGCAGGCCTGGCCACAGCCGTGACACAGGCACAGGTCCAGGTCCTCGGCTTGCGCGGGCGTGTTCATACCTGCTCCCACAGGTCGCGTATGTCACGCCCGGCGATATAGATGATGAGTACGCTCAGCGCGGCCAACGCGATCAGGCCAATGCCCGGAATGACATCGAGCAGGCCCGCCAGCTTGATCACCGCCACCAGTGCCCCCAGCAGACAGACTTCCAGCATGCTCCAGGGGCGCAGGCCTTCCAGGCAGCGCATGCACATGGCAAAACCGGGCGCTCGACGACCGGCCAGGGCAAAGCTCAGTACCCAGCACAGCAAGGCGATCTGCAAAATGGGGGCGAAGATGATGGCCAAGGCCATCACCAGGGCAATGAAGGTGATGCTGCCGCTGCTCAGGATCAACACCGAATCCCACAGGGTGGCCGAGTTGGACAGGCCCTGCATGCCGATGGTCATGACCGGGTACAGGTTGGCGAACACCAGCAACACAGCGCCTGTGACACTCAGGGCCAGACGCTGCTGAATGCCAAGGCTGGAATGCCGGTACAGGACGCCGCCACAACGGGTGCACAGCGCCCGCTGATGCCGTTGCACGGGCGCACGCTCATACACCGCATCGCAGTATTCGCAGATGATCAGGTTCCGGGGCCCACTCATGCTCATGCTCTTTCCCTAGGACGTCTTGTTACAGGCAGTCACTCCAGGCCTTCACGCACGCTGACACGTGCAAGCCTAGTAGGAAAATGTACTTGTGCAGGGGAAAGGAAAACGATTTGTGCCGAGAAGGGTGCAGCCAGCAGGCCGGTGCATCGAGCGACGTGTCGATGCCCTGCAGCCGCGTCAGGCCCTGATGGAACAAGGCCCGAGCGAAATTCGAATCAGCCGCGAATACGCGCCAGCGAGCGCTCCGCTGCCGCCTGGAAGACACGCCGCAAGGCGTCGATCTGGCCTTGCGCAAGGCCTCTGGAGCAGATCAGCCCCTGCAGGAAGCCGATGCCCCAGTTGCGGGCTTCTTCCAGTTGCTGGTGGTCTTCAGCGTCAGCGATATCACCCAGGTGCAGGGCAGCATGGTGCTCGTAGCGGTCTTCCAGCGCCAGATTGCGCAATTCCTTCAGCGCAATCTTGAATTCTGCAGCGGCAACATCGTCCAGGCCCAGGTGCTCGAACTGCAGCAGGCTCAGACGGTCGGTGGCGGTCATCGGCGAATCTCCGTTTCTCAATCAGGGCAGCAGGGCAAGAAAATCACCAGCCAAGCGTCGACGCATCCAGGTGGCGGGCGATGGTGGTGTCGGTAACGGCTTGTATACCATAGGAACCGCCTCTCTCCCTAGCGGTGAGCGCCGTCCGGTCGGCTTTAAAGCGGGCTTTTGCCTTTTGTCATCATCACTAAATTTAAATTGAATTTAACTTAAAACTCGCTCAGGCTTCTTCCATTGCTCAACGGAGAGAAAAGCCATGGCGACAACCGTTCGTGAACCGCGCAAGGACGGCGAAGCTACCCGCGCCCGTATCCTCCAGGCGGCCGGCGAACTGTTCGCGGCTGTCGGGTACGCCGAAGCCAGCAACAAGGCCGTGGCAGCCAAGGCCGAAGTCGACCTGGCATCGATCAACTATCACTTTGGCAGCCGCAGCGGCCTCTACCTGGCCGTGCTCGATGAAGCCCGGCGGCGTTTTCTGGATATTTCCGATCTGCAGCGCATCACCCTCGCCGAGCAGCCAGCGACAGAGAAACTGCGCGCGCTGGTCGAGTTGGTGGTGAACAAGGCGCTGCAGGGGCACAACAACTGGCACCTGCGCGTGCTCGCCGCCGAAATCCTGGCGCCCAGCCCGCACGGCCAGGCGCACCTGCAGACCGGGGCGCCGATGAAGCTGGCACTGCTCAAGGGCCTGTTCAGCGAAATCACCGCCATCCCGCCAGACGCACCGGCGCTGACCCGCTGCATTCTGTGCGTCACGGCGCCTTGGGCCATGCTGCTGATCGGCCCGCGCGCAACGTCTGGAGCGCTGCACGAGATCCTTGGCATGCCTGCCGATCAGGTGAGCACGCACTTGTACCAATTCGCGCTGGCGGGCCTTGAAGCAACCGGGCGTCTGTACGCCCAAGGCGAGGGTTGCTGATCATGCACGGACGAGCCGCTGAGACTGCCCTCCCAGAACAAGCCAGCCCCTCACCTGCGCGTACCTACGTGGATAGGCAGACGTCCATCCCGTGGTTGCTCGGTGCCTTGATGTTGGTGATGTTCCTCGCCGCCCTCGACCAGACCATCGTTTCCACCGCGCTACCGACCATTGTCAGCGACCTCGGTGGCCTGCGCTGGTTGTCGTGGGTGGTTACCGCGTACCTGCTGGCCTCGACCGTGGTGGTGCCGCTGTACGGCAAGTTCGGCGACCTCTACGGGCGCAAGCGGGTGCTGCAGATCGCCATTGCCCTGTTCCTGCTGGGCTCGGCCTTGTGTGGCGTGGCCCAGGACATGACCCAGCTGGTGCTGTTCCGCACCTTGCAGGGCCTGGGTGGCGGCGGCCTGATGGTGGTGGCGATGGCCGCCATCGGCGATGTCATTGCGCCTGCCGAACGCGGCCGCTATCAGGGGTTGTTCGGCGGTGTGTTCGGCCTGGCGACTGTGGTCGGGCCACTGATCGGCGGTTTTTTGGTCGAGCACCTGTCGTGGCACTGGATCTTTTTCATCAACCTGCCGCTGGGCCTGCTGGCGGTGCTGGTCATCGGTTACGTGTTCCGCCCGCATGTCGCCCCGGTCAAGCACGTGGTCGACTACATCGGCGCCTTCTTCCTCACCGTTACCCTGGGTTCGCTGGTACTGATCACCAGCCTCGGCGGCAGCCTGGTGCCGTGGGCATCGCTGGACATTCTGTGCCTGGGGCTGTTCGCCGTGGTCGGCCTGGCCGGCTTCATCTACGAGCAGCGCCGCGCCGTCGAGCCGATCATGCCGCTGCACCTGTTCCGCCACCGCACCTTCGTGCTCGCCGGGCTGATCGGCCTGGTCGTCGGCGTGTCGCTGTTCGGCTCGGTGACCTTCCTGCCGCTTTACATGCAGGTGGTCAAGGACGCCACTCCGACCAGTGCCGGCTTGCAGATGCTGCCGTTGATGGGTGGCTTGCTGGTGGTGTCGGCCATCACCGGGCGGCTGATCAGCCGCTGGGGACGCTACCGGATCTTCCCGATCCTGGGCACGCTGCTGCAGGTGATTGCCCTGGGCCTGTTGAGCCGCATCGACCTGGACACGCCGAAGATGCTGATGAACCTGTACATGGGCCTGCTGGGTGCAGGCCTGGGCATGGTCATGCAGGTGCTGATCCTGGCGGTGCAGAACAGCGTGGAACGGCGCCACATGGGTGTGGCGACTTCGGGCGCCACCCTGTTCCGCTCGATAGGCGGGGCGGTCGGTGTGTCGGTGTTCGGCGCGTTGTTCGCCCATACCCTGCTCGACCGCCTGCCCAGCGATTTCGCTGCCGCCACCGGTGGCCCCGCGAGCCTTTCGCCAACAGCGGTGCATGCGCTGTCGGCCCCCTTGCAGCAGGCCTACCTGCAGGCGTTCTCCGCAGCGATGCATGGCGTGTTCCTGCTGGCTGCAGTGATTACCTGCGTGGCATTCGCGTTGTCGTGGATGCTGCGCGAGGTGCCTCTGCGCTCGGCTGCAACCTCATGAGGGCTGCGGTCTCCCGGCCCGGAACAGACCGGGCTATTCTCAATGATACGGTTCATATTTAGTGGAGGTGTGCCATGCGTGCGCTCACGTTGAGTTACATGCTGGTACTGCTGTGTGCAGCCCCGGTAGTCCAGGCCCAATCAGTAGTACCGCTCAAGGGTCAGAGCAGCCAGCAGACGCAGCTGGACATCAATGATTGCAATACGGTGGCGACCAACGCCGCGAACAGTGCCACCAGCAGCACCAGCCCGCATGTCGGTGGCCGGGTGAAAGGCGCGGCAGTAGGCGCCGCAGCGGGCGCGGTCGGGGCGCAGGTGCGCGGTAACCAGCACGATGAGCTCTATGACCGGGTCGGCGACGACGCCAAGCAAGAGTATCGCCAGAACCGTGCTGGCGAAGTGGCGGCGGCCGGTGCCGTGGTCGGTGGCTCACGCCAGCGCCAGGAGCGTCGCCAGGACCGGCGTAACCAAGGCGAAGCACAAAGCTCGGCACATGCCAATGCCTTCAGCGGTTGCCTGCAAGGACGGGGGTATCAGGTCAATCCTTGAAGGCTCCCACAGGGGATGGCGCTGGCTGCAGCCCCTCCCCTCTTCATTTACAGGCACGCTAACCAGGAGCAGGTAGCGTCATACGCCCGCCGTACGTGCTGCTTGCCAGCGTGCTGCCGCGTTGGTGTTTCCACACTTATCTGCACGTCCAAAGGCAACGCCCCGAGCAACGCAGCCAGCGGCAGTTGCCCTTGCCCCGGCAACAGCCGCCCTTCTCGTGCCTCCTGAATGATCAGCGCGTCCACCGGCGCCAGCCGCGGCGCATCGCACAGTTGCACGGCACGCAGGTAACCTGGGTCAACGCCGGCAAGGGCCGCGACATCGCCCCCCGAACGAAACAGGTGCAAGGCATCCAGCAGCACGCCACTGTTGCCCTGCCCAGCCGCCGTCACCACGGCAAGCGCGTGTTGCAGCGTGGCCACCGGCCGCCAACGCATGAACTCAAGGTCCACACGCAACCCGTAGCCACTGGCCAACTCGCACAATGCCGCGAAGCGCTGGGTCAGCCGCGCGAGATCCGGGTCGTCCCCGGAAACCGTAAGGCTCTGCGCACCCAGCTCGGCGCCTGCCGCCAGCAACCTTTCGCAGTCGGCTACCTGACACGCAGGTGTCAGCGCGACGAACTCGATATCGGCAACCTGCACGCCCTCACCCGCCATCACCGCCTTCAGCTCGCCCATGGCCTGGCTGCCTTGCGCCACCGGGTAGGCCCGCGCACCCGGCTGCACCGGGTGCAGGCGCAGCCCCACGGCGGCGAAACCGGCCCGGCCGGCCTCGCGCACCAACACAGCCGGGGCCAGGTCCAAGGCCGTCAGGTGGGCCACTCCCAGCGCTTTCAATAGGTCGCCCTGCCGCCGCTGAGGTCGAACACGAAGCCGGTGGTGAAACTGCATTCGGGACCGGCGATCCAGGCCACCATGTTGGCGATCTCCTCGGCCTTGAGGAACCGCCCCATGGGGATCTTGGCCTTGCTCGCGGCAATGTGCTCCGCGGTCATCTCGGCCATCAGCGGCGTTTCGACCATGGCCGGCGCGATGCAGTTGAGCAGCACGCCGTCCTGCGCAAGCTCCTTGGCCGCGGCCTTGGTGAAGGCGATGACCCCGGCCTTGGCCGCGGAATACCCCGAGATGAACTGAACGCCGTCCTTGCCCGCCATCGAAGCGACATTGACGATGCGCCCGTAGCCACGCTCGCGCATGTGCGGTATGGCCGTGCGGCAGCAGTAGAAGACGCTGTTCAGGTCAACGGCGATGACCTTGTCCCAGGCCTCTGGGGCGTACTCCCAGCACGGCAGCACCGGACCGTTGATGCCGGCATTGTTGACCAGGATCTCGACCTGCCCCAGGCGCTCCAGCACCTCGGCGAATGCGCTCTGCACAGACGCCAGCGAGGCCACGTCCACCGCCTGGCGTAGCACCGGCTCGAAGCCGCTGGCAGCACTGTCCCAGCCGTCGACCGCCAAGTCCCAGATCACCACCTGGGCGCCGGCCGCCTGCAGCCGTTGCGCAATGGCCAGGCCGATGCCGCGCATGCCGCCGGTGACGATTGCCGTTTGCCCTTGCAAAGATTGACTCATTGTCTTGCTCCATTTTCGACAGAGGGAATATCCGGCAGGCGACGCAGGTCGCGCACCATGAACAGGTAGCACAGCGCACCCAGCGCGGTGATGGTGGACACGAAGGCCAAGGCCCAGACGAACGAGCCTGTGGCGCTGACGATCAGGCCGATGGTCAGCGGGGTGACAATGCCGGCGGCGTTGGCGAACAGGTTGAACAGCCCGCCACTGAGCCCCAGCAGGCCTTTGGGGGCGATATCGGAAACGATCATCCAGGCCAGCGCCGACATGCCCTGGGCAAAGTAGGCAACGCAAAGGATGGTGATCACCAGCGCGTCGGACTCGACATAGTTGGCCAGCACGATCACCGAGGCGGTCAGCAGGCCGGCGATCACTGGCAGCTTGCGCGCCACGTTCAGCGAGTAGCCGCGGCGCAGCAAGGCATCCGACAGCCAGCCACCGGCCAGGGTACCCAGCGACGCGGCGATGAAGGGCAGCACCGCGACCCAGCCGACCTTGAGCCAGGGCATGTGACGCTCAGTGACCAGGTAGGTGGGGAACCAGGTGAGGAAGAACACGTTGGTCGAGTTGCAGGCGAACTGCCCCAGGCAGATGCCCAGCATGTTGCGGTGCTTGAGCAGTGCCGGGATCTGCGACCAGCGGAACACGGTAGCTTTCTGTCCGCCGTCGACCACGCCGCCGCCGGCGGCGATGTAGTCCAGCTCGGCCTGGTTGGCGGAGGTCGACTGATGCGGCTCATGGTACTTGCGCCACCACACCAGACCGTACAGCACCCCGAGCAGACCGACCGCCATCAACAGGAAGCGCCAGCCATAGGCGTGCAGCACCCAGAACAGCAGCGGCGTGAGGAACGCAAGCCCGGTGTACTCGGCAAAGGTGTAGATGCCGGTTGCCCTGGCTCGCTCGCTCTGCGGGAACCAGGTCGCCACCACCCGGCTGTTGGTGGGAAAGCACGGTGCCTCGGTCACGCCCACCAGAAAACGCATGCCCAGCAATGACAGAAAACCCTGGGCCAGGCCTTGCAGCCCGGTGAACAGCGACCACAGGGTCAGCGCCAGCCAGTAGGTGAACTTGGTGCCGAGGCGGTCGATCAGGATGCCACCGGGAATCTGCGCCGCGGCGTAGGTCCACGAGAACGCCGAGAAGATCACCCCCATCAGCGCGGCGTTGAGGCCCAGGTCGGCGCTGATACTGGGCGCGGCGATCCCCATGACACTGCGGTCGAGGTAATTGATCATGGTGCCGCCCGAGATCAACGCCAGGATCATGAAGCGGGTGCGAGTCCTTTGTTGCAGGCGCGCGGGCGTGTCTAGCACGCCTTGGCCGAGGTGCTGTTCAACGGTCATGACAATTGCTCTCTTGTTATTGGAATGGCAATGCGTGGGGGGTCAGGCGAAGCCGAACAGGCGCCTTGGCGTGTCCCACATGATCGTTCGGCGCAGCCGAGGGTCTGGCATCAAGCGCTCGGCCAGTTTCAGCAGCGGGCCGTAATCGACCCGCGCAGGTTGGCGGATGAAGGGCCAGTCCGAACCCCAGACACAGGCATCCGGGCCAAAGACCTCGATCAGCGCCTGGACATAGGCGGCGCTCTGCGTGTGCAGCGCATGGGCGGCCGCGAACTTCTGCATACCGGAGAGCTTCACGCAGACACGGCCAAGCCGAGCCAGCCTCAGCAACGCCTGGAAACCGGGCTGCTGCAACCCGGCAGCGGCCTGCGGGCGACCGCAGTGGTCGATCAGCACGCGCACCGGGCTGCGCTCGATCAGGCCTTGCAAGTCGACCAGTTGGTCTTCGCAAACCTGGATCTGGGCGTACAGGCCCAGTTCGGCCAGCTTGCCCAGCAGCGGCTCGGCCTCTTGCAACCGGGTCAGGCCATGCATCGCGGGGTTGAACGCCACGCCCACCACGCCCTGCTCACGCAGAGCGGCCAGTTGCTCCAGGCCGATCTGCCGATCGACCACCGCCACCCCCTTGAAGCGACCCTGGCCGCTGGCCAGTGCATGCAACAGGCAGCGATTGTCGGTGTGATAGCCGCTGTTGGGGCCCACCAGCAGGGCATGACGCACACCGTAGGCATCCATCACCTGGTTGAACTGCTCCAGCGGGGCAACTTCCTGGCCGGACGGTGCATAAGGCGCATCCGGGTGATAGGCAAAGCGCGCAGGGTCAAACAAATGGTTATGGCAATCGATCTTCGGTTCATCAAAGATGTTCAAAAGGCGGCTCCTTCAAGCGCCACTGCGCTTGCCTGCAGATCTTGTTATCGTTCGCCATCCAGGCGATTGGCCTGGGCTCAAGATACTGCGGGCGTGTGCGTTGCGCTCATACACAGATGGCGAAGACCATAACCAGAGGTAATACCCATGCAGCCCGGCAAAGAAGGTGCGGATGCCAGCACGATGCAGTTCAAACTGCGCCATATGGAAGTGTTTCGCGCGGTGATGCTGACCGGTTCGATCAGCGCCGCGGCCAAGCTGCTGTATGTTTCGCAACCGGCGGTGAGCAAGCTGATCGGCTACATCGAAGGGCGGCTGACCTATCGCCTGTTCGAGCGCATCAACAACCGCCTGGTACCCACCGAGGAGGCGCAGGTGCTGTTTCGTGAGGTCGAACGGGTGTACCAGGCGGCTTTGCAGGTCAATGAGTGCGCGCTGTCACTGGCGGCGGGTACGCACCGTAGCCTGCGCCTGTGCTGCAGCGCTTCGTTGTCGACGGTGGTCATCCCCATGGCCCTGGCCCAGCTCAAGCGCGAGTCGCCCGCGCTGCAGATCGAGTGGCAGACCTCGCTGATGGGCGAGATGCCCAACCAGATCCTGGCGAAGAAGGTGGATCTGGCGATCGCCGCCCTGCCGGTGGTTCACGATCATTTGCATTCGCAGGCGTTCATGCGCGGGCGCATGGTGGCCGTGATGCCGGCCGATCACGTGCTGGCGCAGCAGCCTTCACTGACGCTGCAGCAGCTGGTGGGTCATGCGTTGTTGCTGTTCCGCCCGGACATGCCGTTCGGCCGGTTGCTGGCCGAAGCGATACGCCGGCAGGGTTTGCAGCTGGATTCGCTGCTGTCGTTCACCAATGCCAATGAAGCGGTGGCGCTGGTCAAGCAAGGCATGGGCATCACCCTGATCGACGAGTTCGTGGCGCAGGACAGCGGCCTGGCCGTGGTGCCGCTGGCCCAAGACATTCACTTCGACATCAGTTTCGTCTACTCGCGCTTCGAGCCCCCCTCGCAGGCGGCGTTGCAGCTGATGCGGGTATTGCAGGCCCAGGCCCACAAGCTGGGCCGCAGTATCGAAGGGGTCAGGCGGTGAGCCCGGCCAGTACCTCGGCCCGGGTGGTGACATTGCCGAAGTGATGCTTCCACAACTCGATGCCCATTTTCCCTGAGCGGTCGAGCGAGGAGCCTACTGTCAGGTCGGTGATCAAGGTCGGCACCAGCCCCGCATCGAACAAGGCGAAGCCGGCAGCAAGCACGCAGGTTTCGGTCTGCAGCCCGCACACCAGTACCCGCTCCGCCCCCAGTTGGCGCAGGTGCTCGATCGTCTCTGCAGTCTGCCCATAGCCGTGCTTGACGAACACCCGGTCGGCCTCGACCAGGCTCTCGTCCTGGGCTGCCGGGTGCCAGCCGAGCTGCTTGTCGAACGGGGTGATCTGCTCGTCGTGCAGCTCGATCGAGGCGATGGTAGGAATCGTCGCGGACAACGCCCGTATGCCATCGACCAGCCACTCGGGCGGGCTGAAGGTGGACTGGACATCGACGATGAGTAAAACCTGCCGCATGAGCGCTCCGAGGCCTGGGTAAAGGTGCGAAGTATAGCGTCCCTGGCAGCCGCTGACTGCATTCGGCCAGCAGCGAGTGGCCACCTATTGGTGTTTTAAGTGACGGTTTTCTAGAACTTTTTCCGGATTGCTGGTCTATGTGAACAGGCCCTTGGCCTAATGCCCAATACTCAGCAGAGGTTGTCTTCGCTCATGAAAATCCATGTCCCACGGATAGTGCTTGTCAGCCTGTTCGCGTTCGCGGCAATGGGCTCGGCATCTGCAACACCGATGAAGGTTTCAACCCCTGTACGCGCCACTGAGGTGCCCGCCGAGAAGGCCGCCGAAAACCCGTGGCCAAGCCTGGCCAGCGTGGCAGCGCAGCAGCCGGCGACACTGCTGGCCCATGATGATCGCTACGAGCATGACCACTACCGGCATGACGATCGCCACGACTGGCGCCGTGAAGAGTGGCGCCGCGAGCAATGGCGCCGGGAGCAGGCGCGCCGTGACTACGAACGCCGCCGCGACTGGGAACGCCGGCATGAGCGGGCCATGCATCATCGCTATGAAGCGGATCATCGTTACTACCGCCGCTAATTCCAGTACCTAAAGGTTGCACGATCCCTGTGGGAGCAACTGTCTTGCTCAATTTCTAACAGCTCCCACAGGTCTGTCACTGACTTCGATAGCAGTGCAGGTTCCGCGAATGGGCCGGCACGGACACACTTTCGCTATATATTTTTGTATATTACGGCTTTGCGCGCTTCAGGGAAGCCTTGCCGTGTACATCATGCCGTTCGAATTGCCGCGAGAAATGCCCAAGGCTTGCGAAGAGCCATCGGCCGAGCCCGTGCGCAGCACCATCCTCAATGCCGCCAGCGAAGCGTTCGCCCAACAGGGCTATGCCGCAACCAAGCTCTCGGCCATCGCCGCCCTGGCCTGCCTGCCCAGGTCCAACGTCCTCTACTACTTCAAGTCCAAGGCAAACATCTACAGCCATGTGCTGCAAGACATCGCCCCCCGCTACCTGGACGCCTGCGCACCTTTTCGCCACGACGACCCGCCGCTGGAAGCGTTGAGCCGCATGGTCAGCGTGATGATCCGCCTGTTCGAGGGGCGCCCGTTCGCCTCGAAAGTGCTGCTGCAGGAACTCAAGGAAGGTGGCCGACGCATTCCGGGGGACTTTCTCGAACGCTGGGCCTGCCAGGCTCAGGAAAATACCGCCCACATTCGCCAATGGGTCGGCAGCGGGCAATTGGCAGCGGTCAACCCAGAGCACGTGCTGCCGTCGGTCTGGGCCATTGCCCAAGCGTGCATCGACCGATGCTGGCACGCGCCGAAAGAGACGCAGCAACGTATCGACTACCAGGCCGCAACGGCTTCCTCGGTACGCTTGCTGCTCAATGGCCTGGCGCCAGGCCCCCCCTGACGCCGCTCAAGTGACAGGTTCCAGGGTATCGGCTTCGCGCTTCTTGCGTGCCCGCCTCCAGCGTTTCAGGGCCAGGCCTAGCGAAGCGTTCCAGCAGTAGGCCACCAGGATGCCGCCGACGATGGCCAAGGCCACCGCGACCAGTGGCTGATCGCTGATACGTCGGGCCACGGACTGGAACTGGTAATGCGTCAGGTAGATGAACAGGGTCGACGAGGCGATCAGCGCACCGCCCCGTGCCACAGCAGCGGGTACCGGCACCGACCTGAACCAGATCAGTGCCAGCACCGCCGGCAAGGCGATGTCGATGTGCACCCCGCTCAGCCACGCCTCCCACCCGTAGCCTGCGAGGGTGGCGATCTCCAGTTCGCCGATCACCAACACGGCCATTGCACTGGCCAGCCATTTGCGCGACGTCGAATCGGCGTATTGCACGGCCATGCCCAGCACCATGGCCGCCAGGTAATGCTGGGGGACGCGGTTGTAGAGCGGCGTGGCGTCGAACACCCAGCGGCCGAGCACGAGGTCCGTCACCACCAGAACGCACGCGGCCAGCAACAGATGGCGGAACGGGTCGGCCATGATCAGCAGGCGCACCGGCCTGATCGACAGGATCAGGCCGACGATCAGCAGCATCTGCACCAGCACTTCGATGTACCAGTAGCTGAAATGGCCGACCCGTTCGGCAGGGAACCAGTTGGAAATCAGTAGCAGCGATTGCCAGTGCACCGTGTCGAACAGGCACTGCACCAGCGCGGTATACAGCACGGTTGGCAACGCGATGGCGAGCATCGACTTGAGCAGCACGCGGGCGTCGCCACGCTCATTGATCGCATTGACCTGGAACCTGGCAAGGCCGATGCCGGACACCAGGAACAGCGCGGTGGTTTCGCCCGTGATCACCCACTTGCCGAGCACGCCCAAGTGCCCCATGACGATCAACAGGATCGACAACATGCGCATCAATACCGGCATCTCCATCGCCCGCAGCGCGTGCCTGGGCGCCCTGGCCTGACCGACCAGTTCGGCCAGCCGCTTCACCGGGATCAGTTCCCAGCGTGCCGGCAATTGCCCGATCAGTTCTTCAAGCACCCTCGAAGCCTGAACGAACGACAACGAATCGCCGCCCAGCTCTACGAAACTCAAGTTGGCGTCGATACTCGGCACCTGAAGTATCTTGGCCCAGGCGTCGGCCAATTTTTGCGTCACCGGCGTCAGCGCCTCACCGGCATGGCCATCAGATGGCGCCGGCAATGCCCGCCGATCGATCTTGCCATTGGGCGTCAGCGGTATCGCCTCGATGAACACGAACAGCGCTGGCACCATGTAGTCCGGCAACTGCGCGGCGAGGGCCTCGCGCAACTGCGCAGGCGCAACGGTGGATCGCGCGACGCAGTAGGCGATCAGCCTTGGCGCTGCACTGTCGGCGCTGGCCACGACCACGCACTGCTCGATCTGCGGCTGTCTGGCGAGCACGCTTTCGATTTCTGCCAGCTCGATGCGGTGGCCGCGAATCTTCACCTGGCAGTCGGCGCGGCCGAGGAAAGCGACACTGCCGTCAGGCAGATAGGTGCCCAGATCGCCCGTGCGGTAGCAGGTATCGCCCTGCTCGCCGGTAAACGGATTGACCACGAATTTTTCCGCGGTCAGCGCCGCGTCCCGCCAGTAACCCATCGACAGATACGGGCTGCGGATAAGGATTTCGCCCACCTCGCCTTCGCCGACCAATTGCTGCTGTTCGCCCACCACCAGCACCTGGGCGTCGTCGATGCCTTTGCCCAGCGGTATCGCCGTCTGCCCAGGCTGCCCATCGAGTGGATGGAACACCATCGCCTGCGGCGTTTCCGTGGTGCCATAGAAATTCACGCTGGTGGCATTGGGTGCGATCGTCCGCATCGTCTGGTAGAGCGTGGGGCTCAGTGCATCGCCGCCCCAGAACAGCCAGCGCAGTTGACCGAACGGCTGCGGGTCGATGCTTGCGCCGGTCGCGATCAGCTTGCCCAGGGGCGGTGTCAGGTGGATGACCGAGATGCCATGGTGGTGTATCCAGGCTGCCAGCTGCGCCGGGTGGGTGAGTGTGCACTGAGCCGGACAGACCACCGCCGCGCCAATCGACAAGGGCGTGAAGATATCCCGGTAGACCGGATCGTGCCCAAGCCCCGACAGCAGCGAAAAACGATCGTGCTCGGTGAAACCGTGGCGGCGCACATGCCAGTCGATGAAATGCACCAAAGGTGCGTGATGGGTCACGACCCCTTTTGGGGTGCCGGTGCTGCCGGAGGTGAAGGTGATATAGGCGGGACGGCTGGCATCGATTTCGGGCAGGGTCCTGGACTGCTCAGGGAACTGCTGCAAGGCCTGGGCGGGTGCTTCCGGTACCCGGACAAGCTGCGCCGGGCTTCGGCCTGCCGGGACGGCGATCTGTGCGTCGCCACAGAGCAGGATGAAGGAGGGCTCCAGGTTATCGACCAACTGCGCAATGCGGGCTGCCGGGTAGGCCACATCGACCACGCTGAAGGGCAAGCCGGCGCGTAGCGCGCCGAGCATGGCATAGACCAGGCCCGCGCCGCGGCTGCAGACGATCAGCACCCGGTCGGTGCCAGCGGTACCGTGTTCGAGCAAGAAGCTGGCGATGCCCTGGCTGATCCGCTGCAGCTGCTGATAGCTGCAGCTTGCGCTCTCGCCGATGATCGCCGGGGCATCGGGCGCACGCTTTGCCTGCTGCAGGAAGTCGCTGACGATCGGCCGTTCGGCACAGTATTCCAGGGGCAGCGTCGGGTTCGGGCGCGGGTCCTGCATAGGTGTCTGGTCTCACAGCGAGGGAGGACTGACGTCGACGTTCGCGGACCCAGCGCAATGAACGCTGCTGGCGAAGTTGAACAAAACGCTAGTGCACCCGGCGCCTGCGCGCCAATGCGGCTGGTCGGAAGTATCAATCCGAGCAGGCGCTGCGGCGTACCCTGCGCATCACTGCCAGCACCAACCCCACGTTGACCAACGCCAGCAGGCACAGCGTTACCAGCACCCCCATCGCGCCAAAATGCTCGAACAGGTACCCCCCCACCAGCGGCGTCAACGCCTGCCCGATCAGCGATGGCCGCGACATGCGCCCCATCAGCAGCACATATTGCGCAGGTGGCATCATCGCCAGCGGCAGCAACCCCCGCACGATCGCCCGCAGACCATTACCGCAACCGAACACCAGCAGGCCCACGGCGGTGGCCGCCGGCACCAGCGTGACCAGCAGCAGGCCGACCAGCACCAGGCTCACCCAGGCCAGCGCCGTCCAGACCGGATGCCGCTTGCCTGCAAGAATCTGCAGCACCCGCGAGGCTACCTGGCTGGGGCCGAGCATCGCGGCCAGGCCGATGGCCGCCAGTAGCGAATGCCCGAGGCCCTGCAGCACGGCCACCAGCTGCACGGCAATGGCCGTCATGATGATCGCGCCGATGGCGAACAGGCTGGTCAGCAGCAAGTAGAGCTGGCGGTCCACCTCGCCCCCGTCAGCGCTCTGCTGTTGCTTGCGCAGCTCGACCCGGCAACCCGCGGGCAGGACCCGCCAGTACAGCGGCGCCACCACCACGATCAACACCAGCGCGTAGCAGACACAGGTCACCCGCCAGCCCAGGTGCTCGATGGCCAATGCCACGATGGGCCAGGACAGGGTCGAGGCGAAACCGGCGATCAGCGTGATACCGGTGATGGCCTTGCCTGCACCCTCCCCATACAACCCGCCAAGGGTCGCGAACAGGGCTTCGTACAGCCCCATGGCCATGCCCACGCCAATCACCGCCCAGGCCAGCAGGAACAACGCCAGGCTGTGGCTGGCGGCCATGATCAGCAGGCCCAGCGCGACTACTGCGCCGCTGGCGGCCATTTGCGGGCGGCCGCCGTAACGGGCGACCAGACGGCTGCTTAGTGGGGCCAACAGGGCCGAAACCATCAGGCTCAGCGAGAGTGCGCCGTAGACCCATTGGCTGGGCCAGCCGGTGTCGCGGCTGATCGGGTCGGCCATGACCGCCATGAGGAAGAAGGAACCGCCCCAGACCAGGATTTGCAGTACGCCCAGCCAGACGATGCCGAGGGGGCTGGGGAATTTGGGGGTGGTGTTCACGATTGGGCCTTGGATCACATGCAGGATGTCTGTGCCGGCCATCGATGAAACATGCCGACCTATCATTGCCCGTGATAATAACCTTCGCTGCGTTCGATTCGTGCGCCACGCGCAAGGCACTCACACTCCGCCCACTACTAATATCTTGGCGGAGTTCTCCATGGACCACTCACTCAAACCCTTGCGCTTCCCCCTCGCTGCCCTGGCAGTGGTGGTGCTCAGCGCTTGTGGCCGAACCCCGGACGCTGTGCAGGCGCCCGCCGCGCCAAAGGTCAGCGTGGCCAAGGTGATCGAACAGCCGATCAACGAATGGGACGAATTCACCGGACGCCTCGAAGCCCCGGAAACCGTCGAAGTACGCCCACGGGTCTCCGGCCAGATCGACCTGGTAGCCTTCACCGAGGGCGCCCAGGTCAAGAAAGGCGACTTGCTGTTCCAGATCGACCCACGCCCGTTCCAGGCTGAAGTCCGCCGCCTCGAAGCGCAGTTGCAGCAGGCCAAGGCCACTGCCATTCGCAGCGCCAACGAAGCCCGCCGTGGCGAGCGCCTGCGCGACAGCAACGCGATCTCCGCCGAACTTGCCGAATCGCGCAGCAGCGCCGCCGCCGAAGCCCGCGCCGGGGTCGACGCGATCCAGGCCCAGCTCGACCTGGCGCGCCTGAACCTGAGCTTCACCCGCGTCACCGCACCGATCAGCGGCCGCGTCAGCCGCGCCCAGTTCACCGCCGGCAACATCGTCAGCGCCGATGTCACGCCGCTGACCAGCGTGGTCTCCACCGACAAGGTGTATGCCTACTTCGACGCTGACGAGCGCGTGTACCTCAAGTACACCCAGCTGGCGCGCGACGGCCAGCGCGGCCAGAGCACCCCGGTGTACCTGGGCCTGACCAGCGAAACCGGCAACCCGCACCTGGGCCAGATGAACTTCGTCGACAACCAGGTCAACCCGCGCACCGGCACCATCCGTGGCCGTGCCGTGTTCGACAACCGCGACGGCCAGTTCACCCCGGGCCTGTATGCGCGCCTGAAACTGGTCGGCAGCGCCCAGTACGACGCCATGCTGATCAACGATGAAGCGGTCGGCACCGACCTTGGCAAGAAGTTCGTGCTGGTCATGGACAAGGACAACAAGGCGACCTATCGCGCCGTCGAACTGGGGCCAAAACTCGAAGGGCTGCGCATCGTGCGCAGCGGCCTGGCCAAGGACGACCGCATCGTGGTCAAGGGCCTGCAACGGGTTCGCCCAGGCTCGCCGGTAACCCCGATCGAGGCACCGATGGCCAGCGAACAGACCCTCGCCGCCCTCGCCCAGCAGCGCCAGGCCCTCGAGGCCAGCAACACCGCGCAGAAGGTAGCGGGCTCCACTGAGAAAGTCGCCAGCGCTCAGTCGCCGCGCGGTTAAGGGATCACACCGATGAACTTTTCGAAATTCTTCATTACCCGGCCGATCTTCGCTGCCGTGCTGTCGCTGGTCCTGCTGATCGCGGGCTCCATCTCGCTGTTCCAGCTGCCGATCAGCGAATACCCGGAAGTGGTACCGCCCACCGTGGTGGTACGCGCCAACTTCCCCGGGGCCAACCCCAAGGTCATCGGCGAAACCGTCGCAGCGCCCTTGGAGCAGGCCATCACCGGGGTCGAGAACATGCTGTACATGTCCTCGCAGTCCACCGCCGACGGCAAGCTGACCTTGACCATCACCTTCGCCCTGGGCACCGACCTGGACAACGCGCAGGTGCAGGTACAGAACCGCGTCACCCGTACCCAGCCCAAGCTGCCGGAGGAAGTGACACGTATCGGCATCACCGTCGACAAGGCTTCGCCCGACCTGACCATGGTCGTGCACCTGACCTCGCCGGACAACCGTTACGACATGCTCTACCTGTCCAACTACGCCATCCTCAACATCAAGGATGAGCTGGCGCGCCTGGGCGGCGTCGGTGACGTGCAGCTGTTCGGCATGGGCGACTACTCGCTGCGGGTCTGGCTCGACCCGAACAAGACCGCTTCGCGCAACCTGACCGCCAGCGACGTGGTCGCGGCCATTCGCGAGCAGAACCGCCAGGTTGCCGCCGGCCAACTGGGCGCCCCACCCGCCCCTGGCTCGACCAGCTTCCAGCTGTCGATCAACACCCAGGGCCGCCTGGTCAACGAGGAGGAGTTCGAGAACATCATCATTCGTGCAGGTAAAGATGGCGAAATCACGCGCCTGAAGGACATCGCCCGGGTCGAACTCGGCTCCAGCCAGTACGCCCTGCGTTCGCTGCTGAACAACCAGCCGGCCGTGGCCATCCCGATCTTCCAGCGCCCAGGCTCCAACGCCATCGAGATCTCCGATGAAGTGCGGGCGAAGATGGCCGAGCTGAAGAAAGATTTCCCTGAAGGCATGGACTACAGCATCGTCTACGACCCGACCATCTTCGTGCGCGGCTCCATCGAAGCGGTGGTGCACACCCTGTTCGAAGCGCTGGTGCTGGTGGTGCTGGTGGTGATCCTGTTCCTGCAGACCTGGCGCGCCTCGATCATTCCGTTGCTGGCCGTGCCGGTGTCGCTGATCGGTACCTTTGCGGTGATGCACCTGTTCGGCTTCTCGCTCAACGCCCTGTCGTTATTCGGGCTGGTGTTGGCCATCGGTATCGTGGTGGACGATGCCATCGTTGTGGTGGAGAACGTCGAACGTAATATCGGGTTGGGCCTGAAACCCCTGGAAGCCACGCAAAAAGCCATGAGCGAAGTGACCGGGCCGATCATCGCCACGGCGCTGGTGCTGTGCGCGGTGTTCGTACCTGCCGCGTTCATCTCCGGCCTTACCGGGCAGTTCTACAAGCAGTTCGCCCTGACCATCGCCATCTCCACCGTGATCTCGGCGTTCAACTCGCTGACCCTGTCGCCAGCCCTGGCTGCCGTATTGCTCAAGGACCACCATGCGCCCAAGGACCGTTTCTCGCGGTTCCTCGACAAACTGCTGGGCAGCTGGCTGTTCTCCCCGTTCAACCGCTTCTTCGATCGCGCCAGCCACCGCTACGTCGGCGGCGTGCGCCGGGTCATCCGCTCCAGCGGCATCGCCCTGTTCGTGTATGCCGGCCTCATGGGCCTGACCTACCTGGGCTTCTCGTCCACCCCAACCGGTTTCGTGCCGGCCCAGGACAAGCAGTACCTGGTGGCCTTCGCCCAGTTGCCTGACGCTGCCAGCCTCGACCGCACGGAGGCTGTGATCAAGCGCATGAGCGAAATTGCCCTGAAGCAACCCGGTGTTGCCGACTCGGTAGCCTTCCCTGGCCTGTCGATCAACGGCTTCACCAACAGCCCGAACAGCGGCATCGTGTTCACCCCGCTCAAGCCGTTCGACGAGCGCAAGGACCCGAGCCAGTCGGCTGCCGCCATCGCTGCCGCGCTGAACGCCCAGTTCGCCGACATCCAGGACGCCTATATCGCCATCTTCCCACCGCCGCCGGTACAGGGCCTGGGCACCATTGGTGGTTTCCGCCTGCAGATCGAGGACCGCGGCAACCTGGGCTACGAAGCGCTGTACAAGGAAACCCAGAACATCATCGCCAAGAGCCAGAACGTGCCGGAACTGGCGGGGCTGTTCACCAGCTACCAGGTCAACGTGCCGCAGGTCGATGCCGCCATCGACCGGGAAAAGGCCAAGACCCATGGCGTGGCGATCACCGACATCTTCGACACCCTGCAGGTCTACCTGGGCTCGCTGTACACCAACGACTTCAACCGCTTTGGCCGCACCTACCAGGTCAACGTCCAGGCCGAGCAGCAGTTCCGCCTCGATGCCGAGCAGATCGGCCAGCTGAAGGTGCGCAACAACCAGGGCGAGATGATCCCGCTGGCGACCTTCCTCAAGGTCAGCGACACCTCCGGGCCTGACCGTGTGATGCACTACAACGGTTTCATCACCGCGGAAATCAACGGCGCGGCGGCGCCGGGCTACAGCTCCGGCCAGGCCGAAGCTGCCATCGAGAAGCTGCTGAAAGAGGAACTGCCCAACGGCATGACCTTCGAATGGACCGACCTGACCTACCAGCAGATCCTCTCCGGCAACACTGCCCTGCTGGTGTTCCCGCTCTGCGTACTGCTGGCGTTCCTGGTGCTGGCGGCCCAGTACGAGAGCTGGAGCCTGCCGCTGGCGGTGATCCTGATCGTGCCGATGACCCTGCTGTCGGCCATTACCGGGGTGATCGTCTCGGGGGGCGACAACAACATCTTCACCCAGATCGGCTTGATCGTGCTGGTGGGCCTGGCGTGCAAGAACGCGATCCTGATCGTCGAGTTCGCCAAGGACGAGCAGGCCAAGGGGCTGGACCCACTGGCTGCGGTGCTGGAAGCCTGCCGCCTGCGTCTGCGGCCGATCCTGATGACCTCCATCGCCTTCATCATGGGCGTGGTACCGCTGGTGTTCTCCTCCGGTGCCGGTTCTGAAATGCGCCACGCCATGGGTGTCGCGGTGTTCTCGGGGATGATCGGTGTGACCGTGTTCGGGCTGTTCCTGACCCCGGTGTTCTTCTTCCTGATCCGCCGTTTCGTCGAGCGTCGTCAAGCCCGCAAGGCCGAGCGCGCTCACTCGCTGGAGAGCCACGCATGAATCTGCTCAAACCCCTGACCCCGAGCCTGCTGGCCCTGGCCCTCGCGGCCTGTGCGGTAGGCCCTGACTACAAGGCGCCGGACACCGAGCCTGCACGTGTCGATACCGAGCTGCAAGCCAAGGCCTTCGACCGCAGCCGCTTCGAGAGCGTGTGGTGGAAGCAGTTCGACGACCCGGTGCTGAACCAGCTGGTGCAGGCATCGCTGGACGGCAACCGCGACCTGCGGGTGGCCTTTGCCCGGCTCAAGTCGGCACGGGCGATCCGCGATGACGCCGCCAACGACCAGTTGCCGGTGGTCACCAGCCGCGTCAGCAGCGAAATCGGCAAGGGCCAGATCCCCGGCCAGACCGACCAGCGGGTCAACAGCGAACGCTACGACCTGGGCCTGGACATGGCCTGGGAGCTCGACCTGTTCGGCCGCATTCAGCGCCAGATCGAGGCCAGCGAAGCCCAGGAAGCGGCCGCTCAGGCCGACCTGCAACAGCTGCAGGTCAGCCTGATCGCCGAGCTGGTCGACGCCTACGGCCAGCTGCGCGGGGCGCAACTGCGCGAGAAGATCGCCGTGGCCAACCTCAAGACCCAGGAAGAGTCGCGCAACATCACCGTGACCCTGCGAGACGCCGGGGTCGGCAACGAACTCGACGTGGTGCGTGCCGATGCGCGTCTGGCTGGGGTCGAGGCCACCGTGCCGCAACTGCAGGCTGAACAGGCCAGGGCGCGCCACCGCATCGCCACCCTGCTCGGCCAGCGCCCGGACGCCTTGAGCGTGGACCTTTCGCCCAAGGCCCTGCCCGCAATCGCCAAGGCCCTGCCGGTGGGCGACCCCGGCGAGCTGCTGCGCCGCCGCCCGGATATCCGCAGCGCCGAGCGCCAGCTGGCGGCGGCCACCGCCAATGTCGGCGTGGCCACCGCCGACCTGTTCCCTCGGGTGAGCCTCAGTGGCTTCCTCGGCTTTACCGCGGCACGCGGTTCGCAGATCGGTTCGGCGGCGGCCAATGCCTGGGCGTTGGGGCCGAGCATCACCTGGGCGGCATTCGACCTGGGCAGCGTGCGGGCCCGCCTGCGCGGCGCCAAGGCCGATGCCGAAGGGGCCCTGGCCAGCTATGAACAGCAGGTGCTGCTGGCTCTGGAAGAGTCGGCCAACGCCTTCAGCGACTACGACAAGACCCAGCAGCGGCTGTTGTCCCTGATGCGCCAGAGCGACGCCAGCCGCAAGGCGGCGGAGCTGGCCTCGGTGCGTTATCGCGAAGGCACGGTGGACTACCTGGTGCTGCTCGATGCCGAACGTGAACGCTTGAGCGCCGAAGACGCGCAGGCAGTGGGTGAAGTCGAGCTGTATCGCGGCATCGTGTCGATCTACAAGGCGCTCGGTGGCGGCTGGCAGCCTGAGACGGTCGCCAGCGTGCGCTGAACCTCCCCTTTGCAACGACTCCTTTGGTTGGTCTCTCCCAACCTTTTGCCCCGCAGGCCTTGGCCCGCGGGGCTTTTTTATGTGGGCTGCACGGGCCCTATCGCCGGCAAGCCGGCTCCCACAGGGTGGCAACTTCCAGCTACCTGTGGGAGCCGGCTTGCCGGCGATAGGGCCGGTGCAGGCAAGCCACGGTGCTTGCAGCCCACGGCATTCTGCCCCAAGCTCTTCCTTCCCTCCGCCATGGTTCGCACGATGCCCATACGCCACCGCTACCTGATCGCCTTGCTGCTGCTGATCCTGGTATCGGTCACCATCGGCTACCTTCGTCGGGATACGCCGCCAGCGCCACCGGTCGTTCCTGCGCAAAGCTATGCCAAGGCCTTGCGCATGGCCCACGAAGGCCGGCCAGGCGCCGCGCGGGTGTTGTACCAGCAACTGCAACGTGACGACCTGGCACCGATCCGCCGTGCCGCGCTGTTTGCCGAACTGCCCAACTATCCCTCGCCACAAGCGCTGAAACTGGCGCGTGCCGGGCTGGACGCCGATGAACCGTTGGTGCGCCGCGCCGCCATCGCCAGTCTTCGCCGGCTGGTCCCGGCAGCGCAGCGCAGCCTGATACTGGGGCCGCTGCTGGACGATGACGAGCAAAGTGTACGTTTTGCTGCGGTCGATGCCCTGCTCGGCCTCGACCCCGATGCCATCGGCCTGTATTTCGGCCCGCTGCAAGCGGCACTGGAGCAGTACCAGCAGGTGTTGGAACAACAACCCGACGACGCCGCAGCGCAAGTGCACCTGGCGCGTCTGTACCTGCACGAAAATGACTACACGCAGGCAGCCATCGCCTTGCAACGCAGCCTGGCAGTGGACCCGGACAGCCCCGACGCGCTGGCCACTCAGGTTCGCCTGCTCGAACGCCAGGGTCACCATGACCAGTCCAGGCAGGTACTGGCCAAGGCGCTGGCCTTGCGCCCGGACTCGGCGTTCCTGCAAAACCAGCTGGGGCGCTGGCTGATCCGCCACGATCAGCGCGAATATGCCCTGCTTGCCTTGTCACGCGCCGTCGAGCTGGAGCCGGACAACGCCGCTTATCGCTATACCCTGGCGGTGACCCTGCACGACCTGGAGCAGGCTGATGCGGCGCAAAAGCAACTGGAAACCTTGCTCAGCCGGCAACCGGCCAACCGCGCCGCACGGGTATTGCTCATCGAGTACTGGAAAGAGACCGGGCAACTGCAGAACGTGCAAGTACTGCTGGCCGAGCTGGAGCGGCAGAACCCGGACGATCCGTATCTGCAGCAGGGCCTGTAGTTGCGTTGAACCCTTGGCAAGTGGCTGTGGTCCAGTGGGTATCAGACCCCTGACGGCATGACCCAGCATCGGCCTTGCCCACTGTCAAAGGAGAAACGCATTGGCCAGTTCTGTGTCACTGGACGAACGTGCCGTGATCCTGGCGCCCACGCAGGTTGCCGCGGACACTTCGCGGCTGCTGACGGCCGCGGGCGTGCAAAGCCTGTGCGCCCGCGACATGTCCGGCCTGCAAGCGGGTCTGGTCGAAGGCGCAGGGCTGGCGATCATTGCCGAAAACACACTGAACGAAAGCCCTGGGGCTGTTCTGCAGCAATTCATCGCTCAGCAACCCAAGTGGTCCGACCTGCCGATCGTGATGCTCACCGCAACCTCAACCACCGCCACCACGCCCGCCGACCACCCTCTGGGTAACCTGACCCTGCTGGTCATGCCGTTCGAAGAAGCGCAATTGCTGCAACTGACCCAGACCGCCCTGCGCACCCGCCGGCGCCAGTACCTGGCACGTGATCAGTTAATCGATCTGCAGCAGCGCCTGGACGCTCGCAGCGAAGCGCAACAGCGTGAAGCGCTGGCCACACACCAGGTCCGCAAGATGGAAGCAATCGGCCAATTGGCAGGCGGTGTGGCGCACGACTTCAATAACCTGCTCACCAGTATTGGTGGCAGTTTCGAACTGATCGAACGACGTTTGAAACAGGGGCGCAGCGAGGGCCTGGAGGGCGTCCTGCACATGGGCCTGGAAGCGGTGTCGCGCGCGGCCCAGCTCACCCACCGGCTGTTGGCGTTTTCGTCCCGCCAGTCCCTGCACAGCCAGCGCATCGACCTGCCCACATTGCTACAGACGCAGCGCCTGAATTCGGTGCTCACGGCCAGCGTGACCCTGCAACTGCAGCTGGCCCCCGACCTTTGGCCGGTACAGGCAGACCAGACACAGCTGCAGGAAGCCATCGACAACCTGTTGCTGAACGCCTGTGAAGCCATGCCCAGCGGCGGGATACTGCGTATCGAAGCGAGCAACCGGCAAGTCAGGACGCAACCACTGTCGGGCACCGGCTTGAGCGCTGGCGATTATGCCTGCCTGAGCATCATCGATGAGGGCCAGGGCATGTCGGAAAGCACCCTGGAGCATGCCTTCGAGCCGTTCTTCAGCACCAAACCGGTGGGCCAGGGAATCGGCCTGGGCCTGTCGATGGTGTACGGCTTCAGCAAACAATCCCAAGGCCATGTGGTGCTGCGCAGCCAGATCGGCCATGGCACGCGGGTAGAACTGTTCATGCCACGCCATCACGGTCGCACGCCCGTGCAGAAAACTGCGCCAGGGCCGCCTACGGGCGGCAACGGGCGTTGTGTATTGCTGGTCGAAGATGACCCGCATGTGCGCCAGCTGTTATGCCAGACCCTGCAGGAAGACGGTTTCCCCTGCCACAGCGCCAGCAATGCCAGCGAAGCGCTGCAAGTGTTGCGCTCCAACGAAGTCATCGACCTGCTGGTCAGCGACGTTGGCCTGCCGGGCATGAACGGCAGGCAGCTGGCAGAGATCGCCCGCACCTTGCGCCCACAGCTGCCGGTGCTGTTCATCACCGGTTATGCTGAAACCGCAACGGCTCGGGAGGGGTTTCTGGCGCCTGGCATGCAACTGATTTGCAAGCCGTTCGAACTCAAACAACTGCAGGCACAGGTCGCGCAGATGCTCGGTGGCCGTTGATCGGGTTCATTCGGTGAGCATCAGCATCGCCTGGTTGGCCAGGGCCTCCAACGGGAAAGGTTTGAGCAACAGCGCTGTACCGGGCGCTTCGAGCAGCTGCGGTTCCAAAGTGGGTTGGGTATAGCCGGTGATGAACAGAATCTTCTGTTCCGGCTTGATCATGCGCATCGCCCTGGCGACCTGGCGCCCGCTGAACCCGCCCGGCAAACCGATATCGGTGATGACCAGGTCGAAGGAACCCTTGTGGCGGAAGCGATCCAACGCTGAATTGGCATCTGTCACGTCACACACCTCGAAACCCCGTTCGCGAAGGTATTCACGCATCAACAGACGCAGGTTGTGCTCATCGTCCACCAGCAGCACGCGCTGCCCGTTGGCCCGCTGTACGGTCGGCACACGTGCAGGCGGCACTTCAGGGATGGCTTCGGCACAACGTGGAAACAGCATGGAAACCGTTGTTCCCTGATCCAGGATGGACTCTATCCACATGTAGCCACCGGACTGGCCGACGAACCCATGGATCATCGACAGCCCCATTCCGGCCCCGCGCCCAACGGGCTTGGTGGTGAAAAACGGCTCGAACGCCCTAGCCACGTCTTCGGCCGGCATGCCATGACCATCGTCCGAGACATGCACGGCGACGTAGTCGCCCGGCGGCAGGCCGGTTGCATCGGGAAACGCGGTAGTCAGACGCGTGTTGGTCGTGCGCACCGTCACAATGCCACGCCCCAGGCAGGCATCGCGCGCGTTGGCACACAGGTTGACCAAGGTACTTTCCAGTTGCGAGTCATCCAGGCAGACCGTCCAAGGCTCCACGTCCATCTGCCAACGCAAGCGCATCTCCGCCCCCAATACCTGGTGCAGCAAGGATTCCATGGTGGACAGTTGGCGGTTGATATCGAGCGGTTTCGGTGAAAGCGGCTGGTGACGGGAAAAGGCCAGCAAACGATGGGTGAGGGTCATGGCACGTTGGACCGAATCGCGGGCCAGGACGACATAATGATCGATCCGCTCCAGGCGCCCTTGGCTCAGCCGTCGCTGCAGCAACTCCAGGCTGCCACTGATGCCCGACAACAAGTTGTTCATCTCATGGGCCATGCCGCCTGCCAGGTGGCTCACCACTTCCAGTTGCTGGTTGCCGCGCAGCAGGGCCTGAGACTGGCGCATCGCCTCCTCGCGGTCATCGGTGATGTCACGCCCTACGGCGGTCAGAAAGGTACCGTCGAACTTGGCCGTCCAGCGGAACCAGCGGTAATGCCCATCGTTATGGCGCAGGCGGGTTTCCAACTGTTCGGCGCCCTGGTCACGCACGAAATCGATCACCGCCACTTCCACTTCGGCCCGGTCGGCCGGGTGCACCAGCTGCAGGATCGGGATGTCATTCACCTCGGCCATGGTCCAGCCGAGAATACGCAGCCAGGCGGGGTTGGCCGCCTGCAACCTGAGGTCGCGGGTCACGGTGATCATGGCGTCGCGTGACAGTTGCCAGATCGATTCGCGATCGACCAGATAGCGCTTGATCTGTTGCTCGAAGGCCTGGGCCTGCTCGCGCCAATTGTTCAGCGCATCGACACTGGCGGTGGTTTCGATGACCGTGTGCAGAAACCCCGCCACTTCCCGCTGCTCGTCGCAGATCGGCGTATAACTGAAGGCGTACCAGGCCTTGACACCGTCATTGGCGGAAACGACCCACAGCGGTTGGTCTTCGACAAAGCTGGCATGACCCTGCAGTGCCTTGAACACCCACGGCCCCACTTCTTTCCAGTTTTTTTCCCACAACGCGTCGAATCGCTTGCCCAGGGCAACGTTCAGGCCATCGAGCAACCTGACGTACGCACTGTTGTGAATCACCGTCAGGTCTGGTCCCCAGACCACAGCGCTGGGAAAGGGCGACATGAGCATGGCGTCGACCGCCAAACGTAACGGTGCCTGCCACAGCGGCAATGGCCCAAGCGGGGTTCGCTGCCAATCATGTGCGGCGATCAACTCGCCCATACCGCTGGCCGATGCGGCCAACGGAGTCAATTGAATGTGTTGCGCCGACAGTTTGCTCCGACCGTTTTTAGCGACCATTGTCGTGATTCCACCGTAACGCTGAACAAACAAGCGATTCGCACATCATCTGCTCCTCTTTCAGCGCCGCAGTCCCTGGTATGGGCAAAGGCTCGCCATTGGATCAACAGGATATTCACGGGTAGTCGGCCCCAACAACAGTAGCACACAGCCACTATTGGTGGGCGTAGCTGCAACCGGCAGCTATGCTCACTAGGTTTCCCTGCGTCATGGCGCAACTTTCCTTATTACTACAGACCGGAGTGTGGTGATGAGCAAGAAAATTCTCGTGGTGTTGACCAACACCGCCAAGTACCCGGAACTGAACCGGGCCACCGGCCTGTGGCTGGGTGAAGCCGTGCATTTCGTTGATGTGGTGCAAAAAGCGGGGTACAGCGTTGACTATGTTAGCCCCGAGGGCGGCTACGTGCCGATCGACCCGCATAGCCTGCAATTGGCGCCAGAGCTGGACTGGCAATGGTACGACGACAAGTCGTTCATGAATCGCCTGGGCGCCTCACTGCCACCGGGCAAGGTCAAGGCCGAGGACTACAGCGTCATTTACTACACAGGCGGACATGGGGTGATGTATGACTTCCCTGATAATCAGCCGTTGCAGGAGCTGGCGCGCAGAATCTACGAAAACAAGGGCATCATCGCTGCAGTGTGTCATGGCGTGGTCGGCCTGCTGAACATCAAGCTCAGCGACAACACGCTGTTGCTCAAGGACCGTAAGGTCACAGGCTTCTCCAATACCGAGGAAAAGCTTGTCGAACTGGACAAAGTTGTACCGTTCCTGACTGAAAACGAAATGGGGGCTCGCGGAGGTATTTACAGCAAGCATGACGATCCCTGGGCGCCATTCGTGGTCGCCGATGAACGTCTGATCACAGGGCAAAATCCAAACTCTACGCATTTGCTGGCCAAGAAAGTGCTGGAACAGCTCAGCCCATGACAAGTCCTACGCATCAACATATCGCTTGCCCAGCCATAAACGGCCGTGGATTACAGTAGACCTGCCACCGTTTTCCTAGGCTCTTCGCTCGACTGCCCATCCCGGACAGCCTGGAAGCGGAGGGCCGCAGGCCTATGTCAAGAACCACCATGATCGGTCGCTCCCTGCTGGAAGTTCTGCTGGTCTTGTCTATCAGCTTGGTACCTGTCGCCTCAGGCCTGGCGGTGATGGTCTACCAGCAGGACCGCAAACTCGCGGAAAACGCGCGAATTTCCTTGCAGGAAGCCATTTATACGGTCGATTTGTCGCTGGACAGGTTACATGCGCATGTCAGCAACGTTTTGGCGCTTTCAGGCAAGCCCTGTGCAGAAGTGAAACCAACGCTGATCAAACAAGTCGCCGAGTCGCAGTACCTACGCTCGCTCACTTTGAGCCAAAATCGCGAGGTCTCCTGCAGTTCAATGGCAGGCCTGCCCGACGGCGCGGTCAATTTCGCGGATATGCAAACGCCGCTGCAATTGTTAGTCGACTCCGAACTCACGCCGAACAGCCTTCTCATCTACCAGATTCGGCGCGATGACTTCAGCGCGACGGCAACTACCTATGCCGAGCAACTGCGCGATGAACTACGTGGATTCCAGGACGGGCTGACCTTGCTGCTCGAATTTGGCGACGCCTACATCTGGGATGGAGACACGCGCGGCCTGTCTCGCCCTTCTCAGTCCGAGTATTTCCAAACGGCTGTATCGGAAAAGTACGGCTATACCGTCAAGGTCGGCTATGCACAAGGCTACTCCGCCCAGGAGGCTCGCCAGTCGATGATCCTGGTGCTCCCCTCTTTGGTGCTGATCGGAATAGTCACCGGCTCCATCATCTACTGGGCCATGTTCCGACGTGGCCCTCGAGGCGGTAACGCCGTCAACCCGCGTTGACGGCGTTACGCTGGGCTCACTCAGCGTTGAGCACACCACGACGAACCTGGTCGCGCTCGATAGACTCGAACAGCGCTTTGAAGTTGCCTTCACCAAAGCCGTCGTCACCCTTGCGCTGGATGAACTCGAAGAACACCGGACCCAGCAGGGTTTCCGAGAAAATCTGCAGCAGCAGACGTTTGTCGCCGGACTCGGAAGCACCGTCAAGCAGGATACCGCGGGCCTGCAGTTGGTCGACCGGCTCACCGTGCCCTGGCAGGCGCTCTTCGAGCATTTCGTAATAGGTCTGCGGCGGCGCAGTCATGAAGCGCATGCCGTAGCCCTTCAGGGCATCCCAGGTCTTGAGCAGGTCATCGGTGAGGAACGCCACGTGCTGGATGCCTTCACCGTTGAACTGCATGAGGAACTCTTCGATCTGGCCAGCACCCTTGGACGATTCCTCGTTCAGTGG
The DNA here is from genome assembly GCF_044749525.1 of Pseudomonas sp. NPDC089395. Taxonomy (NCBI): domain Bacteria; kingdom Pseudomonadati; phylum Pseudomonadota; class Gammaproteobacteria; order Pseudomonadales; family Pseudomonadaceae; genus Pseudomonas; species Pseudomonas sp. NPDC089395. Next base: position 591,985 of record NZ_JBIVID010000002.1, read on the forward strand.
AATGCGGATCATCCCGTCGGGCGCAGTCATGGCCTTGGACGTCAGGCCAGTGTATTCGCCTTTGATGTCGAAGTAGCGGATCTCACGGAAATTGAACAGTTTTTCGTAGAACCCGGCCCAGTAGGCCATGCGCCCGCGGTAGACGTTGTGGGTCAGGTGGTCGATGATTTTAAGGCCCGCGCCCACGGGATTACGGTCGACGCCTTCGATGAAGTTGAAATCGATGTCGTAGATCGAGCTGCCTTCTTCGAAGCGGTCGATCAGGTACAGCGGCGCACCGCCGATGCCCTTGATCGCTGGCAGACGCAGCTCCATCGGGCCCGTTTCTATCTCCACCGGCTGGGCCCCCAGCTCAAGCGCACGGGCATAGGCCTCATGGGCATTGCGCACGCGGAAGGCCATGCCGCAAACCGAGGGACCATGCTCGGCTGCAAAGTACGAGGCGATGCTCTTGGGTTCGTTGTTGAGAATCAGGTTGATGCCACCCTGGCGGTACAGGTGAACATCCTTGGAGCGGTGAGTGGCCACCTTGGTGAAGCCGAGTATCTGGAATACCGGCTCAAGCACACCTGGGGTCGGCGAAGCCAGTTCGATGAATTCGAAGCCCATCAGGCCCATTGGATTTTCAAAGATATCAGCCATGTTCGTGTCCTCATCTGCAGCGAAAGATTATTGAATGCGTGGGATGTGGAACGGCAATGGCGGTGAGCACGGGATACCGCGCACGCTGCGGGCGAGGAAGTCACCAATGATCAGCTTGAACCCAGGGTATGTCATATGGACCATTCTCGGTGGGGTTGATCCTTCAGCAAATGAAGGACCTTATTGTTGTATTCGTAAACCGATTCTACAGTGCGTAAATTCTCTTGTCGCGCTTTTGTTCTCCCTCGGCGCCGACAAACGGCTATCCTCTGCAGGTTACCTTTCACAAGATTAGGCCAGCATGCCCCTTACCGTTAAACGCCCTGCCCGTTGGAGCTGGCGCACCCTGCTCCCCTGGATTGTTGGCGCGTTGCCGCTGGGATTCGGCCTGATCGTGATGAATTGGCAAATCGAGCGCGAGCTGCGTGCCGACAGCCAGGCCACCACGCGCCAGGTGGTGGAGCAAATCGAACACATCCTCGACAACCTTTCCAGTACCGCGCAGGCCCTGCTGCCCCTGGCCGGCAGCCCGTGCGAGCAGACCCAGTTGGCGCTGCGCGGCCAGCTCACGCGCAATGCCTTCGTGCGTTCGACCAACCTGTTCCAGCACAATACCCTCTATTGCACGTCGCTGTTCGGCGATTTCGATGAGCCTGTCGATCCCCGCGACTACACCGATGGCACCTTGTGGCTGATGGATGGCAACTCGGTCACCCCGGGCCATGCCTTGCTGGTGTACCGTGCCAGCGATGGCGAACGCGGCGCCATCACCACCGTGGACGGCGAACACCTGTTGACCGCACTGCGCTTGATCGGCCCCAACCAGGAACTGCAACTGCGAGTGGGCGATGACTGGATGGGCAAGGACGGCCTGGTGCACCAAGGCCCGTTACCCCGCGCCCCCGTCGCCGAAGTGACGCAAAGTTCGACGCGCTACCCGTTCAGTGTGCACGGCGGCTACAGCGACGGTACCCCTGGCCAGATGCTGCGCAGCCACTACCTGGCGCTGCTCAGCCTGCTGCTGTTGCTGGGCGTGGTGGCCGGCATCGCCTGTCGCTGGCAGATCCGCCACGCCAACTCGCCGCGTGCCGAACTGCGCCGCGCCCTGGAGGCCGACGAGTTTCTGCCGTATTTCCAGCCGGTGGTGCGCAAGGACGATTACCGCTGGGCGGGCGCCGAAGTGTTGATGCGCTGGAACCACCCGCAGGAAGGCCTGGTACGCCCCGACCTGTTCATCCCCTATGCCGAGCACAGCGGGCAGATCGTCGAGATGACCCGGGCGCTGATGCTGCACACCGCCCACAGCCTGGCCCCCTATGCTGCGCTGATGGAGGATGGCTTTCACATTGGCATCAACATCACCGCCGACCATTGCCGCAACTTCGAGCTGCTCGACGATTGCCGCACCTTCTTGCAACATTTCCCGCCCGGACGTGTGGTGCTGACCCTGGAACTGACCGAACGCAAGCTGATCGAGGCCTCCCCGGTCGCCCTGGAGCTGTTCGAGAAGTTGCATGAAATGGGCGTGATGATTGCCCTCGACGACTTCGGCACCGGCCAGTCGAGCCTGAGTTACCTGCGCCAGTTCCAGGTCGATTACCTGAAGATCGACCAGAGTTTCGTGGCCATGATCGGTGGCGATGCGCTCTCGCTGCACATCCTCGACAGCATCATCGAACTGTCCGGCAAGCTGGGCCTGGGCCTGGTCGCCGAAGGCGTGGAAAGCGAGGTCCAGCGCGACTACCTGGCCCGACACGGCGTCGATTTCCAGCAGGGCTACCTGTTCGGCCGACCGATGCCGGCAGCCGAATTTCTCCAGGCATTGGCCACCCGGCCAGGGGTTGAGCAGTTGCCGCAGGGCGCGCCCCCTGAGATCATGCGCGGCTGATCCACCCGCTCACTCCCCCTATCCGAGGCATTCGTGTCAAAAGGCATTCTCTGTTCGGTCATGGCGTCCTGTCTGTTCGCCGTGATGTACTTCTATACCTCTCTGCTTGCCCCCCTCGATGGCGAAGAAATCTTCGGCTGGCGCACCCTGCTGACGCTCCCTTGCCTGACCCTGTTCATGCTGATGAGCAAGGACTGGAAGCGGGTTGGAGACTTGCTCGCACGCGTGCGCCAGACGCCTATCCTGCTGCTGGGCATGGTCGGCACCTCGTGGTTGATGGGTGTGCAGTTGTGGCTGTTCCTCTGGGCGCCGCTGCACGGGCGCAGCCTGGAAGTATCGATGGGTTACTTTCTCCTGCCGTTGGCGATGGTGCTGACCGGTCGCCTGGCTTATGGAGAACGTCTGTCGCGCCTGCAGAAAGTGGCGGTGAGCTGCGCCGCACTGGGCGTGGGCCACGAGCTGTACCAGAACGGCAGCTTTGCCTGGGAAACGCTGCTGGTGACGATCGGCTACCCGATCTACTTCGTCCTGCGCCGACGCTGCCGCACCGACCACTTGGGTGGTCTGTGGTGCGACATGTGCCTGCTGTTGCCCTGGGCCCTGTACTTCGTCAGCCAAGGGCCGCTGACCCGTGCCGACCTGCTGGCGCACCCTGGCCTGTACGGCTTGATCCCGCTGCTCGGGGCGATCAGTGCCTCGGCCCTGATCGCCTACGTGCTGGCCAGCCGCTTGCTGCCGTTCAGCCTGTTCGGCCTGCTCAGCTACGTGGAGCCTGTGCTGCTGGTCGGCGTTGCGCTGCTATTGGGCGAGACCATCGGCCCGGATCAGTGGCTGACCTACCTGCCGATCTGGGCCGCAGTCCTGGTGCTGGTGCTCGAAGGATTCAAGCACCTGCTGCGTCAGCGTCGACGTTCGGTGTGAGGCGCACCTGACGCACCCGCCGCTCCTCCACCGCCACCACGGTCATGCTCCAGCCGTTCCAGGCCAGGTGGTCACCGACCACCGGAAGGCGATCCAACAGGCTCATCACCAGGCCCGCCAGGGTCTGGTAGTCCTCCGTCGCACGGGCGGCAAAGCCGGTACGGGCCTGGACCTGGCTAAGGTTCAGGGCACCGCTGACCACGAAGCTGTCGCCCTCCTCCACGATCGCCGGGCCTTCCACCTCACTGGCATCCGGCAGTTCACCGGCGATCGACTCAAGGATATCGGTCATGGTCAACAGGCCGGTGAAGTCACCGAACTCGTTGACCACGAAGGCAATGTGCGTCGACTGGCAGCGCATCTGTTCCAGCGCGTTGAGGATGCTGAAGCTCTCCAGCAGGTTCAACGGTGCGCGGGCCATGCGTTCAAGGTCGGGCTCTGCACCCGACAAGAACTCCTTGAGCAGCTCTTTCTTGTGCACGAACCCCAGCGGCTCGTCGATGCGGCCGTCGCGAATCAATGGCAGACGCGAGTACGGCGAGTTGGCCAGGGCCTCGGAGATGGCGGCAGCAGGCTGCGCCAGGTCAAGCACATCGACTTCGGCACGGGCGGTCATCACGGTACGGATCGGCCGCTCGGCAAGGTTCAGCACCCCGCTGATCATCACCCGTTCACGGCGGTCGAACAGCACCTGCTCTTCGCCACCGGCCACCAGGTCGGCGATTTCCTCGCCTACCTCGTCAGCCTCGACCCGACGCCCGCCGAGCAGGCGCAGCACGGCGTGGGCCGTGCGCTCACGCAGCGGCCGGTGCTGCTGCAGGCTGCGCTTGCGACGGGCGCGGGCCAACTGGTTGAACAGCTCGATGAGGATCGAGAAGCCAATCGCCGCGTACAGGTAGCCTTTCGGGATATGGAAGCCCAGGCCTTCGGCGGTCAGGCTGAAACCGATCATCATCAAGAAGCCCAGGCACAGCATGATCACGGTCGGGTGGGCGTTGACGAAGCGGGTCAGTGGCTTGCTGGCGACGATCATGATGCCGATCGAGAAGATTACCGCGATCATCATCACCGACAGATGCTCGACCATGCCCACAGCGGTAATGACCGCATCCAGCGAGAACACCGCGTCCAGCACCACGATCTGCGCCACGATCGGCCAGAACGCCGCATGGCGTACCGCACCGCTGGCCTGGGTGACGTGGCCCTCAAGGCGTTCATGCAGCTCCATGGTGGCCTTGAACAGCAGGAACACACCACCGAACAGCATGATCAGGTCACGGCCGGAGAAGCTCTTGTCGAACACCTCGATCAGCGGCGCGGTCAGGGTGACCATCCAGGAGATACTGGCCAACAGGCCCAAGCGCATGATCAGCGCCAGGCTCAGGCCGATCACCCGCGCGCGGTCGCGCTGATGCGGTGGCAGCTTGTCAGCCAGGATGGCGATGAACACCAGGTTGTCGATACCCAGCACCAATTCGAGGACGATAAGCGTCAACAGGCCTAACCAGGCCGTGGGGTCGGCTAGCCATTCCATTAGCGGGTACTCACGAAGAAGGTGTCACGGGGACGGGGGAAAGATGGCCGGGATGGCCGGGAACTGGGGGGCTCCGCGAAGGTGCTCATGGGGACCTTGATAGCAATTAGGGACGGTGATCCTACAAGCACAGCAGGTTTTTCTGATAGCGCAAAACTATTACAAAACCTGTAACAAAGCCGCTGGGTACTTTTCTTCAATACGCCTGCCTGGCGGGGCGGCAGGATGCCCGGACATCCTTCACCGCGGAAGAAATTCAATGAGCCTGTCACTTTCCATGGCCGCCTTCGCACTGGCGGCTTCCATATCACCTGGCCCTGTGAACATCGTTGCGCTGGGCAGTGGCGTTCGCCACGGGTTGCGCGCCAGCCTGGCACATGTGACAGGGGCAACACTGGGGTTCTGCCTGTTGCTGGTGCTGGTGGGACTGGGCCTGCACGAGCTATTGATACGCTGGCCGTTGCTGGGCGTGGCGTTGCATTGGGGCGGCGTGGCGTTTTTGCTGTTCATGGCCTGGAAACTGGCTAGCGACAACGGCCAGTTGGGCGGTGCCCATCAGCATCAGGCGCCCTCGGCCTGGCATGGCGCCGTGATGCAGTGGCTGAACCCGAAGGCCTGGCTGGCAGCGGTCGCGGGCGTGGGTGCCTATACCGGCGGGGAGCAGCAGCTGCTGTGGTGGTTTACCTGGATCTATGCACCGATCTGTTTTGTCTCGGTGGCCAGTTGGGCTTGGGCGGGGAGCGTTATTCGGCAGTCGTTGAGTGAGCCGCGTTACTTGCGGTTGCTCAATCGCGGCTTGGCTGTGCTGCTGGTGATCAGTGCGGGGTATCTGGTTTTCTGATGCTGGCCGTTCTGGCCCTTTCGCGGGACAAGCCCGCTCCCACAAGTACACCACAGGGCTTGAGAACTCCGCTGTACCTGTGGGAGCGGGCTTGTCCCGCGAAAAGGCCGGTACAGCCCGCCTTCAACCCGCAGCATTGCGATAGTGCCCAGGCGTCGCCGCCAGGTGCTGCTTGAACGCCCGCTGCAGGTGCGCCTGATCGGCAAACCCCGCCTCCACCGCCACCTCGGCAATCGCCCTGCCCCTGCGCAGTTGCGCGCGCGCATGCTGCACCCGCTGGTCGAGCAGGTAACCATGCGGCGTCAGGTCAAAACGCTGGCGGAAGGCGCGTATCAGATAGGACCCGGACAGGCCGCTGGCAGCACAGATATCTTCAAGGCTCAGCGGGTCGGCCCGGTGTGCGCGAATGAACGCGGCAGCCGTTTCCAGGCGCGGGTGCTCGGTACGTGCAGGCCCCTCAACGGCGTGCAAGCAACCGGGCAGCTCGTTGAAAAAGCAGGCCAGCCCGGCCTCCCGATCCTCGTTCGCGTTATCGAACAGATCGGCGAACAGTTGCAGCACCCGGTGGTACAAAGCCGGCGTGCTACTCCAGGTCTGCGTCGGCAGCAAGAAGCCACGCGCCTGCAACCACGGCATGTCGACGTACAGCATCAGGTATGACCAGCCCTGCCCCGCGACCGGATTGCAGGCGTGCACCACGCCCGGGTTCATCAGCACCGTGGAGCCGGCGCTCAGCTCGACCTGGCGAGCTCCACTCAAGTAGGTGCATTGCCCACCGGTGATCACACCGATGGAAAAACTCTCATGGGAATGGGCCGCATAGCACACCTTGCGCCCGTCCCCCACGCGCCGGGCTTCGACGAAGGGCAAAGCCGGATCCCGCCAGAACCGCGATACCTCGATCATCGATCGGCCCTCACTCGCCGTTGTCGTGCACCACCACCAGCAACTGCGCCGGGCGGGCGCCTACCGATCGCAGGCGGTGCGGGGTCTGGGCATTGAAGTGCAGCGCATCGCCCTGCGCCAGCAAGACGCGCTCGTTCATGAAGTCCACTTCCACCTGCCCCTCATGCACGAACAGGAACTCTTCGCCCTGGTGCTCCTTGAAGGTCGGGTCACTGAACTCGGTCGGCGGTTGGATCAGGAACGGCAACAGGCTGCGCTGTCCGACCTGGTGGGTCAGCGCCGCGTAGCCCGGCCCATGACCATCGCCGACCAGGGCCTGACGCTCGCCCTGGCGCACCAGGCTGTAGCGGCTCTGCCCGGCCTGCTCCTCGGCGAACAGCTCCTCGACATTGACGTTCAGCGCCCGCGCCAGCTTCAGCGCGGCCGCGATCGACGGCGTGCTCAAGCCCCGTTCGACCTTGGAGAGGTAGCTCTTGGTCATGCCGGCCTTCCCGGCCAAAACCTCCAGCGTGATACCCAGTTTTTTTCTCAGCAATTTCAATCGGATAGACATGTGAAGCAACTTTCCCAGGCGAACCCACTTGCTCATGACACTTTGTGTCATATAGGATAATTTGTGTCATGCGATTGACCGCCTCTCCACCGACCAAAGCATCGAGGCGGGCAAGCACTGACATCGACCATCACGCCACAGAGGACACCCCCATGGCCAAGACCCTGACACACAGCAAAGACCAGCTGGTGCAAAAAGCCCTGACGCAGATGCAAGGCTCGCTTGCCGATAATACGTGGACTGTACGGGAAAAGCTGGCCCTGACCTGCCGAATTCTCTTCGACCATGGCCACGACTCTGGCCTTGCCGGGCAGATCAGCGCCCGAGGGCCGCAGCCAGGCACCTTCTACACCCAGCAACTGGGCCTGGGTTTCGACGAAATCAGTGCCAGCAACCTGCTGCTGGTCAATGAGGACCTGGAAGTCCTCGAAGGCCAGGGCATGCCCAACCCGGCCAACCGCTTCCACAGCTGGGTGTACCGCGCGCGCCCGGATGTGAACTGCATCATCCACACCCACCCGACCCACGTCGCGGCCCTGTCCATGCTCGAAGTGCCGCTGGTGGTCTCGCACATGGACCTGTGCCCGCTGTACGACGATTGCGCGTTCCTCGAAGCCTGGCCGGGGGTGCCGGTGGGCAACGAAGAAGGTGAGCTGATCAGTGCCGCCCTCGGCGACAAGCGCGCCATCCTGCTCTCGCACCACGGCCAGCTCTCTACCGGCACTAGCATCGAACAGGCCTGCGTCTACGCCCAGTTGATCGAGCGCGCCGCACGTCTTCAGTTACTGGCCATGGCCGCCGGTACCGTGAAGCCCATCGCCCCGGCGCTGGGGCGCGAAGCGCACGACTGGATCGACCGGCCCAAGCGCCATGGCGCTGCGTTCAACTACTTTGCCCGGCAGAGCCTGCGTGCCCACGCCGACTGCCTGAACTGACCCAGAATGCCTTGTTTGCGGAGCCCACAACCATGACCACAGAATTCAACGGCATCATCGGCTACACCATCACCCCGTTCAGCGCCGACGGCGAGTGCCTCGACCTGCCGGCCCTCGGCCAGTCCATCGAGCGCCTGCTCGACGGTGGCGTGCAGGCCATCGCCCCCTTGGGCAGCACCGGCGAAGGCGCCTACCTGAGCGACAACGAATGGCAGCAAGTGGCCGAATACAGCCTTGCCCAGGTCGCCAGGCGCGTCCCCACCATCGTCAGCGTGTCCGACCTGACCACCGCCGGTGCCGTGCGCCGTGCGCGCTTCGCCCAGGACCACGGCGCCGATGCGGTGATGGTGCTGCCGGCGGCGTACTGGAAGCTCGGCGAAACGGAAATCCTTCAGCACTACCGGGCCATCGGCCATGCCATCGATATCCCGATCATGCTCTACAACAATCCCGCCACCAGCGGTACCGACATGCCGGTGGAGCTGATCCTGCGGATCGTGCGTGAGGTCGCCAACGTGACCATGGTCAAGGAGAGCACCGGCGACATTCAGCGCATGCACAAGCTGCAGCTGCTCGGTGAAGGTCAGGTGCCGTTCTACAACGGCTGCAATCCATTGGCGCTGGAAGCGTTCGTGGCCGGGGCCAAAGGCTGGTGCACGGCGGCGCCGAACCTGATCCCGGCGCTGAACCAGCAGCTCTATCAGGCCGTGCTGGCAGGTGACCTGAAGCAAGCCAGCGCGCTGTTCTATCGCCAGTTGCCGTTGCTCGACTTCATTCTCAAGGGCGGCTTGCCGGCAACGATCAAAGCCGGCTTGGCCCTGACCGGGCTGCCGGTGGGTGAACCCCGTCGGCCGGTGTTCGGGCTGGATGAGCAAGGGCGGGCAAACTTGGCGGCATTGCTCAAAGACCTGAACAGCCAGCACGTCACCCCGCTCTAACGCGATCCCTGTGGGAGCCGGCTTGCCGGCGATGAGGCCAAGGCAGGCACAAACCGGCTCGGGCCCTATCGCCGGCAAGCCGGCTCCCACAGGTTCTCTGCAAGTTCTCTGCAGGTCCTCAGCACCCCATCACTTCAAGGCATCACCGGCGGCACATACTCCAAGGTGGTACCCAGCGCCCACAGCAGCACCAGCACCAGTGGGATATGCACCAGCAGCTGCACGAACGAGAAGCCGATCAGGTCGCGCGCCTTCAGCCCCAGGACACCCAGCAGCGGCAGCATGTAGAACGGGTTGATCAGGTTCGGCAGCGCCTCGGCGGCGTTGTAGATCTGCACGGCCCAGCCCAGGTGGTACTGCAGGTCGTTGGCCACCATCATCACGTAGGGCGCTTCGATGATCCATTTGCCACCGCCCGAGGGGATGAAGAAGCCCAGCACCGCCGAATACACACCCATCAACAGTGCATAGGTGTCATGGGTCGCGATCTGGGTGAAGAACAGCGAAATGTGGTGGGCCAGGGTCTGCTCGTCCACGCCCTTCACCTGGGTCATGATCGCCGCGATCGAGCCATACAGCGGGAACTGGATCAGCACCCCGGTGGTGGTCGGCACGGCGCGGGCGACAGCATCGAGGAAACTGCGCGGGCGCCAGTGCAGCAAGGCACCGAGCATGATGAACAGCAGGTTGTAGGTGTTGAGCCCGGAAATCGCGGTGATCGCAGGTTTGGTGGCGAACTCCTGGTACAGCCAGCCGCCCGCCAGGGCCACCAGCAACAGGATCAGGATCGGACTGTACTCAAGCCACTCGCCTGGGCGGGTGCGCTGGGGCGTTGCCGGGGCCGAGAAGCTAGGATCGACGCCGCAGTCCTGGGCGCTGCGCGCGCTATTCGGACCGGGAGCGCTGGCATAGGCGATCACCAGCGAGACGACGATCAGCGCTGCCAGCATCACCCCGGACTGCCACAGGAAAATGGTGTCGGTGAACGGAATCACCCCGGTGATCGACAGGATCGACGGTGGCAAGCTGGCCGGGTTGGCCTGTAGCTGCGCCGCAGAAGACGACAGGCCCAGCGCCCAAACGGCGCCAAGGCCCAGGTAAGCGGCGGCGCCGGCGGCGCGGTAATCCATCTTCAGCTCGGTGCGGCGCGCCAGCGCGCGCGCCAACAGGCCTGCGAACACCAGGGCCAGGCCCCAGTTGAGCAGTGAAGTCAGCATCGAGATCAGCGCTACCCAGCACACGGCTGAACGGCCATTGCTCGGCAGCCGCGCGAGACGGTCGATCAGCCGCGCGGCGGGCGGCGAGCTGGCCACCACGTAGCCACCGATGACCACGAAGGCCATCTGCATGGTGAACGGGATCAGGCTCCAGAAGCCATCGCCGAAGGCCTTTGCAGTGTCGGTGGGCTTGGCGCCCATGGCCAGGGCACCCAGGCTTACCAGCATCACCGCAAGGGCTGCGAATACCCAGGAATCGGGGAACCAGCGTTCGGCCCAGCTGGAGCAGCGCAGGGCAAAGCGGGCGGAGCGGCTGTCTTGCAGTTCAGCGGCCATGGTTACTTCCACGGTTACATCCTTTTATTGGTTTTATCGAATTGCAGAAACAACGCAAAAAACCTGCGGGAACAGGTCTACCTGCAAATGCTTGGGTATCGTGGCCTTCGCATTCGCGGGTAAACCCGCTCCAACAGGGTCATTGCACAGCGGGTGAAATCAGAAGGTCATTTCTTTCACATCGTCCGGGACGATCAGTTTGCCAGCGGTTTTCTCGATGATTTCCTCGACGCTCACGCCCGGCGCAGTCTCGCGCAGGATGAAGGCGCCGTCCTCGATCTCCAGGTAGGCCAGGTCGGTCAGCACCTTGCGGATGCAGCCGGCACCGGTCAGCGGCAGGCTGCATTGCGACAGCAGCTTGGACTCGCCGTCCTTGGAAGCGTGGGTCATGGTGACGATGATGTTGTCGGCACCGGCCACCAGGTCCATGGCGCCGCCCATGCCTTTGACCAGCTTGCCAGGGATCATCCACGAGGCGATGTTGCCTTGCACATCCACCTCGAAGGCACCCAGTACGGTGAGGTCGACGTGGCCGCCACGGATCATGGCGAACGATTGCGCCGAGTCGAAGATCGAGGCGCCGCGGCGGGCGGTGACGGTCTGCTTGCCGGCGTTGATCATGTCGGCATCGATGGTGCTTTCGGTTGGGAATTCGCCCATGCCGAGCAGGCCGTTTTCGGACTGCAGCATCACATCCATATCGGCAGGTACATAGTTGGCCACCAGGGTCGGAATGCCGATGCCGAGGTTGACGTAGTAGCCGTCCTTCAGTTCACGGGCGACGCGTTGCGCCATCTGTTCGCGGGTCAGTGCCATGGTCAGGATCTCTTTGTTGTTCTGGTGGACGGCGCTCAGGCCTTGACGGTGCGCTTTTCGATGCGTTTTTCGAAGCTGCCGACGATGACCCGGTCGACATAGATGCCCGGGGTGTGGATCTCGCTGGGCAGCAGCACGCCGGGCTCGACGATCTCTTCCACTTCGACCACGGTGATCTTGCCGGCGGTGGCCGCCAGCGGGTTGAAGTTCTGCGCAGTGTTGCGGTACACCACGTTGCCGTAGTGGTCGGCCTTCCAGCCCTTGACGATGGCGAAGTCGCCGGTGATGGATTCTTCGAGGATGTATTTGCGGCCGTTGAACTCGCGCACTTCCTTGCCGTCGGCAACCGGGGTGCCGTAGCCGGTGGCGGTGAAGAATGCGGGGATGCCGGCGCCGCCAGCGCGCATTTTCTCAGCCAGGGTGCCCTGCGGGGTCAGTTCGACTTCCAGCTCGCCGCTGAGCAGTTGGCGCTCGAACTCGGCGTTTTCCCCTACATAAGATGCAATCATCTTGCGGATCTGCCGGTCTTTGAGCAGTACGCCAAGGCCGAAGCCATCGACGCCGCAGTTGTTGGAGACCACGGTCAGGCCCTTGACGCCACGACGGCAGATTTCGTTGATGAGGTTTTCCGGGATGCCGCACAGGCCGAAGCCGCCGGCCAGTACCGTCATGTTGTCGGTCAGACCTTCAAGGGCCTGTTCATAAGTAGCTACGCGCTTGTCCAATCCGGCCATGCTGATCCGCCTTTTGTAGTTGTTGAACCGACGAGGCTGTCGGTGAGCGAGTGCATGCATCTTCACCGCTGGCGACTGATTTGTTAATTTTGTTTTCATCATCGATTGATAATATTTCCAAAACAAACCGTGAGCCTGCCATGAACGTCAAGCAACTGCGCGCCTTCGTCGCCGTGGCCAAGTACCAAAGCTTTGCCCAGGCGGGCGAACACCTGCACGTTTCCCAGCCGGCCCTGAGCCTGACCATCAAGGCGTTGGAAGACAACCTTGGCGGCGCCCTGCTCGCCCGCACCACCCGCAGTGTCAGCCTTACCGCCGAGGGCGAAGTGCTGCTACCCCTGGCCCGTCGCCTGCTGGCCGACTGGGACGACACCGAGGAAATGCTGCGCCAGCGCTTCACCCTGCAGCTGGGCCGGGTAGCGGTCGCGGCCATTCCAGCCTTTGCTGGCAACCTGTTGCCGCACAGCCTCAAGGTATTTCGCCAACGCTACCCAAAGGTCAACGTCACGGTGCACGACGTGATCAACGAACAAGTGCTCGAACTGGTGCGTCACCGCCGCGTCGAACTGGGCATTGGCTTCGAACCCGACAACAGCGAAGGCTTGAATTTCCATCCCCTGTACCTGGACCGTTTCGTCGCGGTCGTGCCCGCCGATTCGCCGCTTGCCGCCCAACGCGAGGTCACGTGGGCACAGTTGCTGGCCGAGGATTTCATCGCCCTGCAACGCCCTTCGGCGGTGCGCCTGCTGCTTGAGCAGAATGTCGCCGCCTTGCACGGCAAACTGGCGGTGGCGTTCGAAAGCCACCAGCTGTCCACCATCGGCCGCATGGTCGCCAGCGGCCTGGGCGTCAGCGCCGTGCCGGCGTTGTGCATCAACCAGATGCAGGAACTTGGCGCACGTTGCGTCACCCTGGTCGAACCCGCGATCGAACGGCGTATCAGTGTGATGGCCCTGAGCGACCACAAGCTTTCCACCGCAGCGCAGGCGCTGCTCGAGGTGCTGCTTTCCCATACCCAAGCTCCGGAGGTGACATGCGTTACGTGAAACTGGCAGGTTGCAGCGTGCCGGCCATTGGCCAGGGCACCTGGTACATGGGCGAAGACCCGGCCCAGCGGGCCGCCGAAGTGGCCGCCCTGCAACAAGGCATCGACCTGGGCATGGGCCTGATCGACACCGCCGAGATGTATGCCGAAGGGGGTGCCGAGGAGGTGGTCGGCCAAGCCATTGCCGGGCGTCGCGACCAGGTGTTTCTGGTCAGCAAGGTATACCCGCACAATGCCAGCCGACGCGGCGTACCGACGGCCTGTGAGCGCAGCCTGCAGCGGCTGGGTACGGACGTGATCGACCTGTATCTGCTGCATTGGCGTGGCCAATACCCGCTGGAGGAAACCGTCGAGGCGTTCGAGCGTTTGCGTGAACAAGGCAAGATTCGACGCTGGGGTGTTTCCAACTTCGATGTCGATGACCTGCGCGAGCTGCACAACCCTGACTGCGCCACCAACCAGGTGCTGTACAACCCGGTGCAGCGTGGCATCGAGTTCGACCTGCTGCCCTGGAGCCGGCAACGCGGGTTGCCGACCATGGCCTACTGTCCTTTGGCCCAGGCCGGGCGTCTGTTGCAGCATCCGCTGCTGAGCGAGATCGCCGAGCGCCATGGGGCGACGCCGGCGCAGGTCAGCCTGGCCTGGGTGACGCGTGATGACGGGGTGATTGCCATTCCCAAGGCCGTGGTGCCTGAACATGTGCGGTTGAACGCGGCGGCTGGGGCGTTGACCTTGACCAGTGAGGACTTGCGCGCCATTGACCGGGCGTTTCCGGGGCCGACGCGCAAGCAGCATCTGGCGATGGTCTGATTGGCATTGCAGGGGGCTGCTTTGCAGCCCAATCGCTGCGGTTCGTCGCCACGACAAGCCAGCTCCTACAGGCCTGTGACGTTCCCTGTGGGAGCCGGCTTGCCGGCGATGAGGCCAGTGCAATCAGTGAAAATCCCGGCTGCGCACATCCAGCCCCTGTAGCAACACGCTGATATCTTCGAGCCGCCGCGCAATCAGGTGCCGCACCCCATTCTCCTGCTCCAGCCGCCCACTCACCTTGAGCAGTTGCGACCCCACCAGCGCCCGCCGCTGCCGCTCGGCCAGCTCACGCCAGACCACCACATTGACCATCCCGAACTCATCCTCCAGCGTCACGAAGGTCACACCACTGGCCGTCTGCGGGCGCTGCCGCCCCACCACCAGGCCGGCCACGGCAATCGCATCGCCATGCTCGACGCCTGCCAGTTCACCCGAGCTGCGACAGCCCAACGCGCGCAGTCGCGGGCGCAGCAAACGCAGCGGATGAGGGCCCAGGGTCGTGCCCAGCGTGTCGTAATCGGCCACCAGGTCCTCACCCACGGTGGGCGCCGGCAAGGCCACCGCAACCTCAGGTGCCGCCTCAAGGTCGGCGAACAACGGTAACTGCGGTTGCACGGCAGCCACCTGCCAGCGTGCCTGATGGCGGTCGCGGGCCAATGCACGCAGCGCACCCGCATCGGCCAGCCGCGCACGGGCTCGGCTGTCGAGACCGGCGCGCAGGCACAAGTCCTCGACATCACGCCAGGGCCGCTGCGCCCTCGCCTGCTCCAACCGACGGGCATCGGCCTCGGCGAAGCCGCGGATCTGCCGCAACCCCATTCGAATGGCCAGGGCACCCTGGCCGACAGGTTCCAGGGTGCAGTCCCACTCACTGTGGAACACATCCACCGGCCGTACCTCGATCCCCTGTCGCCGTGCTTCCTGAAGCAACTGGTCGGAGCTGTAAAACCCCATCGGCCAGCTGTTGACCAGGGCACAGGTGAAGATCGCCGGTTCGTGGCACTTGAGCCAGCTGCTGGCATAACACAGCAGGGCGAAACTGGCCGCGTGCGACTCGGGGAAACCATAGCTGCCAAAGCCTTTGATCTGCTCGAAGATGCGTTCGGCGAACGCCAGGTCGTAGCCGTTGCGCAGCATGCCCTGGATCAGCCGCTCGCGGTGCGGCTCCAGGCCACCGTGGCGTTTCCAGGCCGCCATGCTCCGGCGCAACTGGTCGGCCTCGCCGGGGCTGTAGTCGGCGGCGACCATGGCCAGCTCCATGACCTGTTCCTGAAACAACGGCACACCCAGGGTGCGCTCGAACACTTCCTTGAGCTTGAGCGATGGGTAGGTGACCGGCTCCTGCTTCAAGCGCCTGCGCAGGTAGGGATGCACCATGTCCCCTTGAATCGGCCCAGGGCGCACGATGGCCACCTCGATCACCAGGTCATAGAAGGTGTTGGGCTTGAGCCGCGGCAACATGGCCATCTGCGCCCGCGATTCGATCTGGAACACGCCCATGGTTTCGGCGCGGCTGATCATGGCATAGGTGGCCGGGTCTTCAGCGGGGATGGTCGCCAGGGTCAACTGCCTGCCACGGTGGCGTTGCAGCAGGTCGAAACAGCGGCGCAAGGCGCTGAGCATACCCAGCGCGAGCACGTCGACCTTGAGCAGGCCGACCATGTCCAGATCGTCCTTGTCCCACTGGATCACCGTGCGCTCTGCCATGGCCGCGTTTTCCACCGGCACCAGGTGATCCAGTGGCTGCTCGGAAATGACAAAACCGCCGGGGTGCTGGGACAGGTGGCGCGGGAAGCCGATCAACTGCTCGGCCAATAGCAGAATACGCTGCAAGGACGGGCTGGCAGGCTCGAAACCCGCCTCGGCAAGGCGCTGCTCATCGGGGATGCGGTCGCTCCAGCGGCCGCAACACTTGGCCAGGGCATCCACCTGGTCGGCGGGCAGGCCCAACGCCCGGGCGACATCACGCACGGCACCGGCCGCGTGATAGGTATTGACCACCGCGGTGAGTGCGGCACGGTGCCGACCATAGCGGCGGAACACATACTGGATCACTTCTTCGCGCCGATCGTGTTCGAAATCCACGTCGATGTCGGGAGGTTCGTTACGTTCGCGGGACAGGAAGCGTTCGAACAGCAGGCGGTGTTCCATGGGGTCCAGTTCGGTGATGCCCAGCACGAAACACACCACCGAGTTGGCTGCCGAACCACGCCCTTGGCAGAGAATATGCTGGCGGCGGGCAAAGGCGACGATGTCGTGCACAGTGAGGAAATAGCTTTCGTAACCCAGTTCCTCGATCAGCGAGAGCTCCTTGGCCAGCACCGCGCGGACCTTCTCGCCAGGCCCTGACGGCCAGCGCAGGGGCAAGCCACGCTCGCACAGTTCGCGCAACCAGCTGGCGGGAGTGTGGCCCTGCGGTACCAGCTCGCGCGGGTACTGGTACTGCAACTCGCCCAGGTCAAAGCGACAACGCTCGGCGATGCAAAGGGTTTCGGCGATCAGGTCGGCCGGGTACAGCTCGGCCACTTGCGCCAGGGTACGCAGGTGGCGCTCGCCATTGGCGTACAGGTAACGCCCGGCCTCGGCCACGCTGCAGTGCTGGCGGATGGCGGTCATGCAATCTTGCAGGGCACGCCGACCGCGCACATGCATGTGCACATCACCACAAGCCACGGCACGGAGGCCCAGTTGCACCGCCAGCTCGCGCAAGCGGGCCAGTCGGGTTTCATCATCGCTGCGCCGATGCAGGTGCACTCCCAACCACAAACGTTCGGCGAACAACGCCTGCAGCCACTCGCCCGATGCCCGATCGCTCGGGTCATCGGCGATCCATAGCGCCAGCAGCCCGGCATGGTGCTGCTGCAAGTCATCACGGAACAGCTGGTAATCGCCCTTCTCCGCCCGCCGCCTGGCACGGGTGATCAAGGCGCACAGGTTTTGATAGCCGGTGAGGTTTTCCACCAGCAGCACCAGTTTCGGGCCATCCTGCAGGCGTACTTCACTACCGACGATCAAGCGTACCTGCTGCACCTTGGCAGCCTGCCAGGCGCGGACGATGCCGGCCAGGGTGCACTCGTCGGTGATGGCCAGGGCCTGGTAACCCTGTTCACGGGCGCGACGGAACAACTCTTCGGCACTGGAGGCACCGCGCTGGAAGCTGAAATTGGACAGGCAATGCAGTTCGGCGTAGTCCGCTGTACTCATGCGAACCAGCCTTGCAGCCACAGCGGGCCGGGTTGCGCCAGGTCGCGATATGCCCAGCCACGCAGCCCTTCGCGGGTTTCGATGCGGTAATAGTCACGGCGCACATCGCCGCCATCCCACCAGCCCGACTCGATTCGCTCGGCCTGGCTCAGCACGGTGTGACCTTGGGCGTCCAGTGCCTGGGGTTGCGGCAACAACCAGCCAGGGCGGCTGCCGGGCGGGACTGCCAGGCTGCCGAGCGCCCCTTGCTCGGCCCCTTGCCAGGCGCATTCAGGGCGGTGGTCGGCTTCGGCGCGCAGGCCCTTGACCGCTTCATCGCCCAAGCGGGCGCGCAGGCGTTCGCGCAATTGCTCCCAGGGTTGCGCCTGTTGCGCGCGGGGGTCGAACAGCGCCTGATGCTGGGGCACGAACGGCGGCAGGTCCGTGGCCACCAGGCGCAGGTTGCGCACCGGGGCCGGAATGCGCAGTGGCTCCAGGCGACCGCGCGCCAGCTCGAACAGCATCGCCGCATCGCGCTCGGCGGCCAGCAGGCCAACCTGCAGCTGCGTGTCGGGCCCCTCGGCGTGCTCCAGGTACAGGCAGAATCGCTGCACACCGCAATCACGCCCGGCAAGGAAGGCGGCCAGGTCGTTGAGCATGCGCCGCAGCGGGAACAACAGGGCCTGATGCGACTCGACGTCGAAATTGAGTTCCAGCCGCGTCTCGAAGCGGTCGGGTGGCTGATAGAAACCCAGCCCCAGCGTGCGCAGGCCGAGCAATTGATCCAGGTGCAACTGCACCTGTGCCGTAAAGCGTTTGGCCAAAGCGTCACGCGGCAAGGCCAGCACCTGACCCAGCTGGTGCAGGCCCATGCGGGCAAACGCTTCGGCCGCCTCCGGGGGCAGCCCCACGCGCGCGATGGGCATGCGTGCCAGCGCGGCACGGGTGTCTTCGGGACAGGTCAGTGCCAGGCCGTCATGGCCATTGGCAAGCATGCGCGCCGCCACCGGGTTGGTCGCCAGCACGATACGTTGGCGCAGCCCCAGCGCTGACAGTTCCTCGCGCAGCCGCGCCTCGAACAACGGCCAGGGGCCGAACAGCTGCAAGCTGGAGCCCACCTCCAGCAACAGGGCCCGCGGGTAATGCAGGCTCACCTGGGCACTGAAGCGGTAGGCCCAGGCGGCCAGCAACTGCTGCAGCTGCTCGATACGTGCGGCGTCGGCCTCGACACAATGGAAGCCGTCAGCCATGGCTCGGGCGGCAGTAAGGCTCTGCCCGGCACGCAGGCCCAGTGCCGCTGCGGCCGGGTTGACCGCCTGCAGCGCGCGACGCTGGCTCGGCCCGCCGATCAAGACCAGGGGCGAATCGGCGTCGTCACGTTCGCGCAGGATCGAGTCCAGCGCCAATTGCGGCAAGAGAATGCAGGCCCAGAGCATGGTGCATCAGCCCCGCCCGATCGGCGCAGTCGGCGGCAGTCCACCGCGGCACTTGAGCACGCGCCACTGGGCCGGAAAGGTGTCGATGGCAATGCGCAGCGCAGCCGGTGAAGGGTTGTGCGCCGCCGATTGAGGGCGGCAGGCAATGGCCAGTGCCTGGCCCGTTTCGGCGGCCACCTGCAGGCGTCGCAGGGCACGGTCGTCGGCCCGATGGGGCCAGCACAACACGGCGGCGCAACTGCCAGAACGCAGGCACTGCTCGGCGGCCCAGAGTGCGTCCTGCGGCTCGGCATCGACCTGAACCAGCCAGCGCAAGTCGATACCCGCCGCTTGCCAGGCAGGCGCGTAGGGTATGAACGGCGGTGCCACCAGTACGACCCGCCCGCCCTCGCCCGTCAGCCGTGCCAACGAAGGCCAGAGCAATTGCAGCTCTCCGCAGCCTGGGCTGGCCAACAGCAACTCGCTGAGCGCTGCGGCCGGCCAGCCGCCTTCGGGCAGGCGCCCGTCGAGCTCGGCATGGCCAGTGGGCTGCAGACCGCTCGGGCGTGCCTGGGTCTGCCGTCCGCGCCAGACCTGGCGCTGATCCAGCAGCCGATCGAGATCGACCACCGCGCCCATCAGTCACGCCTCAACAGGCCACAGAACACGCCTTCGATGAAGAATTCGCGCTCAGGCCCGACATCGATCGGTGCATAGGCCGGGTTGCGTGGCAATAACCGATAGCCACCGGGTTGGCGCTGCAGGCGCTTGATGGTGACTTCGCCGTCCAGGCGGGCGACCACGATCTGACCGTCACGGGCGTCGCCCTGCTGGCGAATGCCTACCAGGTCGCCGTCGAAGATGCCGTCATCGACCATCGAGTCGCCGCGCACCTTGAGCAGGTAGTCCGGGGTGCGGCGGAACAGGCTCGGGTCGAGCAGCAACTGTTCGTGGATGCCCAGATCCGGCCCGATAGGGGCGCCTGCCGCGACCTGGCCGAGCACGGGCACTTCGAGGATTTCCGGGCGACGCAAAGGCTCGGCCAGACGGATACCGCGCGCCTGGTTCGGCGTGACGTCGATGTAGCCCGCCTGGCACAGGGCCGTGATGTGCTTGCGCGCCACGCTGCGCGAAGCGAAGCCGAAGCGGCTGGCGATGTCGGCCAGGCTCGGTGGCTGGCCATGATCGGCAATGCGCTCGCGGATGAACACGAGGATTGCCCGGCGTTTTGGGGTGAGATTGTCCATGGAGCACATTTGTACTCTTTTCGGCGCACACTGAACAGCCCCCTTTGTCGTCGGCTTTCGCTATCATCCACGTGCTTGTGTTTTTAACTAACTGGATACCTGATGCTGACTGCCCTGCTGTTCGACCTCGACGGAACCCTGACCGACACCGACACCCTGCATTTGCAGGCGTTTCGCCAGTTGCTGCGCGAGTACGACGGGCGTGAGCTGACCCAGGCACAGTTCGATGCCCAGGTCAGTGGCCGGGCCAATGGCGAGTTGTTTGCCGAGCTGTTTCCGCAGGCCAGCCCCCTTGAATGCCAGGCATTGGCCGAACGCAAAGAAGCGCTGTTTCGTACGCTGGCGCCGGCGCTGGCCCCCATGCCGGGCCTGTTGCGCTTGCTGGAGCATGCCCAAGGGCGCCGGATTGGCATGTGCGTGGTGACCAATGCGCCCCGACTCAACGCCGAGCACATGCTGGCGGCCATGGGTTTGGGCGAGCGTTTTGCACATGTGCTGGTGGCCGAGGAGCTGGCACGGGCCAAGCCTGATCCATTGCCCTACTTGACCGGGCTGGAGCGACTGCAGGCGGTCGCCGGGCAGGCGCTGGCGTTCGAGGATTCGTTGCCGGGGGTGAAGGCGGCCAGTGCTGCGGGGATCTTTACCGTGGGGATTGCGACTACACAGACGGCCGAGCGGTTGCTGGCTGCCGGGGCAAAGTTGGTGGTGGATGATTTCGATGATCCGCGACTGTGGGCGCTGATCGAGGCCATGTAGAAGGGAACTGCGCGATCCCTGTGGGAGCCGGCTTGCCGGCGATGAGGCCCTGACAGGCAAACGTCGGCCTGTTCGGGCCCTATCGCCGGCAAGCCGGCTCCCACAGGTTCTTCACTGGCCCTGAGGTTTGTGGCAAACCTGCCATTCGTCGCCCTGCTTTTCTGCCTGTCGAAACGCCCTTTACCCACTCGACCACTCATGAATCCCCAAGCGCGGAGTCACCGCCATGAGCCATTCAGAAAAGGGTCACCCGGTCGTCTCACGCAGCCAATGGCTGGCCGCCCGCCGCCAACTGTGGCTGCACGAAAAAGCCCTCACCCACCAGCGCGATGAACTGGCCGCAGCCCGCCGTGCCCTGCCCTGGGTCAAGGTCGAACAACCCTATCGCTTCCAGGGCCCGGACGGCGAACTGAGCCTCGCCGACCTGTTCGCCGGGCGCAGCCAGTTGCTGCTCTACCACTTCATGTTCGTCGAAGGCTGGAGCGAAGGCTGCCCCGGCTGTTCGTTCCTCGCCGACCACTTCGACGGCGCCAACCTGCACCTGGCCCATCACGATGTGTCGCTGGTCGCCGTGTCGCGCGCGCCCTATGCCGAGTTCCAGGCGTTTCGCCAGCGCATGGGCTGGCGTTTCCCGTGGTATTCGTCGCAAGGCAGCGGCTTCAATGAAGACTTCGGGGTCAGTGTCGGCACTGAAGGCGAACGGCAATACAACTATGAACCCTATACCGGCAACGAAGCCGAGCTCCCGGGGTTGAGCGCCTTCTACCGCGAGCAGGATGGCACGGTGTATCACACCTACTCCACCTATGCCCGCGGGCTGGACATCCTGGTCAATACCTACAACTTCCTCGACATCGCGCCCCTGGGGCGCAACGAGGCCGGGACCATGGACTGGGTGCGGCACCACGATCGCTACGAGGGGCAAACCGGGAAGCCGCACTGCTGCCATGAGTGAAGGGCTCAGCCCCTCACGCCGAGCATGCCGCGCTCGACGATGAAGTCGATCACCGCCTGCAGGCCCTCGCCTTTCTTCAGGTTGCTGAAGGTCCACGGGCGCTGTGGGCGCATGCGGTGGGTGTCGCGCTCCATCACCTCCAGCGAGGCACCCACATACGGTGCAAGGTCAGTCTTGTTGATCACCAGGAAATCGGACTTGGTGATGCCAGGGCCGCCCTTGCGCGGGATCTTCTCGCCCTCGGCCACGTCGATGACATAAATGGTCAGGTCGGCCAGCTCCGGGCTGAAGGTGGCGCTCAGGTTGTCGCCGCCGCTTTCCACAAAGATCACTTCCAGGTTGCCGAACTTGCGCGCCAGCCCTTCCACGGCAGCCAGGTTCATCGAGGCATCCTCGCGGATCGCGGTGTGCGGGCAGCCACCGGTCTCGACGCCAACGATACGCTCGGGTTCAAGCGCCCCGGCCTCGGTCAGGATGCGCTGGTCTTCCTTGGTGTAGATGTCATTGGTGACCACGGCGATCTGGTAATGGTCGCGCATGGCCTTGCACAGGCATTCGAGCAGCGCGGTCTTGCCAGAACCGACCGGGCCGCCGACACCGACGCGCAGGGGTTGCTGATAGCTTTGCATGTAGGCAGTCCTCAGGATCGGAACAAACGGGTGTATTGGGTTTCGTGACGCGATGAGGCAATCGCCAGCAACGGCAGACCGCCGCCAAGCTGGTGATCTTCAAGGGCCAGGGATTGGTCCAGTAACGCCGGCAAGGCTGCCGCCAGGTCCCGCAACAGGGTCTGCGCCGCCTGCTGGCCGAACGGCACCAGCTTGACCCCGGCCATGACCGCCCCTTCCAGCCAGGCGAAGGCATGGCCGAGGGCGAGCTGGCGCAGCGGGATCGACCAGTGCACGGCCAGCCAGGCCATACCGCCCAGCTGGCTGAGTGCGAGACTGGCACGCCAGGCTGGGGCCTGGCCCAACTGCCAGCCATCGAGCAGCCGAGCGAACGCCGAGCCGCGTTGCTGCTCTTCAAGGCGCAGCTCGGCGGTTTCGCGGTTGGCCAGCAGAAAGCGGCTCCAGTGGCCGAACGCTTCGGCGTCATCGGCCTGGCAGGCGTGGTAGAGGCGCGCCAGGACCGGCCAGTCGAGACAGGCCAAGGTGTCGTGCAGCTGTTCATGCTGCCAGGCGCTGAAACCGGGGGCGTCACGCACCCAGCCCGCTTCCACGGCCCACTCCAGGCCCTGCGAGTAGGTGAAACCACCCACCGGCAACCCGGGGCTGGCCAGCTGCAGCAGGCGCAGCAGTGCCAGGTCGCTGTTCATCAACCGGCCAACACCAGCGCGGCACCGGCCAGCATGCCGCCGCCGAACGCCTTTTGCAGGCCGCTGTGACGGCGCAGCAGGCAGCCGACGGCAAAGCCCACCACCAACAGCAGGCCACTGACCGTGACGAAGCCGGCGCTGAACTGCCAGAACGCGCTGGGGGTGGCTTCAACGCCGTGGGCCCAGCCATGGAACAGGGCAAAAACCGGCATCGCCAAGGCCAATAGCAGCTGGCGGCTGGGCAACAGCACGGCGGCGGCGGCGACCAGCACGGACACGGCGATCAACGTTTCCATACCCACTACACCCCCAAACAGGTGGCCGCACACGGCCCCGGCGAACATCGCCGCCAGGGTCGTCAGTGGCAGGCTCAGGTTGCGCCGGGTCAGCGCGGCCAGCACGCCAGTACCCAGCAGCATCAGCAGGTGGTCGAGACCGGTCAGCGGGTGCAGCAGGCCATCGTGCAGCGGGTTGCTGTCGTGGCCGGGATGGGCGAAGGCCGGCAGTGCGACCAGCAGCAGGACAAGGGCGAAAGTCTTTTTCATGGGTTGCTCCATTGGGCAGGTCAGGAATGGGCTGGCAGGCGCACGAACGGATGATCGTGGCCGTGGCTGTGGCTGTGTGGCGCGCTCTGGTAGGCACCGGCTTCTGGCTCGAACGGTGCCTGCTCGGTGTCCACCGCCAGGCCCAGGCCGCGCAGCATGTCGTCGAGCACATGGTCGTGCTGGTAGCGCAGCAAGCCAGGCTCGATCTGCAGCGGCACATGGCGGTTACCCAGGTGGTAGGCCGCACGGGCCAACAGGTGCGGATCGTCGCAGCGTACCGTGGACACCCGTTCGGGGGCGGCGAGCACGCGCACCACCTGGCTGCCGGCAGCATCGGCAAGCAGCTCGCCGCCGCGCAGCAAGTGGCCGCGTTCGAGCATCAGGCCGGCCTCGCGGCCGTCGTCCAGGATCACGCGCAGCCGGCTCTTGATACGGCTGTCGACGTCCAGGGTCAGGGTACCGGTAACCGTGTCGGCTGCGCCGATGCGGCGGGTCAGAACAATCATCTTCGCTCCTTCAGAACAGGAAATAACGCTGGGCCAATGGCAACTCACGGGCCGGCTCGCACACCAGCAACTCGCCATCGGCGCGCACCTGGTAGGTCTGCGAATCGACTTCGATCAGTGGCTGCAAGGTGTTGTGGACCATGTCGGCCTTGCGTACGCGTCGGCAACCGTGAGCCACGCCGATCAGGCTCTGCAGCCCCAGCTCCCGGGCCAGGCCACGGTCCATGGCGGCCTGCGGCAGGAACGTCATGCGCGTGGCATGGCGGGCCGCGCCGAGCGCGCCGAACATGGGCCGGTAGTGCACCGGCTGCGGGGTCGGGATCGAGCCATTGATGTCGCCCATGGGGGCGGTGGCGATCATCCCGCCCTTGATCACCAGGGCGGGCTTTACCGCGAAGAAGGCCGGTGCCCACAGCACCAGGTCGGCCAGCTTGCCCACCTCGATCGAACCGACTTCATGTGCAATGCCGTGGGTCAGCGCAGGGTTGAGGGTGTACTTGGCGATGTAGCGCTTGACCCGGAAGTTGTCGCTGTAAGCGGTGTCCGGTGCCAGCGGCCCACGGCGCAGCTTCATCTGGTGCGCCACCTGCCAGGTACGCAGCACCACCTCGCCGACGCGGCCCATGGCCTGGGAGTCGGACGAGGTCATGGCGAAGGCGCCCATGTCGTGCAGGATGTCCTCGGCGGCGATGGTTTCGCGGCGGATGCGTGATTCGGCGAAGGCCACGTCCTCGGCAATGCTCGGGTCCAGGTGGTGGCAGACCATGAGCATGTCGAGGTGCTCGTCGACGGTGTTGATCGTGTACGGCAGGGTCGGGTTGGTCGAGGACGGCAGCACGTTGGCCTGCCCCGCCGCGCGGATGATGTCCGGCGCGTGACCACCACCGGCACCTTCGGTGTGAAAGGTATGGATGGTGCGGTCGCCGATGGCGGCCAGGGTGTCTTCGATGCAACCGGACTCGTTGAGGGTGTCGGTGTGGATCGCCACCTGGATGTCCATCTCCTCGGCAACGCCCAGGCAGCAGTCGATGGCGGCCGGCGTCGACCCCCAGTCCTCGTGCAGCTTCAGGCCCACCGCGCCAGCGGCGATCTGTTCGCGCAGGGCTTCGGGCCGCGAGGCATTGCCCTTGCCCAGCAGGCCGATGTTGATCGGCAGGCAATCGGCGGCCTGCAGCATGCGCGCCAGGTACCACGGCCCCGGGGTGCAGGTGGTGGCGTTGGTGCCGGTGGCCGGCCCGGTGCCACCGCCAATGAAGGTGGTCACGCCACTGGTCAGTGCTTCCTCTACCTGTTGTGGGCAGATGAAGTGGATGTGCGAATCGATACCGCCGGCGGTCACGATCTTGCCTTCGGCGGCGATCACTTCGGTGCCTGGGCCCACTGGCACGGTCACGCCCGGCTGCACGTCGGGGTTGCCGGCCTTGCCGATGGCCGCAATGCGCCCGTATTTGACGCCGATATCGGCCTTGACGATGCCCCAGTGGTCGATGATCAAGGCGTTGGTCAGCACCAGGTCCATGGCCTGGGCGGCCAGCATCTGGCCTTGGCCCATGCCGTCGCGGATGACTTTGCCGCCGCCGAACTTGACCTCTTCGCCATAGACGGTGAAGTCCTTCTCGACTTCCACCCACAGCGCGGTGTCGGCCAGGCGCACGCGGTCGCCGACCGTGGGGCCGAACATGTCGGCGTAGGCCCTGCGGGAAATCCGGCTCATGCCCTGCCCTCCAGCGCGCCCATCACCTTGCCCTGGAAGCCGTAGACCTCGCGTTTGCCGGCATAGGCCACCAGTTGCACGGTGCGCGACTGGCCCGGCTCGAAGCGCACGGCGGTACCGGCCGGAATATCGAGGCGAAAACCAAGGGTCGGCGCGCGCTCGAACACCAGCGCATCGTTGACCTCATAGAAGTGATAATGCGAGCCGACCTGCACCGGCCGGTCGCCATGGTTGGCCACGCTGACACTGACCGTTGCATGGCCGGCGTTGAGCTCGATGTCGCCGTCGGCGACCTGAATTTCTCCTGGGATCATGCGGGGCTCCTGGCCAGCTCAGACGATGGGGTCATGCACGGTCACCAGCTTGGTGCCGTCGGGGAATGTGGCCTCGACCTGCACGTCGTGAAGCATCTCGGCAACGCCGGCCATGACCTGCTCGCGGCCGATCACTTCGCGGCCCAGGCTCATCAGCTCGGCCACCGTGCGACCGTCGCGGGCGCCTTCGAGCACTGCTGCGCTGATCAGCGCCACCGCCTCCGGGTAGTTGAGTTTCAGGCCACGGGCCAGGCGCCGTTCCGCCAACAGTGCGGCGGTAAACAGCAGCAGTTTGTCTTTCTCTCTCGGGGTCAGCTCCATGGCGCTCTCTCAAGTGGCCCAGATACGCGGCGGACACGCGGGCAGGCCGAGAACGGCCGGACGCAGGACGTGCCAGAGGCGCTGCAGGGTCCGTTGCAGGTGTTGGTTGTCGTGGTCGAGCAGGCGGATCACCAGCAGCGAGCCGAGCAAGGTCGCGCCGGCGGGCGTGTCGAGTTCATCGAGCACGGCCCTGGCCTGCTCCAGTACGGTCGGGTCCGCAGGTGATGCACAGAAGGTGGCGGACAACGGGTGCCCGCCCAGCTTGGCCAGTTGGCCGCCGCTGATGCGCAGGCGCTCGTGCAGGCCGGGGTCGTCGGGCAGCTCGATGCGCAGGCGGCTGTCGAGGGCGCCCTGGTCGAAGCGCTCGTTCATTACCGGGCGGCCCAGGCACAGGGTTTCCCAGGCCAGCAGCCGGGCACCGGGCTCCAGGGTGAAGCGGCTGTCCAGGCTGGCACGAGCGCCCGAGAAGAAGATGCTGTCCTGGGGCAGCCACTCCAGCGTGCTGCCGGCTTGCAGGTGAAAACGCTGGGCCAGGTACGCGGTCGGACCGATGCTGCGGTAGAACTTGCTGGCACCGGGCATGGTCAGCAGCGCATGGCTGCCGGGCTCCAGGTGAATGTCCAGCTCCAGCCGGTCACCGGCGACGATGCCGCCGGGTGGGTGCAGCACATAAACGTGGCAGGGCGCGCCTTCCGGATAGAACGGGCGCTGCACCAAAAGAGGTCCGAAGTGACGACGCGCACCAAGGCGGGTCACGCCATCGCGCTCGATAAAGCGCAATTGCAGGTGGGCGCTCCATCCTGCATCCCTTTCAGATTTATCTACCTGTACGGCGAGCGACATCCTACAGCCCCCGAGATTACTGGCCTTTCGGCTCTCTGGAGGGATCAGGCCACTGCGCGAACGCGTGATTGGCCTGACCACTCGATCAAATTCACTGGCTGGGATATAGCAGGTAGCGGGCCAACTTCGCAGGTGAAGGCAGATGAAATCTTCGGGGCGATGGCTCTGCCATGGGGCATACAAAGGACCAGGCGCACAATGCGGGCGCACCGCTTGGCCCCATTCGGGTGCTGCGCTACAGTCGCGGTTTACCCACGGCCAAGGAACCGCCATGTCCCTCGCACCCGCCATCCCCGTGCTGCGCATCTTTTCGGTCGACAAGGCCAAGGAGTTCTACCTCGATTTCCTCGGCTTCACCCTGGACTGGGAGCACCGCTTCAGCCCGGACCTGCCGCTCTATGCGCAAATCCACCGTGACGGGCTGATCCTGCACTTGAGCGAACACCACGGTGATGCCTGCCCAGGCTCGACCGTGTTTGCCCGGACCGAAGACCTGCGCGCACTGGAGCGTGAGCTGCAAGACAAGCAATATGGCTATTCCCGCCCACATGCTGAGCCGGTCGACTGGGGCCTGCAGATGCAGATCCACGACCCGTTCGGCAACCTGCTGCGCTTCTGCCAGCAGATCGACGACGAGGCCGCACAGTGAAACCCATGAGCAAGCGCGAACTGGCGCGCCTTGAGCGTGAACTGGTCGCCTGCCTGACCGATGCCTGCGAAACGGCCAAGGCGCACATCGTGGGCTTTACCTGGCTGACCCATCGCCTGGACCCTGACCAGTTCCCGGCCAGTCTGCGCATCACCTGGGTCTTCGAGCGCGAGGCCGACAAGGCCGCAGCGCTGGCTGGGGAGGCAAAAGCGCGCATGCTCATGCTGACGTCCCAGGCGCTCGACGAGGCCGGCATTCAGCTGGATCACCCCGCCTGGCACGTGCGCTTCGACAGTGAAGAAGCCTGCGCGCGCAGCCACGCGGGCGACTGGAACAAGCGACTTGAGGGCTGCCGATAGAATTGCAGCGCCTATGGGATCGAGCGCCGCCCGCGCGGCGCATCGCGAGCAAGCTCGCTCCTACATTTGTTGCAACGTGCCGATGCCTGATAGGCCATGGTTGTCAGCCTTGCTGGCTCGACGCGATATTTCGGCGGGCGCTAAAAAGCGGACAACCATGGCCTTACAGACCGTGGCACGTTGCAACAAATGTAGGAGCGAGCTTGCTCGCGATGCGCCGCGTGGGCGGCGCTCGATCTCATGAACACTAAAAATCCGCCGACATGCACCTACTGTCCCCGGCAATTCGTGACTGGCCGTTTCCGATCCGCGACGGATGTATTATGGTGGCGTGGTGCGCATATAACAGCAGCCCGAGCGATCGGGCATCTGCAATACAATCGAGGGTGTCATGAGTAACGAGAGCATTAACTGGGACAAGCTGGGTTTCGACTACATCAAGACCGACAAGCGCTACCTGTCCGTGTGGCGCAATGGTGAGTGGGACAAAGGCACCCTGACCGAAGACAATGTGCTGCATATCAGTGAAGGCTCCACTGCCCTGCACTACGGCCAGCAGTGCTTCGAAGGCCTGAAGGCCTACCGTTGCAAAGACGGCTCGATCAACCTGTTCCGCCCAGACCAGAATGCCGCCCGCATGCAGCGCAGCTGCGCACGCCTGCTGATGCCGCACGTGCCGACCGATGTGTTCATCGAAGCCTGCAAGCAAGTGGTCCTGGCCAACGAGCGCTTCGTTCCGCCGCACGGCAAAGGGGCCCTGTACCTGCGCCCGTTCGTGATCGGTACCGGTGACAACATTGGCGTGCGTACCGCCCCCGAGTTCATCTTCTCGGTATTCGCCATCCCGGTTGGCTCGTACTTCAAAGGTGGCATGAAGCCGCACAACTTCCAGATTTCCAGCTTCGACCGCGCAGCCCCGCAGGGCACCGGCGCGGCCAAGGTCGGTGGCAACTACGCGGCCAGCCTGCAGCCAGGCGCTGAAGCCAAGAAGGCGCACTTCGCCGACGCCATCTACCTCGACCCGCTGACCCACACCAAGATCGAGGAAGTCGGTTCGGCCAACTTCTTCGGCATCACTGCCAACAACGAGTTCGTTACCCCGAAATCGGCCTCGGTACTGCCCGGCATCACCCGCCTGTCGCTGATGGAACTGGCGTCCTCGCGCCTGGGCCTGACCGTGATCGAAGGCGATGTCGAGATCAACAAGCTCGACCGCTTCATCGAAGCCGGTGCCTGCGGCACCGCTGCGGTGATTACCCCGATCGGCGGCATCGAGTACAACGGCAAGCTGCACGTGTTCCACGACCTGGAAAAAGTCGGACCGGTCACCCAGAAGCTCTACAACGAGCTGACCGGCATCCAGAGCGGTGACGTCGAAGCGCCAGCCGGATGGATCGTCAAGGTCGCCTGAGCCTTCGTAACAGGCTGAACCACGGGGTATGCCAGTCGCTGGCATGCCCCGTTTTTTTTGGCTGAATGGACCGGCGATAGGGCCTTAGCAGAAGATGAATTTTTCTTAAATCGCCGTTTGGCTATTCTTTGGCACAATCAAGTCTCCTCTAGACGCCCAGGAACGAGCATGCCACGCGTACTGACCATCGAAGACGACGCCGTCACCGGCCAGGAAATCGTCGCCGAACTGACCAGCCACGGTCTGGAAGTGGATTGGGCCGACAACGGCCGCGAAGGCCTGTCCAAGGCCATCGCCGGCGGTTACGACCTGATCACCCTCGACCGCATGCTGCCCGAGGTCGATGGCCTGACGATCGTCACCACCCTGCGCAACCTCAAGATCGCCACGCCGATCCTGATGATCAGCGCCCTGTCCGACGTCGACGAACGTGTGCGTGGCCTGCGCGCTGGCGGTGATGACTACCTGACCAAGCCGTTCGCCTCCGACGAGATGGCCGCCCGGGTGGAAGTGCTGTTGCGGCGCAACAGCGTGCCCATGACCCAGACCCGCCTGCAGGTCGCTGACCTGCAACTGGACCTGATCAGCCACGAGGCCCGGCGCGGCGAAGCGACCCTCAACCTGCTGCCCACCGAATACAAACTGCTGGAGTACCTGATGCGCCACAGTGGCCAGGTGATTACGCGGATGATGATCTTCGAGGAGGTCTGGGGTTATCACTTCGACCCCGGCACCAACCTGATCGACGTGCACATCGGCCGCTTGCGCAAGAAGATCGATTCCCCCGGGCAGTCGCCGCTGATCCGTACGGTACGGGGCTCGGGCTATGCCATTGCTGAACCCGTCTAAGGGCTGGAGCTCCTCGACCAGCCGTTTGCTGGCGTTGTACAGCTTCCTCTTCGTGGCCTGGAGCAGCATCCTCATGGGGGTGCTGTACTTCGAGGTTTCCAGCTACCTGAACAAACTCACCCGCCACTCCATGCTGCAGCGCCAGCACTTGTTCGCCCACATGAGCGGCAAGCAACTGGACGACGCCCTGATCGCCAGCCAGGCCTTCGAAGAGCGGGCGTTCGATGCCTATGGCCTGTTCGACGCCCAGCTCAACCCGGTTGGCGGGCGCATCCGTGCCATACCAACGGGTCTTGGCCTGGACGGCAAGGTGCACGAACTCAAGCGCTGCCTGGACGCCGATGACCCGCACATGCCGCGCGACAGCTGCGACGCCGTAGCGATCAAGGTGCAGGATGGCCGCTGGCTGGTGTTGTTCCGCGACAACGGTTCGCTGTTCGTGGTCACTCGGATCATCCTGCATGCGCTGCTGTGGGGGATCTCCCTGACGCTGATTCCTGGTTTTGCCGGCTGGTACCTGCTGCGCCGCAGGCCTCTGAAGCGCATTCGCGCGATTCAGGCCCAGGCCGAGTTGATCGTCGCAGGCGATCTCACCCATCGCCTGCCCCTGTCGGCGCGGCGCGACGAACTGGACATGCTGGCGGCTATCGTCAACGCCATGCTCGACCGTATCGAGCGGCTGATGCATGAGGTCAAAGGGGTATGCGACAACATCGCCCATGACTTGCGCACCCCCCTCACCCGCCTGCGTGCCCAGCTGTATCGCATCCGCCAGCAGAGCGATGCGGATTCAGCCCAAGCCGAGGCGCTGGACCAGGCCATTGGCGAAACCGACACCCTGATGGCACGGTTTCGCGGCCTGTTGCGCATCAGTGAGCTGGAGGACCGCCAACGCCGTGCGGGCTTCGTCGAGCTGGATCCGCATGGGTTGCTGGTGGAGCTGCATGACTTCTACCTGCCTCTGGCCGAGGACGGCGGCATTCGCTTGCAGCTGCAGCAACCGGAACAATTGCCAGCCCTGCACGGTGACCGCGAGTTGCTGTTCGAGGCACTGGCCAATCTGGTGGGCAACGGTATCAAGTTCACCCCTGAAGGGGGCCAGGTGGCCATCCGCGCGACCCAGGACGAGCTGGGCGTGCACATTGCCATCGAGGACAGCGGGCCGGGGATTCCCGAAGAAGAACGTACCGCCGTGTTGAAGCGGTTCTATCGCAGTGAGGAAGGTCATCGTCACCCAGGGTTCGGGCTGGGGTTATCGATCGTCGCGGCGATCGTCGACCTGCATGGGTTCAGGCTGGAGGTGGGA
Source organism: Pseudomonas sp. NPDC089395 (assembly GCF_044749525.1). NCBI lineage: Bacteria > Pseudomonadati > Pseudomonadota > Gammaproteobacteria > Pseudomonadales > Pseudomonadaceae > Pseudomonas > Pseudomonas sp. NPDC089395. Next base: position 623,789 of record NZ_JBIVID010000002.1, read on the forward strand.
GACAGCGATCTGGGTGGGGCGAAGCTGGTGTTGCATTGCCCGTTGGCCGGGGTGGCCAGGTAGAAGCAGGGGCTGCTACGCAGCCCAATCGCCGGCAAGCCGGCTCCCACAAAGAAAGCAGTCACCCTGCCTCATCTGTGGGAGCCGGCTTGCCGGCGATTGGGCCTACATCATTCAGTCAGCCAGACGCCAGGTCGTGCCGCCCTTGCCGTCTTCCAGCACCACGCCCATGGCGGTCAGCTGGTCGCGGATACGGTCGGATTCCGCCCAGTTCTTGTCCGCACGCGCCTGCAGGCGCGCCTGGATCAAGGCTTCGACTTCAGCGGCATCGACTTTGCCCTCCGCCCCTGCGCGCAGGAAGTCATCGGCTTCCAACTGCAGTACACCCAGCACATCACCCAGCTCACGCAGGCGACCTGCCAAGCCAGCAGCGGCGTCGAGGTCGCTGTCTCGCAGGCGGTTGATCTCACGCACCAGGTCGAACAGCACGGCGCAGGCTTCCGGAGTACCGAAGTCATCGTTCATCGCCACGCTGAAGCGCTCGACGAATTCTTCACCGCCCTTGGCCGGAGCACGCGGCAGGCCACGCAGGGCGTGGTAGAAGCGCTCCAGGGCACCCTTGGCGTCGCGCAGGCTGTCTTCGGAGTAGTTGATGGCACTGCGGTAGTGGCTGGCCACCAGCAGGTAGCGCACCACCTCCGGGTGGTACTTCTCGAGCACGTCACGGATGGTGAAGAAGTTGTTCAGCGACTTGGACATCTTCTCGCCATTGATACGGATCATGCCGCAATGCATCCAGGCATTGGCGTACTGCTTGCCCGTGGCTGCCTCGCTCTGGGCGATCTCGTTCTCGTGGTGCGGGAACTCCAGGTCGCTGCCGCCACCGTGGATGTCGAAGCTCTCACCCAGGCAGCAGGTGGACATCACCGAGCACTCGATGTGCCAGCCCGGACGGCCCGGACCCCAGGGCGAATCCCAGTACGGCTCGCCCGGCTTGACGCCTTTCCACAGGACGAAGTCGAGCGGGTCCTGCTTGGCCTCGTCCACTTCGATGCGGGCACCGATACGCAGGTCTTCGATCTTCTTGCGCGACAGCTTGCCGTAGCCGACGAACTTGCCGACCCGGTAGTACACGTCGCCATTGCCCGGCGCGTAGGCATAGCCCTTGTCGATCAGGGTCTGGATCATCGCGTGCATGCCGGCGATATGGTCGGTGGCACGCGGCTCCTGGTCCGGCTTGAGGATGTTCAGGCGGCGCTCGTCTTCGTGCATCGCGTCGATCATGCGGGCGGTCAGCGCATCGAACGACTCGCCGTTCTCGTTGGCCCGGTTGATGATCTTGTCGTCGATGTCGGTGATGTTGCGCACGTAGGTCAGCTCATAGCCGCTCTTGCGCAGCCAGCGAGTGACCAGGTCGAAGGCCACCATGCTGCGGCCGTGGCCGAGGTGGCAGTAGTCGTACACGGTCATGCCGCACACGTACATGCGCACCTTGTTGCCATCGAGCGGCTTGAAGGCTTCCTTGGTCTTGCTCAGCGTGTTGTAGATGTTAAGCACGGCGGTTCCTTAGCTACCCCAGGAGTCACGCAGGGTGACGGTGCGGTTGAACACCGGGCGGCCCGGCTGGCTGTCCTTGAGGTCGGCGCAGAAGTAACCTTCGCGCTCGAACTGGAAGCGATCTTCAGGCTGCGCCTGGCCCAGCGACGGCTCGGCGCGGCAGCCGGTCAGCACTTGCAGCGAATCCGGGTTGATGTTGTCCAGGAAGCTACCGCCTTCCTCAGCCTTTTCCGGGTTCGGCGAGCGGAACAGGCGGTCGTACAGGCGCACTTCGCACTCGACGCTGCCCTCGGCCGGCACCCAGTGGATCACGCCCTTGACCTTGCGGCCTTCCGGGTTCTTGCCCAGGGTGTCCGGGTCGTAGGAGCAGCGCAGCTCGACGATGTTGCCGGCTTCATCCTTGATCGCCTCGTCGGCGCGGATCACGTAGCTGCCGCGCAGGCGCACTTCACCGGCCGGTTCCAGGCGCTTGTAGCCCTTCGGCGGCTCTTCCATGAAGTCGTCGCGGTCGATGTACAGCTCGCGCGCGAACGGCAACACGCGCACGCCCATGTCTTCTTTCGGGTGGCGTGGCAGTTCGAGCTGCTCGACCTTGCCTTGCTCGTAGTTGGTGATGACCACCTTCAGCGGACGCAGCACGCACATGGCGCGCGGCGCGGCGCGGTCGAGGTCGTCACGGATGCTGAACTCGAGCATCGACATGTCGACCACGCCGTCGGAACGGTTGGTGCCGATCATTTCGCAGAAGTTGCGGATCGAGGCCGGGGTGTAGCCGCGGCGACGGAAGCCCGACAGGGTCGACATGCGCGGGTCGTCCCAGGCGCTGACGTGCTTTTCGTCGACCAGCTGCTTGAGCTTGCGCTTGGAGGTGATGGTGTAGTTCAGGTTCAGGCGGCTGAACTCGTACTGGCGTGGGTGCGCCGGCACTGGCAGGTTGTCGAGGAACCAGTCGTACAGCGGACGGTGGCCTTCGAACTCGAGGGTGCAGATCGAGTGGGTGATGCCTTCGATGGCATCGGACTGACCGTGGGTGAAGTCGTAGTTCGGGTAGATGCACCACTTGTCACCGGTCTGGTGGTGGTGGGCATGGCGAATGCGGTAAAGGATCGGGTCGCGCAGGTTCATGTTCGGCGAAGCCATGTCGATCTTCGCGCGCAGCACGCGCTCGCCGTCCTTGAACTCGCCGGCCTTCATGCGCGCGAACAGGTCGAGGTTTTCCTCGACGCTGCGCTCGCGGAACGGGCTGTTCTTGCCGGGTTCGGTCAGGCTGCCACGGTATTGCTTGGCTTGATCAGGGGTCAGGTCGCAGACATAGGCCTTGCCACGCTTGATCAGTTCGACGGCCCAGTCGTGCAACTGGTCGAAGTAGTCCGAGGCATAACGCACGTCGCCGGCCCAATCGAAGCCCAGCCATTTGACGTCGCTCTGAATGGCGTCGATGTATTCCTGGTCTTCCTTGGCCGGGTTGGTGTCGTCGAAGCGCAGGTGGCAGACGCCGCCAAATTCCTTGGCCAGGCCGAAGTTGACGCAGATCGACTTGGCGTGGCCGATGTGCAGGTAGCCGTTGGGCTCCGGCGGGAAGCGGGTGACGATGCTGCTGTGCTTGCCCGAGTCCAGGTCGGCCTGGATGATCGGCCGCAGGAAGTTCGCAGGGACAGCGGGGGCGCCTTTGGCAGCGGCGTTGGGCGCGTTGTCGGCAGTGGGCTTGCTCATAGGATCCTTGAATGCACGTGTCCGGCCTGGGTAGGCCGATTGAATCAAAGGGCCTATCATAGCCGAAGCAGCCAAGCTGCTGACAGCCAAGCACCGACAAACTGGTGCGTTTTATTGCAACCCGTGCAAAATGGCCTACGCGCCCCATGTGTCGCGCTCGCCCGATCTTGCGTCAGGTGATAAACCCGCGCACTGCGCCCCTAATTCCGATTGCCTTGAAAGAGCGAATTTCAGCATGTCCAAAGTCAAACTGAGCACCAACCACGGCGATATCGTCCTGCAACTAAACGCCGAAAAAGCTCCGCAAACTGTTGCGAACTTCGTTCAATACGTTAAAGAAGGCCACTTCGACAACACCGTGTTCCACCGTGTGATCAAGGGCTTCATGATCCAGGGCGGCGGCTTCGAGCCAGGCATGAGCCAGAAGAAAACCCGCGCCAGCATCCAGAACGAAGCCGACAACGGCCTGAAGAACACCAAGTACAGCATCGCCATGGCCCGTACCATGGAGCCGCACTCTGCCTCGGCCCAGTTCTTCATCAACGCCTCCGACAACGACTTCCTCAACCACAGCGGCAAGAACGTGCAGGGCTGGGGCTACGCGGTGTTCGGCGAAGTGACCGAAGGCCGTGAAATCGTCGACGCTATCGAGAAGGTCGCCACCGGTTCCAAAGCTGGCCACCAGGACGTACCGAAAGACGACGTGATCATCGAGAAAGCCGAGATCATTGAGTGATACTGCTGATCTCCGATCTGCACCTGCAAGAAGAACGCCCGGACATCACCCGGGCGTTTCTTGATCTGCTCGACGGCCGCGCACGCCATGCCAAGGCGCTGTACATCCTTGGCGACTTTTTTGAGGCCTGGATCGGCGACGACGCCATGACGCCCTTTCAGCAGTCGATCTGCCAGGCCCTGCGCCGGCTGAGCGACAGCGGCACGGCGATCTACCTGATGCACGGCAACCGTGACTTCCTGATTGGCCAGGATTTCTGCAAGGCGGCGGGCTGCACCCTGCTTGCCGACCCCAGCGTGATCGCGCTGGGCGGCGAGCAGGTGCTGCTGATGCATGGTGACACCCTGTGTACCCGCGATCTCGGCTACATGAAGATGCGCCGTTATTTGCGCAACCCACTGACCCTGTGGATCCTGCGCCATCTGCCACTGTCCACGCGGCACAAGCTGGCGCGCAAGCTGCGCAGCGAAAGCCGCGCGCAGGTGCAGATGAAGGCCAACGAAATCGTCGACGTCACACCTGAGGAAGTTCCCAAGGTGATGGCGGCGCACGGCGTGCGCACGTTGGTGCATGGCCATACCCACCGCCCGGCGATACACAAGCTGGTGGTCGACGGTGAGCCGGCACGGCGCATCGTGCTGGGGGACTGGGACCGCCGGGGCTGGACCCTGCAGGTGGATGCCCAGGGCTTTCAGCTGGAGCCGTTCGAGTTTTCCTGAAGGTGATGGCTTTGCCGTACTGGCCGCATCGCCGGCAAGCCGGCTCCCACAGGTACTTCACTGTTCTCTAGCTCAGTGGAGTACCTGTGGGAGCTGGCTTGCCAGCGATGAGACCAGTACAGGCATATAGCTTAAGGCCGGCTCGCCACCGCCCCCTTGTCCCGCTCGCTGATCACATATTGCCGGTACTCAGGATCAGCTTTTATCTGCGCTTCAGTGAACGGCATCGGCGCCAGTTGCTTGGCGGAAAACGCCTTGGTCTGGTCGCTTGCATGCGCCGAACCCGCCTCGCTGGATTGCGAGAACGCCAGCAAGCCACGCGCCTGTGGCCCCTCATCGGTGAAGCTGACCAGCTGCAGGTAGCTGGTGCCACTCACCACCAGACGCTTGCCCGGCCCATGCGGCACGCTGAAGATCGCGTTGTACACCCCCAACCCCTGCGGACCGCCCGGCACCGGCGTGCCATCGGCCGCCTGCTGGATCTGCCCCCACTGGCTGCCCTGCTCCACACCGGATTTCGCCACCTGCTGCAGCGAAGCCAGTGCTGCTTCGTGGAGCAGCTTGGCGACGGCTGCCTGTTCCACCGCCAGGCCGCGTGGCGTGTGCTGCGGGTCTGCCGGGTCGAAGGCGACCCGCCAGCTTTGCGGTTGCTTGGCCAGCGCCTCGACGATGTTGCTGAAATGCACCAGGCCAATGCCGCTGTTCAGGTCAGCCTTGCCCTTCCAGGTGGCAAGGCTTGCGCACACCGCTTGCACATCCGCCTCGGCGCCTTTGCACCACTGCAGCAGGTCCGGCAGCACCAGGCTTGCCACGTAGACTTCGTCATCGAGCACCATCCGCTGCAGGTCATCGACACCAATCCTGGCGTTACCCTGCAGGCGCTGCAGGGCGAAGCGCCCGCGCATGCCCAGTGGCTGGTCGTTGCGGCTGATCAATGGGGAATAACCGGTCAACGGCTGGGCCGGGTTGGCCATCCAGGCGGGGTCGTTGGAGTTCTGCACGAAGTCACTGCGCTCCAGCTGCGGCAGCAGGTGTGCAGGGAAGATGCCCGGCTGCGCGGCCTGCGCATCGACCTTCCACTGACAAGCGCTGCGCGACCCGTCCAGCACCACCAAGGGGCCCTGCGCGTCAGGGTTGCTGCATTGGCTCAACAGTTGCTGATCGACATACGGCACCACCGACTGGTTGAGGTACAACGCCCGGCCACCCGCATCCACGGCCAGGGTGTTGACCCATGGAATGCCTTGCAACTGCTCGATCGAGCCCTTCAAGGCATCGAGGCCGTCGGCCCGGTTGATGCGGTACCACTGCTGCAGCACGCGGGTGTTGTCCAGGTTGGCGTCGCGCAAGCTGTAGGCGGCCTGGGTATCCCAGTCCAGGCGCCCGGGCCACTGCACCACCGGCCCGAATTTCGAGCTGTAGATCTGGCGCTGCACCTGGCTCAAGGTACCGTCAGCGGCCTTTACGGTGACACTCACGGCTTGCTGGGTCAGTGGCAACGACTGGCCATCGAGCAGGTAACGGGTCGGATCCTTCGGGTCCAGTTGCAGGCGGTAGAGGGTGAAATGCTTGGAAGTGTCGACGGTATGAGTCCAGGCCAGGTGCCGGTTGAAACCGATGTTGATCATCGGCAAGCCAGGCAATGCAGCACCCATCACATCCAGCTGGCCGGGGATGGTCAGCTGCATCTGGTAGAAACGCATCCCGCCCATCCACGGGAAATGCGGGTTGGCCAGCAGCAGGCCCCGGCCATTGGCCGAACGTTGGGCGCCTACTGCAACGGCGTTGCTGCCCCGCTCCGAGGCAAAGCGCTGCTGTTGGGCCAGCGCCGCACCGAAACCAGGCGCTACCTGCTGGCTGGCCAGCTGCGGTGGCTGCGCGGCGGCCAAGGCCTCGGCGAACTGGCCGACACCGCCCTCGGACAGTAAGCGACGCGTCAATTTCACCAGGTCCAGGCTGGTGATCGGTCGCAGCCATTCGCCCGTCCCGCATTCGGCAGGTAACCCCTGACTGCGACGCTCGCCCAGGGCCCGGTTGAAGCCGCTGGCGTAACCTTCCAGCAGGTCACGCACCGACGCTGGCTGGGCCTGGAGGAACGCGTTCACTGCAGTGGGTGTATTGAGCCAGGTGAAGAACAGGTCGCTGGCAAGGTTGTCACGCTGCTCGAAGGTTTTGCCCTGGGCACCGAAATAGCGCGAACGCTCACCATTGACCGTCAACACCTCGTTGGCCAGCAGGCACAGGTTGTCCTGGGCATAGGCATAGCCGATTCCGTAACCCAGGCCGCGCTCATCCTTGGCCAGGATATGTGGCACCCCGAAACTGGTGCGGCGGATCTGTGCGCTGGCATCGGCGCTGGATTCCCGCGCCTGCACGGCAAAACTGGAGATGACCAAGGCAGCCGCCAGGCCTGCACAGGTCAAGGGACGCGAAATTGACAACACGGGCATTCCTCGGATTCAGGGGGTCATTTCCGATCAGACGAATGGCAGGATGAAAATTTTACGCGCAGTGGGCAGGACGATCGTCTTTATGGAAATCGGTCATGCATCTTTTTTTCGCAAAGGCTGCAGATTTGCCGATCTCATTCGTCCTAGTAAGTGAGGCACCCACATTTCGGGACAGTCCATGAAAAGGAGCATTCACATGTACAACCCGCAACCCTCGATGCTCACCGAGCGTGCACCGGCCAAGGCGACCCAAGGCAAGGAGGCCTGTGGGGAGGAGCGCGTCGGCAACGAGCAGATTCGCGAATTGCTGCGTGCCTATGGCCTGCGTACCAGCCTGATCCGCCTGAAGGTCATCGATGCCCTGCACAATGCCGGTCGCTCGGGCCGCAGCATTGGCGTGCGTGGGGTGCACGCACAGCTGGAGCTTTTGGACATCCCGCTGTCGTTCCTGAGCGTGCGCGAGGTACTTAAACGCCTTTGCGCAGAAGGCGTGATAAGCCTTGGCAGCGACAAGTGCTACAGCCTGGACCCTCAGGCACGCGCCATGCTGGAACAGCCCTGCACGCGCTGAGGCCATGGCCGGCCAGCGCTTGCCGGCCGGCACAGGTCAGGGCTTGACCTTGCGCCGCATGATCCCGTTGATCACGACCACGACCACGGCAATGGCGATGGCCAGCATCTGGAAGGTCTGTTCACTGATCGTGCCCTCTTTCTGCAGATGGGATAGGCCCAGCATGAGGCCCAGCACCACCAGGATGATCAGGAGTGAATATTTGAGGCGCTGCACGTGTGTCATTGAAAGGTCCTTGCAACATCAGAATCAAAATGGCTCGCAACGAGCGGCCGCAATGATACAACGCCCTTGCCCACCGGCGCTGCATTTCCTGCTTAGCGTGGCACAGCCGAGCTGAAAGCATTGGTTTTCCCGAACCCATGCTGGAGCCATCATGCTCAAACAGGCCCTGTTCACTCTACTGCTGCTTCCTGCCCTGCCCACCCACGCCCTCGACACCGAACAGGTTACGCCCGAGCAACTGCTCCAGCTGGGTAACCAACTGGCGGCCAGCGCTGGTACCAGCCAATGGCAGCAGCTGTGGCAGCGAACCCGTACGGCTGGCTACCTGCATGCGCAGGCGCAGCGGCCGCACTTCACCCTCGAGCAGCTTCGGCTGCCGGCGCTGGCCGAGCAGACTTTGGCCCAGGCCGATCAGGTCAAGGCCTTGGGCAAAAGCGTTGCGCGCTATCGACGTCAATTCCCTGGCCAGGTCATCGGCATGCTCGATCAACACACGCTCAATGCCCTTTGTCTGGAGGTCGACTGGCGCACGCTGCCGCAAAGCATGGTCGACCATCCGCAGGCCTACCTCGGTAGCGCACGCCTGCTGAGCAGTTACCCCTGCGACTAACTGGAGGTTCAGGCACCCATCTGGCTGCAGGAAAGGTCAGCTCACGAGGGTTCAAGGCTTCCAGAGCATCGTTGAAGAGATGTCCTACACACGAAGAACTTACTGCCTTCAACACCCGCCCACCAAGGCTACAACCGCCTGACCACTTGGCGCCTAGCGACAGCCTTTACCGGTCACTGAGAATCAATCCACGCCAACGACACTTCACCGCTGGCGACCACCGACCCGCCATTACGGATCTTCGAAGCAATCGCGCCCCATCCACCGCGAGGAAGCCTCACATGGAATTTCCAGATCTCTCCGCCATCGACACCAGCCAACTGCCGCATTCGCTGCAGGCACTGATCGAATGCATTGGTATCGAAAATGCCTATCAGCTGACCTGCGCCTACGGCGGCAGGCCCAAGTACATTCCCAAGCACCGAGAGCGCAGCAAGCTTGCCGAGCTGTTGCCAGGCGATGCGCTGGACGCGCTGATCAAACGTTTTGCCGGGGTGGCCCTGGAAATCCCCAAGCCAGATCATTTCCTGCGCCAGCTACGCAACCTGCAAATTCAGAAAGAAAGTGCCGATGGCTTGTCACGCAGCCTGCTAGCCGACAAGTACGGCCTGAGCCTTCGTCAAATCGGCAATATCCGTCGCCAGGAGCCTTGCCCTCGCTGAGCGCCCGTCCGTGACCATCGACCGTCACACCTGAAACAACCCCTACAAAGAGAAAGCCAGTAATGTCCATAGACAGCAGTCTCATCGGCTCCGTTATCAATGCCTTGCCCATGGATCGGATGATCGCCGGGCCACTTCAAGCCATGGTCCAGGCCCAAGTGGCCGCCAGCAAGTCTTATGCAGATTTCCTCATGCAGGTTTGCATACAGGACGGCAAAGCGGTCGCCCTCCAGTTCGACTACGACGAAACCATCGTCGACGAACAGGGCGTATACCAGGGCATCGCCAGCAAAAGCATGAAGGTGCCGCTGGTAGCGGCCATCACCCACCCGAACATCACCATCGAAGAAGGCAATGTCGAGTTCGAACTGACCATCAGCCAGATGGCCGAGGATGTCAGCGACACCAGCAAAAGTGGCGACCTTGCTGCTTCACTGGGTTGGGGACCATTCAAGCTGGATGTCAAAGGCAGCATCAGCCATAAAGCCACGCAAACCCGCAAGACCGACACGCGTGCCCGCTACGCCTTCAACACCACCGTGCGCCGGCAGGACCCACCCGAAGCGATGATGCGCGTTATCGACTTCCTCACCGATGCCGCCGTCAAACCGACCGTATTGAAAGGCGCGACGCTCGCAAACCAGGATGCCATTTCGACGGACGACAGCCTTAAAATTGCTCCGGCAAGTGACGACACCCCAGGCGCTACGCCTGACCAGCCGTAAAAAAAACGTTCAATTGCCCTTCTACACTCCGCTGGTGACAGCGGGGTGCCGCCTGAGCGAGGAGCCATTTGATTGGAAAAGCCAGCCGTCCCAATGACCGCCATCGACCTGCGCGATATCACCCGCGGCCTGCAAGAAGCGGCCGCCGCCGCCAACAGCCTGATCGCCCAGCAATACATCAACCTGTTCGACCAGTTTTTCGATTGCGACAGCCAAGCCCTCGGTACCCCCATGAAAGCCAGGATGGTCGAAGTGGCCATGGACGATCAGCATATGATGCGCGTGCCCTTGTTCGCCCTGGTATCGCCCAAGGGCCTTGCGCTTGAGCGCATGCAGGTCGATCTTTCGGTGCGGGTCAATGGCACGCAGGCGCTCCAGCAGCTGCAGGCCGAGCGTGAAAGCGCCAGCGCTGCAAGCTTCAAAGTCACCATCGGCGCTTACGGCCGTCAGGGCGAGGGGCGCGATCCCGACGAAGTTCAGATCCGCATGCAGTTCCACGCCACCGAGCCGCCCGAGGCGCTCAACCGCCTCATTGAGGAGTACACCAAGTTGATCACCCCCACGCGCACCCCCTCCCCACCCCCTGCCGATACCAACGAGTTCATCGAGGCCGCCACACGTCGCTGACCGCGACCATCAGAAATCCCGCTTGTAGAAGATATCCAGCGAGCTTGCCACGCCGCTGGCCGCTTCCAGGTAGACTTTCTTGCTCAATTTGTAGCGCAGGGCGATGGTATTGGCCGGCTCGAACACCCCTACCCCATAACGCAGGCTCAGTTTCTCGGTCAGGTTGCCGCTGGCCACCACGCTGGTGGTGGTTCCGGAGCCTTCGGTGTCCAGCTGGAAATCATCGATTCCCAGGCTCGACGCCAGGCTGCCGGTAATCCCGGCACTGCCAGCCAGCCCCAGGCCTAAGGCCGCCTCGGCCAGCATGTTGTTATCCTCACCCGAAGTGCCCAGCGGGCGGCCCAGTACCAGATAGGACAGGGCCTGCTCCTGGCTCATGGCGGGCTCTGAGAACACCTTGGTGGTGGGTTGCTCGGCGCTGCCACTGAGGCGAATGCCGGCGATCACATCATCGACTTGGCGAATGGCTTCGATATCCAGGTACGGCTGGTCGATGGGACCGGCGAACAACAAGCGGGCGCGGCGGATGGTCAGGCGTTGGCCGTAAGCCCGGTAGCGACCATCGGCCAGGCTCAGCTCCCCACGGGTGTCCATGTTGTCGCCGATGTGCACGTGGCCAAGCAGGTTGGCGGTCAGGCCGAAGCCCTTGAAGGACAGCTTGTCTCGCCCCACCTCGACATCGACGTCCATGGCCATGGCCATCGGCGCCTTGCCCTCCTCGGTCTGGTGGCCGACGATGACCGTGTCGTCCGACACCTTGACGGTGGACGGCGGCAGCTCGCGCACCGTGATCTTGCCCTTGGGCACCTGCACCTTGCCCGTCACTGCCAGTTTGTCGTCGATCAGCCGCAGGGTGAGATCCGGGGCCACTTCGAGCGTTGCGTAAGGTTCTACGGTAACCGGCAACTGCTGGCCCTGCAGACGCAGGTCCATGCCCAGGGCCTGACCCCACGTCAGTAGGCCGTTCAACTGCCCGCGCCCTGCGTCACCACTGCGCCAACCGCCATTGAGATGCACCTGCTCGCCTGCGATCATGGCCTTCAGCGACAGGTCCTGCAGGCTGACCGGCAATTGCGCACCACTGACTTCGCCACCGCTGAGCATCAGGTTGCCGTTGACCTGCGGTGCCAGCAGCGTGCCGGACAAGCTGCCACTGCCGTTCAACTGCCCGGCCAGGCGCTCTACCATCGGCACGAATGGCCGGGCGATCGACAGGTCCAGGCCAGCCAGACGGAAATCACCCGACAGTGGCTTGTCCTTGCCCAGCGGGTCGAGCCGGGTGTTCAAGCTAAGCTCGCCCAGACGCTCGCCACGGAATGCCAGACGGGTATCGACACGGCGCGGTGCCAGGCTACTGTCGACGCGCAGCGTCTGGTAAGGGAAATCGATCCAGCGCCCTTTGTCACGCACCCGCAGGGTGCCGCCACTGGCATCGATACTCACCATGCCTTTCGGGCCACTGGCTGGAATGTCCAGGTTGACGTCGGCATTGAGCAGGCCCTGCCAGGCAAAGTCCTTCGGCAACCACTGTGCAAGGCTTTGCAACGGGAATTGCTTGAGGTGATAACGCAGGCGCGGCTCCGGCGCCAGGCGCTGATCCTCGCCACACAGGCTGGCCTGCCCGGAGCGCCAGCAGTGCGCGCCGAAGTCCAGTTGGCCGCTGGCCAGCCGCTGCAGACGCGCCGGGGCTTGCAGTTGCCAATCCTGGCCACCGGCCTGGATCCTGCCACTGGCCAGACGCCCGCGCCAATCACCCTTGTTCAGTTGACCGTCCAGGCCCAGGTCGAGCTTCAGCTGCGGGCCATCGAGGGCAAGGGTCAGGGCCTGCTGGCGGATATCGCCCTTGGCATTGGCGTGCAGGGTGCCCAGCACGGTATCACCCAGGCGGATGCCGTTGGCCTTGAGGTCGATCAGGCCACGCTGGACGCTGTCCAGGCGGGCATCAAGGTCCAGACGTTGAATACGGTTTTCCGCCTGTGCCAGTTGCTGGCCCAGCAAGGTCAAGTTGCCCTGGGGTGCATCGAGCGTACCGCCCACATCCAGCCGGCCTTTCACCTGCCCTTGCAGCCGGGGCCACAGCTGCCCCAGGCGCGGCAGGTCGAGGTCGACACGCCCGGCCAGCCGCTGTTGCAGGCTGCCGCTGCCATGGATGCGGTTGTCGCCCAGCTGCACGGCGAGGGCACCGAGGGTCCAGGCCTTGCCGGCGCCCTGGGCCTCGACCTTGAGCAACGCCGGCTGGCCGCGCAGGCGGCCTTTGAGGTCGAGCTGCGCATCGAGGCTGAGCTGTTCGCCCTTCATCTCACCTTTGCTGCGCAGCGGGCCAGCCAGGGTACCGGGCAACTCGGCGAGCCAGTAGGCCGGGTCGAGCGCCGACAACTGCAGGTCGACGTCCCAGGCCAGGGCGTCGGCAAAGCGCACTGCGACACTGCCGGCGGCCTTGCCCTGGCCCGCCGTGAGGGCCAGCTGCGGCAAGCGCACCTGCCCCAGGTCACCGTCGAACGGGCTGGTCACGTTGAAGGCCCCCGCAGGGCCATCGAGGTCGCCATTGAACGCCCCCTGGTAATTGCCGTCGCGGTACTGCACCTGGGCATGGAGGCGCTTGAGCGTGACCTGGGGTGGGGTTTCCAGCGGATACAGGCGCAGCCAGGGGAAGTCCTGCCAGTCGAGCTGGGCATCGGCCACCAGGCCCTTCTGCCAGTCGGCACTGGCTTGCAGCTTGACGCGCTGGCTGTCGCTGGCCGTCAGATCCAGGGCATCCAGTTTCGCCCCCTTGGCATCGACTTTGCCGGTCAGGGCCAAGGCGATTGGCGCCTGCTCGGCGGGCAGGCTGGCGCTGCCGGCAAGCTGATAGCCCTTGAGCAGGTCACCTTGGGCATCGAGCTTGAGTTGATTCAACTGCAGTGTGTCGGGCAGCGACGCCGTTGGCTTGAAGGCATCGGAGCGGATCTGCACCTTGGCCGGCAGGTGTTCGGCCAGCGCCTGCACGCTGCCGGTAAGGTGCGCAGCGAGGTAGCCGCTGCTGGTCGCGTCGAGCTCCAGGGTTTTCTGCAGCTCACCCTTGGCGGTCAGTGCCAGTTGCCAGGCCTGCCCCTCCACCTTGGGGAGTTGCACCTGCCCTTGCAGTTGCAAGGGCCAGTCGCCCTCAGGCTGCAGGTCACCCTGCAGGCTCACCTGGAGGTCATCGCGCTGCAGATTCAGGCTATCGATACGCAACCCGGTGGCAGTCCAGTGCGCCGCCAGGTGCAGGTCACCCAGCAGGTCGCTGCCGTCCAGGCGCACCTGACCTACCTTGACCTCACCGAGCTCGATGGCCACCGGCAGGCGTAGCATCGGCAACTGCACCGGGCCGCTTTCGGCAGGCTGATCGCTTGGCGCAAAGGCCATGTCGATACGTTCGGCCTGCAGCTGTTCGATGCACAGCGTGGCCCGCAGCAAGCAGCCGGGCGACCACTTCAACTTCGGCGCTTGCACCTCGACACGGTTGCCGGCGTCGTTCCAGCTCAACTGGCTGGCTTGCCAACTGCCAGCCAGGCGTCCCTTGAAGTCGTTTACCGAAAGGCCCGGCACCTGCCCGAGCGCCCAGCGGCCGCCACCTTCGGTGCCCAGCAATACGCTCAGGGCCAGGGCCACCAGCAGTCCACTGCCGAGCACGCCCAGCAGAATGATTCTCAACGCACGCATCACAGCTCAGGCCCCATGGAGAAGTGCAGGCGAATACCGCCGTCGTCATCGAGCGCCTTGGCCAGGTCCAGTCGCAGCGGCCCAACCGGCGAAACCCAACGCACGCCGAAGCCGACACCGGTCTTGAGGCTGGGAAGCTCCAGGGTATTGAACGAATTGCCCTGGTCGACGAAGGTTGCCACCCGCCATTTTTCGGTCAGCGAATACTGGTACTCGACACTTCCCGCCACCAGGTAGCGGCCACCAATGCGGTCGCCGTCGCTGTTTTTCGGCGACAGCGTCTGATAGTCGTAGCCACGCACGCTCTGATCGCCACCGGCGAAGAAGCGCAGTGACGGCGGGATGTTGTTCTTGTAGCCGTTGGTTGCGCTGCCACCGAATTGCACCCGCCCCAGGAAACGATGGTGATGGCCAAGGGTGGTCAGGCCTTTGAGCAGGACATTGCCATGCAGCAGGTTGGTGTCCGACACCACCCCCTCCTTGGCCGCCTGCGTGTCGAACTGCAAGCGATAGCCATTGTGCGGATCGATGCGGTTGTCACTGCGCAGGTACGAGAAGCTCACGCCCGGCATCAGCAAAGTGCTCAGCCCCGAGTCATCGCCCAGGCGATATTCTTCGTGCTGGTACTTCAGGGAAATGACCCGCTGCCAGCCGCTGGGCAACTTGCTGTGCCATTCAGGGCCAACGGTCAGCAGCTGACTGAGGGTATCGGTGCCGGCGATCTCTTCGTTCTGGTAGCCACCGGCGAACCGCAGCTTGTCGGTCAGTGGCGGGTCCAAAGGCACGTCGTACCACAGGCCGACGTTCTGCCGAGGCGCCGACAGTTCGGTTTCCCAGCCGTAGCTGTGGCCTTGGGGGTTGACCCAGTGACGCGTCCAGTTAGCCTTGCCGCGCGGACCGACGTCGGTCGAGAAGCCCAGACCCAGCCCCATGGTCCTCGGTTTGCGGATATCCAGGCGGACATCCACGGGGATTTCTTCAGCCACTGCAGCGGTGGGTGCGGCGTCGACCCGCACACCTTCGAAATAGCCGCTCGATTGCAGGTCGTTGTTGAGTTCGGCGATCAGCTCCGAGTCGTACGGCGTGCCGGGTTTGAATGAAACCATGCGTTGCAGCAAATCCTCATCCAGCGGCGAGTCGCCACTGAACACCACTGCGCCCAGGCGATACCGCGGGCCGCTCTGGTACACCAGCTCGATGTCGGCCACCCCGGCCTGCGGGTCGACCGCCAGGCGCTGCCGGCTGAAGCGCCCACTGAAAAAGCCGTAGCGAGACGCCTGGTTCTGGATCAACCGCTTGGCGTCCTCATACAGGCCATGGTTAAGCGGTTCGCCCGCGCGCAGGGCTTTGCTGTCGGGCACGCGAAAAGCCTTCATCTCGCTGGCCGGCCCTTCGATACGCACGGTCACGTTGCGCAAGCGCACGGGCTCGCCTGGCTCGATGTGGATGATGAGCTTTGCCGGTTGGTCGGCCTTGGTCGGCGGCTTGACCTCGGTGTCAATCTGCGCCTGATAGTAGCCAAGTGCCTGCGCGGCCTTGCGCGCCTGCTCCTGTGCCCCGCGGCTGAAGCGCAACAGCGCTTCCTCATCGCGGTCTCCCAGGCTGCCGATATAGCCTTCGACATTGGCCTTGAGCGCCTTGTTGGCGGGCTTTACCTGCACCAGCAACTCGCTCTGGCCCCATGCTGCAAAACTGGCGGCCCAGATAACCAGGCCCCAGGTTAGTCTTCCTGAATACGTCATGGCGCGCATGCTACCAGAGCCAGCTGCTCAAGGGAGCCGTCTGCCGCTCCTCATGCAGTTCTTGGCATGGAGGATCGCGGATGGGGGTGGAAGAACACCCGCTCACGGATCGGCCCCACGGCAACCTCGCCTATCTCTTCGTAGCCCTGGCGCTCATAGAAGGCCAGGTAATGCTCATTGCCAGAGTCCAGCACCACACCTTGGGTATTAGGGTCTTCCGCGCACCAGTCGTGCACAGCCTGCAACAATTGTTCGCCGTAGTGGCCGCCACGAAACTGCGGGTGCACGCCCAGCAGCGGCAGCATATGCACCTTGCCCGTCGGCAGGCAGCTGGCGAGCGCTGCCTGGTAGTCCATGTAGCGTCGGGTACAGCGCTGGCCAGTGCCCAGCAGCATGCGCAGGCGCCAGGCCCAGCTGTCGGCCACACCCAACCTGCGTTGCGGCGGCACGATCAGGGCCAGGGCAATCAAGCGGTCTTCCAGCAGCAGGCCGATGGCAGGCAATTGCAGATAGAAGTGCTGGCGTACCCACTCGCGCACCATCACCCGCAAGCGTCGCTCATAGCCCGGGCGCTGGGCTTCGAAAATATAGGCAAAGGTAGGTTCGTGGCGGTAGGCGTGGTACAGCAGCGAGCGCGCCTCGCGGCTGTAGCCATCATCGAGCGAGCAGATGCGGGCCTGGGCGACAGTGGCTTCGGGCATTGCAAGTAGTCCTCCTGGAATGGGCATACAGTGCCTTGGAGGTGCCGCAGTGCGCATCGTTCACCCCTGACTGCACGTTAGCAGCGCCTTGGCGATGCTGCCATGCTGGAGATCAAGGCCGATGTCGGCTAGCATCCGGCCTTTTACCAGGATCGTCTTTCCATGAAGATCGTCTGTTTCAACATCAACGGCCTGCGGGCCCGCCCGCACCAGCTGGCGGCGCTGATCGACAAGCACCAGCCGGACGTGATCGGCCTGCAGGAAACCAAGGTCAGCGACGATCAGTTCCCCTTGGCCGATGTCCAGGCGCTGG
The DNA here is from genome assembly GCF_044749525.1 of Pseudomonas sp. NPDC089395. Classification (NCBI taxonomy): domain Bacteria; kingdom Pseudomonadati; phylum Pseudomonadota; class Gammaproteobacteria; order Pseudomonadales; family Pseudomonadaceae; genus Pseudomonas; species Pseudomonas sp. NPDC089395. The sequence goes on from NZ_JBIVID010000002.1 coordinate 640,821, forward strand.
GTTACCACGTGCACTACCACGGGCAAAAGGGCCACTACGGCGTCGCCCTGCTCTCGCGCCAGGCGCCGCTGACTCTGTACAAGGGCTTTGCCAGCGATGAGGAGGACGCCCAGCGCCGCTTCATCTGGGGCACTTTCGCCGATGCCGATGGCAACCCGATCACCATCATGAACGGCTACTTCCCACAAGGCGAAAGCCGTGACCACCCCACCAAGTTCCCGGCCAAGCAGCGCTTTTACAGCGATCTGCAGGCGCTGCTCGAAGGGCAGTTCAAGCAAGACCAGCCAGTGCTGGTGATGGGGGACATGAACATCTCGCCCCAGGACTGCGACATTGGCATTGGCGCGGACAACGCCAAGCGTTGGCTGAAGACCGGAAAGTGCAGCTTCCTGCCCGAGGAACGCGAATGGATGGAGCGTCTCAAGGGCTGGGGCCTGGTGGACAGCTTCCGCCACTTGTACCCGGACGTGACCGACCGTTTCAGCTGGTTCGACTATCGCAGCCGTGGTTTTGAGGATCAGCCCAAGCGTGGGCTTCGTATCGACCTGATCATGGCTTCGCAGCACCTGGTGCCACGGATCAAGGCTGCGGGCGTGGACTATGAGCTGCGCGCGATGGAGAAGCCTTCGGATCATGCGCCGATCTGGCTGGAATTGAGCTAAGTGCCTGCCTTTAAGTAGTGGGTGCCCTTGAGATCGAGCGCCGCGCGGGCGGCGCTCGATCTCATGAACACTGAATATCTTCCGCCAGGCCACCTCGCGACACCCGCTACAAACCCAACCGCAACGCCTCCCCCACTCCCGCCCCGCGCACATCGTCCGCCGCGCTGACCAGGGCAAAGTTGTACGCCCCATGCGACCAGTATCGCGCTTCCAGCTGCCCATCGACCCGCTGCCCATCCGGCATGCGCCGGTAGCGGTCGCCCGGTGACCGCAGGAACAGGCTGATGCGCTGGCCATGGCGATCCTGAAACACCAGCAACGCCGCCGGCCCCTGCTCGTTGCTCAGCAACCTCGCGCCCACTGGTTGAAAACCATAACCGCTAAGGTCGGGCAACTGCCCCACCCGATTGAAATGGCTGCCAAGCCATTCGCGCAACCGTGTCGGATCACTGGCCTGGATATCCAGCGCCTCACTGCCGGCAAACAAACGGTGCGCCTGGACCGCATCGGCCATGGGCAGCTCGTTGCCCGCCCAGGTCGCCTGCCGCGCCTGCCAGCCACCCAACCCGCCCACACCAAGGGCCAGCAGCAGAACCGCAGCCGACGCCAGACGCCGCTGCCGACGCTGGCGCAAGCGCCGCTGCACCAGAGCCAGATCGAGCTGCGCGCCCCCCGGCTGATCGCCGAAGCCCGCCAGCGCCGCGCGCAAACGCCGGGCATCGCTGCGCCAGGCCTCGATCCTCGCCGCTTCGTGTGGATTGGCTGCCAGCCACGCCTGCACCTCGGCACGGCGCGCCGGTGCAAGGCGGTCGTCGACATAGGCGTGCAGTTCGTCTTCGCTGGGTATCAGGCGTGTCATTTCAGTCTCCGAAAGGCCGCAGGCTTGGGATTGCCTTCGGTCAGATCGCGCAAGGCGGCACGGGCGCGGGACAGGCGCGACATCACCGTGCCGATGGGAATGTTCAAGGTCTCGGCAGCCTCCTTGTAGCTCAGCCCCTCGATACTGACCAACAGCAGCAGGGCACGCTGTTCAGTCGACAAGTGGGCAAACGCCTGCAGGTCGGCCTGGGCCAGGACGATGTTTTCGATATTGCCCCCCACCGCTTCGCAATCCTGCTCGGCACGGCCGAACCAGGACAACCAACGGGCGTGCAGGCGCTCACGGCGTTTGCCGTCGAGAAACAAGCGGTAAAGGATGGTGAACAACCAGGCCCGCAATGCCTCCTCGTCACGTTGCTGGTCACGCCGGCTCAAAGCGCGTTCGACGGTGGCCTGGACCAGGTCGTCGGCGCTGCCAGTCTCACGGGTCAGCCACAAGGCAAAGCGGCGCAAGCGCTGCAGCAGTTCGCGCCACTGCTGTTCGTCCAGGTCGTGCATGGCAAGTTACCGGCCTTTGGGGTTGTCAGTGTATGGGGCAGACGCCTGGCAACAAAATTTATTCCCCGCGAGGGAATAAGTATTCCCCTGCCCCGTCGTACTGGCACCTTCACTGAACTGGAATTTCATCATGAACTCACCTTTGCACGGCCCCGCCAAGGCCCTGCGCCTGGCCGGCATCGGCGCCGTGATGCTGGCCCTGGGCGCCGGCTTCGCCTACGCCGCCGGCTGGATCGGCGGGCCCCGACTAACCCCCCAGCGCATCATCGACACCTTCGAGGCCCAAGCCGGCCACTACGCCGGCTATCGCAAGAACCACGCCAAGGGGCTGTGCGTCAGCGGCTACTTCCAGCCCTCGGGTCAGGCCGCCACATTGTCGACCGCCCGCGCCTTCAGCCAAGCCCGCGTGCCGGTGATCGGCCGCTTCGCCATTGGCGGCGCCAACCCGTTCGCACCTGATACCGGCGTGCCAGTGCGCAGCCTGGCGATCCAGCTGAGCACCGACGACGGCCAAGTCTGGCGCACCGGGATGAACAACCCGCCGGTGCTGGCCGTCAGCAACCCGCAAGGTTTCTATGACCAGGTGCTGGCCGGTGCGCCGGTCCCCGCCACCGGTAAACCGGACCCGGCGAAGATGCAGGCGTTCTTTGCCGCCCACCCTGAAAGCGCGGCCTTCCGCCAATGGGCCGCAAGCTACAAGCCCAGCGACAGCTTTGCCAGCACCCAGTACCACAGCATCAATGCCTTCCGCCTGATCGATGCCGGCGGCGCCGCCCACCCGGTGCGCTGGCAGCTGGAGCCGCAGACGCGCTTCTCGCCCTTGCCTGGCCAGGTCGACGACAAGCAGTTCTTGCAACATGACCTGCAGCAGCGCCTGGCCCAAGGCCCCCTGCGCTGGACCCTGCGCCTGGTCCTGGCCGAGCCCGGCGATGCAGTGGACGACCCGGCACGCCCATGGCCATCAGAACGACGCAGCGTCGACGCCGGAACCCTGGTGATCGAACAGGTCGATGGCCCTGAACAAGGCGCCTGCCGTGACCTGAACTTCGACCCATTGATCCTGCCCGCCGGCATCGAACCTTCCGCCGACCCGATCCTCGCCGCCCGCTCGGCTGCCTATTCGGAATCGTTCAACCGCCGTAGCCGCGAATCGCTCGGCACAGGAGCCAAGCCATGAATCCGCACGCTTTCCACCCGCTGCACCGTCTGCTGCACTGGCTGATGGCGATCCTGATCATTGCCATGCTGTTCATTGGCGTGAGCATGGTGGCCGACCTGTCGCCACGCCACCCCCTGCTGGTCGAGCTGCACAAGGCCACGGGTCTGGCGCTTCTGCTGCTGGTCGTGGTGCGCATCGGCCTGCGCCTGACCCTGCCCCATCCCCCGCTGCCCCAAGACTTGCCGTCCCTGCAACGCTTCGCCGCAGGCGCCTCGCATCTGCTGCTGTACGGCTTGATGCTGGCCATGCCACTGCTTGGCTGGGCCATGTTGTCGGCAGGCGGCTACCCGCGCCCCTTGCAGCTACCGGCCATCGCCCCGCACGACCTGCAGCTGTATGCGGTGCTGCGCCAGGCCCACGGCTGGGCCGGCTACCTGTTGTTCGCCACCGTGGTGGTGCACCTGGGGGCCGCACTGATGCATGCCCTGGTACGCCGCGACGGCGTGCTGCGCAGCATGTGGCCGGGCCCGTTGCGCCGCAGCGAATGATGGCAGGCTGCCCAGGCAGGCTCGACACCCGGCAAGCATTCTCATTACTCTTGCCTGTCGAACTGCCCTGGACAGCCCCATGAATGCCGCAAAGGACTCTGCCACCCTCATTCCCGCCACCACCCTGGACTTGCGACCGCTGTTGCTGGTGACCATGGCGTGCACCATGTCGATGATGGCGTTCGTCGCCCTGATCGGCCCCATCGCCCGTCTGCTCGGCATGGCCACCTGGCAAGCCGGCGCGGCGGTGACCGTGGCCGGGGTCGTCTGGGTACTGCTGGCCCGCCGCTGGGGTCGCGCCGCCGACCGCCTTGGCCGGCGGCGTATCCTGCTGCTGGGCAGTGCCGGCTTCACCCTCGCCTATTGGCTGCTGTGCCTGTTCATCGAAGGTGCTTTGCGCTGGCTGCCGTCAGCAGCCGTGGCATTTGTCGGCCTGATGCTCGCCCGGGGCGCCATCGGCGCTTTCTACGCCGCCATCCCGGTGGCCTGCAACGCCCTGATCGCTGACCATGTCGAACCGCAGCGACGTGCCCGAGCCATGGCCTCACTGGGCGCGGCCAGTGCCATCGGCCTGGTACTGGGGCCTGCACTTGCGGCATTGCTGGCCGAGCACAGCCTGAGCCTGCCGATCCATGTGATGTCATTGCTGCCGGCCGGTGCGTTCCTGGTGCTGCTGTTCAAGCTCAAACCGCAACCCTTGGCCCACAGCCATGCACCCAGCCCGGTGCGGTTGACCGACCCGCGCCTGCGTCGGCCGCTGCTGGTGGCCTTCAGCGCGATGCTGAGCGTCACGGTTTCGCAGATCATCGTAGGTTTCTTCGCCCTCGACCGGTTGCACCTAGGTCCGGCAGAGGCCGCGCAAACCGCGGGTATAGCACTGACCACCGTCGGCGTGGCGCTGATCCTGGCCCAGGTCATCCTGCGCCAGTTGCAGTGGCCACCGCTGAAAATGATCCGCGTCGGCGCCAGTGTCTCGGCGCTGGGCTTCGCGGCGGGCGCGTTGGCCACCACCGCGCCGTGGCTGTGGGGGTGCTACTTCATTGCTGCCGCGGGCATGGGCTTCGTGTTCCCGGCCTTCTCGGCACTGGCGGCCAATGCCATGCAGGCCTCGGAACAGGGCTCGACCGCCGGTTCCATCGGCGCGGCACAAGGTATGGGGGCAGTGATCGGGCCGCTGGCCGGAACACTGGTCTATGCCCTCGACCCACGCCTGCCCTTCCTTGCCGTGGCCCTGTTGTTGCTGCTGGTCGGGCTATGGCCGATGCCGCGCGAGCACCGGGCCTGACAAGCACAGCGCGCAACTGAGCAGAGTGTGTTTTAATGCGTCGCCCATTATTTTTAACACCTCTGATTAAGGCGGCTATGGACACGGGGACACGACTCAAACTGGTGCGTGAACGCAACAACCTCTCCCAGCGGGAGCTGGCCCGCCGCAGCGGGCTGACCAACTCGACGATCTCGCAGATCGAGCAGAACCGCGTCAGCCCTTCGGTCAGCTCCCTGAAAAAACTGCTCGAAGGCATTCCCATGACCCTGGCGGAGTTCTTCAGCTTCGACGAACCGGTCCGGGAAGAGCGCTTCGTGTTCCGCGCCAGCGAACAGCCGGACCTGGGCCGAAATGGCCTGCGCATGCTGCTGGTCGGTGCCAGCGTCGAGGCACGGCAGATGCGCATGCTGCGTGAGCTGTATGCACCCGGCGCCGACTCGGGCGAACCCATCGTGCATGCCGAAGGCGAGGAATGTGGCCTGGTCACCCGCGGCACCGTTGAACTGTGGGTCGATGGCCAGGTGAGCATTCTCAGCTCTGGCGATGGCTACTACATCCCCACGACCCTGCCGCACAGCTTCAAGAACATTGGCCAGGATGAGGCCGAGATCATCAGCGCCAACACCCCGGCCAACTTCTGATACCTGGCTGGCGGTACCGCTAGAGGTGAGCCGGTCGAGCCAGTGCCTGCTCGACGAAATCCAGGCGATCCTGGCCGAAGTACATCTGCCCTTCGACAAAACACGTCGGCGCGCCAAACACCCCGCGCGCCACCGCCTCAATGGTCGCCTGCTTGAGCGACGCCTTCACTTCACCGTCTGCCGCCAGGGCGTGGAACTGGGCCGGGTCGAAACCGGCCTCGCCGAGCGTTTCGTCCAGTACGGCAGGCTCGCCCAGGTTGCGCCGCTGCGCCCATAGCCCGTTGAACAGCGCTGCCAGCAGCGCCTCGAAGCGTGCCGGCGCATGCAACTGAGTGCCGATCACGCCGCGCATCAAGGCCAGGGTATTGAGCGGAAACCCCGGCGGCAGCCCGAACGGCACGTCATAGCGCGCGGCAAATCGGGCCAGGTCGGTGAACATGTAGCGGCCCTTGGCTGGGATCATCACCGGCGAAGCATTGCCGGTGGCCTGGAATACGCCGCCCAGCAACATGGGCCGGTAGCTCAGCGTTGCGCCCTGCCGGGCGCAGAGGTCGGGTAGCTGGGTCCAGGCCAGGTAACTGGCAGGGCTGCCCAGGTCGAAGAAGAATTCGACTGTCTTGCTCATGTGATGCACTCCTTGATGAGTCAGGGCTTACCAGCGCTCCATCCACGGGCGCAGGTCCAGTTCGAACGTCCAGGCATCGCGCGGCTGCGCATGCAGGAACCAGTAGCTGTCGGCGATGTGTGCAGGGTCGAGGATGCCGTCCTGCTCCTTGAGGGCGTAGCGCTCAGGGAAACTGTCGCGGATGAAGGCCGTGTCGATGGCACCGTCCACCACCACATGGGCAACATGGATGTTACGCGGCCCCAGTTCCCGCGCCATGCTCTGGGCCAGGGCGCGCAACCCATGCTTGGCCCCGGCGAAGGCGGCGAAGCCGGCCGCCCCGCGGGTGCCGGCGGTGGCACCGGTGAACAGCAGCGTGCCGCGCTCGCGGGTGACCATGCGTCGGGCGACCGCCTGGGCGGTCAAGAAGCCGGCAAAGCACGCCATTTCCCAGACCTTGAAGTACTTGCGCGGGGTTTCGTCGAGGATACTGCAGGGCACATTGGCGCCGATATTGAAGACAAAGGCTTCGATTGGCCCGATATCGCGCTCGATCGTCTCGACCAGCTCGGCCACCTCCTCTTCCTTGCGCGCATCTGAGCCGAAGCCATGGGCCTGCCCGCCAGCGGCGCGAATTTCGTCCACCAAGGGTTGCAGTTTTTCGGCCTGACGCCGGGTAACGCAGGCGACGTACCCCTCGCGGGCGAACCGCTTGGCAATTTCTCCACCGGTGGCGTCTCCCGCACCCACCACCAGCACCACTTTTTGTTGTTTTGTCACGTGCACCTCCATTGATGAACGATCATTTAGTAAACGAACGCTATGTTATGATCGCCCCCAACGTCAAGCCAGCGCTCAGAGGTTTTTCATGCGCTACTCCAGCGAACACAAGCAACAGACCCGCGACAAGCTGCTGGCCAGCAGCGGTGCACTGGCCAAGCGCGGCGGTTTCGCCAGCACGGGGGTCGCCGGGCTGATGAAAGCCATAGGCCTCACCGGCGGCGCTTTCTACAACCACTTCCCGTCCAAGGATGATCTGTTCACCGAAGTGGTCCGCCAGGAACTGAGCAACAGCCCGCTGGGCCGCCTGGCTCAGAAAGGTGCCAGCCGCGAGCGTCTGGCGCGCTGCCTCCAGCAATACCTGAGCCTGGCACACCTGCACGATGCCGAAGGCGGCTGCCCATTGCCGCCCTTGGGCGTGGAAATCGCCCGGGCTGAACGACCGGTACGCGAAGAGGCCGAACATTGGCTGACAAGCTTGCACGCCGCCTGGAGCGAAACCCTGGCCGATGATGCCCTGGCCTGGGCCCTGATCAGCCAGTGCGTCGGCGCGCTGGTGGTCGGACGCATGCTGGCCAGCGAATCGGTGCAGTCCCAGGTGCTGGAAGCCAGCCGCGGCGTCGTTGACAGGGCACTGAATGAAAGCCACTAACCTGCTGTTGCTGTTATTGGCGAGTATGTCGGCGTCAGCGGAGCAAGCCTGCCCGCCCGGCCAGTACCAGATATGCCTGATGGGCTGTTTTTGCGCACCATTCGACCCCGGCCAGGCTGGCCAGGTGCTCAAGGATGTCGAGGTCATGGCCTCCAGCAGCCTGGCCTATGCCTTGCGCCAGGCCCGCGACGAGGCCACCGCCAGCGGCAGCGAACCTATTCCCCTGCACATCCGCGTCCAGCTCGAACCCTGGTACGACTTTGCCGTGCTCGACGCCGCACGCTACCGGGTGGGCGACGAGCAGCAACTGAGCGCCGCCAACGCGCTGCTGCAAAACCCCGATGTAAACGCGGTGACGCTGATCGACACGATCATGTTCCGCCATGCCAGCGATGCCGAGGACAATGTGGCGCTGTGGGCGCACGAGCTCAAGCATGTGCAGCAGTATCAGGAACTGGGAGTAGAGGAGTTCGCCCAGCGCTACACGCGCGACTACCAGACGCTGGAGGGGCCGGCCTACAAGATCGAGGCCGAGGTCGCCAAGGCATTGCGCGAGCGCGGCTCAGGACAGGCCCGTTAGCTTGCACGGGCCTGTGTGAAGAGGCCGGGTGAATTCACACCTGAGTCAGGAAGAAGCTGCGGCCTCCTCGCCCGCGGCTTCCCGGCTGGCGTACCGCTGAGCCAATACCGCACAGACCATCAGCTGGATCTGGTGAAACAGCATCAAGGGCAGGATCATCGCCCCGATGCCACTGCCGACGAACAGTACCTGGGCCATGGGCACCCCTGTCGCCAGGCTCTTCTTGGAGCCGGCGAAGAGGATGGTGATGCGGTCTTCCAGGTTAAAACCCAGCACCTTGCCGAGCAGGCGCGTACCGAACAGGACCACTGCCAGCAGGATGCCGCAGACAACGAACAGTCCGGCCAGGTGCTGCGTCGAAACCGTGTGCCACAGCCCGGTGACCACCGCCTCGCTGAACGCGGTGTAGACCACCAGCAGGATCGAGCCTTGGTCCACCAGCTTCAGCCAGCGTGCATTACGCTTGACCCAGGCGCCGATCCAGCGCCGGGCGATCTGCCCGGCCACGAAGGGCACCAGCAACTGCAGGGTGATTTTCAGCACGGCATCGAGGCCCGAACCGGTATCGCCACTGGCGCCCAACAACATCATCACCAGCAGCGGCGTCAGGAAGATCCCCAACAGGCTTGAGGCAGCAGCGCTGCAGATGGCTGCCGGCACGTTGCCGCGCGCCAGCGAGGTAAAGGCAATGGCCGATTGCACGGTGGCCGGCAAGGCACACAGGTACAGCACGCCCAGGTACAGTTCGTTGCCCACCAACGGCACGAACACCGGCTTGAACGCCATACCCAGCAATGGGAACAGCACGAAGGTGCAGGAGAACACCAGCAGGTGCAGGCGCCAGTGGCCCGCGCCGGCAATGATCGCCTCGCGCGACAGCTTGGCGCCATGCAGGAAGAACAGCAGGCCGATGGCCAGGTTGGTCAGCCAGCCAAAATAGACCGCGCCGTCGCCCGAGCAGGGCAGCACGGTGGCAATCAACACCACGCCGAGCAACGCCAGGGTGAAGTTGTCGAACAACATGCGCAAATACTTCATATCAGTTTCCGTCTTGTCGTTATGCAAGGGCAAACGATAAGGTCTGAGGCTTTTTCCCGCTAACGCCGGAACCCCCACCGGTGTCGCTCAACGGACACAAATCCGAAAAGGACCTTTTTGCATGCCACTCGCTCGACTCGCACCGCTTCTTGTTGCCACTGCCTTTGCGCTGGTCAGCGCCACTGCACATGCCGGCACATCACTGCAGGCCCAGGTGGACGACGTGATCGAGCCCATGATGCGGGAGCACGGCATCGCCGGCATGGCTGTGGCAGTCTTCGCCAATGGCCAGGCGCATTACTTCAGCTATGGCGTGGCCAGCAAGGCCACAGCCGTACCGGTTAGCGCCGATACCCTGTTCGAGATCGGCTCGCTGAGCAAGACCTACACCGCCACCCTCGCCGCCTTGGCCAGCGCTGAGGGCAAGCTCGATCTGCAGGCACCGGCCCGGCGCTACCAACCAGCCCTGGCCGGCACTCCACTGGGTGACGCCAGCGTACTGGAACTGGGGGCTTACAGCGCCGACTGCCTGCCATTGCAGTTTCCCGACGATGTACAGACCGACAGCCAAGCGCTGGATTTCTTGCGCAACTGGAAGCCACGGAGCGTCCACGGCACCCAGCGCTGCTATTCGAACCCAAGTCTGGGTTTGTTCGGCGACCTCGCCGCACGCGCACGCCAGCACCCGTTCGCGGAACTGATGAGCCAGGGCCTGTTGTCGCAGATGGGTTTGCAACACACCTACCTGCACGTGCCGGCGAACGCGCAAGGGCTGTATGCGCAGGGTTACGATGCGCAAAACCGTCCCGTGCGGGTCAACCCGGGTCCCTATGCCGATGAGGCCTATGGCATCAAGACCAGCGCCCGCGACCTGCTGCGCTACGTGCGTCTGCACATGCAGCCCGCCGAACTTCCGCCGGCGCTGCGCAAAGCTGCCGCCATTACCCAGGCCGGCTACTTCCAGGTAGGCGCGATGACCCAAGGGCTCGGCTGGGAACGCTACCCCTTGCCGGTTTCGCTCGACACCCTGGTCGATGGCAACGGCCCCAGGCTGATCCGAGAACCCCAGGCTACCCACCGTCTCGACCCACCCCTGCCCGCCGTGCCCGATGCCTGGTACAACAAGACCGGATCGACCAGTGGTTTTGGCGCCTATGCCGCGTTCATTCCAGCCGAAGGCAAGGCCATCATATTGCTCGCCAACCGTAACTACCCCAATGAAGCGCGCGTGCGTGCCGCCTACCGGATTCTCTCCAGCCCTGGCCAGTGAAAGCCCCTCGAGAGCGGATTGTCGGACAAGATGTAGTGCATAAAAATATTCACTACAAAACGGTTGACGCCGTTCATCGCCCTTGTGCATGATGAAGCCGTCTCCCCGATCGGGAGCGGTGGCAAGGGTGTTCCAGACGGCCTGCGCGGTAACGCAGGCCGTCCGTGGAGAGGGAACTGTCCAAAAGGCAGCGTGAGAAAGCCCCTGTTGCGATGCTGCTGTAGCAGCCTAGGTAGCGCGCTACATGTGTAGCGCCAACTGTGAAAAATCACTAAAACAATGGGTAATGGGGGCTTTATGATGAACTTGAACAACAATCCTACGATCGACCAACTGGCTCAGCTGTTCGCCATGCGCAAGGACAGCCTCGACGACCACTTGCTGTGGGTCAGCCAAACCGGCGAAGTGCGTATCGACCGCCTGCCGCCGAACACTATTGAAGCCGAATTCGAAGCGCACCTGCCCAGCATGCGCGCCCGCTTCAAGGTCTACCGTCGTGGCCTGGGCTACGTCGGCAAGAAGGCCGCCGCCGACACCGAGTTCGTCGGCCGCGTACTGCAGACCCTGCAACAAGAATGGCCTGCCGCCCGTGAGCGGCAGGCAGTCAAGGTGATCGATCCGCTCAACTGAGTGATCGCACCACTTACTGAGCCCGGCCCGCATAGGCCGGGCTTTTTCATGCCCGCCGTCGATGCTGCTGCGGTAACTCCAGGGCACCGGTCGCCAGCGCCCTCGCCCGCTCGACACCCCACACCAGCGCGCGCGTCATGGTCTCGCCAGGCCGTGACGGGTAATACTCTTCCAGCAACGCCCTGCCATTCTCGCCGTACAGCCCAAGAAACAGTTGCGTGGCGCCAAGCCGTGACAGGCGCACCTGTATATCCAGGGTGGTGCCATCGCTCAATGCTTCATCGTGGCAGCGGCTGTGCAATTGCGCATCTGCCCACTGCCAGTAGGTTGCTTCCCTGACTCGCATGGCTCACTCCTTCCTTGCCTGATATGCCTGAGATGTCGCGCCAGAAAACCACAACTGCCAGGGTTCGGCGAGCGCAACCCGCCGATACCATGAGCAGGGTCAAACAACGCCAAGAAAAACCCCGCCAGTGGGCGGGGTTGTGTGAGCGGGATCACTTTTTCGGCGGTACCCGAGGCGTGAAGCGGCCCTTCTTGCTGCGCTGCAGGTGTGCCGGCTGCAGCTCTTGCGAATCGTCCAGGGTCATGTGGGCGAAGCCCAGGCGGAAGGCCGCCTGACCGCAACGCACCTGGCTGTTGATCGGATATGCATCGTTCATGTCTTCGAAAAAGGACTCGCTCATGCCCTGTCTCCCTCCAGTGGCGACCGCGCCGGCAGAAGGTTTGCCTGGAAAAACGCAGCCTGTGAAAGTGAGACTAGCCGGTCATTTGCAGACTGCCCGGACAAACCCCGCAGACCCGACCAGTGGCGGCGCTGTCTATTTCAGGCGCACGGCGGTGCCGGTGGCGAACACCACGACCATGCCCCCTTGCACCGAAGGCATGCTGATCTCGAAGTCGACACCGACAACTGCATCAGCGTGCAACTGCCGTGCCCGTGCCTTGAGTTCTTCGGTGGCCTGCTCGCGGGCCTCACGCAATGCGCTTTCCAGGGTCTGCGAACGTCCCCCGAAGAAATCGCGAAATCGTGCGAAGAAATCGCGCACGAAGTTGATGCCCTGCACCGATTCAGAACTGACCACGCCGAGGTACTCGGCAATCGGGCGGCCTTCGAGCTGGCTGGTAGTGGAAATGATCATCGCAAGCTCCATTAGCCTGACAAAAGAAGCCAAGTCTAACAAAGCGCAGGGGGCGTCGAGGCACTTGCCCAACCTTAAGCGCTGACGGCCCGCAGCCGCTGCCCCAGCTTCGGCCCGAACACATTGACCAGCAACCCGAGCATCACCAGCAGCGCCCCCCACCCCTGCACTGCCGTCAGCCGCTCACCCAGCAACCAGGCCGAGGAACTCAGGCCGATCACCGGCACCAGCAGCGAGAACGGCGCGACCTTGCCGGCGGGGTGGCGCGACAGCAGCTTGCTCCACAGGCTGTATCCCAGCATGGTGGCGACGAACGCCAGGTAGGCCAGCGCCAGCACCGAATGCCAACTGATGTTGACCAAGGCATGGCCGATACGCTCCGGCCCTTCCAGCCACCACGACAGCGCCAGGAACGGCAGCGGCGGAATCAGTCCACCCCAGATCACCAGCGCGACCAGGTCCACCGAACCGAAGCGACGCGTGATGATGTTGCCCATGCCCCACATGGCCCCCGCGCACAGGGTCAGCAGCAGCGCCACCATCGGCACATGGCCGCCGTCTTCGCTGCCGATCAGCGCCAGGCCGCTGGCGGCCACCAGCAAGCCCATGACGCTGGCCAGGCCCAGGCGCTCGCCGAGAAACAGCGCGGCGAACCCCAGGGTGAAAAACGCCTGCGATTGCAGTATCAGGGACGCCAGCCCCGGCGGCATGCCGCTGTACATCGCCTGGAAGAGGAACGCGAACTGGCCCAACGAAATCGTCGCGCCATAGGCGAACAGCCAGCGCCACGGCAACTTCGGCCGCTTGACCAGCAGAATCGCCGGGAAAGCGACCAACAGAAAACGCAACGCCCCCAGCAGCATCGGTGGCAGGCCATCGAGGCCGACCTTGATGACCACGAAGTTGACGCCCCAGGCAATGATCACCACCAGTGCGATCAGCAAGTCCTTGAGTGGCATTGCAGTATCCCTCATCAGCCGTTCTAGACATATTTCGTTACAGCATACGGCCAACGCTCGGCGGCGGACCGGCACAGTTGCCGGCCAGCCTGGCATAACAGTACGGCTGTTGCGACCTGCAAGCTTCACTTGACCCTACTTGTATAGACATGCTCATATCGCTATCAGGCCACGCATGCGACGTGCCGCCAGTGGCCCCTCCCCTACACAACAACAACGAAGCGGAGCCCGCAATGTCCAGCAAACCCGTGCTCGAACGGCGTTCGATCGACTACATTCCCGAGGCCGAACGCCATGGCAAGGTGTACAGCCAGTTCACCCTGTGGCTGGGTGCCAACCTTCAAATCACCGCAATCGTCACCGGCGCCTTGGCCGTGGTGCTTGGCGGCGACGTGTTCTGGTCGCTGATCGGCCTGCTGCTGGGGCAACTGATCGGTGGCGGGGTCATGGCCCTGCATGCGGCCCAGGGCCCGCGCCTGGGCTTGCCGCAGATGATCTCCAGCCGTGTGCAGTTCGGGGTCTACGGCGCCGCCATCCCGATGGTGCTGGTGTGCCTGATGTACCTCGGCTTCACCGCCACCGGCACGGTCCTGTCGGGCCAGGCCATCGGCCAGTTGCTGAGCGTCAGCGACAGCACCGGTATTTTGATCTTCGCCGCGGTGATCGTCCTCGCCACCCTGGCCGGCTACCGGGTGATCCACTGGATCGGCCGGGTCGCCAGCGTGTTGGGCATCATCGCCTTCTTCTACCTGTTCAGCCGTATCCTGCTGATCGCCGACATCGGCCAGTTGCTCGACAACCGTCATTTCAGCTGGGCTTCGTTCCTGCTCGCCGTCTCCTTGGCCGCGTCCTGGCAGATCGCTTTCGGTCCTTACGTAGCCGACTACTCGCGCTACCTGCCCAGCAGCACCTCGCCGCTCAAGACCTTCCTCGCCGCAGGGCTGGGTTCGGTGATCGGCGCGCAAGCTTCGATGATTCTCGGCGTGTTCGCCGCAGCGATTGCCGGCGGCCAGTTCTCGGGGCGCGAAGTGGCGTACATCGTCGGGTTGGGCGGCGCCGGTACCACGGCAGCACTGCTGTACTTCTGCATTGCCTTCGGCAAGGTGACCATTTCCACCCTGAATTCCTACGGCAGCTTCATGTGCATCGCCACCATCATCAGTGGTTTCCGGGGCAACCTGTCCATCAGCCGCGCGCAGCGCCTGCTGTTCGTGCTGCTCATCGTCGGCGCCGCTACTTTGGTAGCCCTACTCGGCCAGCACTCGTTCCTGAGTGCGTTCAAGTCGTTCATCCTGTTCCTGCTGACCTTCTTCGTGCCCTGGAGCGCGGTCAACCTGGTGGATTATTACTTCATCACCAAGGAACGCTACGACGTGCCCGCACTGGCCGACCCCGAGGGTCGCTATGGTCGTTGGAACTGGCCGGGTATCAGCGTCTACACCGTGGGTGTACTGGTGCAGATGCCGTTCATCGACACCAAGCTGTACACCGGCCCAATGGTCGCTCACCTGGGTGGGGTAGACGTGTCGTGGCTGATCGGCCTGGTGGTGCCCAGCCTGCTCTACTACTGGGTGGCTCGCCACCGTGCTGGCGAGGCCCCGGCCGGTCTGATCGTACCTGAGGCGCGCTGACATCCGAGGTGGGCCTTCGTGCCCAGCGCGATCCCTGTGGGAGCAAGCCGGCTTGCCGGCGATAGGGCCGAGCCGGCGGTGCCTGTTCTGGCCTCATCGCTGGCAAGCCGGCTCCCACAGGTGCTCTACAGGTCTCGATGTTTCATTCGCGGTAATCCGGCGCCGTCCTGTCCAGCATCCGCAACAATGACCCCCAGGCCAACTGCACCGCGTCCGGGTCCGTCAGCTCCCCCTGCTTCAATCCCCGCATCGGCTCATTGAACTGCCGCTCGGTATGCGCGCACACCGCGGGCAACGGCAGCACCAACTGGCCGGCGCTTTGCGCCGCCAGCTGGATCTCGCAGGCTTTCTCCAGGTAGTACATGCGCAAGAACGCCTCGGCCACTGTGCGCCCGGTGGTCAACAGGCCGTGATTGCGCAGGATCATCACCGGCTTGTCGCCGAGGTCCGCCACCAGCCGCTGCTGCTCGTCCAGGTCCAGGGCGATGCCTTCATAGGTGTGATAGGCAACCTTGCCGTAGAACTCCATGGACATCTGGTTGACCGGCAGCAACCCGCATTCCAGTGCCGCCACCGCGCAGCCGGCACGGGTATGGGTGTGCAGCACGCACTGAGCATCCTCGCGGGCGGCGTGGATGGCGCTGTGGATGACGAAACCAGCCGGGTTGACCCGGTGCGGGCTGGCCTCCACCGCCCTGCCCTGCAGGTCGATCTTGACCAGGCTCGACGCGGTGATTTCGTCGAACAGCAGGCCGTAGGGGTTGATCAGGAAGTGATGTTCCGGGCCCGGCAGACGCACCGAGATATGGGTGAAGATCAGGTCCGACATGCGAAAGTGTGCAATCAGCCGGTAACAGGCAGCCAATTGCTGGCGCAACGATTGTTCAGTGTCAGTCATGGTCGTTCGTCCTTCGTTCATTTGCTGGCCCAGGCAGTGAACCGCTGCTCCAGCTCCTCCCCATGGTCGACCCAGAAGACGACGTTCATCGCCAAGGCGCCCTGCAGGTTCTGTGGCGATGTCGGCACCCAGTTGGCCAGTGCCGGGTCGAGCTTGGCGGCTGCCTGGGTGTTGGTCGGCCCATAGGGAATCTGCTCGACATAACGCACCTGGGTATCCGGCTGGTTAGCGTAGCTGATCAGCCGCTTGGCCTGATCGACGTGTTTCGAGCCCTTGATGATCGCCCAGTAGTCCATGCCATACAGACTGCCCGGCCAGACCAGCGCCAGCGGGCTGCCCTGCTGCGCGGCGACAGCGATGCGGCCGCTGTAGGTCGACGTCATCACCACGTCACCGGCGGTCAGCCACTGGGCCGGTTGCGCGCCGGCATCCCACCACTGGACATAGGGCTTGAGTTCGCTGAGTTTGGCAAAGGCCCGATCGACACCGGCCGGCGTGGAAAGCACCTTGTACACGTCCTCCACCTTGACGCCGTCGGCCAGCAGGGCGAACTCCAGGTTGTACACCGCGCGCTTGCGCAGGCCGCGTTTGCCTGGGTATTTCTTGATATCCCAGAAGTCCGCCCATGAACTGGGCGCCGCGGCCAGCTTGTTGCGGTCGTAAGCGATCGCGACGCTCCACACCAGCGCCGCCGAGCCGCAATCCTGGGCTGCGTCGGGAATCAGGTCGGCGGCATGACCCAGTCGTTGCCAGTCGAGGTGCTCGTAGATGCCCTCCTCGCAGCCGCGAGCCAGGTCCGGCCCCTCGATCTGCACCACATCCCAATCGACGTTACCGGTATCGGCCATCACCTGGATGCGCGCCATTTCGCCGTTGTATTCGCTTTGCATCAACTGACGGCCGTCCTGGGCACTGAAAGGCTGGAAGATCGCCACATCCTGGGCTTTCTGACCCGCACCGCCATAGCCGACCACGACCATCTGCGGCGCCGCTTGCGCACTGCCAAGGCCGATGGCCAGCAGCGCTGCGCAAAGGCCTGTAACGCGAGGAAATGCCTGCATCGAGTTGCCTCCTGCCGGTGCCCGAAGGGCCCGTTTTCTTGTTGTTGTGAGGTCACGACCCACTGCCGTGGGTGAGAAAAAGCTAGTCGGGCGCCAGTAAAAAAACAAGTTGATTTTTTACTGAAGCTACACTTTCATGAGAAAAACAAGAACAACACCGGAGCCGCCCGCATGTCGACCGCCTTTGCCCACCTGTTCGAGCCCTTGCAGATTCGCGGCAAGCGCCTGAAGAACCGCATCATGTCGACCGGCCACGATACGTGCCTGCCCACCGACAACCTGGTCAACGACAAGCTGATCGCCTACCAGAGCGCCCGCGCTGCCGGAGGTGTGGGGCTGATCGTGCTGCAGGTGGCCGGGGTGCATGACAGCGCCCGCTACACCTCCCATGTCCTGATGGCCACCGACGATGCCTGCATCGAGGGCTACCGGCAGTTGGCCGAAGCCTGCCATGCCCATGGCACGGTGGTGCTGTCGCAGCTGTTCCACCCAGGCAGGGAGATCATGGAATCCGCCGACGGGCTGCTGGCCGTCGCCTACTCGGCATCAGCGGTGCCCAACGAGCGGTTTCGCGTGATGCCCCGGGCCCTGAACCAGGCGATGATCGACGAGATCGTCCAGGGGTATGCCAACGCCGCCCGCCGCCTGCACCAGGCCGGACTGGATGGCGTGGAAGTGGTGGCCAGCCATGGCTACCTGCCGGCGCAATTCCTCAACCCGCGGGTCAACCTGCGCAGCGACGGTTACAACGGCGGCCTTGAACAGCGCCTGCGGTTCTTGCGCGAGGTACTGCACGCGGTGCGCGCGGCCACCGACGAACAGTTCATCGTCGGCCTGCGCATCAGTGCCGACGAGCGCGACAGCGAAGGGCTCAGCGAAGATGAATCACTGGCTGCGGCCGAAGCGCTACAGGGCCAACTCGATTACCTGCATATCGTCGCCGGCACCTCGGCGACGCTCGGCGGCGCCGTGCACATCGTGCCGCCGATGGCCATCGCGCCGGCGTACCTGGCCCGCGAGGCCGGCACCTTCAAGCAGCGCCTGGACATTCCGCTGTTCGTCACCGGGCGCATCAATCAGCCGCAGGAAGCGGAGCTGATCCTGGCCCGTGGCCAGGCCGACGTCTGCGGCATGACCCGAGCGCTTATCTGCGATCCGCAGATGCCGAGCAAGACAGAACAGGGGCATGTGGAGGACGTGCGCGCCTGCATCGCCTGCAACCAGGCCTGCATCGGCCACTTTCACCGAGGCTTGCCGATCTCCTGCATTCAACACCCGGAAACCGGCCGCGAACTGCAGTACGGCACGCTCAAGCCCGCCACCGTACGCAAGCGCATCCTGGTGGCAGGCGGCGGCCCTGCTGGCATGAAAGCCGCGGCCGTGGCCGCCGCGCGCGGGCACGCGGTAACGCTGTACGAGGCCAGCGCGCAGCTCGGCGGCCAGGTACAGCTCGCGCAACTGCTGCCCCGACGCAGTGAATTCGGCGGAGCCAGCACCAACCTGCAGCGCGAAATGCAGTTGGCCGGTGTACGTGTGGTACGTAATACGCGAGTCGACCGCGCCCTGGTCGAGCGCGAGCGCCCCGACCTGGTGATCGCCGCCACCGGCGCCACACCCTACTGGCCATCGTTCGAACGCAGCGGTGAGCTGCAGGTGGTGGATGCCTGGCAAGTGCTGCGCAATGAAGTCACGCCAGGCCGTTCGGTGCTGGTGGTGGACTGGCGCAGCGACTGGATCGGCCCTGGTATCGCCGAACGCCTGGTCCGCGAAGGGCATCAGGTGCAGTTGGCGGTCAATGGCACCCACTGTGGTGAAAGCCTGCCGCTGTACGTGCGCGACCAGATGGCCGGGGAACTGCACCGCCTGAGCATCCCGATCACCCCCTATGCCCGCCTGTACGGCTGCGACGACAACACCGTGTACCTGCAGCACACGGCCAGCGGTGAACCGATGATCTACGACAACATCGATACCCTGGTGCTGTGCCTGGGCCACCAGCCGCAAGACACGCTGGCCGAGGAGCTGGCCGACCTGGTCGAAGTTCGGCGCATCGGCGACTGCCTGGCGCCGCGTACCGTCGAAGAAGCGATCCATGATGGCCTGACAGTTGCCTGGTCCGTCTGACGCTGTACATACTGCCGCTTTCCCGATGGACCGAAGCGCATGAGCCAGCTGCCACAGACCCCGCCCGCCGCCGAAGACGGCGGCGCCGCCCCCCAGTTTCTCGGCACCCGTATCCGCGGCCTGCGCAAGCGCCGCGGCATGACCCTGGCGGAGCTGGCGGCGCAGAGCGAGCTGACGGCGGGCTACATCAGCCAGCTCGAACGCAACCTGTCGTACCCGTCGATCCCGGCGCTGTTCAACATTGCCCGCAGCCTGGGCGTGACCATCCAGTGGTTCTTCGCCAGCGAAGCCAGCACCGCCCCCGAAGACCAGGGCTACGTGGTGCGGCGCAACAGCCGGTTGAGCGTGCATTACGAAGACGGCATCGTCGACCAGTTGCTCACGCCCCAGCCCAACCGCCAGCTGGAGATCCTGCATTCGCGCTTCCCGCCAGGCACCTACAGCCAACAGAGCTACAGCCACGAAGGTGAAGAAGCCGGCTACATCCTCTCAGGCTGTTTCGAGCTGTGGGTGGGCGAACGGCACTTCCAGCTGGGCGAAGGTGACAGCTTCAGTTTTCCCAGCCAGGAACCGCACCGCTACGGCAATCCGGGCGAGGTGGATGCCGTGGTGATCTGGGTGATCACTCCGCCGACGTTCTGAGTTGTAGCGCCAGGGTGCGCGTTTCGTCGCCCGCCACATCGTTGGCCGTGAACAAGGACTACCTTGTTTAACCGGACTCTCCAGGAGCACAACGATGAACAATATCCTGATCATTGGCGCCGGCTTCGCAGGCCTGTGGAGCGCCCTCAGCGCGGTCCGCCAACTGGACCTGCACGGCCGCACGGATGTCGCGGTGACGCTACTCGCGCCAAAGGCTGAACTACACGTGCGCCCACGCTTCTACGAGCCTGAAGTGCACACCATGGCCGCCCCGTTGCATGAGCTGTTCGAGTCGGTGAACGTGCGATTCGTGCAAGGCACGGCGTTCCACATCGACGAATCCGCCAAGCAGGTACGCTACCGCACCCAGAGCGGCACCGAGTGCAGCCTGGGCTACGACCGCCTGATCATGGCCTGCGGCAGCGTGCTCAACCGCCCGGACATGGTCGGTATCGAGCACGTCTTCGATGTCGACAAGATCGACAGCGCCGCACGCCTTGAAACCCACCTCAAGTCACTGGCCAACCTCCCCGACACGCCCGAGCGCAACACCGTCGTAGTGGCGGGCGGCGGCTTCACCGGCATCGAGACCGCAACCGAACTGCCGGCGCGCTTGCGCGACATCCTCGGCGAGCAGGCACGGCTACGTGTGGTGGTGGTCGACCGCGGCGCGAAAATCGGTGCTGCGCTGGGTGACGGTATTCGACCGGCTATCGAGCAGGCATCCGAGGCACTGGGCATCGAATGGATCTGCGGCGCCACCGTGACCTCGGTGGACCGCGACGGTGTACTGCTGGACAACGGCCAGCGCATCGCGGCGAGCACAGTGGTCTGGACCGTGGGCTTCAAGGCCAACCCGCTGACCGAACAGATCAGCGGCGAACGCGACCGCCAGGGCCGCTTGCATGTGGATGGCAACCTCAAGGTCAAAGGCAACGATGCGGTGTATGCGGCGGGTGATGTGGCCTACGCGGCGTGCGATGAGGTGGGCAACCACGCGGTGATGTCCTGCCAGCATGCCATTCCGCTGGGCCGGTATGCAGGGAACAATGCCGTGGCCGAGCTGATCGGCGTGGCGCCGATGACTTATAGCCAGCCCAAGTACGTGACTTGCCTCGATCTGGGTGCCTGGGGTGCGGTGTACACCGAGGGCTGGGACCGCCAGGTGTCGCCACCGACCGACAAGGCCGAGGCCAAGGTGCTGAAGTCGCAGATCAATACGGTCTGGATCTATCCGCCAGCGGCCAACGACCGCGCGGCGGCGCTGGCCGCAGCGGATCCGACCATTCCGGTGGCCTGAGTTGTGTTCCCACAGGCACTGTGATTCCCCTGTGGAAGTGATTCACCTGTGGGAGCCGGCTTGCCGGCGATGAGGCCCGAGCAGGCAGTTCAACTTTGCCTGCCCCGGCCCTATCGCCGGCAAGCCGGCTCCCACAGGGATCGCGTGAGTGCCCACAATGCATTTGCGAATTGCGCCGAACCCATGGCATAGATGCAGTGACAGCTTCACGCCATTCAAGGAGTTCGTGCATGAGCAAGCCCCCCTATGTCCCGCCTGCGGTCTGGCGCCACGACGCAGCGTCCGGCGGCCAGTTCGCCAACATCAACCGCCCTGTTGCCGGCCCAACCCATGACAAGGACCTGCCGGTAGGCAAGCACCCCTTGCAGCTGTACTCCCTGGCCACGCCCAATGGGGTCAAGGTGACCATTCTGCTCGAAGAGCTGCTCGCCCTTGGCCACGGCGGTGCCGAGTACGATGCCTGGCTGATCCGCATCGGTGAGGGCGACCAGTTCTCCAGCGGCTTCGTCCAGGTCAACCCCAACTCCAAGATCCCCGCCCTGCTCGACCGCAGCGTCGAGCCGCCGGTACGGGTGTTCGAGTCGGGCTCGATCCTGCTGTACCTGGCCGAGAAATTCGGCGCATTTTTGCCCAAGGCACCGGCCGCACGGACCGAGTGCCTGAACTGGCTGTTCTGGCAGATGGGAGCGGCGCCTTACCTGGGTGGCGGCTTCGGCCACTTCTATGTGTATGCGCCGGAGAAATTCGAGTACGCCATCAACCGCTTCACCATGGAAGCCAAGCGCCAGCTCGATGTACTCGAGCGCCGCCTGGCCGAAAGCCGCTACCTCGGTGGCGACGAATACAGCATTGCCGATATCGCAGTGTGGTCGTGGTACGGCCAGCTGGTGCGCGGCAACCTGTATGACGCGGCGCAGTTCCTGGCCGTGCACGAGTACCCGCAGGTGCAGCGTTGGGCCGAGGAAATTGCCCAGCGACCAGCGGTGCAACGGGGCACACGGGTCAACCGCACCTGGGGCGATGAAGCCAGCCAGGTGCCTGAGCGGCATGCCGCGACCGACCTGGATTGACCACGCCGGGGCCGCTGGGCGGCCCCGACAATGCCCCCTTGCAAAAAACCATTTCTGCCGCGCAAACCTCCCTCCCCAACTGCCTTCTTGTACACTCCTCGCAAAAGCCCCCACCTGCACAATTTTTGGTGAAAGCATGATCGAGGTAACCGAGGTTTCCATTGCCGAGCTGCGCGACGCGCTCGAATCGGGCCGCACGACAGCGGTCGAGTTGGTCAAGGCCTACCTGGCGCGTATCGACGCCTACGATGGAGCCAATACCGCTACCGCACTGAACGCCGTGGTGGTGCGCAATCCAGAAGCACTCAAGGAGGCCGAGGCTTCCGACGCCCGCCGCGCCAAGGGCCAGACCTTGAGCCCGCTCGATGGCATCCCCTACACCGCCAAGGACAGCTATCTGGTCAAAGGCCTGACCGCCGCCTCCGGCAGCCCGGCCTTCAAGGACCTGGTGGCGCAGCGCGACGCCTTCACCATCGAGCGCTTGCGCGCCGCCGGTGCGGTGTGCCTGGGCAAGACCAACATGCCGCCCATGGCCAACGGCGGCATGCAGCGTGGCGTCTATGGCCGCGCCGAAAGCCCGTATAACGCCAACTACCTGACCGCACCGTTCGCCTCTGGCTCGTCCAACGGTGCCGGTACCGCCACCGCCGCCAGCTTCAGCGCCTTCGGCCTGGCCGAGGAAACCTGGTCCAGCGGCCGGGGCCCTGCCTCGAACAACGGCCTGTGCGCCTACACCCCATCGCGTGGCGTGATCTCGGTACGCGGCAACTGGCCGCTGACCCCGACCATGGACGTGGTGGTGCCTTATGCCCGGACCATGGCCGACCTGCTGGAAATCCTCGACGTGGTGGTGGCCGACGACGCCGACAAGCGTGGCGACCTGTGGCGCCTGCAGCCTTGGGTACCGATCCCGGCCGCATCCAGCGTACGCCCAGCGTCCTACCTGGACCTGGCGGTGGACGCCAGCTCGCTCAAGGGCAAGCGTTTCGGCGTACCGCGCATGTACATCAATGCCGACCCTGAGGCCGGCACCTCGGAAAAACCGGGCATCGGTGGCCCGACCGGTCAGCGCATCAACACTCGCGCCACCGTCATCGACCTGTGGCAACAGGCGCGTCAGGCCCTGGAAGCGGCCGGCGCCGAGGTAGTCGAAGTGGACTTCCCGCTGGTGTCCAATTGCGAAGGCGACCGCCCTGGCGCACCGACCGTGTACAACCGCGGCATCGTCAGCAAGGAATTCCTCCATGACGAACTGTGGGAACTGTCGGGCTGGGCATTCGATGATTTCCTGCGTGCCAACAACGACCCCAAGCTCAACCGCCTGGCCGATGTCGATGGCCCGCTGATCTTCCCCCACGACCCGGGCACCCTGCCCAACCGTGAGGACGACCTGGCCGCCGGTATGGACGAGTACGTCAACATGGCCAAGCGCGGTCTGAAGACCTGGGACCAGATCGAGACCCTGCCGGATGGCCTGCGCGGCCTGGAAAAAACCCGCAAGATCGACCTGGAAGACTGGATGGACAATCTGGGCCTGGACGCGGTGCTGTTCCCGACCGTGGCCGACGTAGGCCCGGCCGATGCCGACGTCAACCCCGAGTCGGCGGACATCGCCTGGAGCAACGGCATCTGGGTAGCCAACGGCAACCTCGCCATTCGCCACCTGGGTGTGCCGACCGTCACCGTGCCAATGGGCGTGATGGCCGATATCGGCATGCCGGTAGGCCTGACCTTTGCGGGCCGGTCCTACAGCGACAACAACCTGTTGAGCTTCGCTGCCGCGTTTGAATCGACCGGCTCTCGCCGCATGATTCCGCCGCGTACCCCCGCGCTGGGGTGATCGTTCGCTGGAAGTTTGTGTCGATGCACAAATCGAGCGCCGCGCGGGCGGCGCTCGATTTCAACCACACCGCAAATTCAACGACATGCACCTGTCGCCCCGCGCTACCATTCGGCCCTACCTCGAGCATTGGCACTCTCTGCTCATACCGAATGAAGCGTCGTGGAGCTACTTGATGACCCTGCACATCCACACCCCCCTGATCGAATCCCGCCCGTTATCGCTGGCCGCCGGCCGTAGCATATGGCTCAAGCTCGATGCCCTGCAGCCCTGCGGTTCATTCAAGCTGCGTGGCGTGGGCCATGCCTGCGAAGTCCACCATGCCCGTGGCGCGCGACATTTCGTTTCCTCCTCCGGTGGCAATGCCGGCCTGGCAGTGGCCTATGCCGGTCGCAAGCTCGGCGTGCCGGTGACGGTGGTGGTGCCTGAGACCACCAGCGACCGCGCCAAGGAGCTGCTGCGCCTGGAGGACGCCAAGGTGGTGGTGCATGGCAGCTCCTGGCAGGAGGCCAATGAGCTGGCACAGACCCTGGTCGGGGCCGATGATGCCTTCATCCACCCTTTCGACGACCCGCTGCTGTGGACCGGGCATGCCAGCCTGGTTGACGAGGTCGCTGCCACCGGGATCAAACCCGACGCCGTGGTGCTGTCGGTCGGCGGCGGCGGCCTGCTCAGTGGCGTGGTCGAAGGGCTCAAGCGCAACGGCTGGGATGATGTGCTAGTGCTGGCGGTGGAAACCGAAGGTGCGGCTTCGCTTCACGCTGCGGTGCAGGTCGGTCACTCGGTGGAGCTGGAGCGTATCGCGTCGGTGGCGACCTCGCTGGGCGCCAAGCGTGTTGCCGACCAGGCCCTGGCGTGCGTGCGCGAACATCCGGTGCAGAGCGTTCTGGTCACCGATCGCGCGGCACTGGAGGCGTGCGAGCGGTTCCTGAGCGATCATCGGGTGCTGGTGGAGCCTGCCTGCGGGGCGGCGTTGGCGCTGGCTTACGCGCCTGGGAAGTTGGCGGGTTTCCAGAATGTGCTGGTCGTGGTGTGTGGCGGCGCTACGGCAACGCTTGGGCAGATTCAGGATTGGTTGAAGCAGGTCGATTAAGGTGGGCTGTTCCTGCCCTTTCGCGGGACAAGCCCGCTCCCACAGGTTTACCACTCTGTTCAAGGGCAGCGCGGTACCTGTGGGAGCGGGCTTGTCCCGCGAAAGGGTCGGTACACTCACCGCAAGAGTGGAATGATCTGCGGCACCAGTTTCTCCCCTTCGATTTCAATCACCGCCACCGTCACCGGCAACTTGAACCGCCGTGGCCCGGCACTCCCGGGATTCAGGAACAACCGCCCCTCCCGCCAGTCGATCAGCGGCTTGTGCGAATGCCCGGTGATCACGACCCGCACCCCCTCATCCAACGCGCCCGGCACGTCGGCAATGTCGTGAACCAGCAGAACCTGCCGGCCCCCCATCTCAAAGCGCAACTGATCGGCTATCTGCGCCGCCCAAGGCAATTTCAGGTCATTGTTGCCACGCACGACCTGCAGCGGCGCCAAGGCCCCAAGCACCTCGATGACTTCGGGTTTGCCGATGTCGCCGGCGTGCACAATCAGGTCGCACCCCTTCAGCGCATCGACCGCCTCGGGGCGCAGCAAACCGTGGGTGTCGGATATGACGCCAACTTTCATGCTCAGCTCCTGTTCGCGAACGGCTGTTCATCAGATTCTTCTTCATCTGCATAGCCGGTGATTAGGATGTTCACACAGGCCTGTTCAAATAAGCCCGTTGCCATCGGAAAAAACCTGCCCCAACAGTCACGACCGCGACGAAATGCTGATCTCACTCTTTCGATATGCAGCAAGTGAAGGCACAATGCGTGTCCTTTTTTTGGCCGGCCTGGCCGGGGGCCTTTAAATGATCAAGACGCCGTACTACCTCATCGATAAAACCAAGCTGCTGGGCAACATGGAGAAGATCGCCTACGTGCGCGAACACTCCGGTGCCAAGGCTCTGCTCGCCCTCAAGTGCTTCGCCACCTGGTCGGTCTTCGACCTGATGCAGCAGTACATGGACGGCACCACCTCTTCCTCGCTTTACGAGCTCAAGCTCGGCCGCCAGAAGTTCGCCGGCGAAACCCACGCCTACAGCGTGGCCTGGGCCGACGACGAGGTCGAGGAAATGCTCGAGAACTGCGACAAGATCATCTTCAACTCGATCGGCCAGCTGCAGCGCTTCGCCGAACAGTCCGAAGGCAAGGTCCGTGGCCTGCGCGTCAACCCGCAGGTGAGCAGCTCCGACTACCTGCTGGCCGACCCGGCCCGGCCGTTCAGCCGCCTGGGCGAGTGGGACCCGGAAAAGATCGAGAAGGTTATCCAGCAGATCTCCGGCTTCATGTTCCACAACAACTGTGAGAACGGTGACTTCGGCCTGTTCGACAAGATGCTCTCGCACATCGAAGAGCGCTTTGGCCACCTGCTGCACAAGGTCGAGTGGGTCAGCCTCGGTGGCGGCATCCACTTCACCGGCGAAGACTACGCAGTCGACGCGTTCTGCGCGCGCCTGAAAGCCTTCTCGGAAAAATACGGCGTGCAGGTCTACCTGGAGCCGGGCGAAGCCGCCATCACCAACAGCGCCTCGCTGGAAGTGACCGTGCTCGACACCCTGTACAACGGCAAGCACCTGGCCGTGGTCGACAGCTCGATCGAAGCGCACCTGCTCGACCTGCTGATCTACCGCCTCAATGCCAAGATGGCACCCAACGATGGCGAGCACACCTACATGGTCTGCGGCAAGTCGTGCCTGGCCGGTGACATCTTCGGCGAGTATCAATTCGATCGTCCGCTGGCCATCGGCGACCGCCTGTCGTTCGTCGACACCGCGGGTTACACCATGGTCAAGAAAAACTGGTTCAACGGTTTGAAGATGCCGTCCATCGCGGTCAAGCAACTCGACGGCAGCGTCGAAGTGGTGCGCGAGTTCGGTTTCGAAGACTACGTTTCCAGCCTGTCGTAAAGACCGGCACTCAAGTAAGGAGCAAAAGGTAAATTGAAGAAGAACGTTCTTATCATTGGTGCAGGAGGTGTCGCCAAGGTGGTGGCCCACAAGTGCGCGCAGCATAACGACGAACTGGGTCGTATCGCTATCGCGTCACGGAACATCTCCAAATGCCAGGCCATCATCGACAGCGTCAAGGCCAAGGGTAGCCTCAAGGTTCCCGCCGACATCCAGGCCTTCTCGCTCAACGCCCTCGATGTCGAGGCGACCAAGGCACTGATCCGCGAGACCGAATCGCAGATCGTGATCAACGTCGGTTCCGCGTTCCTCAACATGTCGGTGCTGCGTGCCTGCATCGATACCGGTGTCGCCTACCTGGACACCGCCATCCACGAAGAGCCGGGCAAGATCTGCGAGACCCCGCCGTGGTACGGCAACTACGAGTGGAAACACCTCGAAGAGTGCCAACAAAAGAACATTACCGCCATTCTCGGCGTCGGTTTCGACCCGGGTGTGGTGAACAGCTACGCAAAACTTGCGCAGCAACAGTACTTCGACAGCATTGATTCGATCGACATTCTCGACGTCAATGCCGGTTCCCATGGCAAGTACTTCGCCACCAACTTCGACCCGGAAATCAACTTCCGCGAGTTCACCGGGCAAGTATGGAGCTGGCAGAACAGCCAGTGGACCAGCAACACCATGTTCGAAGTCAAGCGTACCGACGACCTGCCGGTGGTTGGCTCGCAGAACCTGTACCTGACCGGTCACGACGAGGTCCACTCGATCTCGAAGAACCTGAACGTGCCGAACGTGCGCTTCTGGATGAGCTTCGGCGAGCACTACATCAACGTGTTCACCGTGCTGAAGAACCTTGGCCTGCTCTCCGAGCAGCCGGTCAAGACCGCCGAAGGCCTGGAAGTGGTACCGCTGAAAGTGGTCAAGGCCGTGCTGCCCGACCCAGCCTCGCTGGCCCCGGGCTACACCGGCAAGACCTGCATCGGTGACCTGGTCAAGGGCACCAAGGACGGCCAGCCGCGCGAAGTGTTCATCTACAACGTGGCTGACCACGAGGAAGCCTACGCCGAGACCGACAGCCAGGGTATCTCCTACACCGCCGGTGTACCGCCAGTGGCTGCGGCCCTGCTGGTCGCCCGTGGCGAGTGGGATGCCAAGCGCATGGTCAACGTCGAGGAGCTGCCAGCCGAGCCGTTCCTCAAGGCGCTGGACGTCATGGGCCTGCCGACACGCGTGAAAGATGAGAAAGGCGATCGTCCTTGGGACGCTGAAGCCTAAGCGGTAAACAGAAGGGGCGCCCACACGGCGCCCCTTCTTTTTGCCTGCTCCGGCCCTATCGCCGGCAAGCCGGCGATGGGGCCGCTAGCTACTTCCTGGCCTCCAGAATCAGATTGAACGGCGTCTGCGTCGCCCGCCGGAACTTCGTGAACCCCGCCTCCTCGAACACCGCCCGCAACCGCGCCTCCCCCGCCTGCGCCCCCAACCCCAGCCCCACTTCCTGGGACAGCGAATTCGGCGTGCAAATGAACGTCGACGCCGCATAGAACAACCGCCCCACCGGCGTCAGGTTGCCATCGAGCGAATCCTCGGCATAGGGTTCCACCAGCATCACCGTACCGTCGGCCTTCAGCGCCCGGTAGGCATGCCGCGCCGCGCCGACCGGGTCGCCCATGTCATGCAGGCAATCGAAGAAGCACACCAGGTCATGATCGTGGCCCGGGTAATCCTTGGCCGAGGCCTGCTGGAAGTTCACGCGCCCTTCCAGCCCCGCCTCGCGCGCACGCTCGCTGGCCGTGGCGATGGAAGGTGCATGGTAGTCATAGCCGGTGAACGTCGATGCCGGAAACGCCTGGGCCATGACCAGGGTCGAGGCGCCATGCCCGCACCCGACATCGGCCACTTTGGCCCCAGCCTGCAACTTGCCCACTACACCGTCGAGCGCGGGTAGCCACTCGGCCACGAGGAAAGTCCGATAACCCGGCCGGAAGAACCGTTCGGTACCGCTGAACATGCACGGGTGATGGTCGCCCCAGGCCAGCCCGCCGTCACCGCGCATGGCCGCCACCAGCTTGTCCTTGTCGTGAAACAGCGCCGCCACCACCGCCGCGCCTCCGGCCATGTAGGCCGGCGAGTCCTCCAGCGCAAGCGCCATGGCCTGCTCCTCGGGCAGCACGAATTGCCCTTTGTCATGGGTCATGTAACCGGACGCTGCCTGGGCATTGAGCCACTCGCGCACCAGCCGCGGGTGGCAACCGGTCTTGGCCGCCAGCGCTTCGGGCGTCGTCGGCTTACTGTCGGCCATGGCCCGATAGAGCCCCAGTTCGTCACCGAGAATGACATTGGCCAGCGTCGCCGCCGCGCCCATGTCGCCCACCAGCTTGCCCATGAAATCCTGAAGCCTTGCCTCGTCCATGACCTGCCCTCCTCTGCAAGAAGGCCACCGTCGACGAGGGAAGTCCGGCCCGGGGGGCGGTGGTCATTGGAATGGATGGTTATGCCTCGCCGTAAGTTTAGCCCTTGGGTTTCAACCCAAGGGCTACTCGTCGGCAGACGATGGCTAGCCCAGCCGGTACCTCCGGCTAGGGGACGGTCGCTTGCGTTTCGACGGTGGACGGCGGGCTCAGTTGCAGTACCTCATTGGTATAGGCCCACTCCTTCTGCACCTGGTCGGGGTGATCGTTCAGGCGGATGCCATAGGAGGGAATGATCTGCTTGATCTTCGCCTGCCAGTCCGCCGAGGCCATCTTGTCCTTGAACACCTTGCCCATCAGGTCGAGCATGATCGGCGGCGCGGTGGAGGCGCCTGGTGACGCGCCGAGCAGGCCTGCGATGCTGCCATCCTTCGACGTGACCACTTCGGTACCGAGCTTGAGCACACCGCCCATGTTCGGGTCTTTCTTGATGATCTGCACGCGCTGCCCCGCCTGCCACAAGCGCCAGTCCTGCTGCTTGGCTTCCGGGAAATAGGTGCGCAGCGCCTCGAAGCGGTCATCGTCGGACTGCAGCACCTGGCCCACCAGGTACTGCACCAGGTCGAACTCGCGCACGCCCACCCGCACCATGGGCCAGGTGTTGTGCACATTCACGCTGGCGAGCAGGTCGAGCAGCGAGCCCTGCTTGAGAAACTTGGTCGAGAACGTGGCAAACGGCCCGAACAGGATCATCCGCTTGCCATCGAGGACCCGGGTGTCCAGGTGCGGCACCGACATCGGCGGTGCGCCGGTGGCGGCTATACCGTAGGCCTTGGCCATGTGCCGCTGGGCAATGGCCGGGTTGTCGGTCACCAGGAACGAGCCACCCACGGGGAAGCCGGCGTAGTCCTTGGCTTCATCGATGCCGGACTTCTGCAGCAGCGGCAATGCCGCGCCACCGGCACCGATGAACAGGAACTTGGCATCGGTGGCGGCCTTGTTGCCGTCCTTGAGGTTCTTGTACTCCACATGCCAGGAGCCATCCTCATTGCGGGTAATCGCTTCGACTTCGCTGGACAGCTTCAGGTCGAAATTCGGCCGCGTTTGCAGGTAGGCCACATATTGCCGGGTGATCTCGCCAAAATTGACGTCGGTGCCGATGGGCGTCCAGGTCACCGCCAGTTTCTGCTGAGGGTCGCGCCCTTCCATCATCAGCGGTACCCACTTGCGAATCTGCTCGTGGTCTTCGGAATACTGCATGGGCTTGAACAGCGGGCTGGCCTGCAGCGCTTCGTAGCGTTTCTTGAGGAAGCGGATATTGTCGTCACCCCAGACGAAACTCATGTGCGGGGTGGTGTTGATGAAGGAGTGCGGGTTCTTCAGCACGCCTTGCTTGACTTGCCAGGCGAGAAACTGCCGGGTGATCTGGAACGACTCGTTGATCTCCACCGCCTTGGTGATGTCGACCTTGCCGTCTTTTTCCGGTGTGTAGTTGAGCTCCGCCAGGGCGGAATGACCGGTGCCGGCGTTGTTCCAGCCGTTGGAGCTTTCTTCGGCGACCTTGTCTAGCCGCTCGACCATCTGCATCGACCAACCCGGCTCGAGCTCGTTGAGCCAGACCGCCAAGGTCGAGCTCATGATCCCGCCGCCCACCAGCATCACATCGACCTTTCGGCTCTCGGCGGCCTGGACGTTGAGCATGCCCCAGGCCAACGTCATGCCGGCCAGCAACAGCTTCGTTTTGAGCGTGATGTTCATGATTACTCCCGCGCGCTAGCTGTCGGTAAAGTGCAGAACAAGCTTAGCTGACGGATTTAGTCGGGTATAACCGGCTTCCACTCGGCACTCGCTGCATCCGGCGCCGTGCATATTTTTCACATCCACTTCACTTCAGCGCCACAAGCTAAAGGCTATGGTGCCGGCCAGTTTCGGGTGATAGGCCATGCCGAGCGTTGCGATCGCTCCAACCATGCCTGCCTCGCGGACCCCAGCGGCATTACCGTCGACGGTAGTCAAGCGGCGATGGCCGTGGGCGATGGCATTCGCCGCCTGGGGCTGGGCACGGCCGACCGGCTCAGCAGCCCGGAAGTGCGCACCCGGCAGACCGCATTTTTCATCTTTGGCAAGGCCATCGAGACCCAAGACTGGCTGGTGCAATGCGACGGAACATTTGCTGACTCGGCAGTCGCCCACAAGCGCGAGGGTCGCAACCTGGTTCTGGTCACCCACAGCGGCTGCATCGACGAACTGGAGCGGCAATTGGACGTTTCCGGTGGCCAGCGCGACAGCGGCTATGCCAGCGCGCTGTTCGTCACCAAGAGCAGCGATGGCCAGCCCCACATCCTAGGCCAACTCAATGCCAAACAATGGCGCGAACTGGTCAGCAGCACAGGGAAGTAACCATGCCAAATCCTTCACGTACCACGTTCTACATCAACAACTTGCTGCTGCCGCTGGTGCTCTCGCTGATCGTCTTCCTGCTGTTTGACCTCACCGAACTGGACCGCTGGATAAGCAACCTGCTGATCGATCCGGCCACGGGCAGCTTCCCGCTGCTGCATGACCAATGGTTCGAAAAAGTCACCCACAAGTGGCCGCGCATCCTTCCGGACTGGACAGGTGAACTGGCCGTGATCGGCTCGCTGCTGTCGTTCGTGTGGCCGCGTTTGCAGCATCACCCGGACATGTGGGTGACGCGCATGCTGAACAAGGCCAGGATCAGCCCGGTATTGCGTTTCACCGCCCAGCATCGTCGCGATTTCCTGTTCGTCGTGGTTGCCTTCGCCTTGAGCACCACGGTCATCCACTACCTGAAAAGCCACACCAGCGTGTACTGCCCCGTGGAAACCACCTTGTACGGTGGCCATGAACTGCGCAAGGAGTGGTACGAGAACTTCACCCTGCTGAGCAAGGCGGGCGATGGCCGCTGCTGGCCAGGCGGCCATGCCTCCAGCGGCTTTACCTTGTTGGCGCTGTACTTCGTGGCCCTGCGCTACCGCTGGCAGCATGCGCGCAAACTGCTGGTGGCGATCCTGCTGATCGGTTTCGTCTACGGCACCACCCGGGTTCTGCAAGGCTGGCACTACATGTCGCATACCTTCTGGGCCGGGATCTTCGTCTGGTTCACCAGCTGGGCGACCGCCCTGCTGTTCTACGGCAGGCCGGCCTTGCAAGGCGCTGAGCAACCGGCCTCGGACAATCCTGCGGCGGACGCCTATGCTTGAGCTGTCCCACTGCACTGGAGGGTGCAATGCACAGCCGCGAAACCGCCTTGCTGCAAAGCTGGCAGCACAACGCCCAGGCCTGGATCGACGCCGTGCGCAGTGGCGCTATCGAAAGCCGCCGACAGGTGACCGACCAGGCCATCCTGCTGGCCATACTCGGTCGCCAGCCTGGGCGGGTGCTCGACCTGGGTTGTGGTGAAGGCTGGTTGCTGCGCGCCCTGGCTGACCGGGGCATCGACGCCACGGGCGTGGATGGCGATGCCGCGCTGGTCGCTGCGGCGCGAGCGGCCGGTTCGCCACAGGTGTACCAGGCCAGCTATGAACAGCTCGCCGAAAACGCTGCTGACATGGGTACAGGTTATGACGTGATCTGCGCCAATTTCGCCTTGCTGCAACAGGACATCATTCCCCTGCTCGCCGCCATGAAAGCACTGCTGCTGCCGTACGGCGCACTGCTGATCCAGACCCTGCACCCTTGGAGCGTGGCCAACGGTGACTACCAGGATGGATGGCGCGAAGAGTGTTTTGCAGGCTTTGCCGGGGACTGGCGGCCTATGCCGTGGTACTTCCGAACCCTGGCCAGTTGGCTGAATGCATTGGACATGGCGGGGTTCAGGCTGGCCAGTCTGCAGGAGCCGCAACATCCGCAGAGTGCAGTGCCGCAGTCGCTGCTGCTGGTGGCTGAATAACCCTCGACGAGCCGGATTGATCTCCCCCCGATCAACCCGCTAGCCTGCGCTGCCCCCTCTAGGACGGACCCCGCCCCATGCGCCCACGCGATCTCGCCGCCTACCTGTTCCTGGCCATCGCCTGGGGCTTTTCATTCCTGGTGGTGCTCAAGGTGGTGCACGCCTTCGGCTGGGCCGGTGCGGTGAGTTTCCGCTCGCTGATCGCGGGCAGCACGCTCGCGGTGCTGGGCGCCCTGCTCGGCCGCCGCCTGAAACTGCGCCCCTTGCTCAAACCCTTGCTGGTAGTCGGCGCCACCACCGTGGCCGGCCAACTGATCGGCCTGTCCTACGCCACGCCCTTGATCGGCACGGCCATGGCCGCGATCTTCATCGCCACCATCCCGCTGTTCTCGATGCTCATCGGCCGTGCCTGGGGCCTGGAGAAGATCACCGCGCAGGGGCTGGCCGGATTGCTGCTGGGCGTGCTCGGCATCGTGATGCTGGTGGGTTTCCCGGCCCAACCGGTGAACGAAGCCTTCATCCACGGCTGCATCGCTTCGGTGTTCGGCTGCGTGTGCGCCGCCTTTGGCAGCAACTACGCCAGTTTGCACCTGCGCGGGCAAGATCCCTGGACAGTGACCGGCGGCGCCTTCCTGGTCGGCGGCGTATTGACGCTGCCCCTGCTGTTGCTGGTACCGGTGCCAACCGTGCCACAGGCCAGCGACTGGCTCTATTTGCTGCTCAGCGGTTGCGTGATGAGCGCCACCACCTATGTGCTGTATTTCGGCCTGGTGGCGCGCATCGGCGCGACCCGTGCCATCAGCGTCGAGTTCGTCGTGACGCTGGTGGCCGTGGTGATTGGCGCGTTGTTCCTGAACGAGGCGTTGAGCCTGCTGCAGGCCGCGGGCGGCCTGGTGATCCTGCTGGGCTGCATGCTGGTGCTGGGGCTGCTGCCCGGGCGCAGGCGCCGCTTGCCCAGTTAACGCTGGGCGGTGCTTTGCTCAGGGGCTGGGGTCAGGTGCAGCACCCGGTTGCGGCCACCTTCGGCCAGCAGATAGCCGCCCTTGCCGTCCGGGGTGATGGCCTGGGGCGCCTTGAGGAAGGTCAGCACGGTGTGCCGGGTGCCGTCGGCATCGATGCGCAGCAGGCGAGCACGGTGCGTGTTGTCTTCACTGATCCACAGCCCGCGCTGGTCGCACAGCAGGAAGGTCGGGTTGCGCAGGCCCTCGACCACCACCGGGTCCTGGCCATCTTCGGTCAACGCGCGGACCTTGCCGGTGGCTTTTTCGGTATAGAGCAGGCGGCCATCGGCGCAACGGGTCAGGCCTTCGGTTTCAGTCAGGTTCGAGCGCAACACATCAAGCTGGCCGCTGGCCCACTGGTAGCGCATCAGTCGGCCATTGCCCTTGCGATCCTCGATGGCGTAGAGGTAGTCGCCATCGTTCCACAGCCCCTGCACGCTCTCACCGTCGAACAAGTGCGTGACCTGGCCGTCACGCGACAGGCTGACCGGCGCGAGCCCGCCTTCCTGGCTGAACACCCAGCCGCCCTGGGCCGCGACCATGCCGTCAGGCTTGGAGAGGTTATCGATCAACACCACGCGCTCGCCCTGGGCGGTGATCTTGAGGATGCTGCCGCGACCCTTGTCCAGCTCGCGGCTGACCAGCAGGCTGCCATCGGCCTGCAGCAGCAGCGAGGCGGCCTTGGTCACGTCACGGTGCAGTACATCGACATCCCAGCCGTTGCTGGCCTGGACGGGGTAGAAGCTTTGCCAGGCGAAGAAGCCAAGGGTGGCGGTGAGCACCGCGGCGGTGGTGGTCAGAGCGATACGGGTGCCGCGCTGGCGCAGGATGGGCATGGGTTTGAGGCTCCTGTAAGTGCTGGGGATCCTAGCAATGGGATGTGAAAAAAATGTCAATGAACGGCTACGGAGAAAGCTTAAGGGTGTGCTTGTGGGAGCCGGCTTGCCGGCTGCCACAGGAATCGAGCTAATGCAAAAGGATATAAAAAGAACAAAACGATCTAACCAAATGGAATAAAAAATTGAAAGCCAAACGCCACCTCCTTAGGCTGAGTGCATCCATTACCCGCCGTTCAAGGAGCTTCCCCCATGCCTGCCCGTGCCTTCTCGCCCTTGCGCCGCCTGCTCGTCGGCGGCCTCCTGGCCACTGTCGCCAGCGCTGCCCTGGTCCAACGCCTTTGCCGATGACGCCAAGACCCTGCGCATCGGCTACCAGAAATTCAACAGCATCAATATCCTCAAAGGCAGCGGCGCCCTGGAAAAAGCCCTGGCCCAGCAAGGCGTGAAGGTGACCTGGCACGAATTCGCCGCTGGCCCGCAACTGCTCGAAGCGCTGAGCACCGGCGCCATCGACCTGGGCCACGCCGCCGATGCGCCCTCGGTGTTCGCCCAGGCCGCCGGCAAACCTGTGGTCTACCTGGCCGCCGAACAACCCTACCCGCGCGGCATCGGCCTGGTGGTGCGTGAACAGGACCAGCTCAACAGCGTGCAAGACCTCAAAGGCAAGCGCGTAGCCACCGGCCGTGGCTGGAACGCCCAGTACCTGCTGGCCGTGGCGCTGGAGCAAGCCGGCCTGAGCTATCAGGACATCACCCCCGCCTACGTCAACAACGCCGCCGATGCCGTGGCCGCGCTGCAGTCGGGCAGCGTCCAGGCCGCCACCCTGTGGGACCCGTTCCTCGCCGCTGCGCAAAGCCAACCGGGGCTGAAGAACCTGCGTGACGGCAGCGGGCTGTCCAACAACCGCACCTTCTACCTGTCCACCGCCGCCTTCGCCGACCAGCACCGCGACCTGCTCAAGACCTTCTTCGTCGAACTGGGCAAGGTCAGCCAGTGGGCCAACACCAAGCCTGCCGAGGTTGCCGCCCTGCTGTCGCCACAACTGGGCATCAACGCCAGCGTCCTGCAAGTGGCCAGCGAACGGCGCAACTACAACGCCGTGGCCATCACCCCGCAGATCGTCGCCGAACAGCAGAAGCTGGCCGACACCTTCCAGGGCCTGGGCCTGATCCCGCACAAGCTGCAGGTAGCCGATGCGGTCTACCCGACCTCCGTGCTGCCTTGACCTGAGAGCCTGCGCCATGCCCCGCCCGATCCGCTTCAACGCCTTCAGCATGAATGCCGCCAGCCACCAGTCGCCTGGGCTGTGGCGCCACCCGCGCAACACCAGCGTGGCCTTCAACCGCCTGGACTACTGGACTGACCTGGCGCGCCTGCTCGAACGCGGGCTGTTCGACGCCTTGTTCATCGCCGATGTGCTGGGCATCTACGACGTCTACCAGGGCGGCCCGCAAGCCGCCCTGCGCGGCGGCGTGCAAGTGCCAGTCAACGACCCGCTGCTGCTGGTGCCGGCCATGGCCGGGGTGACCGAGCACCTGGGCTTTGGCGTGACCTTCTCGCTGACCTACGAACACCCCTACCCATTCGCCCGGCGCATGTCGACCCTCGATCACCTGAGCAATGGCCGGGTCGGCTGGAACATCGTCACCGGTTACCTGGACAGCGCCGCGCGCAACCTGGGCCTGGCCCGCCAGCTCGGCCACGACCAGCGCTACGACCTGGCCGAGGAGTACCTGGAGGTGCTGTACAAGCTCTGGGAAAAGAGCTGGGACGACGACGCCGTGCAGCTGGAGCGCGACACGGGTCGCTACATCGAACCGAGCAAGGTGCACGCCATCAATCACGCCGGCGAGCACTTCCAGGTGCCCGGCATGCACCTGTGCCAACCGTCGCCGCAACGCACCCCGGTGCTGTTCCAGGCCGGTGCCTCGGCGCGTGGCCAACAGTTCGCCGCGCGGCATGCCGAGTGCGTGTTCATCTGCGGGCCGACGCCCACGGTGCTGCGCCGCTATGCCGACGGCATCCGCCAGGCCAGTGAAGTGGCCGGGCGTGGCCGCGACGAAGTGCTGATCTACGCCCAGGCGCTGCTGATCGTTGCCCCCACCCGTGAAGAGGCCCAGGCGCGCTTTGCCGAGTACCGCCGCTATGTCGACCTGGACGCCGCCCTCGCCCTGCTTTCGGGATGGACCGGCATCGACTTCGCCGGCCTCGACCCCGACACCCACATCGAGTACGTCGAGAACGACGCTGGCCGCGCCGCGTTGGCGGCCTTCACCGCCGCCGACCCGAACAGGCGCTGGACCGTGCGCGAGGCTGCTGAATTTGTCGGCCTCGGTGGCCGTGGCCCGGTATTGGTGGGCGACCCAGAGGAAATCGCCGACCAGCTGGAACACTGGCTCGACCAGACCGGCATCGACGGTTTCAACCTGACCTACGCCGTGCAACCGGATGATTTGACCCATGTCGTCGAACTGCTGGTGCCAGCGCTGCAACGTCGCGGCCGCTACCCGCTGGGCTACCGCGATGGCACCTTGCGGCACAAGCTGTTCGGCAAGGGCGACTGGCTACCCGAGGCCCACGCAGGCCAGCAGGTCCGCATTCAGTAAGCAAATACCGGGTATTTCAACATTTAATTTGTGGATGCCACGGACTGCCCCATATGCTGTCCGTACATCCCCTGCACGCACCGGCCGGTGTGGTCCAAGGCACGGGGAGAGAACAACAAGTCGAGACCGTCCATGTCGAATCACTCCTACTTCGCCCCCCACGGTGGGCACCCGGCTCAAACCGAGCTGCTGACTGACCGTGCCATGTTCACCGAAGCCTATGCCGTCATCCCCAAAGGCGTGATGCGCGACATCGTCACCAGCCACCTGCCGTTCTGGGACAAGATGCGCATGTGGGTCATCGCCCGCCCGCTGACCGGTTTTGCCGAAACCTTCTCCCAGTACATCGTCGAACTGGCCCCGGAAGGCGGCAGCGAGCGCCCTGAGCTGGACCCTAACGCAGAAGCCGTGGTGTTCATCGTCGAAGGCGAGCTGGACATCACCGTTGAAGGCAAACACCACACCCTGGTACCGGGCGGCTATGCCTTCCTGGCGCCGGGCGCCGAGTGGAGCCTGCGCAACAACAGCAAGTCCAACGTCACCTTCCATTGGCTGCGCAAGCACTATCAGAAGGTCGAGGGCCTGGACATCCCCGAGTCGTTCGTCACCCACCGCGACAACGCCACCGTCATCGAAATGCCGGGCACCGAAGGCCGCTGGAAAACCACCCGTTTCGTCGACATGGCCGACATGCGCCACGACATGCACGTCAACATCGTCACCTTCCAGCCGGGCGGCGTGATCCCGTTCGCTGAAACCCACGTGATGGAGCACGGCCTGTACGTGCTCGAAGGCAAGGCGGTGTACCGCCTGAACCAGGACTGGGTCGAAGTGGAAGCCGGCGACTTCATGTGGCTGCGCGCCTTCTGCCCGCAAGCCTGCTACGCCGGCGGTCCAGGCAACTTCAGCTACCTGCTGTACAAGGACGTCAACCGCCACGTGCACCTGACGCTCAACCCGCAGCGCTAAGCCCAGGCTGCTTGAAGAAGCCCGCCATTCTGGCGGGCTTTTGGTTTGCCGCGCATACTGCAGGTTCCCCTGTTGCGCGGTACTTGCCATGAACCGCTGCCTGCTGCTTGCCGCCCTGCTGCTGTCCACCTGCGCCCTGGCCGACGATGGCTGGAGCCTGGCCTACGACCGCGAGGGCATTCGCGTCTACCTCAGCGGCGTGGCGGACTCCCCCTACCAGCAGTTTCGCGGCGTCAGCACCATCAAGGCCAGCGTGAGCACCCTCGTCGACCTGCAGGAGAACCTGCGGGTCGCCTGCAAGTGGCTGTATGCCTGTGACCAGATGCGCCTGGTCGAGGTCGACGGCGACAGCACCTGGGTCTACCTGACCACCAACCTGCCCTGGCCGACATTGCCGCGCGACATCATCCTCAAGGTCACCACCGAGCGCCTGGACGACGGCACGCTGGTGCGGCACCTGAGCGCCGAGCCCGGCAAGCTGCCCGAAGAGCCGGGATTGATCCGCGTGCAGCACCTGAGCGGTGAATGGGTGATGAAGCCGCTGGGCGAGCGAGAAACCGAAGTGACCTACCAGCTCAAGGCCGACCCGGCTGGCGACGTGCCAGGCTGGCTGGCCAACCGCTTCGTGGTCGATGCGCCAGTGGTCACCTTGCGGACCTTGCGGGCGGTCGCCGAGCGCCAGCGCTGAGGCCTGGCGCTGGAAACCCGGTCGATGAACCTGCAGCAGGCAGCGGCGCTGCCCTGAAACGCCAGTTACTGCACTACGCCACAGGCGACACGGGCACCACCACCGCCCAGCTTTTCGGGATGGTCGCTGTGATTGTCTGCCCCGGCATGCACCATCAAGGCATGCCCCTTGAAGTCGGCGACCTTCAGCCTTGGCGCCAGTACCGGGTAGCTGGCCTTGCCGTCAGCACCGACATACAGCGCTGGCAGGTCGCCGCGGTGACCACTGTCGTCATACGGCCCCTTGTGTGCATTGCTTGAGCTGGGGTCCCAGTGGCCGCCTGCAGCGCCCGCGGGCACGGGCTTGCCGTTTTCTTCTGCTGGGCTGCAGGAAGGGTTCTGGTGCAGGTGGAAGCCATGCACGCCGGGCGGCAGGTCCTTCAGGTCCGGCGTAAGCAAAGTGCCGTACGGGTTCTGCTCGATGCTGATGGTACCGATCGACTTGCCTGGGCCGTCTGGCCCGGCGAGCTTGAGTTCCACCGTCTGCGCGGCCTGGGCGAGGCCGGCAGAGGCCAGCAAGGCAGTCAATAGTGCTGCTTTCATGTAGTTTCTCCATGGCGTGTGAAACACGGGCGTTGCTACCCGCGTAACAGCTGGGACTGCCCAGTCCGCCAGGCATTCCATCCAGCCACAGACTGAAACACAATGCCGCATTGCCCGCTCAACCCCGGAGCCTGCCCGCGTGTCCCTCAAAGCCCTGCGCACCCTGGTGACCATCGCCCGCCACGGCACCTTCGCCCGTGCTGCCGACCTGCTCAGCCTCACCCCGTCGGCGGTGAGCCTGCACATCAAGACCCTGGAAGAAGAACTGCAGGTCGTGCTGTTCGACCGCAGCCGCCGCCAGGTGCTGCTGACCGAGGCTGGGCAACTGGCCGTGGCACGCGCCGAGACCATCCTGGCGGCGTATGACGAATTGGCCGACGCCCTGGCCAGCGGCCCGAGCCTGCGTGGTCGCCTGCGGCTCGGGGCGATTCATACGGTACTCGCCCGCCGCCTGCCTAACGCGCTGGTGTGGATCAAGGCGCATCACCCGGACCTGCACATCAGCGTGGCCTCGGGGATGTCTGCGGAGTTGGCGCGTCGCGTCGAAGACGGCGAACTGGATGCGGCGATCACCACCGAGCCCGTCAGCCCCTACCCGCAAAACCTCGACTACACGCCGCTGTTCGAAGACCGTTTCTGGGCCATCGCCAGCCATGAGCTGGCCGGCCAGAGCCTGCCACAGCTATTGGCCAGCCAGCCTTTTCTGCGCTTTGACAAGCGTGCGTGGGCCGGCCGGCAGATCGAACAGGAACTGCGCCGACAGCACCTGCAGGTGAGTGAACAGATGGAACTGGACAGTCAGGAAGCGCTGGCGCGCATGGCGGTCATGGGGTTGGGGGTGGCAATCATTCCCATGTCTGACGACGATGTGCAGAGGCTGCCAGCAGCGACCTGCCTGCCCTTCGGCGAGCCGCAGCTGAAACGGCGGGTGGTGCTGCTGGAGCATGAAAAAAGCCAGCGGCGGCACTTGAGTGCGGTGGTGAAGACAGCACTGCAGGTGTGAGTGGCGCCTTCTTCCTGTGGGAGCGGGCTTGCCCCGCGAAGAGGCCCGCCCAGACGGCAGAGGTGAATGGCCAGGGCTTCGCCCTGGTTCGCGGAACGATCTGCCGCGCTAACCTGTGCCGGTACCCGACCACGGAACACCTGCCATGCTCCACCTGCTGCTGACCACCCTGGTGCCCATCATCCTGCTCATTGCCCTGGGCACCCTCTTGCGTATCCGCGGCTTTCTCGCCGAAAACTTCTGGCCCGGTGCCGAACGCCTGAGCTACTACGTGCTGCTGCCATCACTGTTTCTCCACGGCCTGGCCACCGCCAACCTCGATGGCGTGCCGGTGCTTGGCATGGTGGGTGTACTGATGCTCTCGACCCTGCTCGGTGCCGTGCTGCTGGTGCTCTACCAAGGCGCGGTGAACCACGACGGCGCCGACTTCACCTCGGTGTTCCAAGGCGGCGTGCGCTTCAACAACTACATCGGCGCCACCCTGGCCGCGGGCATCTACGGCAGCGCGGGGATTGCCCTGGCGGCCGTGGCCAACGCGGCCATCGTGCCATTGGTCAACCTGCTCTGCGTGCTGGTGTTCGCGCGCTTCAGCGCCCGCCACAGCTCACCCGCCACGGTGCTGCGGGCGATTTTCGCCAACCCGCTGATCGTCGGCTGCGCCGGTGGGTTGCTGCTGCGGGTGACGGGGCTGGGCCTGCCCGCAGGCATCGAACCGACAGTCAAAGCCCTGGGCCAGGCGGCCCTGCCCCTGGGCCTGCTTTGCGTAGGGGCAGCACTCGGCGGTGCCAGCCTCGGTCAGCAGGTGCGACCCCTGATGGCGGCATCGACGTTCAAGTTCCTGGTCATGCCATTGACCACCTGGGGCCTGTGCCGCCTGCTTGGCCTCGGTGGCCAGGCGGCGGTGGTGGCGGTGCTGTTCCAGGCGCTGCCAACGGCGTCTTCGTCCTATGTCATGGCGCGGCAGATGGGGGGCAACGCCCCGCTGATGGCCACCATCATCGCCTTGCAGACCGTGGCCGCCGCCGTGACCTTGCCCTTGGTGTTAATGCTTACGCTCAAGTGATGGCGTTTGGCTAGACTGTGAGGCAACCCACACTACGGAAGCTCGACCATGCGCTGTTCGTGGATGCTGATCGGTTTGACCACAGCCCTGCTCGCAGGCCCTTTGCACGCCGCCGCGCCCGCCAAGGCCGCAGTGGCCGAAGACAAGGCCGAAAAGCTCGAAGAGAAAGTCGTGGAAGACGCGCCGCCGCCGAAAAAAGCCGAAACCCTGACACCCGGCGAGGTAAAGGCCGTCGACCCGGCAGGCCAGGCGCCCATGGATGACAGCATCACCTGCCTTGCCCGCACCATCTACTGGGAAGCCAAGGGCGCCGATGCCAAGGACATGAGTGCGGTCGCCAGCGTGGTGCTCAACCGCCTCGGCCATGATGGCTTCCCGGACACCATCTGCGGGGTGGTCAAGCAAGGCGTCGAAAGCAAGTCCTGCCAGTTCTCCTGGTGGTGCGACGGGCGCTCCGACCAGGTCGAGGAAGCGCAGCGCTATGACATCGCCAAGGAGATCGCGCGCAAAGCACTCAACCAGCAGCTCAAGGACTCGACCGGGGGCGCGCTGTACTTCCATGACCGCAACGTGCACCCCGACTGGGCGAAAACCTATCGCAAGACCGCCGAGACCCGGCATTTCCTGTTCTACAAGCCCAACCAGGCGTTGGCGCGCTGACCGATGAACGCCCTGCTCATCAGAAGTCGATCGTCCCGGAGAACTTCACCAGGCGCGGATCGCCCTGGGTCAGATAACCGCCATTGGCCGAAGCCCAATAGTTCTTGTCGGTGAGGTTTTCCACGTTCATCCGCAGGGTGACTTCCTTCTCCTGCACCTTGAAGCGATAGCGCGCGCCAGCGTCGAAGCGGTTCCAGGTCGGCAGGCTGAGGGTATTGGACGGATTCGCATACTGCCCGCCCGTGCGCAGCATGCGGGCATTGAGCGCCACACCTTCGAGCCCTGGTACATCCCAGTCGACACTGGCGTTGAGCTGGAAGGTCGGCACCCCTACCGCGTGATTGCCATCGTTGGCGCCGTTCTGAGTCTTCTTCAATTCGCTGTCCATGCGCGTGCCGCCCGCCATCAGACGCAGACCTCGCAGCGGCTCGCCGAAGACACTGAGTTCGATGCCCTTGTTGACCTGCTCGCCGTCCTGGACGAACACATTACCCTCAACGAAACCGTCGGTAGGCCGTTCGATGCGGAACACGGCCAGGTTGGCCCCGAATGTCTGGTAATCGAGCTTCACCCCGGCCTCCACTTGCTTGGTCTTGGCTGGCGGGAACACTTCGCCGGCGTTGACCACCTGCCCCGATGCCGTCGCGCCCTGGGCCAGGCCTTCGATTCGGTTGGCATACAGCGAGATCGACGGGTTGACCTTGTAGACGATGCCGTACACGGGCGTGGTGACCGACTCGTCGTAGAAGGCATTGCGGCCCAGGTCCGGCCCCTCGCCATCGTAGGCATAGCCCTCGACGCGCAGCTGCTGGCGGCGCACACCGGCGGTGAGCAGCAAGGTATCGTCGAACAGGCCCACGGTGTCGGACACGGCGATACTGCGGTTGCGGGTCTTGCCAGTCACCCCTGGGTCATCCAGCTTGCCACTGGCGAAGGTCGGCGTGGTGGGTTTGGGCAGAGGGTCGGTGTTGTAGATGTTGGTCGCTTGCGAATTGTAGAAGACGAAGGCGTTTTCCTGCTGGGTCCAGATGCTGGCTGCGCCGAGGTTCAGCTGATGACTGACCGGGCCCGTCTGCAAGCGGCCATTGATGCCGCCCATCAGCGTGCTGTTGTCCTCGTTGTGGGGGATCTCCGAC
The DNA here is from genome assembly GCF_044749525.1 of Pseudomonas sp. NPDC089395. Lineage (NCBI taxonomy): Bacteria > Pseudomonadati > Pseudomonadota > Gammaproteobacteria > Pseudomonadales > Pseudomonadaceae > Pseudomonas > Pseudomonas sp. NPDC089395. Next base: position 684,558 of record NZ_JBIVID010000002.1, read on the forward strand.
CCGCCGATGGTGGCCGCGCCGGTGGCCGCATTGGTGAGGATCGGCGTGCCGTAGAAGCCGTTTTCGTGTGTGTGCTTGAGGCCACCGGCCAGGTAGCCGCTCCAGTTTTCGTTGAAGTCGTAGTCGCCGCGGACCATGCCGAAGGTGTCCTCGGTCTCGGTCCATGACCAGTCCTGGCCGTAGTTGTGATCGGCATCCGGCGCACGCGGGATATCAGTCAGGCCAGCGCCCAGGCGCACCGAGTTGCGCATGTGGTTGACCCGCTGTTTCTGGTAACCGATGTCGGTAGAGAGGCGGAAGTTGTCGCCACGGTAGTCGAGGCCGACGATGAACAGCTTGCTGCGCTGGTCCTGATCGTCGACCGCGGTTTCGCCTTCGCGCTGCGACAGGTTCAGGCGCACGCCAAAGCGGTTGTCCTCACCAAAGCGCTGGCCCAGATCCAGGTGCTCGCCGAGGCGGCCATCGCTGCTGATGTCCTGGGTGTAGCGCCGGGTTGGCGTATCACCCGCGCGCTTGGGCTGCAGGTTGACGTTGCCGCCAAGGCCGGTGCCGGTGGGGCTGGCACCGTTGAGGAAAGCGTTGGGGCCCTTGAGCACTTCTACCCGCTCCACGGCATCGGTGGAAATCATCTGCCGTGGCAGCACACCGTACAGACCATTGAACGCCACATCGTCGCCATTGAGCGGCAGCCCACGGATGACGAAGACCTGGGACTGGTTACCGAAGCCGAACGACTGGCGCACCGAAGGGTCGTTGAGCAGCACATCGCCGATGTCCTCGGCCTGTTGGTCCTCGATCAGCTGCGAGGTGTAGCTGGTCATGGTAAAGGGCACGTCCATCATGTCCTGGTTGCCCAACACGCCCATCTGCCCGCCGCGCGCGACCTGGCCACCGGCAAAGGCTGGCGGTGGTTCGCCCTTGGGCTGTCCAGCCTCGGCATTGATGGCGGTGGCATCGAGTTCGATAGCGCCGTCGGCCGCTTGGGCACTGACGGCAACGGAACAGCAAGCAACGAAGAAGGTCAACCGATACGAAGGGAAGCGTGCCATGCAAGGCTCCGGTGTTCTAAGTAAAGCCTCCCTGGCAAGCGCAATCATTTTCAATTGCGTATTGTTTACAGCCGATATTACGAATATTTAACAATGTTTCGCACTTTTTTGTCGACCAGTGGTCTACTCCCTCTTTTGCCGCCTGCAAGCCTTTGCCGGCGTTTACTTCGCGATGCACGATTCCGGGCCAAAAACCCTGGGCTTGTGTAGGATGAGCAGCGCATACCAAGACGCTGCCAGTCACAGGGAGATCCACATGCGCGTCCTGTCATCCGTTGCCGCCTTGTCGCTGGGCCTGGTCGTCTCGACCGGTAGCCTGGCTGCCACCGGCGAAGAGGCGCAGCTGATCGAGTCGATCAATACCTACCGCAGCCAGGCCCAGCCCTGTGGCGCCGACGCATCGCTGGAGCTGCCACCGCTCAATAGCGACACCCGCCTGGCGCTGTCGCCGGAAGGCACTCGCGACCTGCAACAGGCCATGACCCGCGCCGCCTACCCGATGGTCAACGTCCAGGCCATCAGCCTATCCGGCCCGCGCGACGCTCGCGCCGCGATGCATGCCATCGAAGAGAGCTTCTGCCAGGTAGTGCTCGACCCGCAGTTCGTCGATATCGGTGTCAGCCAGGAAGGCCGCGATTGGCGCATCGTGCTGGCTCGCCCCTTGTTGAGCGGCCGCCTGGGTGATTGGCAGGCCGAGGGGCAGAAGCTGATGCAAGCCATCAATGTGGCGCGCAAGGCGCCGCGTCAATGTGGTGGCCAGCCGTTCGCGGCGACATCGGCGCTGACCTGGAGTAGCGCCCTCGCCGGGGTGGCAGCCGGCCATACGCGGGCGATGGCCAACCAGAATTTCTTCGACCACATCGACCGCGATGGCCGTACCCCGGGCGACCGTGCGGAGCTGGCCGGCTACCTGTACCAGCGGATCGGCGAGAACATCGCCGCCGGGCGCGACAGTGCGCAGAAGGTGGTGGATGGCTGGCTGGCCAGCCCCGGGCATTGCGCCACGCTGATGAGCCCGGATTTTCGCGAGATGGGCGCGGCCTATGCCGTAGACCCAAAGAGCGATGCCGGTATCTACTGGACGGGGCTGTTCGGCACGCCGCAGTAATCCGCTTCACGTCTGGAACACAGCGCGATTCCTGTAGGAGCTGGCTGGCCAGCTCCCTCAAGGTCCGCCGCGGGCATTGGGTTGTTGGGTTCAGACGCTCACGCAGCCCCCCTTGCGCAACGAAAGCGCCGTGCAACCAAAGCGTTGCCGCACGCATCTCCCCAGGTAGCTGGCATCGCCCAGCCCCACCTCATCGGCTATCTGCCCCAGGCTGTGGCTGGAATTGAGCAACCGCCAGCGCGCCTGCTGCAGGCGCATCTCCTGCCACCAGGCCTTGGCGCTCATGCCATGGCTGGCCTGGAACTGACGGTCGAGCTGCCGCCGGCTGATGCCCAGCTCGGCCGCCAGATGCTCGATGGACAGGCGCGCCGCCATGTGGTGTCGCATCAACGCCAGGGCGCGCTGCACCTGGCGCCCCTGCCCTGCCCCGGCCTCCAGCGAACGCAGGGCATGGCGGCTGTCCCGGGACTCGTCCACCAGCATGTCGGCCAGCCCCTTGAGCGCACGGGCGCGGCCACAGCCGTGCGACAGCAGTTCCACTGCAAGGTCGATGGCAGCCGTACCGCCGGCGCAGGTGATACGCCCCCGGTCGATGCAGTACAACTGTTCACGCAGCACTTCGAGGTGAGGGAAGCTGGCGCGGAACTCGGCTTCATGGCGCCAGTGCACCACCACCTTGTGCCCGTCCAGCAAGCCGCAGGCCGCCAGCAGAAACGCGGCATTGTCGATGCCAACCAGCTTCACGCCAGCCCGCGTCGCGCGCTTGAGCAGGTTTTTGTAATGCGGCGCGAGGCGCGCCGTGGCCCCGGCATTGCGGCCGCCGAACAGCACCAGGTAGTCGTAGTCCGCAAGCCGCTGCTGGGCGATGGCCTCGACCTGCAGCACCGCCCCGCTGCTCGACATCACCGGTTCACCGGTCAGGCTGCCCAGCGTCCAGGCGCAATAGCGTTGGCGGCTGTAGTCTTCATCGTCGGCACTGAATCGCAGCTTGTCGAGGAAGGCGCCAAAGGGCAGCAGGGCGAATTCCGGCAGTGGCAGGATCAGCAAACGGATATCAGGGGGCATGGCCAAATGTCCAGATAGCACCATAGGATGTCCAGATAATACCCTTGGCATTGCGGGCCGTCCCTTAAACTGGCCGCCTTCGCACACACAAGGCATTTTCCATGGCACTGGATACCTGGCTCATCTACCTGCTGGCTAGCATCGGCCTGTCGCTCACCCCCGGCCCCAATAGCTTGCTGGCCCTGACCCACGGCGCGCTGTACGGCGCGCGACGGACGTTGTTTACCATCGTTGGCGGGGTGTTCGGTTTCAGTGCATTGATTGCCTTGGCCATGTTCGGCCTGAGCGCCTTGCTGCAAACCTCGGCATCGGTGTTGACCGTGCTGAAGTGGGTAGGCGGGGCCTACCTGGTATGGCTGGGCATCCAGCTCTGGCGCAGCCCGGCCTTGCACCTGGAAGTGAATGCGCGGGCCGCACGCTTGAGTAACGCCGGCATGTTCCGCCAGGGCCTGCTGTCGGCCATGGCCAACCCCAAGGTGCTGCTGTTCTACGGCGCGTTCCTGCCGCAGTTCATCGACCCGCAGCGCGGTTTGTTCCTGCAGTTCGTGATCATGGCTGCCACGTTCGCCAGCGTGGAGTTCGTAGTCGAGTACCTGCTGGCGCGCCTGGCGTTTCGTATCAAGCCCTGGTTGGCCAAGGGCGGCAAGGGCTTCAACCGCTGCTGTGGGAGCTTGTTTGCCTTGATCGGTGTGGCCTTGCCGCTCGGGCGATAGGGCGAGCGGGACCGCCTCTTCGCCAGAAACTTGCCCAGATCTACCCTTTTGCTTTAAGTCTCAGACAATTCCTACATCCCGGATAGGCGGTCAAGAAGCGCGCCGCCTTTCGATGAAGTCCATAGTGAATTACCTCCCGAAGAGCGAGATTTTCCTATGATACCCACCAACGTGCTGACCCCTCTCCCCCCTTGTGACCCCGCCACGCCAGAGTGGGTCGACGACTTGCTCAAACGCCCAGGCCTGCGCATCGAGCGCATCGTTTCCAGCGGCCAGTGCAGCCCGCCTGGCTTCTGGTACGACCAGCCCGAAGGCGAATGGATCTTGCTGCTGAGCGGCAGTGCCGGACTGCGCCTGGAGCATGAAGCCCACACCCGGTTGCTGGCACCCGGTGATTGCCTGGACATTCCGGCGCACTGTCGACATCGCGTGGAATGGACCGCCCAAGGCACCCACACCGTCTGGCTGGCCGTGTTCTACGACAGCACAACGCCCTGGCCTGCCAGCTGACCTGATTCTCCCAACTCATCCTTTTTAAACGCCTGCGCGGCCTGTGGCCGTGGCGCAGTGCCCCCGCTTGCCTGTGAAAAATCACTCACAGCTCAGCTCCACTCTCCAACGCTGGACGTTCAAACATGCATGACCTCACTACCGACCGCAGTATCCGCAGCGCCCTGCGCAGCACCGCCTTCGGCCTAGGTGCAGCCTCCCTGTGTGGCAATGCCCTCGCTACGCAACCCTTGATCGAGCTGGAGGAGACGGATGTCACGGCGCCAGCCGCGAGCAGCCCACGTACCGAACGCTCGGCGTCGATCAAACAGATTGCCCCATTGCTCGATACCCCACAGACCATCACCGTGGTCCCTGCTCCTGTGCTCGCCCAGCAACAGGCGCTGGGCTTGCGCCAGGTGCTGTCGAACGTTTCAGGCATCACTTTCAATGCCGGTGAAGGCGGTGGCGGCTCTGGTGACAGCATCAACATCCGCGGCTTCTCGGCCAGCAACAACATCCAGGTCGACGGCCTGCGCGACAGTGCACAGACCACGCGTTCCGACACCTTCAACACCGAACAGGTCGAGGTCGTCAAAGGCCCCAGTTCAGTGTTCGGCGGCGCCGGCACCACCGGCGGTAGCATCAACCTGATCAGCAAGCAGCCCGAGCAACAGGCTTTCACCCACCTGGGCGGCAGCCTGGGCAGCGCCGGCTATCAACGCCTGACCCTGGACAGCAACCAGCCACTGAACGATGTCGGCCAGGGTAGCGCCGCGCGTATCAACCTGATGGCGCACAGCAACGAAGTGCCCGGTCGCCCCGGCATCGACCAGAAACGCTGGGGCATTGCACCGGCCCTGCAACTCGGCCTAGGCGACGCCACCTGGCTGACCCTGAGCGCCGTGCATCAGCGTGATGACAACCTGCCGGACTACGGAGTACCGGCTCTTGATGGCAAGCGTCTGGCAGGTGTCGAGCGCAAGCAATACTTCGGCTGGAAAAACCTCGATAAGGAACACATCGAACAGAACCAGTTCACGCTCAACCTGGAGCATGACTTCAACGAGCGATTGCGCCTGCAGCAACTGGCCCGCTATGGACAGCTCAGGCGTGACACGGTGGTGTCCGCCTCCCACGTCAATACCGAGGGTTTGCCACCTGGGCGCTACCGCCCGGCCGGGCCACAGGGGTACGGCCGCGACGCCACCACGCAGATGTGGATCAGCCAGACCAGCCTGCTAGGCCACGACCAGCTGTTGGGCGTGGGCCACGACTGGGTAGTCGGCGTAGAGCTGTCCCGCGAAACGCTGGACCTGAAAACCTACGATCACGGCCTCGGCACCACGCGCTACCCCGCCAACGGTTACGACCTGGGGAACCCACCCGGTTACTGGTACGGCCCAGTGGAAAAGGCTGTCACGGGGTACAGCGAAACCGCGCTGGACAACCAGGCCATCTACCTGTTCGACACCGTGGCCCTGAGTGAACGCTGGGACCTGCACCTTGGCCTGCGCCAAGACCGTTTCGCCGGCAGCGCCAAAGGCTATTCCCCGGCCCACGTACGCACCTCGGCGTTCAATTCCGTGGACACCCCCGTGAGCAGCCGCGCGGGGCTGGTCTACAAGCCAACCGAACACGGCCGCGTGTACCTTGCCTGGGGCAACTCCTACAACCCGTCGGCCGAATCACTGGCCGGTAACGCCCGGGGTCTGAACGCGGCAACCGAAGGGCTTGCTCCGGAAAGAAACCAGTCCTGGGAGTTCGGCAGCAAGTGGGCATTGCTCGACCAACAATTGGAGCTCGATGCAGCGCTGTTCCATATCGTCAAGAGCAACGCCCGCGAGACGCTGGCTGACAGCTCCACCCAGCTGTCCGGTAAACAACGTGTACAAGGCCTTGAATTTGCCCTCACGGGCCATCTAAGCGAACGGTGGACGGTGTTCGCCAACTACACCTTCCTCGACAGTGAGACGCTCAAGGCGGCCGCAGGCGGCAACAGCTTCGCCAGCAAGGGGCATGCGCTGGCCAACACCCCGCCCCGTTCGATGAACCTGTGGAGCACCTACCGGCTCACTCATGCCTGGACCTTCGGCTATGGCGCCCGGTATATCAGCGAACGCAATGTCACCTCCAGCACCACCGCCAAACTCGATGCCTATTGGCTGCACAACGCCATGGTCGGTTATCAGGTGAACCGTCAACTTGACCTGCAGTTGAACGTCAACAACCTGTTTGACAAAGCCTACGTGGAACGGGTGCGCCAGCAAAACGGCAACGCCGCACGCTCCTCGGCTATCGAGTATGGCGCCGACAGGGCAGCAATCCTCACCGCCAACTATCAGTTCTAAGCGAAAAAGGGCCTGTCTGCAGCAGGCCTTCATGCCTAATACAAAAGTCTGACCACGCCTCAAGCCGTGAACCAAAAGCACCGCTTTCTGCAATTTTCAAAGCATGTTCTAGACTTTTCGCGACAAACCTGCACGTTCAGCCCTGCGACAATCAGTCTCAGAAGATTATGTACTAACTTGTTAATTAGCTTGCTAAGGGCATAAACTGCGCGCATTCCACCTGCTGAGATCCCTGGCATGAACGAAACACCGCGCGCCTCTGGCGCCACAAAACTCATTCTGGTCGGCCTGGGCGTGATCATCGCCCTGCTCGGCCTTCTCCTGGCTGCTGGCGGCATCAAGCTGGCCGGCCTGGGCGGTTCCTGGTACTTCCTGATCGGCGGCCTGGCCATGGCCATCGCCGGTGTCCTCATCGCCCGCCGCAAACGGGCCGGTGCCTGGCTGTATGCGGCATTCCTGGTCGGTACCGCGCTGTGGGCGCTGATCGACGCCGGCCTGGTGTTCTGGCCACTGTTCTCGCGCCTGTTCATGTTCGCTGCGATCGGCATGGTGGTGGCGGCGGTCTACCCGCTGCTGGTGCGCGCCAATGGCGGCAGCACCGGCCGTGGTGCCTACGGCATCGCTGGCGTGCTGGCCGTGGTGCTGGTGATCGCTGCCGGCAACATGTTCGTCGCCCACCCAAGCGTCGCGCCCACCGGTAAAGGCCCGGGCATGACCCCGGTCGAAGCCGGCAAGGGTCAGAAAGACTGGGCCCACTACGGCAACACCGAAGGTGGCAGCCGCTTTGCCGCACTGGACCAGATCAACCGCGACAACGTCGACAAGCTGAAAGTGGCCTGGACCTACCACACCGGCGACGTGGCGATCAGCGACGGCAACGGTGCCGAAGACCAGCTGACCCCGCTGCAGGTCGGCAACAAGGTGTTCATCTGCACCCCGCACAACAACCTGATCGCCCTCGACGCCGACACCGGCAAAGAGCTGTGGAAGAACGCGATCAACGCCCAATCCAAGGTCTGGCAGCGTTGCCGCGGCATGGCCTACTTCGACGCCACCGCCGCCATCGCCCAGCCGACCCAGCCGAACAGCTCGCCGATCACCGTCGCCAGCGTCGCGGCCGGTGCCAACTGCCAGCGTCGCCTGCTGACCAACACCATCGACGGTCGCCTGATCGCGGTCGATGCCGACACCGGCGCGTTCTGCCAAGGCTTCGGCAACAACGGCCAGGTCAACCTGATGGCCGGCCTGGGCAACGTGCCGGACTCCTACTATCAGCTGTCTTCCGCGCCGCTGATGGCCGGGACCACCGTGGTGGTGGGCGGGCGTGTCGCCGACAACGTCCAGACCGACATGCCTGGCGGGGTGATCCGTGGCTTCGACGTGATCACCGGTGAAATGCGCTGGGCCTTCGACCCGGGCAACCCGGAAGATCGCAACGCGCCTGCCGAAGGCAGCAGCTATGTGCGCAGCACCCCGAACAGCTGGGCGCCGATGTCCTACGACCCGGCGATGAACACCGTATTCCTGCCGATGGGCTCGTCGTCCACCGACATCTACGGCGTCGAACGCAGCAAGCTGGACCACACCTACGGCGCTTCGGTACTGGCCCTGGACGCCACCACCGGCAACCAAAAGTGGGTGTTCCAGACCGTGCACAACGACCTCTGGGACTTCGACCTGCCGATGCAGCCGAGCCTGATCGACTTCACCAAGGACGACGGCCAGTCGGTCCCTGCGGTGGTGATCGGCACCAAGGCCGGGCAGATCTACGTGCTCGACCGCGCCACCGGCAAGCCGCTGACCCAGGTCGACGAAGTACCGGTCAAGCCCAGCAACATCCCCAACGAGCCATACTCCCCAACCCAGCCCAAGTCGGTGGGCATGCCGCAGATCGGCGCGCAGACCCTGACCGAATCGGACATGTGGGGCGCCACCCCGTATGACCAACTGCTGTGCCGCATCGACTTCAAGAAGATGCGCTACGACGGCCTGTACACCGCGCCAGGCACCGACCTGTCGCTGAGCTTCCCGGGCTCGCTGGGTGGCATGAACTGGGGCAGCATTTCCACTGACCCGGTGCATGGTTTCATCTTCGTCAACGACATGCGCCTGGGCCTGTGGATCCAGATGATCCCGTCGCAGAACAAGGGCCAGGCCACCTCCGGTGGCGAAGCACTGAACACCGGCATGGGCGCCGTGCCGCTCAAGGGCACCCCTTATGCGGTGAACAAGAACCGCTTCCTGTCGGTCGCCGGCATTCCGTGCCAGGCGCCTCCGTTCGGCACCCTGACCGCCATCGACATGAAGACCCGCCAAGTCGCCTGGCAGGTGCCAGTGGGTACAGTGGAAGACACAGGCCCGCTCGGTATCCGCATGCACCTGCCGATCAAGATCGGCCTGCCGACCCTCGGCGGCACCCTGTCGACCCAAGGCGGCCTGGTGTTCATCGCCGGCACCCAGGACTTCTACCTGCGCGCCTACGACAGCAGCAACGGCAACGAAGTCTGGAAAGCCCGTCTGCCAGTGGGTAGCCAGGGTGGCCCGATGACCTACGTTTCACCGAAGACCGGCAAGCAGTATGTGGTCATCACCGCCGGCGGCGCCCGTCAGTCGACTGACCGTGGCGACTATGTGATTTCTTACGCCCTGCCATAAATCGCGTCGTTTCCATCGCCGGCAAGCCGGCTCCCACAAGGTTCGCTGCAGTACCTGTGGGAGCCGGCTTGCCGGCAATGAGGCCCTGAAAGATCAATCGAGAACCCGCAATGCCTTCCGCTTTTCGCATCACTTCCCCCCTGCTGATTGCCCTGGCCAGCACCACCGCCATGGCCGAAGGCGACCTGATGACCCGCAACACGATGACCGGCGACTGGGGCGGCCTGCGTCACCAGCTCGAAGATGACGGTATCAAGTTCACCGGCGACTACAGCGGTGAAACCGCCTACAACGCCCACGGCGGCCTGCACCGCTCGGCCCGCTACTCGCAGAACCTCAAGCTCGGCGTGCAGTTCGACCTGTCGAAGCTGTATGGCCTGGACAACGGCGGCAAGGTCCAGCTGACGATCAACGACCGTCGCGGCAACAGCGCCTCGGAAGACCTGGTGGGCAACCGCTTGCCGATCCAGGAAAACTTCGGTGGCCTGTACACCCGCCTGACCGAGCTGAGCTACGAGCGCACGCTGTTCAGCCCAGCGCTCAACGTCAAGCTCGGCTACATGGCCATGGGCAACGACCTGGGCGGCCTGGACAGCGGCATCCTGTGCAACTTCATGAACGCCGGCTTCTGCGGCCACCCGCTGAACATGTCCGGCGGCAGCGGCTGGACCAACTACCCCAACGCCCACTTGGGCGTGCGCGTGAAGTATGATCTGTCGCCGTCCTGGCAGCTGCGTGTGGCAGCGTTTAATGTGGACCCGCAAAGCAACGGCAACTCCAGCCGTGCCTGGCACCTGGGGCCAAAGCACACGACCGGTACGGTGCTGCCGGTGGAGCTGGTGTACAAGCTGCAAGGCGAGCTGCCGGGTGAGTACAAGCTGGGTTACTACTACGACAGCTCCGACGTGAAGCGCATTGGCAGCGACAAGGAAGTGTCCGGCCGTGGCGGGCACTATCTGCTGATCGACCAGGCGGTGTGGAACGATGCCGGCTCGCCAGGCCGTAGCCTGCACGCCTTTGGCCAGTATTCGGCGTCGAGCGAGGCCGCCTCGCCGTTCACCAAGTGGTATGGCACAGGCGTGGTGCTGTACAAACCGTTCGAAGGGCGTCCACGCGACACCGTGGCCTTGGGTTATGGCCGCGCCGTGCCCAACCCGCGCAGCCGCGACGTGCTGGAGGACGCTGCGTTCAATGCCGGACAGCCCTTCCCGAACATCGACAGTGCAGAGCAGCTGATCGAATTGAGTTATGGCTACCAGGCAACGCCGTGGCTGAACCTGCGGCCCGATGTGCAGTACATCATCGAGCCGGGGGCGTTCTCCGGGAAGGAGATCGATAACGCGCTGGTGGTTGGGTTGCAGGTCAAGGCGACCTTCTAAGGCCGTGGGGCCGCTTTGCGGCCCATCGCCGGCTTGCCGGCGATGGGCCAGCGCAATCACCCCTGCTTGAGGTAATCCACCAGCCTCAGCAGCATCGCATCACACCCCTGCAACTGCTCGACACTGACGTACTCATCCGGCTTGTGCCCCTGATCCATGCTGCCCGGTCCGCACACCACCGTGGGGATGCCGGCCTGGTCGAACAGCCCACCTTCGGTGCCGAACGCCACTGTGCCAAATTCCTCTGACTTACTGAGCAGCGCCACCAACCGCGCCGCCTCGCTGTCCGCCGGCGTGGCCAATCCCGGGTAGGCACTCAACGGCGCCAGGCGAATCGCACTGGCCGCATTGACCTTGCGCATGCGCGGCAACAACTCCGCCTCGGCATAGGTCTGCAACTGGTCGGCCACGGCCTGGGCCTCGAACCCCGGCAAGGCGCGCACCTCGAAGTCGAACGCGCATTCCTCGGGCACGATGTTCAACGCCCTGCCGCCGTTGATCACACCGGTCTGCACGGTCGAGAACGGCGGATCGAATCGTTGGTCATGATGTTCGGGCAATGCCAGGGCATCACCGATCTCGCCCAGCTTGCCGATCAGCTTCGCGGCGTACTCGATGGCATTGACCCCGTAAGGCGCATACGCCGAATGGCAGGCAGCGCCCTGTACCTGGCAGCGCATGGCCAGCTTGCCCTTGTGCCCGAGCACCGGCTTGAGCTCGGTGGGCTCGCCGATCAGGCACAACCGTGGCTTGTGCGGCCGCTGTTGCAGGGCGGCCAGCATCGAGCGCACGCCCAGGCAACCGACTTCCTCGTCATAGGAAAACGCCAGGTGCACCGGGATGCGCAGTGGTTGCGCCAGTAACGCCGGCACCGCTGCCAGCACCGAGGCGATGAAGCCTTTCATGTCGGCCGTGCCGCGGCCATACAGACGCCCGTCGCGCTCACTCAGGGCAAACGGCTCGACCGTCCAGGCCTGGCCATCCACAGGCACCACATCGGTATGGCCGGACAGCACCACACCGCCCACATCCTTGGGGCCGATGGTGGCGAACAGATTGGCCTTGGTACCTTCAGGGTTGAGGAACAGCTCGCTGTCCACGCCAAGCTCAGCCAGGTAATCACGCACGAAGCCGATCAGTTGCAGGTTGGAATCGCGGCTGACCGTGGCAAAGCCGACCAACCGCGCCAACAAGGCGCGGCTGCTGAACTCACTCATCACCCGGCACCCCATAGCTTGGCGCGGTGGTCGGGTCGAGGGCGCGGGTGACGTAGTCCTGCATCTGCGGGCGATACGCCTGCCACAGGCCGTCGAGCACGCCGATCGGGTCTTCGTCGGCCCAGTCCACACGCAGGTCCACCAACGGCCAGGTCAACTCGCCAGCGATCTTCAGCGCCGCCGAGTGCACCGGCCCCGCCTCGCCACCGGCAGCCATCGCCGCGTGCATGGCCGCCAGCAGTCGATCAGCCAAATGCCCACCGGCCTCTTCGAAGGCCTGCACCATGGCCTCGATCACCTGCAGCGAAGACAACAGGTTACCGGCCGCAGCGCATTGCTCACCGGCAACGGCGTTGTGCACGCCCAACGCTTCCTTGCCGGTGAACAGGGCGACCTGGCCTTGGCTGTCAATCACCGTGACCTGGCGGTACTCGCTCCAGCCATTGGCGCTGAGCACCCGGTCCAATGCCGCGGCGGGCGGCAACTGGCCCTGTTCCAGGGCATCGAGGATCTGCGGCCCCAGCGCAGGCAAGGTGATGTTCTGGGTGGCGACGGCGCCGACACCGGCACGTACCCATGGGCAACGCGCGCCAACGGCGATACTCGACGAGCTGATGGCGATACCGACCTGGCCGGTTTCCTGGCAGCGACCGATGATGGAAAAGGTCATGTGAATGCTCCTGTTGTTCTGTGCGATTGCAGGCAATCTGAACAGAAGCCTCTAGTGTGCGAAACGACCTTTTTCCTGTGCCTTGAAGAGGAAAAAACTAAGGCTGCAAAGCGCCCTTCAAAACACCCGAAAAACAGCGCAAAACCTTCACGCAGGCCTTATCCATCAAGGCCTTCGCCGTTTTATCGGCAAGCACTAGCTAAATACTATTTTCGCGATTCCCCCTGCATCCCTAGTCTGGCCCCAGGTAACGGCGGTCCTCCAAACCGACCTGACAAAAACCGCCTGAACAAGGGCTCGGACATGACACTGAACAATATCGAAATCGACACCCTGGTCGTCGGCGCCGGCCAAGCCGGCGTGGCCATGAGCGAACACCTGAGCAAACTTGGCGTGCCGCACCTGGTGCTGGAACGCAAGCGCATCGCCGAGGCCTGGCGCACCGGTCGCTGGGATTCGCTGGTGGCCAACGGGCCGGTCTGGCACGACCGCTTCCCCGGCCTTGAATTCAACCTCGACGCCGATGCGTTCGCTGGCAAGGACCAGGTAGCCGACTACTTCGAACAGTACGTGCGCAAATACAACCTGCCGGTGCGCACCGGTATCGAAGTGAAGAAAGTGGTGCGCAATGCCGACCGCCCTGGCTTCACCATCGAAACCAACGAGGGCGTGATCCGTGCCAACCGCGTGGTCGCGGCCACCGGCCCGTTCCAGCGCCCGGTGATCCCGGCCATTGCGCCCAAGGACGAGCAGCTGCACCAGATCCACTCCGCCGCCTACTTCAACCCCGAGCAACTGCCGCAAGGCGCCGTGCTGGTGGTGGGCGCCGGTTCCTCGGGCGTGCAGATCGCCGAAGAACTGATGCGTGCCGGGCGCCAGGTGTACCTGTCGGTCGGCGCCCACGACCGCCCGCCACGGGCCTACCGCAACCGTGACTTCTGCTGGTGGCTGGGTGTGCTGGGCGAGTGGGATGCCGAGATCGCCAAACCGGGCCGCGAGCACGTGACCATCGCCGTCAGCGGCGCCCGTGGCGGCCACACCGTGGACTTCCGCGCCCTCGCCCACCAGGGCATGACCCTGGTCGGCCTGACCCAGTCGTTCGAAAACGGCGTGGCGCGCTTCCAGGACAACCTGGCCGAGAACATTCGCCTTGGCGACGAGAACTACCTGGCCCTGCTCGATGCCGCCGATGCCTATGTCGAGCGCAACGGCCTGGACCTGCCGGAAGAGCCCGAGGCCCGCAACCGCCTGCCCGACCCGGATTGCGTCAGCAACCCGCTGCGGGAACTGGACCTGGCCCAGGCCGGCGTCACCAGCATCATCTGGGCCACCGGTTATGGCGTGGACTTCAGCTGGCTGCAGGTCGACACCTTCGATGCCAACGGCAAGCCACAGCACCAGCGCGGCGTATCCCGCGAGCCAGGCGTGTACTTCCTCGGCCTGCCCTGGCTGTCGCGCCGTGGCTCGTCGTTCATCTGGGGCGTGTGGCACGACGCCAAGCACGTCGCCGGCCACATTGCCACCCAACGCACCTACCTGGCCTACCGCGATCGCGAACAGCGTGATGCGGATGAGCAACACACTTCCTCGATCAGCAACGTCAGCACCCTCGGAGCCCACTGATGCCTACTCACACTCGCATCCGCATGTTCAACACCAAGGTCACCTACCCTAACCAGACCCTGGACAACGACCTGTGCCAGGCCGTTCGCGCGGGCAACACTGTCTACGTGCGTGGCCAGGTCGGTACCGACTTCGAAGGACGCCTGGTAGGCCTGGGCGACCCACGGGCGCAAACCGAACAGGCGATGAAGAACGTCAAGCAGCTGCTTGAAGAAGCAGGCTCGGACCTGTCGCACATCGTCAAGACCACCACCTACATCACCGACCCGCGCTTCCGCGAGCCGGTGTACAAGGAAGTGGGTAAATGGCTCAAGGGCGTGTTCCCGATTTCCACTGGGTTGGTGGTGGCGGGCCTTGCTCAGGCTGAGTGGCTGATGGAGATCGATGTGATTGCGGTGGTGCCGGATCAGGAGTGATTCAGTGACATGGCTGGGGGCGCTTTGCGCCCCATTCGCCGGCAAGCCGGCTCCCACAGGTACTGCGCTGATGTTGGGTTCAGCGCAGGTCCTTATGGGCATCGAGATCATTCGAACTCGACATTGCTCATGACACAATCGTCGCCGACCAGTCTGTATCCCCCCTCACATGACATACCCACGACAGGGCCGACTCCGCGCTTTTGCCGGGACAATTTCACCGGCGCATCCGCGCTTTCAAGGGGGGAGGCCTGGTCAGTGATGCCATGCAAGTCGGCGTTTGGTTGATGCTCGCCGTCCGCTTGTTCTGCCGCCTGCACCAGGCCCGCAGTGATCAGTGTTACAGCCAAAACCATACATTTCATAAGATTCACGCTCTGCTGTGGTTGGATAGCTGGCTGAAGCTATCGCTAAGCCACCCTCCCCCCCACTCGGAAGTGCATCTACCCTGGCCGTGATCGACAGCCTGAACTACCGCGAGCACGCCTAGCTGCCGAAGCTGTCAAAACTTGGCCAACTCTTCCCGGCAGAAATCCACGAACAACTGCGCCGGCTTGGTCAACTGCACCCGCTTCAGTCGCGCCGCCGCCAGCCCCGACAGGGCCACCGGCTCGGCAATGTCCAGCGTCACCAGCTTCTGCCCGTCATAGGTGTACTCCGAATGTGGCCGGGTCACCAGCAGCGAAAAGCCGAAGCCCTGCCCCACCATGCCGCGCACCATCTCGATCGACGGCGAACTGAACACGATGTTCGGCGTCAGGCCCATTTCGTTGAACAGGCTGACGAAATAAGTACGGCTCGGCGCCACGTCCAGCAGGATCATCGGCTCAGGGCACAGGTCGCGCAGCGACACCTGTGCCTGCCCTGCGAAGCGGTGCTTCTCGGGGAGTAGCACATAGGGCTTATGCGGCGGCATCAGCGGCTCGGCCTCGATGGTGTTGTCCAGGTCGTGGTCGTAGAGAAACGCCAAATCGAAAGTACCTGCCGTCAGGCCCTGGATCAGGTCTTGCTGTTCGCCATCGCGCAGGCGAATGTCGACGCCCGGGTAGCGTTGGCGAAAGCCGGCAATCAAACGCGGCAGGTACAACGGCGCCACGGTTTCGAAGCAACCGATGTCGATCTGCCCGGCCACGGTGTCATTGTCGGCCAGGGCGTTCTGCTCGAATTCGTGAGCCATCTGCAGCAACGACTTGGTCTTGGCATAGAAGCGCTTGCCGCTGGGTGTCAGCGACACGCCCTGGGCGTGGTGGCGAATGAACAGTTGCACGCCGAAGCTCTCTTCCAGGCTCTTGATCGCCGTGGAGATCGAGGGCTGGGCGATGTACAGCTGGCGCGAGGCCTCGGCAACGCTGCCGGCCTCGACGGTGGTGACGAAATACTTGAGTTGTCGCAGGGTATAGGAAGCCACAGGCACCTCTCTGGCGCCGCTCAGCGGCGCCGTTGGAATTTTCCTGTCACTTTACCTTGGCGCCGCGCTGCTGGCGCCTTGGACTGATGAAGGATTTGCCTATGGCTTGAGCAGGTTTTTGTTCAGTAGGTGAAGTCCATCTCCTTGAGCACCTGCCTGGCCAGCGCATCATCCAGGTGGCCGCCGGGCGCACCGCCCACCCCCACTGCCCCGACAATGCGGCCGTCCTTGACGATCGGCACTCCGCCGGGCAGGAAAATCAGCTGATCACTGTCGCGAATGTTGGCAACGATGAACTTCTCCAGGTCTTCAGGCTGTTTCTTTAGCGTCTCACGGATGAATACCTGGGTAGGCTGCTGGACCAGCAACGCCGTGTAGGCTTTCTTGAACGAGGCTCTGGGCGTATAGGGCCCGGCCTTTTCGGACCTGATCGTGGCCAACGTGTTGCGCTCGGCGTCCAGCACCGTGGCACTGACGTTGTAGCCTTGCTCGGTGGCCCGTTCGACCACCCTGCTGGCCATTGCCGCGGCCTCACCGCTGGACAACGTCGTGGCCCACGCCGGGCCTGTCAGCATTGCACAACCGAACAGGGCAAGTTTGATCAAACGCATGGTAACGCTCCTTGTGGACTGGATGGCCAGCAGGACCATACGCGCCCGCCAGGCCAGCGTGACCTGGGTAAATGTAAGGCGATATTTACCCGCGAGCACCCATCGCGCCCAACCCGCGCACGCCCAGCATTGCCAGGGCGATCCGGTGATCCGCTTGCTTTTTTCCTACGCCATGTTCGGAAAACACTGTTTAGTGGTGAAATGATCCAGAGCGTCTTTACTGAACCCTACGAGCCACAGGTACGGTGTACGCCTATGAAGATCGTGGTCACCAGCATCCTCGTCGACGACCAGGCCAAGGCCCTGGCTTTCTACCACTACGTGCTCGGTTTCGAGCCCAAGGACGACATCCCCATGGGCCAGTACCGCTGGCTCACCCTGACCTCGCCCAACGACCCTAACGGCGTACAGCTGGTGCTGGAACCAGACACGCACCCGGCTGCCAGGACCTACAAGGCCGCCCTCCGGCAAGATGGCATCCCCGCCACCTCGTTCGGCGTGCGCGACATCCAGGCCGAGTACACCCGTTTGTGCAAGGCCGGGGTCAAGTTCACCCAGGAGCCCACCGCCCTGGGCCCGGTCACCGTTGCCGTGTTCGACGACACCTGCGGCAACCTGATCCAGATCGCCCAGAAACACTGACACTGCCCCCTGGCAGGCCGTGTACCCATTCGCTACATTGGCTGCTGTTGCCCGTGCGCCACAATAAGGAAAACAGATGCGCCACGAATTCAGCGAAGTGCTCAACGACCTGGTCGACTACTTTCTGGTCGGTGACATCCAGTTGCTCGACCGTTTCAAGCACGAACACCAGCTGCCTGCCGACCTGGCCAACGCATTCACCCATGGCGACAGTGGCGACCTGGCCGTGCAGGAAGGCGTCGTGCTGCCTCTGGCCGGGGTCGACAATCTGCCCTACCACATCATCTTCACCCTCGATGGCCACCCACCGGCCCTGCTCGAGCCCGGCAGCCGCCTGAAACATCGGCGCAACGGCTATGTGCTACAGGTGGAGAACCGCGCCGTGATGCTGTACACCTGGCGCATCCTGCAGCATTTCACGCCCAAGACCCTCGGCGACCTGCTGGCCCGCTACCAGGTGCCTGGGCGGCCAATCGTCGAGGTGGACAATGGCTGGTATGACGTCGAAGTGCTGGGCGGGGCGGTGGTGCGTGACGGCCTGTACGAGCCGGCGTTCGAGTTCGTGATGAAAAAGCGCTGGAGCCGGGGCCAGGCCACGGCGGTGGATATTGGCTATGCCTATACCCTGCGTGGCTACTTCGACTGATTGCAGTGGCGGCACCGGCCCTATCGCCGGCAGCCACCACACAAGGCTCAGTTGATATCCCGATCCTTGGTTTCCGGCATGAAGAAGATCCCCAACACCGCCGTCATCAGTGCAATCACGATCGGGTACCACAGCCCGTAGTAGATGTCCCCGGTCGCCGCCACCATGGCAAAGGCCACGGTCGGCAAGAAACCGCCGAACCACCCATTACCGATATGGTACGGCAGCGACATCGAGGTGTAGCGGATACGCGCCGGGAACAACTCCACCAGCCAGGCTGCAATCGGCCCGTAAACCATGGTCACGTAGATCACTAGGATGGTCAGCAGCAACAGCACCATCGGGTAATGGATCTTCGCCGGGTCGGCTTTTTCCGGGTAACCGGCCTCTTTCAATGCACCCGTCAACGTCGCGGTGAAAGCGTCGCCCTGGGTCTTGAGGTCAGCCGCCGCCAGCGTGCTGCCCTCGAAGCTTGGGATCACCCGCTCACCAATGCGGATCTGCGCCACGCTGCCCGGCTCGGCTTTCTGGTTTTCGTAGGGGATCGCCCGCTTGGCCAGCAGGCTCTTGGCGATGTCGCAGGAACTGATGAATTTGGCCTTGCCCACCGGGTCGAACTGGAATGCGCACTGGCCAGGGTCGGCTACCACCACCACCGGGTTCTGCTCCTGGGCAACGAACACATCCGGGTTGCCGTATTCGGTCAGCGCCTTGAAGATCGGGAAGTAGGTGAGCGCGGCGATGATGCAGCCGGCCATGATGATCTTCTTGCGACCGATGCGGTCGGACAGGCTGCCGAAGAAGATGAAGAACGGCGTACCGATCAGCAAGGAACCTGCGATCAACAGGTTGGCGGTCTGCGGGTCGATCTTCAAAGTCTGCAACAGGAAGAACAGCGCATAGAACTGCCCGGTGTACCACACCACCGCCTGGCCGGCGGTGCCGCCGAGCAGCGCCATGATCACCACCTTGAGATTTTCCCAGCGTGCGAAGGATTCGGTCAACGGCGCCTTCGACGCCTTGCCTTCGGCTTTCATCTTCAGGAACACCGGCGACTCGTTGAGCTGCAGGCGGATGTACACCGAAATCGCCAGCAGCAGGATCGACAGCAGGAAGGGTATGCGCCAGCCCCAGGCCTCGAACGCCTCGGTACCCATGGCCGTGCGACAGGCCAGGATCACCAGCAGCGAGAGGAACAGGCCAAGCGTCGCAGTGGTCTGGATCCAGGCCGTGAAGAACCCGCGCCGGCCTTTGGGCGCATGCTCGGCGACATAGGTTGCCGCACCGCCATATTCGCCACCCAGGGCCAGGCCCTGCAGCAGGCGCAGGGTGATCAGGATGACCGGAGCTGCCACGCCGATGCTGGCATAGCTGGGCAACAGGCCGACGATGGCGGTCGACAGGCCCATGATGATGATGGTGATGAGGAAGGTGTGCTTGCGCCCGATCATGTCGCCCAGGCGGCCGAACACGACGGCGCCGAACGGCCGCACGGCAAAACCTGCGGCGAAGGCCATCAAGGCGAAAATGAACGAGGTGGTTTCATTGACGCCGGCGAAGAAGTGCTTGGCGATGATCGCCGCCAGTGAGCCATACAGGTAGAAGTCGTACCATTCGAACACCGTGCCCAGGGAGGAGGCGAAAATGACCTTGCGCTCCTCCTTGGTGATGCCACGTTGGGGCGCGCTACTGCCCGTGGATGCGCTGTCGATAACCGCCATGGGTTGCCTCCGTCTTGTTTTTATCGCAGGCCGGAGCACCTCATACCCGATTCAACTTCGCACCCAGGCCCCAGGGCTTGCATTGGTTGCGCGAAGCACGACGAGGCGGGCCGCCTCGAATCGCTGCAAGGTAAGCATAATAGGCTTTGTCGGGATATCCACTTGCCAGCATCGGCAGATGCCATCACCCCAGAAACCGTTGCACCTCGGCCAGCACGGTCGCGGCCTGCTCCCGGTGCGGGACGTGCCCGCAACCTTGCAACAGGCGCATCATGCTGGGGCCGCCGGCCCGTTCGGTGAAGCGCCGCGGATGCGCCACCGAGCCAAACTCGTCCTGGTCACCGTGCAGGCAGAGCATCGGACAGCGCACCTTCGCCAGCAAGGCATCGAGGTTCCAATCGGTGAAGGCTGGCTGCAGCCAGGTGTCCACCCATGCCCGCAGGACCCACTGGGCCTTGTCGCCGTGATACCGCGTCAAGCGCTCCAACTGCCCCGGCTCGGCGAACTGGCGGTCGGCATCGCGGATGCCCTGCAGGGTGAGGTTTTCGACGAATGCCTGGGCCGATTCGATGATCAGCGCCTGGCACCGCTCGGCAAAATGGGCTGCACAGGCAACCGCCATACCGCCCCCGACGCTGTGGCCGAAGACGATGAACGCGTCGACCCCGAGTTGACCCAGCACCTGCGCGAACCCCTGTTGCGCCTGTGCCTCGACGAAGCCCCGAGCCAAGAAACCCGGATGCGGATCGGAACGGCCAAAGCCCAGGCGATCATAGGCAATCACCCGATGCCCGGTGGCAGCGGCCAGTTGCGCGGGGAAGTCACGCCACAAGGCCACGCACCCCAGCGAGTCATGCAACAGGATGATCGGCACGCCCTGCGCTGAAGCCGGTAGCCAGTCCTGGGCGAACAGCCTGCCCTCGGGCGTGTCGATCCAGTGTTCACACAACGTGACTGGCGTCATACCGCCTCCACCACCGGCCCTTTGAGCTCGACCTGGTTGCCATCGGGGTCGAAGCAGTACAGCGACAGCCCTTCGCCCTCGGCGCCGTAGCGCTTTTCGGCCGGCTCGACAGTCACCCCGGCGGCTTCCAGGTAGGCGGTCAGTGCCTGTTCGTCGAACGGTTCGATGCGCAGGCAGAAATGATGCAGGTTGCGCCCTTCAGCGCCCGGCGCCGCGCCACCTGGGCGCCCCAGCGGGCCATCCAGGGTCACCAGGTCGATCATCGCCGCCCCCGTGGCCAGGTGGACCATCCCCAGGTCTTCGCGCTCCCGGCTGACCGTGCAGCCCAGCAGGTCGCGGTAGAACGCCACGCTGCGCTGCAGGTCACTGACCCGCAAAACCAGATGATCGATGTGCTTGAGGGTGAAGGGTCGCATGCCGGATCTCCTTGTGGCGGTTGCGCGAAGGCAGCGCCCACGATAGCCCAGGAACCTGCACGCTGACCATCCTGCTCACTCGTTGACCAGGCGTTGCAGCAGGCCACCGTCGTGGCGGCTCAGCATGCGTAATATCTGCTCGGCCAGCGCACGCTCCGGCGCCTCCAGGTGCAAATGGTGCCCACCGGGGTGCCAGGAAACCCGCGCATGGTCTGGCAGGGCGGGCTGGCGCCGCTCGAATGCGCCGCCGGTAAATGCGCCCTGGCGGCCGAGCAACAGGTACAGCGGGCAACGGATTTCCCGAAGCAGGTCGCAGGCCTCGCGCTCGGTCAGCGGCATCGGCTCGGGCAGCACCAGGCGCGGGTCATGCCGCCAGCAATAGCCCTCCCCCACCTGCAGCAAGTCGCGCAGGGCCAGCAGCCGCGCGGCGTCTTCCGACAATTCGCCATCCAGGCGCTTGCGTCGCTGTTCCAGGGCCGCTTCAAGGTTGTCGAACTGGCTGCCGTCAGGCGCGGCAAAGCCTTGCAGCTGGCTGCGCTGGACCATGCGTTTGAGCCGGTAGGCACGGGCCAGGTGCTGCACCCGGTCATCCTCGGCGACGGTGAACGGTGCACCCATGCCATCGAGGAAGATCATGCTCGCGATGCCACTGGTCATGGCGGCAAGCAGTGAAGCGATGCCGGTGCCCATGCCATGGGCCAGCACATGAAACCGCCCCAGGCCCAGGCTGTCGGTCACCGCCAGCATGTCCTCGGCGTGCTCCCAGAGGTAGTAGCCGCTGTCGTGGCGGCGATGGTCGGAGCGGCCATGGCCGACCAGGTCCGGGGCCACGACGAAACAGCCTTCGAGCATGGGCGCCAGGCGCTCGAACGAGGCGGCGTTGTCCAGCCAGCCGTGCAAGGCCAGCACCGGCATGCCGTCTTCCGGCCCCCAACAACGCACGGCAATCTCGATTCCGTCAAGGTCCAGCAGATGGTCCTTGGGACTGAACGGCGAACGCATGCTCTCTCTCCCTGACTGGTGCCTGGCGCGTACTCGTCAGGCCGGCACCCTACCTTGACCCAGCCGATCGGCTGCTGCTGACCCCTCGCCGACCGCCACATGTGCGTGACCGACCGTACCGAGCAGTTAATTACCGCACGCCGCCTCCCGGGCTGACCTGGAGCAGAGCCTCACCAGCCCATTCGCCGAAGCCATTAGTACACGGCGCAACAACAGTTTTTGGGACTTCAACGGCAATGACCTGGACGCGCAAAACAACCGCAGCCTGCGCGGCACAGGAGTAGAAGCCCATATCGACAGCGACCTGTCGGCCGCTGTCGAAGACTTCTGGCTGCAAGACGCCAACGATCAGCAGCGACAGCTCTGGGACGAGCTGTTCGAGAACGATGGCAATCGCCACCTGCGCGATGTGCTCGAACGGGTGGCGGGGTCGGCACAGGCCGAGCATAACCCGCGAGGCATGGCCAACCAGGTCTGGCAACTGCTTGAGCAGGCCGCGCAGGATGAAGAACTGCGCACCCACCTGGACAACATCGCGCAGCAATACCCCCCCACCTGCGGTGACGCCGGTGCCGATGGGTTCAGCGCGCTGCGCGAGGAAGCCGAACGCCCCGCCTACCTGTTCAACTTCTACAGACGTCTCTATCGCCGCGAAATGACTAACGCGCTGGGCGAGCGCATTCAGCTCGCCCGCGTGGCACGCCTGGCACGCCTGCGCGAACTGGAACGACTGCCCGCCGAAGCGCAGCCGGAAAACCTCGCCGTTCCCCCCCCTGGACAGCCTCGATGCGCTCGATGACGCAATGCTGCTGGAACGCGGAACCGACCTGATCGAAATACGCCTGGCGTTACGCCAGGACCTGGCGGCGCTGCTGGATTTCCCGGAACCCAGCCAAGACATGCTCTATCGCGCCGAAGCCATGATCTCGGCACAGGTGGCGAGCAACGTCGAGCGGGCGGTTGTCGTGCTCGACCAGACTGCTGCCGAGCGCAGGGGCTGGGTTGCACGGCAGCCTACCTGGCAGCGCTACCTCATCCAGCGCTTTGCGAGGCGGTTCGGCACAGTGGACGAACGCTGGTATCAAGGCATGCAGTACCTGGATTACTGCCTGGACCCTGATAACGAAGCAGTGACTTCGCTGGCTCAGGTGGTCCTGCAGGCAATCACCGAGGTGCTCCCCACGGCGCCGCTGGACGAAGGCGGCCAACTGCGCCGAATGGCCCTGCAAGACCACGCCTACGACCAGGCCAGCCGGCGCCTGAACGCTGGGCGCGATCAGGAACGCCAAGCCTTGTTCGAACAACTCACCCGCGAGCAGGACATGAACGACTGACCGCCACTACTGACCGCGCAGGTCCTCGAAGAAGGCCTGCCGGCCATCCACTTGGCTTGACGCACGTGGCAATGCCGCCACCTCACCGTTGGCCGCTTCCACATGCCAATAGCAGTGCCTGACCGCACGGGTCACCGCCACATAGGCCAGGCGCTGCACCTCTTCCTTCTGCGCCGTGTCGAACGGCTGGGCATCGCCAGCGCGGCCAAGGCCGGCCTGGCGATACACCTGGTTCTTGTACGGCGAGCTGGTCAGGTACTGGCAATCCCCGAGCATGAACACCGCATCGGCCTGCAGGCCCTTGGCACTGTGGTAGGTGAGCTGACGCAGGCGCCGCTGTTCGGCGGGCAACGCGGCCTCAGCCTGCAACACGCTGTGCAGGTGCTCACTCATCAGCGCTTTGTCGCTGCCTTTGCGGTACAGCATCATCACCGACTCGCCACGCTGGTAATGCTCGATCAGCGTCTGCCCTAGCGCCGCCTCGTCGCGCTCGAACACCTTGACCGGCGAACCTGGCAACTCGGCTGCCGGGCCCGCGGCCCGGGCCTTCTTGCCGGCGATGGCCGGCGCGCCCTTGACCAGGTGCTCGGCCGCATCGATCACCTGCTGCTGGCAGCGGTAGTTGTCGACCAGCATCACCCGGGTGTTGGCCGGCGACGGGAAAGCCTTGGTGAACTCCATGAAATACTTCGGCGAACTGCCTCGCCAGCCATAGATCGACTGCCAATCGTCACCCACGCACAACAGCGACGAATGCTGGGCATGGCGCCCGGTGTGCAGGGTCGGGCCACGCCGACGGATCTCGGCCAGGCAGGCACGCAACCAGCTGACGATCTGTGGCGACACGTCCTGGAACTCGTCGATCATCAGGTGTGCCAGGGGCCGCAACAGCGGGTCGGGCAGCAGTTGCAGGTTCTCCGGGTTGTTCTCGCCGAACAGGGCGAACATGCGGTTGTAGCTCATCACGGGCGGCGACTGGTTCAGCAGGTGCGCTTCCAGCGCTGTCCAGTACAAGGCCAGGGCTTCGAAGAACAGCGCGTCATGGTCGCCCGACGGGAAGCTCATGGCCGCCACAGCCGTATTCACCTCAAGGCCGAGGTTCTCGATGAAGGTGGCAGCGCCGACGAAGGCATCGAGCAACGGCGCCTGGGCAAGCTCGCCTTTGACCTTGTACTCGAAGCCAGGGCCGGCCACGGCATCGCCCGCCAGCGACGCGGCCAGGCGCCGGGCCATGGCGTAGTTGTCCAGCCAGATCAACGGCTTGTCGCAGAAAGCTTGAAGTAACGTGCGCTTCACCGCCCACTCCGCGCGCACCGCAAGCTTTGCGCCGGGGCGCTGGTACTGGGCACTCTCGGACGGGTCGAAGCCCAGCACCACCCAGGCATCGAGACCCTCCAGGCGACCATGGACATGGAAGCGGCTGCCACGGATCTCGACGGTTTCGCGGCACGGCTCGATGCCCTTGATCGGCCAGGCGCCGGCGGCAAACCACAGGTCCTCGATCACATCGCACAGTTCTTCGTCGCGCTGGGCGGCCAGTTGCAGCACCTGCACGCGTTTTTGCACGTCGGGATGGTCCGGGTCCAACGGTTTGAGCTGCAAGGCCTCACGGCGCAGGGTGGCGACGATCTCGGCAAAGCGCGGGCTGCTTTCGAGCAGGTCGCGGTAACAGAGGTTGAGCTGCTGGCGCTGGGCATCGTTCAGGCGCAAGTCGAACGGGTTGCTCTCGGCTTGCGCCTCGCTGCCGGCGGGCATCTCGTTGCCCAGGGTCTCGAAGGCGCGCAGTTGGCCGAAGCCCGGCAGGCTGCGCACCAGCGGCAGGATGCGCGAGTGGAAGGTGCGCACCAGTTCGCGGGCGCGGGCCGGTTGCAGGTCGAGCTGCCACAAGGCGAACACCTGCACCAGGCGCTTGATGAAGTCTTTGCGCGACTCGCGGGTGAAGGTCACCACGGTCATGGCGTCCAGCTCGTAGCCCAGGTAGTGGCGCAGCAGCAGGATGCGCAGTACCAGCGAGGTCGACTTGCCCGCCCCCGCTCCCGCCACCACGCAGGTGGACGGCGTGTCGCTGAAGATCAGCTTCCACTGCGCCGCGCTGGGCTGGGCTTCTGCGGGCAGGCGCTGGGCCACATCGGCCTTGAAGCGTTTCTTCAGCTCGGCCGTCAGCGGCAGGCGCCAGTCGTCGAACAAATTGTCGTCCTGGCCGGGCACGGCGGCGCTGTCGGGGCGCGAATCGCGGATCACCAGCACCTGGCGCCCGGCCTCGTAACCTTCTGCACGCCCCCGCTCGAAGCCTTCGCGCAGGCCATCGGCATGGCCGTTACGCTGGCCACTGGCGTGACCGAGGAACCAGGAGTCGCGGTGTTGCGCCTGCAGGCGAGTCAGGCCACGGCCCAACAGGCGCGCGGCGAGGCGACGAAACCAGGGCAATTGGGCGGGTGGGGTCAGTTCGGCGGGGGCCTGGGGTTGCTCGTGGGCCACGGTCACTCCGTTGAAAATCGAATCAGCGGGCATGTTCGCTTCATCTGCCAAAAATCGCCAGCGAATGCTTGCAGATCAGTGCATTAGGCGATGAACCGGAGATTTCACAACGCCTTATCCAATCGACCATTTCGATAATCATAAGTCGATATTTACGCTTAATTTCGATGTTTCATTGGCGCATCATGGCGTCATTCCACTGATTCAAGGAGCACGACCATGCTGCAACTGCGACCGTTCGAAAGCCTCGGCCACGCCAACCACGGCTGGCTCGATGCCCACCATCACTTCTCGTTCGCCGAGTACCACGACCCCGCCCGCATGCACTGGGGCAACCTGCGGGTGTGGAACGACGACTTGATCGCTGCCGGCAGCGGTTTCCCGCCGCACCCGCACCGCGACATGGAGATCATCACCTACGTGCGTGAAGGTGCCATCAGCCACCAGGACAGCCTGGGTAACAAGGGCCGAACCGAAGCCGGCGACGTGCAAGTGATGAGCGCTGGCAGCGGTATCGTGCACAGCGAGTACAACCAGGAAACGGTCGATACCCGCATCTTCCAGATCTGGATCATTCCGGAGCGTGTGGGTGATGCACCGTCGTGGGGGACGCGACCGTTCCCCAAAGGTGAACGTGGCGAAGGGTTCGTGACCTTGGCCAGTGGTCGGGCGGGCGATGCAGACAGCCTGCAGATTCGCACCGATGCACGGCTGGTGGCGGCGACGCTGAAGGCCGGTGAGACGGCCGAATACCACTTTGATGCCGGGCGCCGGGGTTACCTGGTGCCGGCCAAGGGGCTGGTGGAGGTCAACGGGGTGCGGGCCAAGGCCCGGGATGGCATGGCGATCGAGCGGGAGGAGGTACTGCGGGTGACTGCGGTGGAAGACAGCGAGATCGTGCTGGTCGATGTGGCTTGAGTGACTGGGGCCGCTTGGCGGCCCCAGTCACCGATCAATCAGGCAATCGCCGCATCCACCAACACCTGTGCTTCCGCCACCAGGCGCTGCAGGTGCGCCTCGTCGACAAAACTCTCGGCGTAGATCTTGTAGATATCCTCGGTGCCCGAAGGCCGCGCGGCAAACCAGCCGTTGGCAGTCATCACCTTCAGCCCACCAATCGCCTGGCCGTTGCCCGGTGCGTGGCTGAGAATCTGCACAATCGGCTCACCCGCCAGCTCAGTCGACTTGACCTGCTCTGGCGCCAGCTTGCTCAACAACGCCTTCTGCCGCGCATCGGCCTTGGCCTCGACACGGGTAGCAAACGGCTTGCCCAGCGCTTGCGTGAGGTCGTCATAGGCCTGGCTCGGGTTGCGGCCGGTGCGCGCGGTCATTTCGGCCGCCAGCAGCGCCGGGATCAGGCCGTCCTTGTCGGTGGCCCAGACCGTACCGTCCTTGCGCAGGAACGAAGCGCCGGCGCTCTCCTCGCCGCCAAAGCCCAACGAACCGTCGAACAGGCCCTGGGCAAAGAACTTGAAGCCCACCGGCACCTCATACAGCTCACGCCCCAGACGCTCGGTCACCCGGTCGATCATGCCGCTGGACACCACGGTCTTGCCTACCGCGGCATCGCTGCGCCATTGCGGACGGTGGCGGTACAGGTAGTCGATGGCCACGGCCAGGTAGTTGTTCGGCTGCAGCAGCCCATCGGCGGTAACGATGCCGTGACGGTCATGGTCCGGGTCGCAGGCGAAGGCCACGTCGAAGCGCTCGCGCAAGCCGATCAGGCCTTGCATGGCGTAGGGCGAGGACGGGTCCATGCGAATCTGGCCGTCCCAGTCGACGGTCATGAAGCGGAAGGTCGGGTCGACCTCGGTGTTGACCACTTCCAGGTTCAGTTGGTAGCGCTCGGCGATCGCCGACCAGTAGCGCACCCCTGCCCCGCCCAGCGGGTCGACACCCAGGCGCAGGTTGGCGGCGCGAATCACGTCGAAGTCGATGACGTTTTCCAGGTCGGCCACGTAGTGTTCGATGTAGTCATGGCGTTGGGTGGTCGGCGCCTGCAGCGCCTGGGCATAGTCCATGCGCTTGACCCCGGCGAGGTCCGCGGCCAGCAGTTCGTTGGCCTTGGCCTCGATCCATTTGGTCACATCGCTGTCGGCCGGGCCGCCATTGGGCGGGTTGTACTTGAAGCCACCGCTTTGCGGCGGGTTGTGCGAGGGGGTGATGACGATGCCATCGGCCAGGCCCTGGGCACGGCCACGGTTGTAGCAAAGGATGGCATGCGACACCGCAGGCGTCGGGGTGTACTCGTCGTCTTTGGACAGCATCACCTGCACGCCATTGGCCGCCAGCACTTCCAGCGCGCTGGCGGCGGCCGGCGCGGACAAGGCGTGGGTATCGGCACCGATGAACAGCGGGCCGTCGATGCCTTTTTCCTGGCGGTACAGGCAGATCGCCTGGGTGATCGCCAGCACGTGGCTTTCGTTGAAGCTCAGATCGAACGAACTGCCCCGGTGTCCCGAGGTGCCGAAGGCCACGCGCTGGGCCGCTACGGCGGCGTCAGGGCGGCCGGTGTAGTAAGCGGTGAGCAGGCGGGGGATATCGACCAGCACGCTGGCCGGAGCCGGCTTGCCTGCCAAAGGACTGAGCGTCATGCAGAAACCTCGAGTTCAACGGATGTTGGGGTTGGAACACGCAGTGTACTGGGAGTTGCAATGCCGCGCGACGGCCCGTCGGGATTATTCGCTGGCCGTTCGCCACCAGCTGGGAAACATCTGCTGCACCCGCGTTTCGGCGAAGCGCTGATCGATCAGCACCAGCACGCCACGGTCCTGGTCGCCCCGAATGACCCGCCCAGCCGCCTGGATAACCTTGCGCACGCCCGGGTACAGGTAGGCATAGTCGAACCCCGCGCCAAACTGGCGGCCCAGGCGTTGCTTGAACTGCTCGTTGACCGGGTTGACCTGGGGGAGACCAAGGGTGGCGACGAAGGCCCCGATCAAGCGCGTGCCGGGCAGGTCCACGCCTTCGCCGAAGGCACCCCCGAGCACGGCGAAACCGACCCCCTGGCCATCGGCCACGAAGCGATCGAGAAACGCCTGGCGTGCCGCTTCATCCATGCCAGGTGCCTGGGCCCACAACGGGATCGCGGGGTGTTGTTCGGCCAGCAGGCTGGCCACCTGCTGCAGGTATTCGAAGCTGCTGAAGAACGCCAGGTAGTTGCCCGGCTGGCGCTGGTACTGATCGGCAATCAGCGCCACGATCGGCGCCAGCGATGCCTGGCGCTCGCCGTAGCGGGTCGAGACCTGGCTGGCGATGCGCACCTCGAGCTGTTCGGCACGAAACGGCGCGGCCACTTCCAGCCAGGCGGTGTCGGCTGGCATGCCCAGCAGGTCGGTATAGAAATGCCGTGGGCTGAGGGTGGCGGAAAACAGCGTCACGCTGCGCGCGGCCTGCATGCGCGGGCCAAGCAGACGGGCCGGGTTGACGTTGCGCAGGCAGAGGCTGGCCAACTTGCGCTTGCGCGGGCCCTCGCGCAGGGTGATGTCGAACAGGAAATGCTCATCGAACAGCTCGGCGACCCGGCTGAACTGCAGGGCCTGGTAGAAGAACTGCAGCACCTGTGGGTCCAGCTCGGCGGGCTGCTGGTTCAGGCGTTCCTGGATCAGTCCGATGCACTGCTGCAACGCGCGCAGAAAATCATCGGGCAATCGCTCGCTGGCCTGATAAGGCGCCCGCTGCGCCTTGTACAGGGCATTCCACTGGCGGTTCAGCCGGTCCAGCGCGCTGGTCAGACCTTGCGGCTTGCTCTGGCGCAAGGCGAGCAACTGGCCCTGATCAAGGCTGGCGCTGTACATGCCACGGCCGCGCTCGACCAGGTTGTGCGCCTCGTCCACCAGCGCCGCGACGCGCCACTGGTTGGCCTGGGCCAGGCTGAAGAGCAAGGCGTGGGCGTCGAAGTAGTAGTTGTAGTCCGCCACCAGCACATCTACCCAGCGGGCCATCTCCTGGCCCAGGTAGTACGGGCAGACCTGGTGCGCAAGGGCCACCTCACGCAGGTTGTCGCGGTCCAGCAAGGGGCGCTGCGCCGCTGCCTCGCGTGCGGCAGGCAGGCGGTCGTAGAAACCCTGGGCCAATGGGCAGGAGTCGCCGTGGCAGGCCTTGCCGGGGTGCTCGCAGGCTTTGTCCCGGGCGATCAGCTCCAGGGTGCGCAAGGCGGGTTGCGGGGCGGCCTCGGTCATCTGCCGAAGCGCATCCAGCGCCAGCGCCCGGCCCGGCGTCTTGGCCGTCAGGAAAAACAGCTTGTCGAGCAGTTGCGGGACCATGGCCTTGAGCAGCGGAAACAGCGTGCCCAGGGTCTTGCCGATGCCCGTGCTGGCCTGGGCCATCAGGCAGCGCCCGGTGCTCACCGCCTTGTACAGGGTCTCGGCCAGCTGGCGCTGGCCCTGGCGGAACTGCGGGTAGGGAAACGCCAGGGCCTGAAGGCCCTGGTCACGCTCGGCCAGGCGGCGTTCCTGGCCTTGGGCCCAGGCCAGGAAGCACTGGCACTGGGTTTCGAAGAAGGTGCGCAAGGTATCGGCACTGTAGTGTTCGCTGATCAGCGTCTGGCCGTCGTTGTCGACGTCCAGGTACACCAGCGCCACCTCGATGGCGGGCAACTGCCGCGTTTGGCACAAGAGCCAGGCATAGACCTTGGCCTGGGCCCAGTGCAACTGGCGATGGTTGGCCGGCTGGCGCGTCAGGTCGCCGCGGTAGGTCTTGATCTCCTCCAAGCGGTTGGCGACAGGGTCATAGCCGTCGGCACGGCCGCGCACCTGCAAGCCTTGATAATGGCCTTCGAGGGGGACTTCCGCCTCATAGCCGGCGGCACGCCTGGCCACCACCCGACGGTGGCCTTCGATGCCCTCCTGAGCAGTGGGCGATGGGGTAAAGCGCAGGTCCAGGTCACCCACCTTGGCACCGAACTCGCACAGGGCGCGCACTGCCACCCTGTAGCTCACGCCGGCTCACTCCAGCGCACATGACAAACCGCCACCGGCAAGCCGTGTTCGGCGCAGAACGCCAGCCAACGCAACTGGTTATCCTGCAGACGATCACCCGGGCCCTTGACCTCGACCATGCGGTACTGGCCCTGCTCGGGCCAGAACTGGATCAGGTCGGGCATGCCGGCGCGGTTGTTGCGGATGTCCTGCAGCAGGCGCAGGAAACACTGCTTGAGGTGTGCGGGCGGCAGGCAGGCCAACGCCTGTTCGAGCAAGGCCTGATCAAGCATCTGCCAGAACACGAACGGCGATTGCAGGCCATGCTTGGCGGCAAAGCAATCGAGGATGGCCTGGCGATGCGTGCCATCGTCGAGCCTTCCTAGGCAGGCATCGAACAGCGCTGCACGGCGTAGCTGGAAATCGCTGTCGTGCAAGTCCTGGGGCGCGGCCTGGAACGGATTGAAGAATGCGCCAGGGACCGGCGCGAAAATCGCGTCCCAACACAACAGGCCGAACAGGCTGTTGAGCAGCGTGTTTTCCACGTAGTGCACCTGCCCGCCGGCCTGCGTCAGGTGTTGGCGCACCGCCTCCTCGACACCCTGTGCAGCGAACTCGCGCGGCAGCTCCAGCTCGATCAGCTGCGGCGCCAGGGTACGTCGGCGCGGTTGCGCGGGCCCGCCGAGCTTGCGCGCCAGCCGCGGCAGCATGCGCTCCAGCGCCTGCACTTCCAGCGCGTTGGCGGGTGCCGCCGCCAGTTGCAGGGCCAATTCATGGGCCTGTGGCCAGCGCTCGCTGCGTTCGAGCACTCGCACCTGGCGGATGCGCGCTTGTGCATGGCTGCTGCGGGCATACACCGACAGGGCCTGGTCCCAGTCGCCCAGCCGCTCGCACTGCTGGCCCAGGGCAAACAACAGGCGCCCATGGCGCCGGGTCAGCCACGGGTTGTCGCTGCGCCACGGGGCCAGGTCATCGAGGATCGCCGCAGGTGCCTCACCTTGTTCCAGGCGCTCGGCACACTGGTGCAAGGCCATCGCCAGGTCGACCTCACTGCGTTGCTGCAGGGCGCGTGAGCCGGGGCTGAACGGCACTTGTTCGAAGCGCAGCAGGCCTAGGTCGGTCAGTACGAAGTCCGACCAGTCCTGATACAGGTTGCCGAAGAACAGCAAGCGCATGCGGTCGCACAGCGGCTGCAGGCACCACTGAAGAATGCACACGGGCGCATCGGCGTACCATCGCGACAGCGGCCTGGGCGCCAGTGCCAGGGCTTGCAACTGGTCGAACAGGTCGCGCTTGGCGGCGCGAGGCCGGCTCAGTTGCTGGGCGAAACACTGGGCCAGCTCGTCCTTGCGCAGCAACGCGAACAACTGCTCAAGGCTCAACTGCTCGGGCTCGCGTACCCAGCCCAACGCCTGCAGTGGCTGCAGGGCGCGCACGGTATCGCCGATCTCGGCATAGTCGAGACGGTCGCTGCGAAACAGCTCGCCCTTACGCATCACCATGCGCACCATCAGCGCCTGGGCCGGTTGCTCCAGGGCGGCGAAGGCCTGCAGGAAGGTCAGTTCCTGAGCGTCGAGCAGGTCGGCATAGCGTTGTTCAACCCACTGCAACACCTGGCGAAAGTTATGCAGGTAGTACAGCGGGTCATCGACGGAATGGGCAATCACAAGGCACGGTCGGTCAGCAGGCACGGATACTGTTTATACATACAGATAACACGCACTGGCAAGCACCCGTGGATCGCCTTGCCTGAGGCACGGCGACCTGCCGACGAATGGCGCTCGCTCACCCTTCGTCTTTCGCCTGCCGACCGCCGGGCTGCGCCAGTGTTTCGCCCAACTTGCAGACCGCCTCGCGCAGCGCGTCGGCCCCCTCACCCGTCCAGGTCAGCAGCAGGTGGTGTTGATAGCGCCCATGCGCGCTGAACTGAGCGCCCGCCAGTGCTGGCAAGACGGTGCCAGCCATCGCCGTCGCCACGCGATCCACCGACACCGGCTCCAGCAGCCGTACCCACACGGCATGCCCACCCTCGGGCACGGCAAAGTCCAGTTGCCCGCCCAGGTGCGCCTGCAGTTGATGACAGAGCTGTCGCATGCGCCGGGCCAGGGCCACACGCTGGCGGTTCAGGTGTTCGTCTATCTCCCCTCTGGCGAACATCTGGGCCAGAGCCTGCTGGCGCAGCGGCGGCAATTGATACGCACGCCGGGCAAACGCTTCGCCCATGGCCGGATGCCGGCCAAGCACATAGGCGTAGGGTGCCTCGGCCCCGACCGTGGCTTCCAAGGAACCCAGCACCAGTAGCCAGCGTTGATCGACCCAGTCACGCAGATACGTGCCGGGCGACGAGGTGAAACGGCGTTCGCTGTCCAGATCATTCTCCAGCAACCAGACCGGATGCCGTGCCAGCAGGTGGGCAAGCTGTTGCTGATCGTGCGGCGAAATCATTCGCCCGCCGGGCAGCCCCAGGCACGACGGCATGATCAACATCCGCACCGTGCCTTGCCCGAGCTGCCGTGCCAGGCTGGCAAGATCGAAGCTGCCATGATGATCCAGGGGCACTTCCAGCACCTGCAAGCCAAAGCGCTGCAAAACCTGCAGCAAACGCCAGCAACAGGGTGACGCTACCAGGACCGTGCTCCCTTGCAGCGCCAAGGCTGCCAGCAGCGTTTCCAGCAATGCCTGCACGTCGGGGCCCAGGTGCACATGCTCCGGCTTCCAGGGCTGGCTGCCCGTGCGGGTATAGCGGTGCGCCAACACTTCCCGCAGGCGCGTGCCAGCACTGAACGGCGACACGGCGTGCACCTGCGCTCGCTGGCGCGCCAAACGCCGCTCGTGGGCGAACAGCGAACCTTCGAGGCTCGACTGCACGGGCTCGGGGCAGCGGCGCAAGCGATTTGCGCCCCCATTGCCGCGGGGCTGCACGAAGTAGCCGGATTTCGCCACCGACCGCACACGCCCTTCATTTTCCAGCAGGCCATAGGCCGCCTGCACGGTAGCCAGCGACACCCGCAGATGCCGGGCCAAGGCACGCAACGAGGGCAGGCGCGGCTCCCCGCCCCGCTCGGCTTGGTCGATCAACGCTTGCAGATAGCGATAGACCTTGAGGTAGGCGAACTCACGCCCCATCAGGATGACGCCTCGCGATCCGTCGGGCGGGGCAGCAAGCGCAGGTGCACATCGCGCCGCGCCAGCGCCGCCAACAAACGCCGAGTACCGTGCTGCAGATGCCCAGCATAGACAACCCGCAAATGCCGAAGTGACAGACCGCTGGTATTGACCAGCCAGTTTTTGACCGCGTCAGGGCAAGGTTTGCCTTGCAAGGCACGGTGCAGATAAGGCAAGGCCACCAGCATGTCGGGGTGGCGACACTGCAGAAAGCGCTCCAACCCCCGCCCCTGTTCGGCGAAAGGGCCATACAGCATGCAGATGAGCTGGGCCTGGTCAACGCCATGAACCTGGGTGAGGCGCGCGGGCTGTGGCCTTTGCGGACTGCCCGAGGCCCGCTGGCCAACCAACCGCAACGCCTCCCGTGGCCGGGCCGGCGCCAGGCAGCGCTCGCGCAGCGCCTGCAACTGCGCCACTGCCAGCGGGTCCAGGTAGGCCGCCAGCGGCATGGTGTCCTGCAACGGCGCGAAAGGCTGCTCCATCATGCGATCGAGCGCCCCCTCACACAGCAGCTGGGGCAATAGATCATCAATGGCCAGTAGCCGCATCGGCGCTTGTGCAAGCGGCTCATGGCTAGGCATTTCCGGCTCGCCCACCGGTAGCCCGGCAAGCCCATGCAACTGACGCAGTCGCTCGGCAAGGCTCGCCAGGCAAGGGGTCGCAGTGAGCTGGCCAGTGTCCCCCGCAAGGCGCAAGCCCCTGCGGGCCCAGGCCAGGTAACGGCGCCGCTCGCCCACAGGCATGGCGGTCACCAGCGCATCTGCGCAAGGCTGGTCTTCGCAGGTCAGCCCCACGGCGGCGGCCAGTTCCAGGTGCATGCGGCTACCCAGCAGCGCTTCGGGCCGCGTGTCGATCAGATGGCCGAACAGTAACATCGCATCGCGTGCCGATGTCCAGGGCTCACAGGCCCTGGGCTGGCGGTCGAAGGGCACCACCCTCCCCGCCGTGACCATCTGCAAGTGAACGCGCGGATCGTCATGCATGAACAGGTTGTCGAAACAACGCTGATGTTGCTCCAGCAGCATGCGTCCGGTCGCCGGCAGGCCCACCACCCGTACCTCCAACTGGAAGGTCAACGGTGCGCGCAGGGCGATGCTCAACTGCGCGGCACGCAAGATGGCCAGCAGTCGGGCGCTGCGGTTATCGGCGCCCTGCACCACGAGCAATTTGAAAGTACCGATGTATTCCGGTCCTCCGGACGTCACCAGCAAACGCTGGATAAGCAACTGCAATGAGGCACGCTGGGGTTGGGTCATATGGCCCAACAAACGCTCTAGAACTTGTTGGTATATATAGTGCATAGCCTGATCGTGAATATGGCTCACGGGTCACCTCACTGCTTCAGTCACACGTCGCGCAGTGGATGTTTAAATCAATAACTGCGCGACGAAATCAATAGGAGAAAATTCCTATTTATATTTAGGAAAAACTGAAGTAGCGAAACTCTGTCGCCAGGCCATCGAGAAAAAAGATCCCCTTCGCGCACCAGCTGCCCTGCGCCCTAGCCCGGTGTGGGGCCACCCCTTCTCCATCGCACGCTCCTTGCGTTAAGTATCACTGCGCCATTATCAAGCGTTGCTGAACGAATAAAAGATACAGATGCCGGTAAAAAAACCATGCAGTCAGAAGACAAATACCCCAGCAATCAATCACTCATCGAGAAAACAGAAAGCGACTTCAGGAAAGTGGCATCGACAGACATATTTAGCGCGGAAAGCACACAGGAAAATTGAAGTTTATTTGTAGGAATTTTCTTATTCTGCAGGCAGAAAAAACCCGGGCTTAGCCCGGGTCCATTTCGTTGCCATCGCCCTCTCAGGGCTGTCCCATATCCAGCACGACCCGCCCGCCACACGGACACTCATCCATGCACTGATGGGCCTCGACCACCTGACTGAACGGAAACACCTTGATGATCTGCGGTGTCAGCAGTTGGTCGGCGGTGAACTGGTTGATGTCGCGCAAGGCACGCTGCAAGGCCACCTGATCCTGGGTGATGCCCAGCTCCGGCTTGCCGGTGAAGTTGCCGATGCAGTGCACGTAGAACTGAATGTTCTTCTGGAACGCCGCACAGGCCGGGAACGGTGTCTGATTGCCCCCTTGCAGGCCATACAGCACCAGGCTGCCACGCGGCGCCAGCACATCGCCGAGCAGCGACATCTGTGGCCCACCCATGCCATCGAGGACCATGTCCACGCCGCGCCCGTTGGTGTACTTACCAACCTGCATCAGCAGGTCCTGCTCTTCGGTGACGATCACCTTGTCGGCCCCCAGCCCCAGCAGGTATTCGCGCTGCTCGGGTTCCTTGGTGGCGGCGAAGACCGTGAGCCCCAGCGCCTTGCCCAGCTGCACGAACGCAGGACCCGCGCAGTGGCTGGCGTCGGTCACCAGGGCGGTCTGCCCGGCCTTGGCCCGGGCCAGATCGACGTAGGCGAAGTAGGCGATGAGCAAGGGCGTGTAGTGCACGCTGGCTTCGATCGGCGTGAGCACGTCCGGGTAACGGGTAATGGCGGTGCGCGGCAGCACGATGACATCGCCATACACCGGATGCTCGTTGGCACTGGCGGCCGGGAAGCTGGCCACCCGGTCACCGACCGCGATATCTTCGACACCTTCGCCGACCGCCGTCACCACGCCCGCCATCTCACTGCCGATCCCGGCCGGCAGGCGGGCCTGGGACGGTGCCAGGTTCTGCCGCCAGAGCACGTCGTACCAGCTCACGCCAATCGCCTCGACGCGGATCTGCACCTCGCCAACGGCAGGGGATGGTTCGGCCTGCTCCTCGCAACGGAGCACATCGGCAGCGCCGAACTTGTGGAAACGGATCATGCGGGACATCGCATACCTCGCCTGTGTGAACCTCGTATTACCACGAACCTTATCCGGGCTTTAGCCGTTAGACCATCAGTGGCGGTTAATAGTCGACATGCCTGTCATCGATTGGGCACCTGGCTTTCCTGTGCATTGGCACCCGGAAATCGGTGCAGGGTAACAGCCTTTGGCCTTAAGATTCACCTCTGCCCCATTTAAGGCGAAGCGCACCGATGAATCGAAACGACCTGCGTCGCGTAGACCTCAACTTGCTGATCGTGTTCGAAACCCTGATGCATGAGCGTAGCGTGACCCGTGCCGCCGAGAAGCTGTTCCTCGGCCAGCCGGCGATCAGCGCGGCCCTGTCGCGCCTGCGCAACCTGTTCGACGACCCGTTGTTCGTGCGCACCGGTCGCAGCATGGAGCCCTCGGCGCGCGCCAACGAGATCTTCGCCCTGCTCTCCCCGGCGCTGGACTCGATCTCCACCGCCGTCAGCCGCGCCGCCGAGTTCGACCCGGCCACCAGCAACGCCGTGTTCCGCATCGGCCTGTCGGACGACGCCGAATTCGCCCTGCTGCCGCAACTGCTCAAGCGCATTCGCGCCGAGGCGCCGGGCATTGTGCTGGTGGTACGCCGGGTCAACTACCTGCTGATGCCGACCCTGCTGGCCTCGGGCGAAATCTCGGTGGGTGTGAGCTACACCAATGAACTGCCGGCTAACGCCAAGCGCAAGGTGCTGCGCCGCAGCATGCCCAAGCTGCTGCGCGCCGACAGCGTGCCGGGCAGCATCACCCTGGACGATTTCTGCGCCAGGCCGCATGCACTGGTGTCGTTCGCCGGCGACCTTTCCGGGTTCATCGACGAAGCGCTGGAGGAAATCGGCCGCAAACGCCACGTGGTGCTGGCCGTGCCGCAGTTCAATGGCCTGGGGAGTCTGCTGGCGGGGACCGATATCGTGGCCACCGTGCCGGACTACACGGCGGATGCGCTGACTGCCGCTGGCGGGTTGCGCGCCGAGGAGCTGCCGATCGAGGTGCGCAGTTTCGAGCTGCACATGGCTTGGCGGGGGGCGCAGGACAATGATCCGGCGGAGCGGTGGTTGCGGTCGCGGATACAGATGTTCTTCGGGGATCCCGATAGTCTCTAGGTGAACACCACGAGCTGCTGACTCACCGAGTGGCAGGCCTTCCGGCCTGCCACACGCCACGCTGCCTATGCCCGGAAGTCTTCCAGAATCAGGTCGGCCGCCCGCTCCGCGACGGCCATCACCGCGCCCTGGATGTTCCCCGACACCATGGAGGGCATGACCGAAGCATCGACCACCCGCACCCCCTGCAAGCCATGCACCCTCAGGCGCGAGTCGACGACCGCGGCCGCGTCTTCGCCCATCCTGCAGGTGCCTAGGGGGTGGTAGATGGTCTGCCCGGTCTGGCGGGCAAAATCCAGCCATTGCTCATCCGACTGGGCATTGAGGCCTGGGCTGGTCTCCGTTTCGACATAGCGCGCCATTGCCGGCTGCATGACGATTCGACGCGCGATTTTCATGCCTTCGACTATGCACTGCTGGTCCTCGTGCGCGGCCAGCATGTTGGGCCGGATTGCCGGCATGGCGTTGCGGTCGCCGCTTTCGATGTGCACCGAGCCCATGGATTTTGGGCGCAACTGGCTGACACCGATGGTCATGCCAGGATGCCGGTCCAGGACCCGGTTAGCCGCGTTCGCGTAGCTTGCATGCACGAAGAAAAACTGGACATCCGGCGTCGGCAGGCTAGGGTCGGTCTTGACAAACCCGTGCACCAGGCCCGTGCCCAGTGTGAGAATGCCCGTTCGTCGAGTGAAGTACTCGGTCACCGCCAGCCCTAGGCGCCAGCCGCGCGCCAGCTGGTTGAGGGTCACGACACCTTTCAGGCGCCAGTTCATGCGGGTGGCGAAGTGATCGATGTAGTTCTCCCCTACCCCCGACAACGCGTGCTTGAGCGGCACGCCGGCCGCGTGCAGCACCTCGGCTTGCCCGATGCCCGACAACTCCAGCAACTGCGGTGACTGGATCGCCCCCGCGCACAGGATCACCTCGACGCTGGCCTTGACACTGACTTGCGTGTCTTTATGCACATAGGTCACGCCCGTGCAGCGCTGACCTTGCAAGTCGATACGCAGCACATGCGCATGCGTGACGATGTGCAGGTTCGCCCGTGCCCGGGCGGGCTTCAGGTAGCCGTCCACCACACTCCAGCGCCGGCCGGCCTTTTGCGCCACCTGGTAGTAACCAAAACCGGTCTGGTCGGGGCCGTTATAGTCCTCGTTGTAGGGTTGCCCATCCTGTGCCGCAGCCTCCAGGAAAGCGCTGGACAGCGGGAAGCGCTCGCTGACCTGGTGGATATGCATCGGGCCGTCATGCCCCCGCGTCTCATCCCCGGACGCATAGTGCTCGATCCTGCTGAAGTAAGGCTTGAGCGTCTCGAAGTTCCAGCCCTTGGCACCGGTTTGTGCCCAAGCGTCATAATCCGCTGGCTGCCCACGCACGTAGATCATGCCGTTGATCAGCGTCGAGCCGCCCAGGCCACGCCCACGTGGCACCGCAATCTCGCGGTCGTAGGTCCCGGCTTCGGGCTTGGTCTTGAAGTTCCAGTTGAAACGCTTGTCGACCATCAGCTTGCTGAAGCCGGCCGGGATCGAAATCCAGCGACCATCGGGCTCGCCGCCGGCCTCCAGCACCAGCACACGGTGCTTGCCCGACGCGGTCAGGCGGTTGGCGAGGATGCAACCGGCGGTACCGCCGCCGACGATGACATAGTCGTAACTATTCATGGTGCACCCCCATGGCCGCGGCCATCAGCTCAATTTGGCACTGCAGCATGGGCCGTCCCGGATGGACCCGGCAGCCACGCTGGGCAGCCGCCGCCAGCAGCGCCGTGTGCTCCGGTTGCATGATGATCTCGGCCACAATCTGCCCCGGCACCAGATGCTGCACCTCGCACGGGTAATCATCGGTTTCGCGCAGCCCCATCGAGGTGGCGTTGATGACCAGGTCATGCCCCACGGGATCCCGCGAACCGACCTGGAATGCCACGCCCGGGAACAGCCCTGAAAGTCGATCCACCAACGCCTGGGCTTTGGCTTCGGTGCGGTTGGCGATCGTCAGCGTCGCCACACCAGCCTCGGCGAGCGCGAAAGCGATCGCCTGCGCGGCCCCTCCGGCACCTGCCAGGTAGACGCTCATGCCGGCAGGCTCGATCGCCGCCTTGCGCAGCCCAGCCACGAACCCCACGCCGTCGAGGATGTCGCCATGCAGCCGGCCTTCGGCATCACGACGCACGACATTGACCGCGCCGACCTGGCGGGCGGCTGCTGACACGCTGTCGCACAATGAGACGATGGCGCTCTTGTGGGGAACCGTCACCACGAACCCGTCCAGGTTCTGCATGGCCCGCAAGCCATCGACCGCAGCGGCAAGCTGAGCTAGGCCGACGTGAATCGGCACCATCACCCGGTCGACTCCCCTTGCGACCATCAACGCATTCATGTCTTCTGGTGTTTTCACGTGATGTATCGGGTCCGCGATGATGGCGAACAGGCGCGTGTTGCCGGTAATTTTGCTTGGGCAATTCGATAGTTCGTGCATGGTACTCAAGCCTGCGTGTACGTGGTCTTGATAGCGGTGTAGAACTCGCGTGCGAACGGTCCTTGCTCCCGCGCACCGTAACTGGAGCCTTTGCGCCCGCCGAAAGGAGCGTTGTAGTCGACACCCGCTGTCGGCACATTGACCATGACCATGCCAGCCGTGGAACGGGCCTTGAAGTCACTGGCATGCTTGAGCGATGTGGTGCAGATACCGGATGACAAGCCGAACTCGGTGTCGTTGGCCAGGCGCAGCGCATCTTCGTAATCCCTGGCGCGGACCACGCTGGCCACCGGGCCAAACACCTCTTCACGGTTGATCCGCATATGATTTTCGGTGTCGACGATCAGTGCCGGGGTCAGGTAGTAACCCTGGGTTGCACGCTCTACGCGCTCGCCACCGAACACCAGGCGCCCACCCTCGCGGGTGGCGATGTCGATGTAGTCGCAATCCTGCTGCAGCTGGCTTTCGCAGACGACCGGACCGATATCGGTCCCTGCCTTGATGGCGTTGTCGACCTTCAGCGCGGTGAGCCGCTCGACGACCGCAGCGACGAAGCGATCGTGAATGGCGTCTTCGACAATGAAGCGGCTCGAAGCGGTACAGCGCTGGCCGGTCGAGAAGAATGCCCCCTGTACCGCCACTTCGACGGCCTGCTCCAGGTTGGCATCGTTCAGTACTACCAACGGGTTCTTCCCGCCCATTTCAAGCTGTACCTTGGCGCCCCGGGCCATGCATTCCAGCCCCACCGAGCGCCCGGTGTGGGTCGAGCCGGTAAACGACAGCGCCCTGACTTTGGGGTGCTTGGCAAACACGTCGCCGACCTGCGACCCCGGCCCCATGACCAGATTGAAGACGCCCGCGGGCAACTGGCCGGCGCGGCTGATGATTTCCGCCAGTGCCCAGGCGCTGCCCGGCACCAGGTCCGCCGGCTTGAACACCACTGCGTTGCCATAGGCCAAGGCCGGTGCAATTTTCCAAGCGGGGATGGCAATGGGGAAGTTCCAGGGGGTGATGATGCCAACCACGCCTTCGGGTTCACGGCGTACATCGGCTTCGACACCCGGACGAATGCTGGCCAGGCGCTCGCCCGATAAACGCAACGCCTCACCGGCGAAGAACTTGAACACACGGCCTGCGCGCGTCGCCTCGCCAATGCCCTCCACCAGCGTCTTGCCCTCCTCGCGGGACAGCAGCATGCCGAGCTCTTCCTTGCGGGCAAGAATCTCGGAACCGATGCGGTCCAACGCATCACCGCGCTGCTCGGCGGTCAACCGAGCCCAGGCGGGTTGTGCCGCATGGGCAGCCTCCACGGCTTGCTCG
This sequence comes from Pseudomonas sp. NPDC089395, assembly GCF_044749525.1. NCBI lineage: Bacteria > Pseudomonadati > Pseudomonadota > Gammaproteobacteria > Pseudomonadales > Pseudomonadaceae > Pseudomonas > Pseudomonas sp. NPDC089395. The sequence goes on from NZ_JBIVID010000002.1 coordinate 726,353, forward strand.
GCCTGGCGCGCATCGCCCCTGGCATACTCGCCCACCACCTCGTTGGTATCCGAAGGGTTGATGTTTCGGTTGATAGCGGGCCCTTCGACCCACTCGCCTGCAATGTAGTTTTTATTCATGGCCTTTTCCGAAAGCAAAGTGTCGGGACTGATCAGCTTGGGGTTCACGCAGCCGGCGCGAGCCCGAAAGCACAGTGGCAACACCTTAATCGGCAAAGGCCCGGCGCAGGTATGATCGCCAGGCAAAGGGGGTTTTCCTAAGGATCAAACCCTGTGGCAGAGGTTGGGTTCAGAGGCTCCAGGGGTGCTCGACAATGCGCTTCTCGATCGCGCTGATAAAGGCCTTGATCCGCGGGCTGAGGTTCTTGCGGTCGGGGTACACCAAGTAGATGGGCTGGGCGATGCGAGAGCGATAGTCCTCCAGCACCGGGACCAGACGGCCAGCCTTCAGGTCGTCGCCTATGTGGAAATCGGCAAGCCGTACGATCCCGCCGCCATTCAGGGCGATGGCGCGCAGCAGGTCGCCCTGGGTGAAGGTGGATCGCGGGCGCACAGGCACGGTCGTCGTCTCGCCCTGGTACTCGTAGCCCCAGGTGTTCCAGGGGCTGTCGAAGGCGAAGTGGTAGCAGTCATGCTGCAGCAAGTCTTCGGGCTTTTCCGGGTAGCCTCGGTATTGCAGATAACTCGGCGCCGCACAGGTGATCCAGTTGGTCTCGCCGATTCGCCGCGCCACACGCGACGAGTCAGGGAGCACGCCGCTATGGATGGCGATGTCCAGGCCCTGATCGAACTGGTCGACATACTGGGCCCCCACATCGATCATCACGGACAAGCCCGGGTTATCCGCAAGGAACCCTGGTAGCCAGGGAATGATCTGGTGCTTGGCGAAGGTCGCCATGGTGTGGATCCGCAAGGTACCACTCAGCGTGGCTGGAAAAGCCTCCGCCAGCGAATCGGCTTCGGCCATGGCGTCCATGACTGCCCGAGCGCTGCGCAAGTAGACGGCGCCCTCCTCGGTCAAGGTCAGCGTGCGGGTACCCCGTTGAAAAAGCCGGACGCAAAGCCGGTTCTCCAGCCGCGTCACCAGTTTGCTGATCGCCGACGGCGACAGGTCATTGGCGCGGGCGGCAGCCGAGAAGCTCTGGTGCTCGTGGGCCCAGAGAAACGCCAGCATCTGCGAATAGTTTTCCTTGTCCAACCCTGCACTTCCCCGCTTGAGCAATGGCAACCGTGCTACGGCTGACCCGGTCCGAGCTTCTCGCTGCTTTCCCGCACGACCAGAGCGATATCCAGCTCGGTGACCGGGTCCACCGTCACGCCTTCGATCTGCGCGATCAGCGTATCAGCGCTGATGCGGCCGATCTCAAAAATTGGGATGCTGATCGAGGTCAGCGACGGCGAGGCAATTGCACTGAAACTGATATCGTCGAACCCGGTAATGGTCATGTCCGCCGGCACACTCAGTTGCCGCCGCTTGGCCTGCTCGCAAGCGCCCAGCGCCAGCAGGTCGGTGGTGCAGATCAGCGCTGTCGGGCGCGGCTGCATGGCCAGCACCTGTTCGAAGCCGGCCCGCCCGCCCTCGAGGCTGAACGGCTGTTCGACGATGCGGTTTTCGGGCACTTCGATACCGAGCCGCGCAAAGCGCTGACGCACGCCCTCGATACGGTACCTGGCGCGTTCGTTGTACTGCCGCTGGCCGGTGAGAATGGCCACCTCCCGATGGCCGAGCGCGAGCACATGCTCGGCGATCAGCTCTCCGCCACGCACGTTGCTGAAACCCACCGCACAGTGCTCACGGCAGTCATCTACCGACCACATCAGCACATAGGGGCGCTGTGAGCGGTGCAGCAGTTCGAACACCGCCGCATCATGGTCGGTCCCCACCAGGAATACACCTTCCACGCCGCGCTCGATGAAATTGCGCACACTGCTGAGCTCCCGCTCGCGGTCGTACTCGTGGGAGGCGATGATCAACTGGTAGCCACAGGCGTTGAGGCGCTGCTGCAGGGCCTGGATCGAGTCGGCATAGATCGGGTTGTTCAGCGTCGGGAAAATCGCCGCCACGCTGAAGGTACGCCGCAGGGCCAGGGCCCGCGCAGCACCGTCCATCACGTACTGCAACTGCCGTACGGCGGCGTCGACCTTGGCCAGGGTGGCCGGCTTGACCTGGTCAGGGTTGGACAACGCACGCGAGGCACTGCCCAGCGAGACGCCGGCCAGCCGTGCCACATCTCGCAGCTTCGGTTTGTCGTTTTTTGTCATGGGTGTTGAGACTCCTGCTTGACAGCAGTGTACCACCACCACTAAAAATGAACCGGTTCATATTTGAACCAGGTCGTCCTGAATCAACAATAAGACAACAGCCACGCTACCAACGCCTTGAAAGGTGTTTTTTTTGGCCGGCAACTTGAACCGGTTCAATTTTAAGCGCCCAGGCTGCCATACCAGGAGGCAACACAATGAAAATAATGCCTTGGGCCATCAACGGCCTCGCTGCCCTTACCCTGTCGGCCTCGCTGACAGCCCATGCCGATGTGCAGATCGGTGCCCTCTACCCACTCAGCGGGTCCCTGGCTTTGCTCGGCGACGAAAGCTACCGTGGCGTTGAGCTGGCCGTAGCCGAACGCAACGCCGCCGGCGGGCTCAAGGGGGAGCCGATCAAGCTGGTCAAGGCCGACGCCGTGGACGCCGCCCAGGCAGTCAGTGCCGCCCGCCGGCTTACCTCCAGCGACAACGTGGTAGCCGTGTTCGGAAGTTACTCTTCCGCCCTCTCCTTCGCCGCCACCCAGGTCACCGAACTGGCCGCAATCCCTTACTTCGAGCTCGGCGCAGTGGCCGACAACATCACCGAACGCGGCCTGCAGAATGTCTATCGCAGCAACCCGACGGCGCGCAATTTTGCCGAAGGCACCATCACTGCGATCACCCACCTGGTTGCGCCGCAGCTGAACGTCGACGCCAAGAGCCTGAAGATCGCGATCATCCACGAAGACGCGCTGTACGGCACCACCATTGCCAACTTCCAGAAAGAGCTGGCCGCCAAGGAAGGGCTGCAAGTGGTGGAGGTGCTGCCCTACTCCGCCAAGGCCGTCGACCTGTCGTCGCTGATCCTGCGCCTCAAAGGTGCCGGCGCCGACGTGGTACTGCAGACCTCCTACCAGAACGACACCACCCTGTTCTTCCGACAAATCCGCGAAGCCGGCTTCACGCCCAAGGCCATCATCGGCGCCGGCGGTGGTTACTCCATGCAGGACACCGTCAAGGTGGTTGGCGCGCAGAACATCGAGGGTGTGCTGGACGTCGACTTCCCGCAGTTCCAGACCAACGAAGCCGGCGCTCCGGGTATTGCCGCGTTCGCCGAGGCCTACCGGGCGCGCTACGGCAGCGAACCACGATCCGGTCACAGCCTGATCAACTACGTCGGTGCCAAGGTGTTCCTCGACGCCATGGCCAACGCCAAGTCGTACGACGCGGACGATATCCGTGAGGCCGTCAAGACCATCGACATTCCGGTCGGGCAGACGGCAGCGAACATCGGCGCCAAGTTCGCCGCCAACGGCCAGAACGAAAGGGCGCAAACCACCATCATGCAGTGGCAGCAAGGGGTGCTGAAAACCGTATATCCGCAGGACGCCGCCGTCGCTCAGGCCACCCTGGCCAGCCAGCCCTGACCCACTCGCTGCACGCAGGCACGCGCCATGGCATGGCGCGCGGCCTGCGCATGAGGAGCTTTCATGGATATCTTCCTGCAACTTCTGCTCAACGGCGTGTTGCTCGGTGGCACGCTGGCCATCATCAGCATCGGGCTGACGCTGATCTTCGGTATCGTCCGGGTCGTCAACTTCGCCCATGGCGAGTTCCTGATGATCGGCATGTACGCGGTCTACCTGATGAACGTGCATTTCGGCCTGCATCCCTACGCCACGGTCGTGCCTGCGGTGGCACTGCTGTTCGTGCTGGGCGCAGGTATGCAGCGCTTCATCATCCAGCCGCTGTTGGCCGCCGAGGGGCACATCCAGATTTTTGCCACCGTCGGCGTGTCGATCGCCCTGATGAACGCCGCCTTGATGGTGTTCGGCGCCGACGTGCTCACCGTGAGCAACCCCAGCGGCCTGGGGGCCGGTAGCCTGACGGTCGGTCCGCTGCGGGCAAACACAGGCCAGTTGCTGACCTTCCTGACCTCGCTGGCACTGGTCGGCGGCCTGCACTGGTTCCTGCACAACACCTTCCTCGGGCGCGCCGTACGGGCCACCGCGCAGCATCGCAACGCCGCCCTGCTGATGGGCGTGAACGTGAACCGCATCTACATCTTCGCCTTCGGCCTGGGTTGCGCCTGCCTAGGCCTGGCGGCAGCGATGATCGCCCCGCAGTACCCGGTGTTCCCTACCTTTGGCACCTTCTTCGTCCTGACCGCTTTCGTCATCGTGGTCCTGGGTGGCCTCGGCAGCCTTTCCGGCGCCTTGGTTGGCTCGCTGCTGATCGGCGTGGTCGACAGCCTGGCGGGCTACTACATCGCCCCGGACCTCAAGGAGGTCGTGTACTTCCTGATCTTCCTGGCGATTCTCATTTTCCGCCCCACCGGCCTGTTCGGTGCCGGGCGTGGCTCAGAGTAGGAGCTTACCGATGAACCTTCTGCACCCGCGCATCTACCTCAGCCTGGCGGCGCTGTCGCTGCTGCTGGTTATCCCGTTTTCGGTGGGCTCCAACTTTGTCTTCCATCTGTTCATCCTGATCTGCAGCTACGCGGCGCTGGCCAGCGCCTGGAACATCGTTGGCGGTTTCGCCGGGCAGTTGTCCCTTGGCCATGCGGTGTTCTACGGCACGGGTGCCTATGTCAGCACCCTGCTCCTGCTGCACCTGAACCTCAGCCCGTGGGTCGGCATGCTCCTGGGAGCAGCGGTATCCACCGCGCTGGCCGTGGTCATCAGCTGGCCCTGTTTCCGCTTGCGTGGCCCCTTCTTCGCGCTGGCCACCATCGCGGTACTGGAGGTGATCCGCCTGCTGGTGATCAATCAGCATGACCTCACCGGCGGCGCCGCAGGCCTGGCCGTGCCGCTCAAACTCGGCGCCGAATGGATGCTGTTCCGGGCTCGCTGGCCTTACCTGCTGATCGCTTTCGGCTTCCTTGCGATCACCTTGCTGGTGTCCTGGAAGATCAAGCACTCGCGCCTGGGCTACTACCTGATTGCCGTGCGCGAGCGTGAGGATGCTGCCCAGGCTGTTGGCGTCAACGCGGTAAAGGTCAAACTGATTGCCGTGGCGCTTTCGGCCGCGCTGACCAGCCTGATCGGCAGCTTCCACGCCATGTACCTGACCTTCATCGAACCGGGTGCGATGTTTTCGCTGGAGCTGTCCATCCAGATCGCCATGTTTGCCCTGATCGGCGGCCTGGGGACCTTGTCGGGGCCACTGATCGGTACGGTGATCGTCCTGCCGCTGGCCGAACTCGCTCGCGGCTGGCTGGGGGACGCTGGCAGTGGCGTGCATGGCCTGGTCTATGGCCTGGTGTTGGTGGCGTTCGTGCTGACCATTCCACAGGGGCTGGTCGGGCGTTTCGGGCAGCGTATCGGCGCCTGGGTGGACCGGCTGCCAGGCGCCAAGCGCGCCACCCTGCCGCCTGCCCCTGCGCGCCCTGTCCAACAACCTTCTGCGAGCGCTGGCCAACCGATCCTGGTCGCAGAAAACCTGCACAAGTTCTTCGGTGGGCTGCATGCCACCAACGATGTGTCCCTGACCCTCAACGAAGGCGAGATCGTGGGTGTGATCGGCCCCAACGGTGCCGGCAAGACCACCGTGTTCAACCAGCTCTCGGGCTTCATCCAGCCCTCCTCGGGCCAGGTCAAGGTACGCACCGTCGACGGCCACTGGGTCAGCCCCTCCAGCCCAGCGCAATTCGCCGTGGCCGGCATCGGCCGCACGTTCCAGATCGTGCAGCCGTTCGCCGACCTGAGCGTGTGCGAAAACATCATGCTGGGCGCGTTCCTGCATACCCACGATCCCGCCGAGGCCCGACAGATTGCCACCGAGGTTGCCACGCTCACCGACCTTGGCCCATTGCTCGATACCCGCGCACGCAACCTCACCGTCGGTGGCATGAAGCGCCTGGAAATGGCCCGTGCGCTGGCCACGCGGCCACGGGTGCTGTTGCTGGACGAAGTCATGGCGGGCCTGAACCCCACCGATGTCGGCAAGGCCATCGAGATCATCCTCCGCGTGCGAGACACCGGCGTCAGTGTGCTGATGATCGAACACATCATGCAGGCAACCATGACGTTGTCCGACCGCATCGTGGTGATCAGTACCGGTGCGGTCCTGATGGATGGCGAACCGCAAGCCGTGGTGAGCAACCCGCAAGTCATCGAAGCTTATCTGGGCAAGGAGTACGACCATGCTGCGGCTTGACAACATTCACGCAGGCTATGGCAACACCGAGGTGCTGCGAGGCGTCTCTCTCGAGGTCAAGGCTGGTGAGGTGGTGACCCTGCTGGGCGCCAATGGTGCCGGCAAGACCACCACGCTGCGCAGCCTCTGCGGCCTGATCAAACCTTCCCAGGGCACCGTTGAATTCGACGGCCGCCGACTAGACGGCTGCGCCCCCGACGAGATCGTCGCCGCTGGCATCACGCTGATTCCTGAAGGCCGCCAGCTGTTCCCCTTCATCAGCGTGCGCGACAACCTGCTGATGGGTGCCTACAAGAAGGCTGCCCGGCCTGCGGTCAAGCAGCGCCTGGAGCAGGTGCTGGAGTTGTTCCCACGGGTGCGTGAGCGGCTGGAGCAGCATGCCGGCTCGCTGTCCGGCGGTGAACAGCAGATGGTCGCCATCGCTCGGGGGCTCATGTCCGACCCCAAGCTCCTGGTCTTCGACGAGCCCTCACTGGGGTTATCGCCGCTGCTGGTTTCCCAGGTGTTCGGGATCATCGACAAGATCCTTGCGCTGGGCACAACGGTACTGATCGTCGAACAGAACATCGTTCACACCTTGCGTGTCGCCCACCGCGGCTACGTGTTGGAGAACGGCAGCATCACGCTGACCGGCACAGGGCAGGCGTTGCTGGACAACCCGCACGTGAAACGTGCCTACCTCGGGCTATGAAGGAGCGACACGCCATGAGCCGGAAAATGCTGTTGATTGATCACCGCCCAGGGGGCGGCGCTGACTGCCTGCGTGTGGCCGAGGTCGGCATTCCCACGCCAGCTGCGGACGAAGTGCTGATACGCGTCGCCTATGCCGGTGTGAACCGCCCGGATGTACTACAGCGTTCGGGCAGCTACCCGCCACCTGCCGATGCATCCCCCTACCTGGGCCTGGAGGTCTCGGGCGAAGTGGTGGCGGTCGGCACTGCGGTGCAGGGCCTGCAGGTAGGTGCGCAGGTGTGCGCACTCACGCCAGGCGGCGGTTATGCCGAATACTGCTGCGCGCCGGCAGCGCACTGCCTGCCGATCCCCGACGGTTTGTCGCTGCTGCAGGCCGCGGCGCTGCCGGAAAACTACTTCACTGTGTGGACCAACCTGTTCGAGCGTGGCCACCTGCAAACCGGCGAAACCGTTCTGGTACACGGCGGCTCCAGCGGTATAGGGCTGACCGCGATCCAGCTGGCCAGCCAGTTCGGCGCACAGGTGCTGGCCACTGCGGGCAGTGAGACCAAGCTACAGGCCTGCCGCAACGCTGGCGCCAGCCGAGCCATCAATTACCGCGAGGAAGATTTTACCGCGGTGGTCCGGGCGCAGACCGAGGGCAAGGGCGTGAACGTGATCCTGGACATGGTCGGGGGCGGCTACATTCAACGCAACCTCGATGCCCTGGCGGTGGAGGGCCGTTTGGTACAGATCGCCTTCCTCGAGGGCAGCCAGGCCCAGCTGGACGTCATGCCGATCATGCTCAAGCGCCTGACATTCACCGGCTCGACCCTGCGGGCCCGGCCCAAGGCGGAAAAGGCGGCCATCGCCGATGCCCTGCAGGCCCATGTCTGGCCATTGCTCAGCGCCGGCCGATGCCTGCCCGTCATCCATTGCACTTTCCCATTGCATGAAGCCGCCCAGGCCCATGCACTGATGGAAAGCAGTCGTCACATTGGCAAGATAATGTTGGAGATCAATCCATGATTGCAGGTCGTCACAGGGGTAGAAATGTGCTCGTTTCAGGCGCTGCGAGCGGTATCGGTGCGGCGATTGCGCAGCGCTACTGCGAGGAAGGCGCCAGCGTCGCGCTGCTCGACCTCAACCCGCAAGCTGTACACGCACAGGGCGAACGATTGCGTGCCCAAGGATTCAAGGTTGCCTGGCAAGCTGCGGATGTCGGTGACTTCGGACAATGCCATCACGCCTGCAGTCTGCTGGCCGAGGAAATCGGCACTATCGATACCCTCATCAACAATGCAGGCATATCCCCCAAGCATGGAGGCAATCCCGCGCCGATCTGGCAAATGAGCCCGGAAGAATGGCAGCAGGTAGTGGCCGTCAACCTCAACGGTGCCTTCAATCTCACGCGTTTGCTTACGCCAGCAATGGTCGAGCAACGCTTCGGCCGCATCATCAGCATGTCCTCGGTGGCAGGCAGCGCCTACCTGTCCCTGGTGGCCGCCCACTACAGTGCCACCAAGGCGGCCATCATCGGCTTCACCCGACACCTGGCAGGAGAGCTGGGCGCCTATGGCATCACGGCCAATGCCTTGGCACCCGGACGCATCGAAACGCCCCTGCTGAGAACCGTCGCCTCGGCGGCCAATGAGGCGGTTATCGCCGATACGCCGCTGAACAGGCTGGGACAGCCCTGGGAAGTGGCCGACGCCGCGTGTTACCTGAGTGCGCCGGACAGCGCCTTCATCACCGGCCAGGTACTCGATGTGGCGGGCGGCTGGCTCATGCGCTGACCGATGGGTGCCGCCTATGCCGAGAACTCGCGTAGCAATGAGGGTGTGTACTGGACGATGCTGTTCGGCGCGCCTTGAAGGGCCGCGCGCAGGCGCCTCGCGGTACTAGCGATGATTGCGATAACGCTCGGTCAAGGACTGCACGCGGGTGACGTAGGTTTGCGTCTCGGCGTAGGGAGGCACCCCGTTGTACTCGACCACGGACGCTTCGCCGGCGTTGTAACCTGCCAACGCCAGCATCTGGTTGCCGTTGAAGCGCTTGAGCAGCCAAGCCAGGTAGCGCACACCGCCACGAATGTTCTGCCGTGCGTCGAACGGATCGTCCAAGGCGAAGCGCTCGGCGGTGGCGGGCATCAACTGCATCAGCCCTTGGGCGCCGGCTAGGGAGATGGCGTTGGCGCGAAACGCCGATTCGGCATGTATCACGGCGCGGACCAGCGCCCTGTCTACACCATATAGAGCCGCAGCGGCTTCGATCTCGCGCCGATAGGATTGCGTGTCCAGGCGCAGTGAAGCGACGTTGAAATCCTTCGGCGCCATGCACAGATAGCAGCCCTTGATGTAATAGAGATCAAGGACATCGACCCGTGCCGAGATCCCGACAGGGTGCCGGCTTACATATTGCCGAACGCCCCTGTGCATGAAGGTGTACACCCGCACCCGCACCGCGCCGGGGTCGTCGAAATGCACGATCCGTGGCTGGGCCTTTGCCTTGACGCCAACAGCGGCGCCCGCCGCGCCATTCTCGCGGGTGCAGCGGGCGCTGGTGATGGCTTGGCTTGTGTAGCTGATGGTTCCGTCACTGGCTTGGCACTTGAACATGGCGCTGGCGCACAATGGCGCGACCAGCACGGCCAGCCCGATGCCGCCAAGGAGGCTCTTGCGAGCCCATCGCCATGCTTGGGAACTCATCATATCGCTGCGCGCCGCCGATCAGGCTCGGGCCCTGCCTTTTGCCGGGTGGTTCCGGGTGCCCCGCCTGTTGTTCTGGTAGTTATACCCCTTGCCCCTCCCCTTGTAACCGGCCTTGAGACTGGCGTTGAAGCACAGGCTCGATTCAAACCAGCGCATTGGCAAACGCCTCGGGCGTCGGGCTTTCTTCCCATTGCGCAACGCCTTCAGGCAGCGCCAGCCACGGTTGCCCCGGATCGTCGAAGCCGGGTTGTGCGAAGCGGACCAACATTTCGCGATCGCCTCCGATAACCACCTTGCGCAACTGTCCGCGCTGAAAGCAGGGCTGGGTTTCGGTCTCTGTCCGACGCGGATTGCCAAGGATTACGAACTGATCGAAGTGCTGCCAGGCAGTTTCGGCTTCGACGTCGAGGTGTGGATTGCGATGCACGGTGATCTGCGCAAGATCAAACGGATCGCCCGGGTGTTCGATGTGCTGGGCGAGGCATTGCATGGCTATTTGCGCGAGGCCGATCGCTGAGGTCGGCAAAGGCCCTGGTGCCGTCAGTTGAATACCCAAAGCACGCGGGTAGGCTTGTCCGTCAAATTGGCATAACGGAACTTTGCATGGGACTGCAGCTGAAAACTGTCATTGGCATGAAGCGTTACCGGCTCGCCCTCGTCCAGCCAGACGGTCAGCTCGCCTTCGAGCACGAAGCAGCCCTGCTCCGAGCTGTCATTGAGGAATTCTTCCCCGCTCGTGGCCCCGGGTTCAAGGTGGCTATCGAGCATGGAAAATCCACCGGTGATGGTGGGTGAGACCAGCACATCCTTGATACCACCGTCGAAATGCAACATACGGCGCTCATGCGGACGCGTCACCCAACTCAGGCCACGGGGCTTGTCCAGGTTGTAGAAATACGCCGTCGATACACCGAGTGCTTCGCTGATGGCCGTCAAGTCCGCCACGGTCGGGCGCGAAACGCCGCGTTCAACCTGGGAGAGAAAGCCCACCGAACGACCGATGCGTTGCGCCAGCTCGCCTAAAGTCAGGCCTTTGAACTTGCGCAGGTCGCGAATCAGTGTGGCCAGCTCTTCAATTTCTTCGTGCACTAACGTGTGAACCATGATCAAGCGTGGCCAGTAATAAATGAATTATTGGCATGGAAAATACCTGAATAAATTCACAAATCAAGCGCATGACGCGATGGGCGCCAGGACTTGCGCCTGGCGGTGAAACGAGCACTCCGGCAGGGCGCTGCGCCCCTGCCGAAGTGCCATGGCCTTATTGGATAGCCTGGTAGGTCAGGTCCAGGCACTTGCGGGCCTTTTCCACCAGTTCGTCGATCTCTTCGATGCTGATGACCAGTGGCGGCGCGATGATCATGGTGTCACCCACGGCGCGCATGATCAGGCCGTTGTCGAAGCAGTGCTGGCGGCAGATCATGCCGACGCCCTTGCCTTCGTAACGCGCCCGGGTGGCCTTGTCCTTCACCAGTTCGATCGCGCCCAGCATGCCCAGGCCGCGTACTTCACCCACCAGCGGGTGGTCGGCCAGCTCGCGCAGGCGCTGTTGCAGATAGGGCGCGGTTGTTTCGCGAACCTGCTCGATGATCTTCTCCTCGCGCAGGATACGCAGGTTTTCCAGACCCACCGCCGCCGCCACCGGGTGACCGGAGTAGGTGAAGCCGTGGTTGAAGTCACCGCCTTCGCTGATTACCTTGGCCACGGTGTCACGCACGATCACGCCGCCCATGGGGATGTAGCCGGAGGTGAGGCCCTTGGCGATGGTCATCAGGTCGGGCTTGAGGTCGTAGTAGTCGGTACCGAACCATTCGCCGGTACGGCCGAAGCCGCAGATCACTTCGTCAGCCACGAACAGGATGTCGTACTTGGCCAGGATTTCCTTGACCTTCGGCCAGTAGGTCTGCGGCGGGATGATCACGCCGCCGGCGCCCTGGATCGGTTCGGCGATGAACGCCGCGACATTGTCCACGCCGACCTGCAGGATCTTCTCTTCCAACTGCTGAGCCGCCCACACGCCAAACTCGGCCTCGGTCATGTCGCCGCCTTCGCCGAACCAGTACGGCTGCGCAATGTGCACGATGTCCGGGAGCTGGCCGCCCTGCTCGTGCATGCCGCTCATGCCGCCCAGGCCCGCACCGGCCACGGTGGAACCGTGGTAGCCGTTGATGCGGCCAATGATGACCTTCTTGTCCTTCTTGCCCTTGATGGCCCAGTAATGGCGAACCATGCGCAGCACGGTGTCGTTGCCTTCGGAGCCGGAGCCGGTGAAGAACACATGGTTCATGCCTTCAGGCGCCACGTCGGAAATCGCCTTGGCCAGTTCCAGCGCCGGCGGGTGGGCGGTCTGGAAGAACAGGTTGTAGTACGGCAGTTCCTTCATCTGCTTGCTGGCCACTTCGGCCAACTCGTCACGGCCATAGCCGACGGCCACGCACCACAGGCCAGCCATGCCATCGAGGATCTTGTTGCCTTCGCTGTCCCACAGGTACACCCCCTTGGCCGAGGTGATGATGCGGGGGCCTTTTTCGGCCAGTTGCTTGACGTCGCTGAACGGTGCCAAGTGATGGTCACGGCTCATCGCTTGCCAGGCCAGGGTCTGCGAATTCTTTTCACTCATTGACTTCTCTCCATCAAATAACGCAGTTGAACTGCGGGGAAACTTTTGGATTCGTGGTCGGCTGTCATTCAGGCCGATTTCAACATCAACTGGCGCAGTACCGAGCGTTGTCGGCATGCTTTACCAAAGGACTGGAAGATCGTCAGGTAATGGGGGTTGTCCATGACCTCGAACTCCGGGTGCCATTGAACGGCCAGGGCAAAACCCTTGCTGCCTTGAACCGAGATCGCTTCCACCAGACCATCAGGTGCTATGGCTTCCACCCTGAGCCCAGGCGCCAGCACATCGATGCCCTGGCCATGTATGGAATTGACGTCGATGACCGATGGAATCCCCATGCGGTCCATCAAGCCGCCGCGCTGGATATGCATCTTGTGGCGCGGGCCGTATTGCTTGGAGACGGGCTCATCCTTGCCTTCTCGGTGGTCCATGAACGAGCCGGTTTCATGCACGCTCTGGTGCAAGGTGCCCCCCAGCGCCACATTCATCTCCTGGAAGCCACGGCAAATGCCAAGCACTGGAACACCCGCGGCGATGGCTGCACGCATCAGCGGCAAGGTGGTGGCATCACGCAGCGGGTCGTGATGGGTGCCGGGTGCACTGGCCGGGCCGTTGTAGTGGAACGGTTCGATATTGGACGGCGAGCCGGTGAAGATCAGCCCATCCACCGTGTCAATTATGTCGGCGGTATCCATCAGTTCAGCGAGACTGGGAATCACGATAGGCAATCCACACGCCGCATTGGCCGCAGCGCGTGCGTACTTCTCACTGATTTTCTGGGTCGCATGCTCTTCAATCATGCTGGTGCATGCGGTGATGCCGATAACTGGCACACGTGGCATATCTCTCATCCTCCGGCAAATCACTGTTGCGAGTAAGAATCAAACTTGTGGGTAGAGGGTGCAGCGCAACGACTTGACGCTCGGTCCTTACAAGAACCAGCGATACTCGCGCGCATTGATTTCATTCAGGAAATCCAGTTGCTCCTGGCGTTTGTTTTCGCAATAGACCATCACGAACTCACTGCCCAGCCCCTCGTTGACCATCGGGTGCTGGCGCATGGCGGCCACTGCACTCAAGGCGTCCTTGGGGAAATCGATGCCGCTCTGGCGGTCGTCGTTCAGCGGGGCGATAGGCTCGACGCCGCGGTCCAGGCCAAACTCCATCCCGGTCAGGATCGCCGCCAGGACCAGGTACGGGTTGGCATCGGCGCCGGCGAGGCGGTGTTCGATCCGCAGGTTGCGTGGGTCGGACTCGGGAATGCGAATGCACGCATCACGGTCTTCGAAGCCCCAGCTCGCACGGCTCGCCGCGTTGACCATGGCGCCGTAGCGGCGATAGGCATTGTGGTTGGGGGCGAAGATCGGCATGCAATGGGGCAGCAGCTCCAGGCAACCCGCCACCGCATGGCGCAGGTTGCGCTGCTCATGGCCGGCCAGGATGTTGTTGCCGGCTTCGTCGTACAGGCTCACGTGCACATGCATCCCGCTGCCCGGCGCGTCCAGGTAGGGCTTGCTCATGAAGCTGGCGCGGTGGCCATGTTTCATCGCGACACCGCGGGTACTCCGGCAGAACAGCGCCGACCAGTCCGCCGCGCTCAGCGGGTCGTCACTGTGGGAGAAGTTGATTTCGAACTGGCCAGGGCCAAGTTCGGCGGTAATGACGTTCGCCGGTACACCCTGCTCATTGGCGACATCGACCATCTCGTGCAGCACGGACGAGAACCGCGACAGCCGTTCGATGTGCATGTTCGGCTGGTCGTCTTCATCCTCGGTCGCGGTGTCGCGGGGGAACTGCGGCAGGCCGTCCTTGAGCTTGCGGTCGAACAGGTAGAACTCCAGCTCGAAGGCCACCACCGGGCGAATGCCACGCCGGGCGAGGCGCTCAACCACACGCGCCAGCACTTCGCGGGGTTCGAACTCGATAGGGTTTGCGGTGCCGTCCGAGGTAATCAGCATCTGCGCGATCACTTCCTTTTCCCAACGCACCGGTTTCAACGTACCCGGCACCAGGCGCCGAGGTGCATCCGGGTCACCGTCGGCAAAGCAATAGTCACCAATCGGGTAGAGGCCACCCTGGGTGCCCAGCAATACGCAGTTCTGCGGCAACTTCAGCGGGGTGCCCGCTGCGACTTTCTCCAGCATGTCCATGGGGTAGCGCTTGCCATAGAAATGCCCGGGAATATCCAGTGCAATCAGGTCGACATAGCGCACTTCTGGGTGTTCCGCTCGGAAAGCGCGTACTTCAGTCAACAGATCCGGAAAGATGACACTCATCTTCTTATCCTTGTTATGTGAACGAATTCAATTGAAAACCCAGAGCACGCGGGTGAGCTTTTCCGTCAGGTTGGCGTAACGGAAATGCGCGTGGGGTTGCAGCTGGAAGCTGTCGTTGGCCTTGAGGGTCACGGCGTCGCCTTCGTCGAGCCAGACCGTCAGTTCGCCCTCGAGCACGAAACAGCCCTGCTCGGAACGGTCGCTCAGGTACTGTTCGCCACTGGTCGCACCGGGCTCAAGACGGCTGTCGAGCATCGAGAAGGCGCCAGCGATGGTGGGTGAGGCCAGCACATCGGTAATGCCCGAGCCCAGGTACAACGTGCGCCGCTCATGGGGACGAGTCACCCAATTGACTTCGCGCGGCTTGCTCAGGTTGTAGAAGTACGCCGTCGAAACACCGAGTGTTTCGCTGATGGCGGTCAGGTCTGCCACGGTGGGGCGCGAAACACCCCGTTCGACCTGGGACAGGAATCCAACCGAACGGTCGATGCGTTCAGCCAGTTCGCCCAGCGTCAGGTTCTTGAATTTGCGCAGGTCGTGAATAAGGATCGCCAGCGCTTCAACCTCTTCGTGCATCGTCATCGCCCAGCACCACCGTGAAAATATTGGACTTATTTTTCATGAAAAAATACATGAAAAATTTCACGAGTCAAGCGAGGCATGCGCGTACGCCGTGGCGAACGCTGGATGAGATCCAGAGTTCGCCACGGTCATGAGGTTTGATTCAAACGGAAGGTCCGGCGTGAAGGCTCACGCCTGAAAGGGAAGGCAACGCTAGAGGATGTCGGCTTCGCGCTCGATGATGCGGGTGATGATGGGGACCGGTGTCATCAAGTGCTCCAGCATCATCTTGCTGGCCTTGACGGCATCTCGCCCCAGGATGGTGGTGACCAGTTCGGCATGCTCTTCGCGCTTGAGCCGCAACGCTTCCTCGGACAATACCGTGCGCTTGAGCCAGATCTGGCGGTAGCGCTCAGCCTGGTCCTGGAGAAAAGCACGCGCCTGCAGCAGGCTCTTGGAGCCGCAACCACTGGCGATGGCGTTATGGAACGCCTTGTGCCGGGCATCCCAGACATCGACCATTTCCTGCGGGGTGTGCAGCTCGACCACCTTCGACAGCGTGTGCGACGACGCCACGATGGACGCCTCCCAGGCTTCATCGCCCTTCTCTACCGCCAGCCCCACGATCAACGCCTCAAGGTGCGCCCGGGCTTTATAGACATCGACCATCTCGTCCAGCGACATGGTCGCCACCCGGTAGCCCTTCTGGTTGATGGCGCTGACCAGCCGCTCACCCACAAGACGCGCCAAGACCTCGCGCATCGGCCCCACGCCGACGGCATAGCGGTCTTTCAAGGCGCTCATCAGCAGCTTTTCACCGGGCCGGTACAGGCCGCGGAGAATGTCGGTCTTCAAGCGCGAATAGGCGGCATCGGATGTGGTTTCAGCGAGATCTGTCAGGTCCATCCAGCGGGTTCTCTTGCAAGGCGGACCCATCATACCGAACTCCACCCGGCAACGCAGAACGTTAACAAAAAGATTTAATGGTTACGTTTTCATAAAATGTAGACATTTTTAAATTTCAGCGATATTTTGGCGCCATCACTTGACCAGTTGATTCCAGGAGTCGCCATGAACGCCATCACCCAATTCGATATGCCCGTCCTTGAGCAGCCTGCCCTGCTGCAAGGCTTCACCCTGCAATCGACGCCACAGTCCGACCGCCTGCTGGAGCTGCGCTTCACCAAGGAAACCGTCGAGGCCTTCGTCGCTGCGGTCGCCGAGTGGCCGGTGCAGGCGCTGGAGTACAAGTCGTTCCTGCGCTTCCAGGTAGGCAAGATCCTCGACGACATCTGCCAGGGCACCCTGCGCCCGGTCATCGTCAATACCCTGCTCGACCGCAGCACCGGCGGCCTGCTGGTAGTGCCCGAGGGGCTGGACACCGTCGCCCAGGCTGACGACATGGTGAAACTCTCCACCGCTGTGGCCCACCTGCTTGGCCGTTCGAACTTCGATGCCATGAGTGGCCAGTTCTATGCGCGCTTCGTGGTCGAGAACGTCGACAACTCCGACAGCTACCTGCGCCAGCCACACCGGGTGATGGAACTGCACAACGACGGCACCTTCGTGAACCAGATCACCGACTACGTGCTGATGATGAAGATCGACGAGCAGAACATGGAGGGCGGCAATTCGCTGCTGCAGCACCTGGACGACTGGGCCGACCTGGACACCTTCTACAAGCACCCGCTGGCCCGCCGCGTGATGCGCTGGACCGCCCCACCGAGCAAGAACACCCGCGAGGACGTGTTCCACGCCGTGTTCGACACCGACTCGGTTGGCCGCCCGACCATGCGCTACATCGACCAGTTCGTGCAGCCGGACAACTTCGAGGAAGGCACCTGGCTGTTCCAGCTGGGCGAGTCGTTGGAAAACAGCGTGAGCAAGGTCTCGATTCCGGTAGCGGTCGGCTCGTTCCTGCTGATCAACAACCTGTTCTGGCTGCATGGCCGTGACCGTTTCGTCGCTCACCCTGGCCTGCGTCGCGAACTGATGCGCCAGCGTGGCTACTTCAGCTTCCCGAAAATGGAACACCACCGCGGCCAGACCTCCAACTGAGGGTCATGATGGCCTCGAGGGCTGGTAACTCGAGGCCATCCACCGCAGCGTGCTTTTCGCTTCTCAATGAGGGGTCATGCCCGCCCATGCCATCATGAGACGCAAAGCACCCGCGACGACGCCCAGCGCAATGACGCTGGCGACCCAGATAGCGATCAACCACGCCACGCGCTGAAACCGAGAAGCGCCACCACTGCTGCGACATTCCATACCCTCACCCATAGGCCACCTGCATCATCAGCCGTGCAGCCAACAGCAGTCCTCCTGCGCCCACTACGAGCATCAGCCCAAACTGTGCAACACCCCTGAAAACGGGTCTTGCCGTTTCACCGGCTTGAATATCTACCCTACCGTTCATGATTCACCCTCAGCTTCAGTTAGCTTTTACCTGTTCATCGATGGCACCTATCAACCCATTCGCCCTATCGATTTGACTGCGTCAAATTGCCTCATATACCGTGCCGCGCTCTTCGAAGTAGGTTTTTCCCCTTCCCTGAATTGAACCGCAGCCTGTCTCACTCCCTGCTTTTGTTAATCCTCCCAACGGCGTAACCGTCGTCCTTGCGTTCGAGTTGTTGAAATGTCTGTCAATACCCCCTCCCGGATCACCGAGCTGGCCATCGAAGCCGGCACTCGAAAAGCTCACCTGCCAATCCGCGCCACCTTGATCCTGGGCTTTCTGGCCGGAGCGTTCATTTCGCTGGGCTTTCTTCTGGCGATCCACGTCAGCACGATGATCCCGGCGCCCTGGGCCTCGTTCGGCAACCTGCTGGCCGCCGCGGTGTTTCCCATCGGTCTGATCCTGGTGATCCTGGCCGGTGGCGAGCTGCTCACGGGCAACATGATGAGCCTGCCGCTGGCGATGTTCGCCGGGCGTATCCGCCTCCGGGCGGTGGTGCGCAACTGGGCATGGGTGACCTTGGCCAACCTGCTCGGTGCCTTGTTCGTCGCCTACTTTTTCGGCCATCTGCTCGGGCTGACCGAAGGGCCGTACCTGAGCAAGACCCTGGCGGGCGCCACCAGCAAGGTCGACGCCGACTTCCTGCATGCCTTCGTGTCGGGTATCGGCTGCAACTGGCTGGTGTGCCTGGCGGTGTGGCTGTCGTACGCCAGCCGGGAAATGAGCGGCAAGATCCTGGGTATCTGGTTCCCGATCATGGCCTTTGTCGCGATCGGCTTTCAGCACGTGGTGGCCAACATGTTCCTGATTCCGGCGGCGATCTTTGCCGGGTACCTGAGCGGGTGGCAGTTGCTGGATAACCTGCTGGCGGTGTTCTTGGGTAATGCCGTGGGGGGTGCGATTTTCGTGGGGTTGGCGTATTACGTGTCGTATGGTGCTCCGGCAGCGGAAACGAGCGCCACCCAGTGAGGATGCAGGCCAGGGCTTCGCCCTGGCTTGCCGGCGATAGGGCCTGAAAGGCCCTCAGTGATAGGCATCCCCCGGCTGCACCTTGCCGCGGAACACGTGGTAGCTCCAGAACGTGTACACCAGGATGATCGGGATGATGAACAGCGCCCCGATCAAGGCAAACAACTGGCTGGTCAGCGGCGCAGCGGCCTGCCACAAGGACACCCCTGGCGGCACGATGTTCGGCCAGATGCTGATCGCCAGCCCCAGGTAACCCAGGAACACCAAGCCCACCACGGCAATGAACGGCAAGTGCGAATGGCGCTTGCGCAAGGTCTTCTGGATCACCACCACCGCCACCACGGCCAGCAGCGCGATCAGTGCCGAGCGCAGCCAATGGCTGGCGCCGAACCAGCGCTGGGCGATGTCGTCATGCAGCCAGGCCGTCCAGGCGCAGATCACCACGATCACCGCAGCCAGCAGGTAGGTCAGCGGCCGGCTGTAGTGGCGCATGCGCGATTCGAGCATGCCGTCGGTCTTGATCAGCAGCCAGGTGCTGCCCAGCAGCGCATAGGTCAGCACCAGGCCGACACCGCAGAACAGTGGGAACGGCGCCAGCCAGTCCCAGCCCGAGCCTGCGAACTGGCGGTCTACTACCGGGATACCGGAAATATAGGTGCCGATCGCCACGCCCTGGAAGAAGGTCGCCAGCAATGAGCCGCCGATGAACGCCTTGTCCCACAGATGACGCTTGCTCGCTTGGGCCTTGAAGCGGAACTCGAAGGCCACGCCACGGAAGATCAACCCGGCCAGCACCAGCACCAGCGGCAGGTACAGCGCCTCGAGAATCACCGAGTAGGCCAGCGGGAAGGCGCCGTACAACGCCGCCGCACCGAGTACCGCCCAGGTCTCGTTGCCGTCCCACACGGGCGCCACGGTGTTCATCATCACATCACGATCACGGGAGTCGCTGATGAACGGGAAGAGGATCCCCAGCCCCAGGTCGAAGCCGTCCATGATCACGTACATCATCAGCCCGAAGGCGATGATCACGCCCCAGATGACCGACAGGTCGATACCTTGAATTGCCATTGTCATGCTCCTTCTCAGTCAGCCACGGCCAGTGGGCGACGCGCAGTGGCCAGCGAAACCGGTTGTGCCGGGGTCGGGTGATCGTCGTGGGCCGACGGCCCCTTGCGCACCAGGCGCATCATGTAGCCGATCCCCACGGTGAACACCGAGAAGTAGATGACCACGAACGCTGCCAGGGTCAGGCTCATCTGCAGCGCGCTGTGGCCAGATGCAGCATCGGTGGTGCGCAGCATCCCGTAGACCACCCAGGGCTGACGGCCCACTTCCGTGGTGAACCAGCCGGCCAGCAGGGCGATCAGCCCCGATGGGCCCATCAGCAAGGCGAACCAGAGGAAGGCGCGGGTGCGGTACAGCGCGCCGTTGCGGCGCAGCGCCAGGGCCAGCAACGCGCAGGCCAGCATCAGCATGCCCAGCCCGGCCATGACCCGGAAGCTCCAGAAGATGATCGTCGAGTTGGGGCGGTCTTCCTTGGCGAAGCTCTTCAAGGCCGGGATCTGCTTGTCCAGGCTGTGGGTCAGGATCAGGCTGCCCAGGTACGGCACCTCGATGTTGTAGCGGGTGGTTTCCGCGTCCATGTCCGGCAGCCCGAACAGCACCAGTGGCGAGGCCTCGCCCGGCGTGTTCTCCCAGTGCCCTTCGATGGCGGCGATCTTCGCCGGCTGGTGCTCCAGGGTGTTCAGGCCGTGGGCGTCACCGACCACCACCTGCACGGGCGTGGCGATGAGCACCATCCACATGGCCATCGACAGCATCTTGCGCACCTGCGGGGTGTTGCGGCCACGCAGCAGGTGCCAGGCGGCGGACGCTGCGACGAAGAACGCGGTGGACAGGAACGCCGCCAGTGCCATGTGCGCCAGGCGATAGGGGAACGACGGGTTGAAGACGATCTTGAACCAGTCCAGCGGCATCACCCGGCCATCGATGATCTCGATGCCCTGCGGCGTCTGCATCCAGCTGTTCGAGGAGAGAATCCAGAACATCGAGATCAGCGTGCCGATGGCCACCATGACCGTGGCGAAGAAGTGCAGCTTGCGCCCTACCCGGTCCCAGCCAAACAGCATCACACCGAGGAAGCCCGCTTCGAGGAAGAACGCGGTCAGCACCTCGTAGGTGAGCAACGGGCCGGTCACGCTGCCGGCGAAATCGGAGAAGCGCGCCCAGTTGGTGCCGAACTCGTAAGCCATCACCAGGCCCGAGACCACGCCCATGCCGAAGTTGACGGCGAAGATCTTCGACCAGAATTTGTAGAGGTCCTTGTAGACCCCGTTACCGGTTTTCAGCCAGCAGCCTTCGAGCACGGCCAGGAAGCTGGCCAGGCCAATGGTGATGGCCGGGAAAATGATGTGGAACGAGACCGTGAAGGCGAATTGCAGCCGCGCCAGGTCCAGTGCACTCAGATTCGACATGACAATATCCTTGTGGACAGGCAGGTCTCGCCCGGGCGGCGGCCAAACAGGCGCCGCACGCCCGAGTGCCTGCAGTCGATGGATGAAGGAAAGTGAGGGTTATTCGGCGACAGCGTGGATCAGGGCATCCGGCTGCGCGCGCTCAAGGCGTATGGCGACGAACTTCGAGGTCGGTGTGAAGGTCTGGTCGCCGTAGCTTTCCAGGGGCACCAGCGGGTTGGTCTCCGGGTAGTAGGCGGCCGCCTGGCCAGCGGGAATGTCGTAGGCCACCAGGGTGAAGCCACTGACCCGCCGCTCAAGACCGTCTTCCCACAACGACACCATGTCCACCTTGTCACCGGGCGCGAAGCCCAGGCGCAGGATGTCGGCCTCGTTGGCAAAGACCACTTCACGCAGGCCGAACACGCCACGGTAGCGGTCGTCCAGGCCGTACAGGGTGGTGTTGTACTGGTCGTGCGAGCGCAGGGTCTGCAGGATCAGGTCGGGTTTGTCGCCACGGGCCAGCACCGCTTGGTTGACCAGTTCCTCTGGCAACGCTGTGGCGCTGAACTGCGCCTTGCCGCTGGCCGTGTTCCACTCGCGCTCGGCGGCGGCGTTGCCCAGGTAGAAACCACCGGGGTGCTGCAGACGCGCATTGAAGTCAGTGAAGCCGGGGATGGTGTCGGCGATCAGGTCACGGATGCGCGCGTAATCGGCCACCACCCATTCCCAGTCGATCGGCTGGTCGCCCAGGGTGGCCTTGGCCATGCCGGCAATGATCGAGGGTTCCGAGCGCAGCAGCGGCGAACGCGGTTTCAGCTGGCCATGGGAGATGTGCACCATGCTGAAGGTGTCTTCTACGGTGACACCCTGCGGGCCTTCGGCTTGCACATCGATCTCGGTGCGGCCCAGGCACGGCAGGATCAGCGCGTCGCGGCCGGTGACCAGGTGCGAGCGGTTGAGCTTGGTGGAGATATGCACGGTCAGTTCGCAGTTGCGCAGCGCCGCATGGGTACGCGGGGTGTCCGGCGTGGCCTGGGCGAAGTTGCCGCCCAGGGCAATGAACACCTTGGTGCGCTGTTCTTCCATGGCCTGGATCGCCAGCACGGCGTTGTGCCCGTGGCCGCGTGGCACGTCGATGCCGAAGCGCCGCTGCAGGTTGTCGAGCAGCCAGGTCGGCGGCTTTTCGTCGATGCCCATGGTGCGGTCGCCCTGCACGTTGCTGTGGCCGCGCACTGGCGACAGGCCGGCGCCCGGGCGGCCGACGTTGCCGCGCAGCAGTTGCAGGTTGACGATCTCCTGCACGGTCGGCACCGAGTGGCGGTGCTGGGTCACGCCCATGGCCCAGCACATGATCACCCGCTCGGCCTTGCGGTACATGCGGGCGGCCAGTTCGATGTCGGCCTTGCTCAGGCCGGACTGCTCGACGATGTGCCCCCAGGAGGTGGCATCGACCTGCGCCAGGTAGGCGTCCATGCCGTCGGTATGGGCCTTGATGAAGGCATGGTCGAACACCGGTGGCATGCCGTTGGCCTGGGCTTCGCGCTCCCACTGCAGGAGGAACTTGGCCATGCCGCGAAAGGCCGCCATGTCGCCGCCCAGTGCCGGGCGGAAGTAGGCGGTGTTGGTCGGCTCGGAACCGTTGCTGAGCATCTCGAACGGGTGCTGCGGGTGCTGGAAGCGCTCCAGGCCACGCTCTTTGAGCGGGTTGAAGCACACCACCTGGGCACCGCGCTCCACCGCCTCACGCAGCGGTTCGAGCATGCGCGGGTGGTTGGTGCCGGGGTTCTGGCCGATGACGAAGATCGCGTCGGCCTGCTCCAGGTCGTGGAACACCACGGTGCCCTTGCCCACCCCCAGGGTTTCGCCCATGCCCAGGCCGCTGGCCTCGTGGCACATGTTCGAGCAATCGGGGAAGTTGTTGGTGCCGAAGCTGCGCACGAACAGCTGATAGAGGAACGCGGCCTCGTTGCTGGCCCGGCCCGAGGTGTAGAAGTCGGCCTGGTCGGGCGATTCGAGGCTATTCAGGTGCCGGGCGATCAGGGCGAAGGCTTCGTCCCAGCTGATCTCGACGTAGTGGTCGGTGGTGGCGTCGTAACGCATGGGGTGGGTCAGGCGGCCCTGGTATTCGAGCCAGTAGTCGCTCTGTTCGCGCAAGGCGCTGACGCTGTAGCGGGCGAAGAAGTCCGGATCGACCGAGCGGCCGGTGGCTTCCCAGTTCACCGCCTTGGCGCCGTTCTCGCAGAACTTGACCATGCCGTTTTCGGGCGACTCGCCCCAGGCGCAGCCCGGGCAGTCGAAACCGTTGTTCTGGTTGGTCTTGAGCATCATGCGCACGTTCTTGACGGCGTTCTCACTGCCCAGCCAGGCCTTGGTCACGCCCATGAGCGCGCCCCAACCGGCGGCCGGTCCGTTGTAACTTTTAATATGGTCTTCTTCGTTCATCACGGGTCACCCTTGATCGCGACAGGCGGAATAATCAGTGCGAAGTTTTATTGGGTTTGAACAACTAACTTCGACACTGTTGACCCGTGCAGGCTATTTTTGCGGCGCACTATCGTCAAATCAAAAGAAATGACCAGTTGATCGGTGATTTCTATCATGGGGTCGTGATAGAGCATACCGATCAACCGGTCATTTATTATGATTGGACGTTGATGGCTTTTAATTAATAGACTGTTGCCGTGCCTGAACTTTTTGATGGGTCTGGCGTTGAATTCTGGGGCTGCTTTGCAGCCCTTTCGCGACACAAGGCCGCTCCTACAGAGATTTGAACTGCGCCCCGGATGTTGGACACCCATCCAACACCGGGGTGTTTTACATGACCAAGTATTCCAAGCAGTTCAAGCTGTCTGCCATCGAAGCC